>CALUOO010000035.1 GCA_944322345.1 uncultured Bacteroides sp. | reverse complement strand
ATATGAATGAAATAATGGTTGTAAGAACGGTTTTACCGTTTTGGTACAAGCATATAAAAGAAGTGCCCACGGCGATGGCAGTGTCATTTATAACATTGTGGTCGCTGTGGGCTTTTCTTTTGCTTGTGCTGTTTCTGAAATCGGCTTTTGTGCGTCAAGCGAAAACGGTTTTCAGAAGGGAATATAGAACAATCAGGACAAATCTGTTTAGTTATGCGATTACAATATGAGGTATGTCACTTTCCATTTATGGAATATGTGATTAGCAATAAATTCCGTTTTCGATTAAATGAAATTGAAAAAAGAATATCGACAGAAAACAGCCATAAAAGTACTGCTTGTGACATAAGCGAAAAGACAAAGAACTTTGCCTATTAATGAACATGGTAGTAAATTCATTAATGATTATAATATGGGAATATATTTCAAATAACATGAAAATCTCATTTAATATCGCCCTCTTGATCTTCTCAAAAATTTTAAATTATTATTATACGAACTTTTAGTACCACGATTAATTCTATTCTTTTTTAGAGAAATCATTCTGCAAAAATCTTTACTAAGAAAAATGTTTCTTAATTCGTTTTCGTCAATAGATTTTGGCAATCCTAACTTATAAGAGTGGTCTTTAGTGAAATTAATATCAAAATGATACTGTGGATGTACGATGGATTTTTCCCCTTTAGCGGCCTGTTTATCGTAGTCATATCTGATATATGCAGGTTCCTCAAATAATAAATATTCGAACAAATACTTTCCTTCTTCACTTGGAATATTCTCTAAATCATCAAATACTATATCATTGTATAATCCTGTCTTCTCTTTTGTTACTTGATTTAATATAGCAATAGCATCAGATATATGCTTGGCATTAATTTCAATTTTTTTTGTATTTCCACTATCACTGTCGTCCTTTTTTATCAATATGAAGGCATCTATCTTATTTAGCTTTGCTTTTATTTTAAGGCCGAATCCAAAACTTATTATTTTATTGTTACTTTCAACAAATATCCGATGCAATTCATAATCTTCTACACACATATACGGAAATTTGCACATTTCTTGCTCATGACATCCATTCCATTGTGTTATTAGAAGTTCTAAGGCTGTAAGTTTCAGTTTAATGAAATCATAGACATCAGTGACTTCCGAAAACATATTCTCACGTCCTTTCGCATCTGTTAAGTTAATATAGAAATCATGCTTTGACATTTGTTTATTCTCCATATATTAGTATGAAAGAATCAAGTTTCTTTTGTAATTCATCTTCATCAAGATCTTGCCAGCCCATTCCAAGTGCAGTTTCTACCATTTTGTCAATCAGTTTTCCTTCTACGCCCTTATTTTTCAGATAATCACGTATTTCATCTGCCAATGGTCGTCTATTTTTCAATTTCTTAAACCGAGTTTCTACCTGTTTTTGTTGTTCAATTGATAGTTTGTTAAACTTTAAAGCTTTTAATTCATTTATTACATCATAGTTATGTCTCAATTTTGTTGCATTTTCAGCTTGCTCTTCTGATATGATAAGGTAAGATTTTATGAAAGAACGAGTAAGCATTGTGTACAATGAATTTCTATAAGATTCACGTGGAACTAGTCCATTTGTGATGCATATAACAAAGGGGAATTCCAATCCTTTCACATTATTCCTATTGCTTAATAGCAACCTGTCTTTAATGACTGTTTTTGTTTCATAAGCCTTATTGACTTCCCATCCCAGACGGACACTTATTTCATGTTCTATTTGATTTGCCCAGTTATAAATATAGTTATCATCATCCAGTAGAATAATACACAAATCATTGATTGATACATCTGAATTTTCACTTTGTATATCATTTATAACTTCTAATGTTACGGAAGCAACACCTTCCTCCTTAAAGGTTCTGATTTCAATACTTTTGTAATCATCTTCCACATCAGAAAACCTTCTGACAGGTTCGCGTGTTAATGATATTTTATCATTATCTTCTGTATATATATATCCGCAAGCTTCCCAATCCTCCTTTCTTAGCCACCTTAGCTTTCGTTTTTCAAATAATCCTAAGCCTAAAGCATGTGCGAACATAAGAGTTCTTGGATCTGTTCGATAACATTTTGTAAGGAAATAATCTGCAGAATAATCTGAAATGACATGTTCTTCAAAAATACTTTGGAAAATATCGCCAGCTATGTATAATTTCTGAGACGTAACTTCTTCGCATAATTTAAAGAAACTTTCAGGAAAATCCTGACATTCATCAACTAATATATAGTCTAATGCATACTTTTTATTTGCTATTCCACGGATTTGGGATAACGCATTTTGGCATACATCATCAAATGATGTATATTTCCCGTAACTATGGTATACAATACCATAAAAATCACAAATGTATCTATATAAACCAGAATTTTCATCCCCGTATCTACCCCAAGCATTAGTACACCATAACCGTTCGTTCCAAGCAATCTGTTCTGATACCCTCATCAAATTAAAGAAAGTTGGAATTTTCTTTGATAAAGAATCTGCTAATATCTTATTGTGGCATGTTACAAAAATCTTAGGTTTGCTATAGCTCGTATATAATTCTTTTAGTTTGTGAAGCAGCAACTCAGTCTTTCCTGTACCTGAAAGTCCCTGAATTTTCACCCTCTTGCCTTCGCCTTTATTTTGATAAATAAATCGAGTTTGGTCTGCATCAAACAATTGTATTTTCTGTTTCACTTTGTCAAGCAAGGTTATAGGCACTTCTGCCTTAACTCTTTCTATGTCATTGATGCTTCCTGTGCATAAAGAAATTATTATTGTTGCCCATTTATTATATTTAGGGTCTGCAATTCTAAGTCTGCGGAACAAGTCAGAGACATCAGATAAATCCCGTTTAGTCATAGAGAAATCTACGACATGGCTCCAGATAGTTTTAAAACGTCCTAATACTTTCTCATATTCATACGTTTTATACAAATGTGACACAGACATCTCTATATCATATTTATAATCATCAAATATACGGGTATCTGTTTCTAAATTAACTAGAGCTATTTTGTATCCAGGAGATAAAATCATAACACTTTGATAAGTAGTTTCTTCATTATCTCCTTTAGGTGTACGCAACAAATATATAGAGTGTTTTTTTTCACTAGCGAACCGTGATAACACATTCTCAATATCTCCCAAGTTAAGACTATCTGAATAAAAATATGATGTTTCCATATTCAATAGTTCGTTAAATATTCAATAAACAAAAATAAATCAAGTCCTCTATATATATTAAATGTTTCCTACATCTTTTTTAATGCTGATGAATAGAAACGAATTTGACTAATATATTGCGATAATAAACGCCGTATTGCTTAATCGATGGTAAAGATAAACAAATAGTATGAGATATTTATGCTTGGAGTGCTACTTTATCTAAGTGCCCAGACGAATTATTTCTCTAGTTGCATCCTCGCGTATCGGTAATCTGCTTTGTTTAGTGGTGGTGGAATAGTCGAAAAAAGGATCTCTGGTATTGGAATCATTGATATGAGTTTTCATTTGGAGGCTATTTAAATGTTGCCAGCAAAAATATAATTCGGAATGAAGTACACTTTGATAATCTGATATTGGATAAACTAATTTTCTATTTTTGTTACATTACCAAATATCAATACAACAAAAACTCTGAAAAAGGGATTGTATTTTTAATAGTATCAGAAAAGTATTGTATCACAACATTTTTTCTCATGTAACGATTTATTCCCATTTCAAAAATTAAGCCTAACGAAGAAAATAAACCAAAGCTATGGAAAGAATGGTCCGAAATTTGAGACTATTACTGCATGAGTGTTAATTTAATGTTTAACGAAATATTATTTTTATTCAATGAAGAATTTGTTATCTTTGTAACGTAATGTCTGAGCATAGACAAGCGAAAGTCTATGAGTGACACAAAAAGACGGTTTTCAGTTACTAAATCGTTACACTTGAAAAATTGAACTGAATTAAAACGATGATTTACATGGACTTAAGAGAGAAAGGTTCATAATCCTGTCTCTCCGCTGAACGTTACGGACAAAACCGGACAACGAACAGACAAGTTCCACAAATTCAATGGTTTGTGGAACTTTTTTTATCCCCTTGTGTCTGCCTTAAAGTACATTTTTTCGCCCCTAAAAGACAAGGTTTCTAACCTAACTCGT
>CALUOO010000034.1 GCA_944322345.1 uncultured Bacteroides sp. | reverse complement strand
AAGCCCCGATGTGGACTGTTTGAAGATCGAGTATGCTGACGGTTGATTACCTCTTTTAATACTTACATTCCGATGCAACATCTGGATGTAATTGATAATCAATGATTTATATTTTAAACGGTAGAAAAGTATTTTTTAGGCTATAATGGGTTGTTTTTGAACCTGAATTTACTGTTCCTACGGTTATTCTTCAATATAAAATTAGAGCCGTGGAAATCTAAATTTTCCAACTGAAGTTCACCAGTTTTCTATCTACTTACAAAGATACAAATAATACGTGAGTTTTTCGCCAAGTATGTCAACTAAATGCAAGGGAGTTTCACGCTTATTGTTTTACTGAACAAAGGGGAAAAAATAGAATTAATTCTTTTCCCTCTATTTGACTTTACTTTAATGGACGTATATATTAGTACGTGGGTAAAGTAAAGTTGTCAAGCGAATAATTTGATTTTATCTAATTATAAACAGGATAAATGTAGCTATTTTACAAAAACAGGTGGTATAATATTCCATTTCTTATTTTATTTGATATATTTGCAATCAAAGAAGAAATAGATTGACTATGATAGCAGAATTTACAGTAGAAAACTTCTACTCAATAAGGTCGACTCAAAAAATAAGCTTTGAACCTTCATCAGACAGTTTTATGTTGGATGAATACACTTATGAAGTTAAGGATGGTGTAAGATTACTGAAAGTAGGAATAATATATGGGGCTAATGCGTCTGGTAAAAGTAATGTGCTGGAAGCTATAGATTTTTTCAAGATGCTGGTGTTAAGGGTGCCAAAAGGTCGTAATGATACTACTAGAGTTGTTCCTTTTTTATTAGACGAAACATCAAAGACTAAAACGACAAAGATGTCTATGTCTTTTTATGTGAACCAATTGAAGTATATCCTTAGCTTTGAGCTTGATAAAAAGCGTATATATTCCGAAACATTAACTGTATATGAATCCATACGCCCTACAAAACTTTATAGCCGTAGCTATGATCCTTATACAGATTCTTCAGTTATAGAATTTGGAACAAACCTGAAAATGGCAAAGAAAAATCAGGATACCATAGCAGGAAACACAATAAATAACTGCAGTGTGCTTGCTGCTTTTGGAAACTGCAATGTAGGGAAGACCAAGCTAAATGATGTCTATGACTATTTTGCAAAGCAAGTAAAAGATGTTCTTGCTCCTGGAATGCTTTTGTCGGGATATGTGAAACGTCATTTGGATAAGGACAAGGATGGAAATCTGAAGAAATTTATTTTGAACTTTTTAAAAGCTTCTGATTTTAATATTGAAGATGTTACTCTTCATGAAGAAGAAGAACTTATAACGTCTGAACTAGAACAACTGATTCAGAAAGCTCCAATTGCTGATGATGTAAAATCAGAAATGTTGAAAAAAGGTAAAATAACAAATATGGAATTGACATTCACTCATAGGACAGAGAATGGTTTATATGAATTATCTGAAGAGTATGAATCAAACGGTACTATGAGATTTTTAGGAATGGCCATAATACTGAATTTCCTTCTGAAAAATAACCAGTTTGTACCCATAGATGAAGTTGAAACAAGCATTCATTATGAATTGCTATCCTATTTTATAAAAGTATTCTTGGCTAATAGCAATCAGACTTCACAAATGCTATTGACTACTCACGACATTAACCTATTAAATGAGGAGTTTATACGACGTGATACAATATGGTTTACGGATAAAGATGAACAGGGAGAAACAAATGTGGTTCGTCTTTCAGCTTTAGGGCTACATAAGAATCTCTCGCCTTATAATGCATATAAACAAGGTAAATTAGTGAAACTGCCATTCTTGGGTAGCCAGTATTTTGATTTAAATGATTGATGCAAAGGAACGAACGGTAACAAAAAGTTTATAGATAGAACATTAAAATGATTAATTTACAATTATCCAATTGGAAGAGCATACTACAGGATATTTATTGTCCTGTAATAGGCTCTATATGGGTTGCTCCTAATGGTATTTGGGATAATCATTTTGCTCACAACAAGGACAAAGATGATTTTCATCCGTCTGTTGTTGGAAGAGTATTTGATGAAAACAAAAAATGCTGGATAATTCCAGGAACGTCCAAAGACTATAATAAGGGCACAAATGTCTTTAGGGTAAAGATCAATCCAAATGATCCCGATTGTCCTTACTCTTACTTCTTGATAAAACTTAGAATGACATATAATTCTAAGGATTTAACTAATTTGCAACGAGGTTGGAATGGAATAGACTCCTTAAGTGACAGCCAAATAGAAGAACTCAAATTACAAATCAAATTTAGCCTAGGAATCAATGTTTAAGGAAGAATATCTATTAGAGTTGCTCTCTGGAAAACTAACATCCAGAGGCTACGCAAACATACTTGGTACGATTACTTCGATGGTGAGGAAATACCAGTGGAAGAAAAGTATCATAGTATCGGATCATAATGACAATGATTGGCAAAGTGATGATATTAAGGAATTGAGTCACCAGTTCTTTGAGTGGATTATATCCAAAAATAAGATTAAGTATTTGTCAAAAGTGCCATTTGATTATTTGTCTTATTATTTTACACAAATGTTCATTTCTTTTGTTTCAAACAGAATTAAGGAAGAACAACAAAAGGTCGGTCTGAGTTTTCAAAAGTGTCAGGAACTTGTTCAAGAAATATGCCAAGAAGACTATGATGAAGAAACTCACGAACATAGTGCTTATGTTAAAAGTTCAATGTCCGATGGTAATAATTGGATAGATAAGTTAGATGATGTCATTAAGTATCTTGCTCATTATCCAATAAATGAAGATACTAAACATTTTAAGCCAATTGTTAAACTGGCAATAGAAGATATTCTTTTGTCGGCTGATGGTTATGTATCGGTTTCTTCTTTGGCTAAAGCTGTCTTTGAATTATTAGATCAGTCAGTCTTCAAGACAAATATGTCAGAAAATCAAATTGTTTATAATCAACTTGACGATGAGCAAACCAAAGCAATAAAGACAATAATCGAAGACGTAGGTCAAGTAGATTCACGTATATTCTTAGAGTACATATTTCAGAATACAGGTGGTATATCATTATCATCCATCGCTGATAAGTATAACCTTCCGAAAAGCTCTGTCCATCGCAAGATAGAAGATTTTAAGAAAAAAATTTTCTCTACTTATGTGCCTAATAATGAAGAGGAAGGTATTTCTTTCTTGCAAAATATTGCTTTAGCTTTGGACAAAATATCAGAAACGGGAGTATTACCATTATGACAAACGTAGAATATATGAACATCATAAATGATTTCCTCAAGAACCCGATAATTCCTGAGGTGAAAGAAGACATTATAGTATCAGATAAAGAATTGGCCAGCATTAACGACTTATTCGCTTCGAATGATGTGCCTGTCAATTATTTGCATCTACGTCCTAAAATCAAAGAGAATCAGATATGGACAATTAAGAGAAGTTATATGGATTACGAAGGAATACTCCAGTCGGCTGCTGCTCCTATTATGGTTTTATTGGTTTCTCAAGAAGAAATGATAGGAGAAGATGGAATGTTTGTTAGAGTATGTCCTATATCTCCATTTGTTGAAATGGCTTCTGAGAATGATCAAATTTGTGAAGAGGAATCAATAACAGGTTTTCCTTTCTTTATAGAGAGATGGAATGAGCAGCCAATTCTTACTGAAATTCTGGATAAATACGTAGGTGATTATTATTTGGATAGCTCTTCCAAAGACTGTAAGTTGACAAATGATCAAGAAGAATTCAGAGAAATAGAAATATCAAATGCTCGATTCTTAAACCATTCTGTGATTGCGTTTATGAATAATCTTGAAAGGTCTGAGAATTTTTCATTCTCTGTAGATGTTAACTATGAGGATTATTCTAAGACAAAACACATGCCTCAAATGAATGTCCTTAAGCCAAGATTGATTCCTCTTAATGGACATGAAGAATATGCGATGGCTGCCAGAACCAATAATATTGTTTCTGAGAATGATTGCATTGAGTTCAATTATGAGCATATGCCTTTCTCTATTGAGGTCAGGAAAAAGAAAGCAGAGTTCATTTTAACTATTATTCCAAAAGTAGAAGTAGTACTGCGGAATCTAGAAAACAAACAAATAGAAGGTACCTCAAATTCTGAGAGAATAGTATATGGAGGTTTGCGAAAAGGTTTATACCAAATAGAATCTCCACTTCTGAATAAAACGATAACAATTAGATTAAAGTAATAATATGGCAGGAACTTACATCCCACTCATAAAAAGAACTAAATGGGTTGATCTTAGTAACGAACATAAAAAACTAAGAGAAACTGTAGAGTCTGATCTAAAAGAAGGCTGTAACAAAGGCAATATCCAACCAATAATGTTACAGGGGGCTTTTGGTATTGGTAAATCAACAACATTATACTATCTATTCCATTACGGTTGGGAAGTGCTAAAAACGCCTACCTTCTACATGCCTTTGGCTAAGATTGTTGATGCTGTAAAGAAGGAAGCAGAGTCATTGGAATCTGGTAAGGTTCAAAATAACCAACTTAGCAGAATTATCAATAGTATCATTAAAGAGCAGATCGACAAATTGAGAAACTCTAATTGGAATGATATAAACGATATTGATTTCCCTGATTTTAAGTCTGGTGATGATTCTGAGAATCCAAGCTTAAACCAGTATTTGGAAGATTTCATTCCTGTCACATTGGATTCAAATGATACCAAAGAATCAGAAATTAGCAAACTTGTTTTTTCCGAAGAAGTTATCCGCCGAGCATTAGAAAGCACTACACCTCCTATACTCCTTGTGGATGAATTTGAGTCAAAATTCTATGAACTCAAACGTTATGTTGAATCATCTGGGGGTGGTATCCTTCGTGAATTGTTTGATCAAGTTGTTCAGACAAAACCTTTCTTATTAGTTATTGGCAATGGACCAGCTTCTGGCTATGAAGTAGCAAAAGAAAAGGGAACAGATGGAAATAATGATAGCGAAACAGCTGCTAATAGAAGACTGAAGACAATTCAGATTCCATTTCCAACGGTAGCCTTACTTAAACGTAAGTTTATGAAGGAGTGCGCTAATGGATATGTGAATTTTATATGGTGGATGTCTCGTTGTCGTCCAGGTCATATACAGAAATTGTGGGATGCCATTGATTATAGTATTTATAAGGAATATGATGCAACAGAATTCCTTGTAAAGGACATTTTCAATGAGCCAATAGATGAAAGTGGTGAAGAAGTAAAATACCTAAAGGTTTCTTATTTCAATCAAATGAATAGTTACATTCGTCCGATTGTTGGTAGACTTTTACTAGATTTTGAACCACAATCCATTAAGATTGAGGATTCATACAGAGAGGCAATGAAGGATAGTGCAGAAGATTTCTTCTGTACAGATGAGTTAGTATCTGTAGTAAAAGAACTCAATCCTGCAATTAGTGATGATTTTTCTGCATATCTTGAAAAGTGTAAAGAACAAGGGAAATACACAAGCGTTGATTATATAAGAAACGTTGGTAAGTATTTTAGCTATATTCTCTCTGCTTGTTCTAATTCTGACGGTAAAATTGCTTTTTCAACTGCATGCAGAAATAACAAAGAGAAAGCACTTGCTACAACTTTCTTGATTCCATTACTAGAGTTAACATACGACTTTATTAGTCAGTATGAGGATAATGAGGACCAGGTAACACGAGAGACAAAAGATTTTATCTTAGATTCTATCAAATTTATTGAATCTTCTGTCGAAGAGGAAACAATTGATGATAACTTTGAGAATCTTAATAGTATTTTTGAAACTTGCAAAATTAAATCAGGAAATGAGATTTATATGCAGTATTCATTACGTGCCATTAGGGAAATCATTGAACAGCCTATTGGTTCTCCGAAGTTGAAATATAAGGATATGAGTTTGGATAAAAAACTTGAATCCTCAAATTTCAGACAGAGTGTCCTTTTGACTTCTCATAGTAGTGACAATACAATTATCTTTGTACCTATTTTAGAGGATGAACCTTTAAAAAAGTATATCCTCAGGCTTAAAGACTATATCAAATCACAAAAGAATGACTTGCATACCAATGCAAGTAAAACTATTAGAATAGTATATCTCCAAGAACATGAATATATAAGCCAACTGAAAGAAGAAGTATGTAAGGATGGTTCAGGTAACCTTCTGCCAATCTGTAAAATGAAAAAGTTGGTTTTTGAGGATTACAATCACTATCAGTTCAATTTTGGGGGACAAATAGCAGATTTTATTGACTCTGTGGCAAAAATTGTCATAGTAGCTGGATCTTGCAATGATATTGTTTTGATTGACGACAATCGTACATACGACTTCCATACAGCCATTGACGTTATTAAAAATAGAGAATGGACAAAGCAAAAGGAGGCTATTAGAACAATTGAACACTATTCCAGACTTGTATTGGAAGGGGATAGTTGTGTTATTAACACAATTTCTCTTGCGCAGAAAAAAGACCATGAGTCAGCAATGGAAAACCTAATCTGCGAAAAAAGGGATTATGAAGACAATATCCTTTGGGATTTTACCAGTCTTGAATCTGCAGATATAACTGATACAAAAAGTAAGTATCTTGCAATGTACTATATATTGGAGAATGCAAAGAAGCCTACATCAAGTTATCAATCATTATTAAAGATCCTTCAAGAAGTAGGAAACTTTAGAAATGCTTTGTATCTGCCCCCAATTGAAGATAGGATTAACGAATCCTTATTCTTTGATCAAATATTAAATATTTTATCAAGAGAAACTGCCAGTAAATTGATGAGTTCTTATGATAATGAAGACTACATCATTAAACATCTGTGTTCTTTCACAGCTATGATGAATAATGAGAGATCTGTAAGTAAGTTGGACGAACTGCTGATTTTTATGAAGGATTCTCTAAATGATCATTGGATAGCTTCATATAATAATGATATGTCTTATGGATTTAGCAAGGGGCGTACATTGATAAAATTGCTATATCTTAAAGCGTATATCGAAAAGATTGATTTCTCTTTGTTGCGTAGTCAGTTGAATACAAGAATTGAAGAAAAGCAAACAGAGCTTATTTCAACAATATCGAATTCAACTCAACACATAGCAGCTATAACAGATTTGTTGTATTCTAAGAATTATGCGAAAGCGAATCCAGAGAAAATGCCTTTCCAAGGATATGTATCTGAATTACAATTGGTATCTAGATTACTGTCAAACTGTAAGAGAATCGTATTAGAAGACAAGGATGGTGTATCAATATTTGCAATAATTTCATCAATCGTATGGAGAATCTCAAATATAGTTTCACAAGCCAAAGTTGTTGAACATCAAATTAATGGTATTTTGATATCCTTAAAGAATAAGAAGGAACTTATCGAAAAAGAATATCAGTTACCTATCAATACAATATATCAGGATTCATTGACATCAAAACTTATTAACCTTTCTGATCTTAAGCCTAATGGTCAGCCACAAAGATATGATGGTGATTGGTGTTGGACACAGTATGCTAGATATTTGACGCCAAGATCTGAAGTTCAAAATGTCATTGATGCAAAATTGCATCCTGCAAAAGAAACTTCAATTGACGAGTCTGATATTCATAAGTTCAAGGCCTTTCTTCAAACAAGTTTGACTAATTCTACATATAAAGTTCGAATGGACGAAACCTTAAAGTTCTGTAAAGATTGTCAGGCAGAAGCATTGAGTTATACCAAGGTTTATGAATATATCAAAGATTTATTAAAAGAGTAACCATATGAATATTGATAAAATTACAAAGCAATACAATAAGGCTCTTGAGATAAAAAAGGGTGATAAATATGCCGAAACTCTTAAATTAGAGCTTAGCAAGCAAGAGTGGCAAGATGAGCTTAACGCAATTGAGGAAAGGATTTCAAACATCCTTACCAAAAAAGATTTTGAAAAATGCACAAAGCAACTTGAACAGTTATTTGATTCTTTGTATGAAAAAATGACAGCTCCAGGGTTAGATGCATTTGTGTCATGGGTTGAGGAACATACAAAGAATAACGAAAATAATATTGCTAAATTGCGAGATTTCCTAAAAGGTAATTATGAAACATATTCTTCTAGAATTGATTCAATATTAAGTACACTTGAAAACATTTCTTTTGATGATGACAAGTGTATATTTGATAAAATCATCTCTGAATTTAATAAAAAGTTGAAATCAGATGTCTCAGCATTTGTTAATAAGCCAGATGAATTTGAGAATAATATTGATGGATTCTTGACAGATTTAGAGGATGAATTTGTTGGTTTAGCAGACATTTCTGAATTGGCTTATACAAAGGTAGAAGATCTATATACGGAAGAACAAAAGAATGATGAGACAATATCATTCTATTCCGAAATAATTAAGCAGTCTATAAAAAATGGACAGAATCTTACAGCACTTAATGAGTCCGAAAATAAGTCAAAACTATACTTGCGAGTAAGAAACAGAATCGCATCTATTAAGAAAGTAATAACCATACTTTCTGATACTGGCATCTCAAGTAATTCGGATGATACACTTAAGCAACTTTTCAAGAAGTTCGATGACACCATGTTGGCAACAAAAGGAGATGTAGCTGAATGCTTGAATAATTTTATTGAGAATACTTGGAATGATATTGAAGCCAAGTACATTGACATAAAAGAATTCTATGCAGAAGATGAATTGTCGTTTAATAAAACTTGGGATGGATTCGAAAAAGAAGGTGAGATAGATCTGCTCATAAAGAATTACAAGACAGTAAGAAACGCTAATGTACTACCACAGATACTTACTGTGAAATTTGAGGAAATCGTTCCAAAACTAAACAAATGTCATAATGAAATTGCAAAGCTCCATAGTTCAGAAATAAAGATTTTTGACGAAGTAAAAGACTGCTTTGATGAATTCTTGGCAAACTATAACAAGACCAAAAAAGCTATGTTGGAAAAGATTGCAAAAACTCATCCAGAATTACAAAATGATATTGACTCAATATATGATTCTGAAAATGGAACTCTGGCAACAATTGTGAATGGTTTAGGGCCACTCTCTGATTTTATGAATTCTATTTCTGATGAAACTTTAGATACAATGCTTGAGGATAAGAATAAAACTCAGCAGATATTTGAAGACATCATGAAAAAATCTGGATTGGAAACAGAGATAAACTGGCTTCAACAAAAAGAGTCTTTAGAGTTAACGCCATCTGATTTAGATCATGACTATCTCCGAAAACTATTGGAGAGTGGACTTATTAAATTATCATATACAAAAGAATACTAATAATGACAAATATTGATATAATTCAGGCATTGGATAACATACGAATAAACAATTTGTATGTGCACAATTCAGAACTTGAAGGTGCAAAGTTCTCGAACGAGAAGTTGAAAGATCGAAAAGTGTATTTGGTAGAAACGCTTGCTGTAATCAATGCACTTGTTGAGCGTGGCACAATGATGTTGTATGGAGGACATGGCGGAGGAAAAACCACCTTGTCTAAGTATTTAGGTCAGTTGTTTTGCCATCTTACCAAGGAAAAGATTGAAGATTGTATATTGAGAGGACATCCACAATTGACAGAAGAAAAAATCCTTGGTAGTTTAGATTTTGCTCAAATGACAGGAAACAAACCACTTGATAATGGTAAGTTGTCAGTGGTCTGGAACGAATTTGTCACATCAAGATGGAAAATCATTGATGAGATAAATCGTTTATCTCCATACGCACAAAATATTCTATTGTCATTGCTCGCAGAAGGGTCAGTAAAATATCATGATCAGAGTATGATTGTTCCTGCTTTCACCCTGTTTGCAACCTTGAACCCAAAGGACAATGCGAACACAGAATTGTCTTTGCCATTCAAGGATAGATTTGCTCTTGCACTTCCGATAACCATGCCTGATTATGACAGTTTCAGTACTATTGGAAAACGAGATAAATCATCTTATAATGATCGTATTGAGGAATATCTTCAGGATGTTAATCTAGAAGAACTTCAAGAAATTGTTAAGAATATTCCATATACAGAAGAAGCCGAATTGTTTATCAACTACATAATTGCTTCATATCGCCTATGTGAAAGAGCCTCTAAAGAGTCTAATGATAACTTGTCTGTTGACAAGAGTCTTTGTGAGAATTGTCATATGTGTGCACCAGAAAAGGTGTGCTCAAAAATCAAGTTACCACTAAGCGTCAGAGTAAAAGAAGACCTGTACAGATATGGAAAAGCTCTTGCATGGTTCCTTGGAGACAGAGAAGTCAATGTAAATCATATTGAGGTTTTAGCCCCATATATGATTTGGCATAGAGCTGTTCTGAGCAAAAAGTATGTGTCAACTTTAACTGAACATTGGAAAAATACAAATTCAGGGAAGCAAACATCCATTTTTATAACAAATATTGATTTAGATGGAACTCGAAATATCATACAAATGATCAAAAATGAGTTTGATGGTATTAAAGATCTTCTTATGGGTTTTGAAAGAGTTAAGACAGGAACACTTTCAGTTCCAGAATTCAATGAGTATCTTAAAGAAATAAGAGACTCGTCATATAATTCTCTTGTAATATCTGCAGAGATTGTTCCAGTCTTAAATGAAAAATATGCTCCAGTTTATGATAAGATTGTGTCCTATAACAACCAGATAGATAACTCAAAAGGTGACATTTCGAAGCTTAAGGCTATAAAATCAGAATTAGCATTTAGATATGATATTCCCAATCGACAGTACATTTCAGAGCGAGTTAACCGTTATATCAAAAAGATAGAAATAAAGGAATATACATTTAAGCTCGAAAAAGATTCAATAATATCGAATCCTCAACTGTCATCTCTTATTCAAGCGGTTATTCCTGGTACCGATCTTGCAAATGGTGACATACAAAAAGTAAAACCATTTAAGTTGTTGGATATTACACGAGATGCATGCGACTTGTCAGTTAAGAGATTGAAAAAATATATCTTTACCTACCAAGGGGACGAAGATTCTGAATTATTCAAATACTTACAAGCAAACAATGTCAATTGATATTGAAACATATAGATTGAAAGCCCAAGAAGCAATTGAGTATGTATTCGTCAAGGAGTATCACAATTCCTTGGGGATTCCTATGCCTATTGTCAAAATGCTTTTGCCGGATGATGCTAATTATTCAACTGGGCAATACTATATTACTATAGATAAGACTTGGCAGATTCATCTTAATTTCGGAAAACTTCCTATAAGTTATCATGAGTTTCAGAATGAAGTAAAAGTACTTACAAGACATGAAATAGAGCACTATATGTGTTGCCCATTTGATGTAATTACTCATTTTAGAATGCTAAAAAGAATTAGAGATGTTTATTATAAGCATTTCTCTCATCTTGGTATAAATATCGAGTATGCGTGTGGAGCAATTTCAAATCAAGCAGCTGATATTATTGTTGATACAAAAAACTATTATAGACATAGTAAAGAAACTTTGAAGAGTGAAATCGATTGGATAAAAATAGGTGCAAATATCAGTGCTTGTCCAAGGCATTGCAAATTAATGTTTCTAACAAAAGAGGCAATTTGGAAAGAAGATCTTGGTATAAATGAAACTGATCCTGAATTTTTAAAAATTGTCCATCAATTAGCTGATTCATTCACGAAAAACGGCATAGAAGATAAATCGTCATTTTTAGATAAAGTTGAAGAATATGCAGAAATATTCTTTAAACTATATGTTGAAGACCAAAAGAATCCCCAGCAGAGTAGTCAACAAGGATCTCAGCAACAGAGCGGTCAACAGGGATCCCAGCAACAGAGCGGTCAGCAGGGACCTCAGCAACAGAGCGGTCAACAG
>CALUOO010000033.1 GCA_944322345.1 uncultured Bacteroides sp. | reverse complement strand
GGCAAAATATGGCAAAAATAGAGAAAATAAGAAAGATGCAAATAATTGATAATAAGGAAGATAAATTCTTTTATTTTTCTATGATTTCTATGCCTTGTACCGGGTCTGGGTACAGGAAGAAAGAGCTAAGTATTTGAAATCAAATATTTAGCTCTTTTCTTTTTTGTATATATTCCCAAATTGTTCCCGAATATTCTAAGATATAGATATTGAGAACTTACTGTTTTCTTGTATTTAGGGACTTGTGAAGAACAGGTAATCTCTTTATTATGTGCCCAATGGCTATGGTAGTCGTTATGATACCTATTTTATAATGCCATAGTCCAAGTGGAGAGTTTGCCCCGTTAACACCAAGTAATACGATGCCTGTAACGGACAGCAATAAAAATATTATAGGTAGAATTGCTGTAATCTTACTTTTTCTGCTTATTCCATTTTTTATAATCCCTTTATACCATCCCCAGTGTGTTGTCACATGGAATATGGTGGCAACAAGGAACAATACACTGCTCAAGACATGAAACACAGCGCAATTATGCCAAGCTTCATGGCTGTTTCCATGTCCGGCCACATGCAGACCAAATCCAGAAATGGCAGACATGATGAATGCAACGATTAAAATCCAGTTAATTACAAAAATTCTTTTCATATATTTCCAAATTTATATTATGCAAAGGTCACTACTTTATTGGAAACGGACGATAACAATTGTAAAGAAATGAGGTTTAGCGGCGATTTCTGATGCGGGATAGCGACACTGGAGTTATGCCAAGATAGGAAGCTATGAAATGTTGCGGTATCCGTTGAATGATGTTTGGATATTCTTTCAACAGTTCTTCATACCTCTGCTGTGGGGTATTCTTAATACGGGACAAGAATAGGTGCTGGTAGAAGCTGAACCGCTCTATAATTTTCTCTTCATATAGCATTCTCAATGTAGGATTGCTTTCTATCTTCTTGTAGAAGTCTTCTTTCTTTATAAACAAGACTTCGGACGGCTCGATACTTTCCAGTGAAAACAGGCTTGGGGTTCCTTTATACAGACTTTCAAATGAAGCCACAAAATCCCCCTCGAAGAAAACTGGAAAGTTATATCTTTTCCTTCATTGTAGAAAAACAATCTCAGACACCCTTTGCGGATAAGGTATATTCTATCCGCAATCTTACCTTCCTCCAGCAATATGGTCTTAGGTGGAATGGACAAGATTTCTGCTGCATTATGATTAACAATATGATTGATTAAATCGTTTTTTGTCATAATGCAAAGTTATGAATAATTTAGTATTCGCTAAATCATTATTCCCTAATCCGCAAGAAACCGTGCTGAAAGACGCGGATAGTATGGCGTAATTGCCGATGAAAATCAGAAACTAGTGTGACCTATTAAATGAAATTGGTTCTTAGTCTTGGTTCGTATGTCGGCTTTTCTATTCCTGCTTTCTTGCCGCTTTCGATACATTTCAGTAGCCATGCTATGTTTTGTCCCAAGGCTCTCATGGTTTGTAGTCCTTCTTTGTCTTGGCTAACATCATCAGGTGTGAAGCCATGTACAGAATTCCAATATTGAGATGATACAATAGGCATGTTGCAAATCGTGAAATATTGATTGAGTTGCTCAAAGGTTGCAGAGGCTCCTCCCCGTCGGCAAGAAACTACAGATGCTCCCAGTTTGCCTGCCATACGTCTCTCTGTGGCAAAAAATAATCTGTTTAAGAATGAAATCAGTTGACCTGTCGGTGCGCTATAATAGACGGGGGAGCCTATGACGATTCCGTCAAATTCATCCAATCTCATCTGGATATCCCGTACAATATCTTTTTGGAAACAAAAACCTGTCGTCATGCAATTCATACAAGCAATACAACCGGGGACAGGTGCTTTACCCAAGTAAAGCATTTCGGTTCCTATTCCATTTTGTTGTAACGTTGTTTCTACTTCGTGTAATGCCGTATAAGTGCAGCCCTTTTTGTGAGGGCTGCCATTTATAAGTAGTACTTTCATTTGTTGTTAGAAAATTTATAAACTAATTCTGCCGCCTGTCTACAGCCATCAGTATTTTTTATCTCTCCTTCATTCAATACACCTGGTATGAGCACTTCTCCTGCCAGTTCCCATTTCAGCAAAGCTGCTGTCCTTTCCATAGAGATGTGAACACCATCCATGACGGTCGGATCATCTTCTTCGCAACATGTTATCAGCCCCCATTTCTTTCCGGCAACTTTCTTTCCGCCTACCACAAGTGAAAACATACAATCAATTACTCCCTTTACTTGTGCTGGAATTGAATACCAATAAACGGGCATGGTAAATACAATGGCATCGGAGTCAACTATTGAAGATGCGATAATGTCAAATTCGTCATTGAATGAACAGGCTTTACCAGTTTTGTAGCAAGTCATACAAGCATGACAGCCTCCAATCTTCATAAATGCTGCATCAAAACGTTTTATTTCATGACCGCAATGTTCTGCTTCCTTTATAAAAGCTTCTGTCATGGCGAAACTGTTGCCTTGTTTGCGTGGACTTCCTGTGATAACTGTTATTTTCATGAAATTTCCACTTTTTATTTTTGGATGGTGTTTGAGTTCTGATTATATGCTTTTGCTACGCATTTCCATTCGTTGTTTATCTTCAACAGGAGCAAATAATCTGTAAAATCGATTCTGTCGCCCCATTTTTCTTCCAATACCCGTACAACTGCCACTGTTTCTTCTATCGAAACAATGTCTATACGTGCCTTAAAGTCATTGCCTGCACTTACCGTGTCAACATTATGATAGAATTGCTCAATGGAACCGTGTTCTAATTTGCCATCCAAATAGCCGAATAAGACTGCTTCATCGGCAAATAAATCTTTTGCATAACTGCTGTTTCCTTCTGCTACACTTTTAACAAATTTCATGGCAGCGTCTTCAACTGCTTTGTATTCTGTAATATTTGCTCTCATAATTTTGTATTTTAATGTGTTATTTTTCTACTGCAAAGTTAGACGGTAGCTTCAGTTTATACAAGTACCGTAAAATTATTCAGATACTGAAAATTTATTCGGTATACTTATTCATCTATATATTATTAGTACTTTTACCACAAAAAGTAGGTAAATATGTACGAAAGAAAAATACCTGTAGACTTGGATTGTCCATTGCGTTTGACAATGAGCCTTATAGACTCTAAATGGAAATCGTGTATATTGGATGAGTTGCGTTATCGACCAATGCGTCCCAGCGAGCTTCATAAGGCATTACCAGAAGCCAGTCCAAGAGTGCTTGATATACAATTAAAAGAACTGGCAGAAGACGGTCTGGTAAAGAAAATCATATTTCCCGAGCTTCCACCTCGCTCGGAATATTCAATAACACCTCTTGGATTAACTCTTATTCCAATTATTGATGCTATGCTCGAATGGGGAAAAAAGAATAAGGATTTATTTGAAAGGAAATATGGTAAGTGAGTTTACTTAATTGTTGGATTCAAAAGGAAAAATTGCTTTTTCCTGATTTGCCGTAAAGCCTGACGTCTAGCCGATGTGATGCTTGGAGACAGGCATGGAAGTGTCTCTAAATGCAGGATAAGTTCGCTCTGCAACTCAGGATAGGGTATGCTAATCCGTACTAAAAGCTTAATCATGTAGACTCGTGTGCTGTCTGCTTCGTTTTTGTCTGTCAGGTGTGTCAGGCAGAAATCAAAGAGATCTGTTCTTATTTCTTCAGGTGTAGGCATGTCTAGCAGAATGTCTAGCAGCAGTCCCCGTCGGATAGGCAGGTGGGTTGAAACAGCTAGGTCGACCAGTTCATTATATCGTGGATACAGATAGATCTGCTTACTTTCTGTTGGTAGATGGATGAGCAACCATGCTGCATTAGTTGCCGTTCGCTTTGAGACATCTGCTTTCTGTATGATTTCACAGAGTTGTGTTATTCCATATTCGTCGTGCTGCAACTCGCGGGCGATGCTCTGAATCTGTGTTTTCGACAATCGTTCTTTCAGTCGGTCCAATGTAAACATAGGTTGTGAATTCATGAAGTTTCTATATGGTGTGTGCCCTATCGTTATTGGGGCAGTGCAACCTTGCAGGGATAATTTTGTACAAAGATAGATTTTTTCTCCGATTCATCGGTTTGTTCTCGGTTTGGCTCTTGCTTGTTTGTTGTTATTCAATCGGTTTTTCGTTCTACTATAGTGGAACGAAAGAACCAGTTAAGTGGAACGTTCGCCCAACTATAGTGGAACGCAAATCTGGCAGAATGTCGTGAGGCTAGAGCATGTAGTCTGGTCTGTTATTTCTATTGGCTCTTCTGATTTTTTTGCTTAATTGATGAGGCTTGTGTCTTGTCTGTTTCAAACCGTGAATGTCGATAAAAAAATAATAAAAAAGCATGCATAATTTGCTACTAAAGAAGATTTTAGCCGGGAAATGCTTATATTTATGGACAGCAGAGAGCTGCTTTTAAGTAATGCTTAAGAAGAAAAATGACAAGTAGTATATATACTATATATATTTTCTAATTATTAATTACTTAAACACATTCAGTATGGAAGCCAAAAAATCAAGAAAGGCTGCAATTGAGAGCCAACGGGGCTCTTGGTTGTTGATGGGTGTGATTGTTGCACTTTCGTTCATGTTTGTTTCGTTCGAATGGACACAGCGTGACGTGAAAGCGACGACAATGTTGTCGGCAGACGACGAACCCATCTTTGTGACGGAACTTGTTCCCATCACATTTCCGGAAGAGAAACTGGAACCACCTTCTCCGGTAGTAATGAAGGTTACTGACCTGTTCACAATTGTGGACGATGAAGTGGGCGAGGTGGAGGATGATGTCTCCATATTGGCGGAGGATGCGAGTTTTAAACCTGTAGAAGGTGTGCAAGCTCCACCACCTGTGGTGTATGATGACGAGGTAGAGGAAGATATCATTCATGTGAGTGTTGAAAACATGCCGGAGTTTCCCGGTGGGGAATCGGCTTTGCTGGAGTATTTGGGCAATCATATTAAATATCCTGTCATTTCTCAGGAGACTGGGGCGGAAGGAAGAGTGATTGTTCAGTTTGTTGTAGACAGAGACGGATCGATTGTAACTCCCGAGGTTGTGCGTGGTGTAGATCCCTATTTGGATCGAGAGGCGTTGCGGGTGATTAGTTCGATGCCGAAATGGAAACCGGGCGAGCAGAATGGCAAGAAGGTGAGAGTCAAGTTCACCGTACCTGTAATGTTCAAGCTGCGGTAACCGTTATGAGGTGATAAAAATGGGAGAGTGATTTTTGAGTCACCCTCCCATTTTTTATAATCAAACTGTCAAAAAGAAGATTCTTCGCTTGTTAATTCAATTCCGGTATATCGATCTCCTCGGTCTCTTCTTGCCAGTTGTCTATTGTAAAATTTCCTTCATCTTCCTCCGTGAAGATGCTGTTTAGAGTCAGTGTCAGTGTCAATCGGGTATTTGCTTTCAGAGGGCCTTGCAGGTTCTGCTTGAATGTTTTTACGGTTCCATCTTTCAGTGTGATAAAGAGTTGGAACAAGGGCTTGTTGGCAGAAGGGAACAGCATGACAGTGGCGTTGCTCATTTGGGTTCCGTCGGTTGAGGCTACGAGTGGGAAAGCAACGGTCTTTGTCTGATTCGAAGGAAGTGCTGTGTACATATTGATTTTCTCTGCTATGCTGCCGATGTGTACATCCATTGAAGAGATGCTTGAGATGAGTATTCCATTGTTTTTAGCTTTGACAATGACTTTCAGACCGGCAACTTGCCGTTTCATGGCCGCATTCAGGTCTTCTGTTCCTACACGGGTCGATTGTACAGCATATACCAGATCAAATACAGGGTGATAGGTGGTGTCTGCCGAATTTTGCCGCAGACTGAAATATTGTTCTGACAAATCTCCTCCGATGGTGAGCTGAGGTTCAGATACGGCAGGACTGCTATGTATCGGTTCTTCGTATTTGGGAGTTCCCCAGTAGATCATGTTGTAGGTTCCAACCGGAAGTGAAACAACCCGGTTGTTGTCACCGGTTATGTTACCGTCTTTTATCCCGTATAATCCGGGAAACGGTGTGCGCGAATTATCAATGTAGTTGCCGTAATAGATTGCTGTGCCTGCCTGACATGGGAAAACTTCTAGTACACCAGTCATAGGGCTTTGCGTGTTTTCTTGGGTGTCGACTGTGGCACGTAGCTTAGGAGTGACCAGCTCTGAATTGCCCGATTCATTACCTTCATCTTCTACCGGTAACATAGGATTGTCGCTGGAACAAGCTACAAAAATAGCAGCTGTCAGTGGAATTGAAAAAATGAACTTCTTCATAATTGTAATATTATTGGTTATGCTTTTACTTAATAACATTTTATAACAAAATTAGTTCTTTAAAAGTATCAATTTATTTTTTCTCTGCTTCATTTTAAAAAAAATATATCTTTGTGTTGTAAAATAGAGCTGTGTTATGAATGTTTTGTGGTTTTGTGCGAAGAAGCCTTTCATCTGGTTGTCCCGGTTCCGTCACCGTTGTGGGTATGGGGTACATTCTCCTTTTGCTTTCAATCTGATTACTGATGTGATTTATGAGAAAAGAGCCTATTATGCATACGACAGTCTGGACAGGGAATGTAAAGAGAGAGAGGATAGTCGGTTGAAGTATCTTTTGAATGACCGGAAGGTGTACCGGCTGTTGTTTCGGCTGGTCAATTATGTACAACCTTCTGTGATGATAGAATTGGGAAAACGTTCGTCGGCTTCTCTCTATATGCAGTCGGCTAAATCTGCAGCCGATTATCTTTTTGCTTCCGATCTCTCAGAACTGTTTCTGGATGCGGACACTTCGATAGATTTTTTGTATTTGAATGATTATCGGAATGTTGCTTTGATGAGACAAGCTTTTCAGGTTTGTGTCAGCCGGAGCGTTGCTACCAGCTTGTTCGTAATTCGTGGAATAGGTTATTCCAGCGAAATGAAATCTTTTTGGAAAGAATTGCAGTGTGACGAACGGGTAGGAATTACGTTTGATTTGTATGATGTCGGACTACTTTTTTTTGATCATGCTAAAATAAAACAGCATTATATCGTCAACTTCTGAATGCGTTTATATGTTATTTATGGAAAAATGTGAAATGATATGAGAAAAAGCCTTGTTTATACAAAGACTGGCGATCGAGGAACGACTAGTCTGGTAGGGGGAACACGGGTTCCCAAGACACATCTTCGGATTGAGGCTTATGGAACCATTGATGAGCTGAATTCTTATCTTGGCTGGCTTTGTTCGTCTCTTAAGGATGAGTCAGACCGTGGGTTCCTTCAGAAAATACAACATCGTTTGTTCGCAGTGGGGGCTTATCTCGCTACCGATCAGGAAGCTCAGACCTTGAATCCTACAGTTGCCATTGATGCGGAAACCGTTGCAGAGCTGGAAGCCGAAATAGACCGTCTGGATGAGAAGTTACCTGCACTTCATGCTTTTATTCTGCCTGGAGGCACTCAGCATGCAGCACTCTGCCATGTCTGTCGTACTGTGTGCCGGAGAGCCGAAAGACGCATCCTTGCATTGTCCGAAACTACAACGATATCAGCTGATTTATTGGCTTTTGTTAATAGATTGTCAGACTATTTATTTGTTTTATCTCGAAAAATTAATTTAAATGAAGAGTGTCATGAAATATTTTGGGATAATAGTTGTAAATGAGATATTTTGTTATACTTTTGCCGTCAAATAGAAAATAATTACAAATTCTTGTATTCACTTTAAATACGTAAAACTATGTATTGGACATTGGAATTAGCGTCAAAACTAGAAGATGCTCCTTGGCCTGCCACTAAGGATGAATTGATTGATTATGCTATGCGTTCGGGGGCTCCTCTTGAAGTGATAGAAAATCTCCAAGAGATGGAAGATGAAGGCGAAATTTACGAAAGCATTGAAGATATCTGGCCCGACTACCCAAGCAAAGAAGACTTTTTCTTCAACGAGGAAGAATATTAATGCGTTTTTAAGCGCAGAATAATCATTAAATCCCTGTTAATCAGATAGATTAGCGGGGATTTAATTTATTTGGACAACAGCGTTTGACCGCCTCAGATGGCGCGGTTTGTTTGGACAAAATACAATTTTTGGAGGAGAAATCGGGATTTGTTTGGACAAA
>CALUOO010000032.1 GCA_944322345.1 uncultured Bacteroides sp. | reverse complement strand
AACTTAAAAATAATCATTTCCGAAGAAAGAAGAAACACTCTTTCTATATTAAACTTTAAAATTTAAACAGGCTCTAAGATTCCTTCTCTTTCAGCCCGGTGGTAAAATGCTCTTTTAGCTCTCCGTGCCTTCCGGAAAATGCAAGGATATGCGTTTTCTTACATGGATTCCGCATGCTTATCCGCTTTATATACCTTTCGGGAGGTGTTGGAGAAGGTTTTCTCAGAGATTGGCAAAGGTTTCCTAACTTGTTGGCTAACCTTTGCCAACGCGAGACGCAACCTTTTCCCATCGGTAAAGCATCCTTTTCTGTTGTCCGGAAGATGTTTTCGCCCGTTTTTCCGGCTATTTCATCTTCTGTTTTGCTTTTATGTAAAATTTCTATCTGAAAGGCTGTTTGGATAATGGTGAACAGTCTGTCGGTTGTTCGGAGTAGAATGTGATAAAAAGTGCATTCTTTCTCTTGTTTTTTAGTAAAGTGAATTTACTCTGTCCTGAATGCTTCGCATTTTTCCGGACGTGGCAGACGGCGGGATGAAACAACCGCTCTGCGACGTGGCAGAATATGCGATTTTTCATTTATCTCCCTTTTTTCAGTATCGCTTTGCAGATGTCCGAAACTTCCCACTGCCTCTGGTTTTCAAATCTCTGCGAAATCTTGTAAATTTGCGTCCGTATCACATGTAAACGAAGGAACATCATGAAGGAAAAAGAGAAGAGAGTGCTGGTAGGCATGAGCGGGGGTATAGACAGTACCGCTACGTGTCTGATGCTTCGCGAGAAAGGATATGAGGTAGTAGGTGTCACCATGCAGGTCTGGGGAGATGCTCCCGCAGAGGCGGCGGAACTTGCCCGCCGTATGGGTATCGAACACTATGTGGCAGACGAGCGTGTTCCTTTCAAAGAGACTATTGTAAAGTATTTTATAGACGAATATAAACAGGGACGCACACCCAACCCTTGTGTGATGTGTAATCCTCTGTTCAAATTCCGTATGCTTGCCGAATGGGCAGACCGTACGGACTGTGCATGGATAGCTACCGGTCACTATACGCGCCTTGAACGCCGTAACGGGCATGTCTACATTGTGGCGGGCGACGACGACCGGAAAGACCAGTCGTATTTCCTCTGGCGTCTCGGTCAGCAGGTGCTGGAGCGTTGTCTCTTTCCGTTAGGTGACTATACAAAGCCTCAGGTGCGTGACTATCTTGCTGCGAAAGGCTACGAAGCCAAAGCACAGGAGGGAGAGAGCATGGAGGTGTGCTTTGTAAAGGGCGACTATCGCGACTTCCTCCGCGAACAGTGTCCGGAGTTGGACAAGGAGATAGGCGCCGGATGGTTTGTCAATGCCGAGGGCGTCAAGCTGGGACAGCATAAGGGAGTGCCCTATTATACCATCGGACAGCGTAAGGGGCTGGAAATCGCCTTGGGAAAGCCGGCCTATGTACTGAAGATCAATCCGAAGAAGAATACCGTCATGCTGGGCGACGCCGAACAGCTGAAGGCGGAGTATATGCTGCTGGAGCAGGATATGATTGTGGACGAGCAGGAGCTGATGCAGTGTCCCAATCTGACGGTACGTATCCGCTATCGTAGCCGTCCGCTCTCCTGCCGTGTCAGGAGGTTGGGCGACGGACGCCTGTTTGTCCGTCTGCTCGAGCCGGCTTCGGCAATAGCACCCGGCCAGTCGGCAGTCTTCTACGACGGTCGCCGTGTGTTGGGAGGCGCCTTTATCGCTTCGCAGCGGGGCATCGGGTTGGTGATTGCCGAGAATCCGGATTTCTGATAAGTACTCAAAAAACTTAAAAACTTAAAAACTCATAAACTCAAAAACTCATAAACTAACAAACTCACTTATGATGAAGAAAACATTTGCATTGTTGCTGCTTTTGTGTGTGGCTTTGAATGGCTTTGCACAGTTCACCCCTTCTGATACACTGAAGTTCCGTATCAGCCTGAAAGACAAGGCAGCCACTGAGTACTCGTTGAAGAAACCCGGCAAATACCTGTCGAAGAAAGCCATCGAACGGCGCAAGCGTCAGGGATTGTCCATTGACTCTACCGACCTGCCGGTTTGCCGGAAATACGTCGAAGCCATCCGTAAGGAAGGTGCCCATGTACTGGTTACCGGAAAGTGGGATAATTTTGTCACAGTATCCTGCAACGACGTTGAGGTGATTAACCGCATAGCACGTATGCCATTTGTCCGCTCTACCGAGCTGGTGTGGAAAGGTAAGATGAAGAAATCCCAGAAGAGGGATTCGCTGGTCAATGCTCCGGCTCACTCGGACAGCATCTACGGTCCTGCCATTACGCAGATTCGTATGAGCCATGTCGACAAGTTGCACGAAGCAGGATTCAAGGGAGCAGGGATGACCATTGCCGTCATTGATGCCGGCTTCCACAATGCAGACAAGATAAAGGCAATGGATAACATCCATGTGCTGGGTACGCGCGACTTCGTCGATCCCTCGTCGGACATCTATGCCGAAAGCAGTCATGGCATGTGTGTGCTCTCCTGTATGGGTATGAACCGTCCGAATGTGATGGTAGGAACTGCTCCTGAGGCTTCTTATTGGCTGCTCCGCAGCGAAGACGAATATTCGGAGCATCTGGTAGAGCAGGACTACTGGGCAGCAGCCATTGAGTTTGCCGACAGTGTGGGAGTAGACTTGGTCAATACTTCGCTCGGCTATTATACTTTCGACGATAAATTGAAGAACTATCGCTACCGCGATCTGAACGGGCAGTACGCACTGATGTCACGTCAGGCGGCACGTGCAGCCGACAAGGGAATGATTGTGGTGTGCAGTGCCGGAAACTCAGGAGGTGATTCATGGAAGAAAATTACAGCTCCGGCAGATGCCGACAATGTGCTCACGGTGGGTGCTATCGATAAAAAAGGAGTGTTGGCTCCCTTCTCTTCCATCGGTAATACAGCCGACGGACGGGTGAAGCCCGATGTAGTTGCCGTAGGGCTTGGGTCGGATGTCATGGGAACCGACGGTAATCTCCGTCGGGCAAACGGAACATCTTTCTCTTCGCCCATCATGTGTGGCATGGTGGCATGTCTGTGGCAGGCTTGTCCTGAGCTGACAGCCAAGGAGGTGATAGATCTGGTACGCCGTTCGGGCGACAGGGCTGACTTCCCGGACAATATCTATGGCTACGGTATTCCCGACCTGTGGAAAGCTTATCAGTCTACATTGGGAGTGAAACGGTAAAAAGGCTGGCAGAACGGATGGAACCTCTTTCTCTTTTTGAGCTCAACACACTTGTCAGGCGCAGTCTGGAACAGTGTCTGCCGGAGGAGTACTGGGTACAGGCTGAACTGAGCGATGTACGTACCAACACCACAGGACATTGCTACTTGGAGTTTGTACAGAAAGATCCGCGTGGCAATAATCTGGTGGCAAAGGCTCGTGGCATGATATGGAGCAATATCTTTCAGCTGCTGAAACCTTATTTTGAAGAGAGCACCGGACAGGCATTTACTTCCGGCATCAAGGTGCTGGTGAAGGTAACAGTGCAGTTTCACGAGCTGTATGGATACAGCCTGACGGTGTTGGACATCGACCCGGCTTATACGTTGGGCGACATGGCCCGCCGCCGTCGCGAAATCTTGATGCAGCTGGAGGAAGAAGGAGTGCTGATGCTGAACAAGGAGCTGGACATGCCGTTGCTTCCACAGCGTGTGGCGGTCATATCCTCGGCAACGGCTGCCGGGTATGGCGATTTCTGTCACCAGCTTCGGCAGAATGCCGGAGGATTCTTCTTTCATGTGGAACTGTTTCCTGCACTGATGCAGGGCAATCAGGTGGAAGAATCGGTATTGGCGGCACTGGATGCCATCAATGCCCGTGTGGATGAGTTTGACGTGGTGGTCATCATCCGGGGTGGAGGTGCTACTTCCGATCTGTCGGGATTCGACACCTATCTGCTGGCAGCCGCCTGCGCGCAATTCCCGTTGCCTGTTATTACGGGAATCGGTCACGAACGCGACGATACGGTGCTCGATGCTGTGGCTCATACGCGTGTCAAAACGCCTACGGCTGCTGCCGAACTGTTGATTCATCGGATGGAGGAGGCTGCAGGCCGATTGGCAGAGCTTGCCGACCGTATCCGACTGGGTGCACGTGCCTTGCTCGAACGCGAACATAGAAGGCTGGGGGCGATGCAGGTGCGCATTCCGTCACTGGTCCGGCAACAGTTGGTGAAGTCGCGGATGGAACTGCTGACTCTGCGAAAGGATTTGCTGCGAAGTGTGCAGGCTTTGCTGTCGCGGCAGCATCATCGGGTAGAACTGCTGGGGCAGCGGATTTTAGATGCCTCTCCTGAAAAACTGCTGAAGCGTGGCTATAGCATAACGCTGAAGGACGGGAAAGCCGTAACGGATGCTACGCTGCTGAAATCGGGCGACAGGCTGGTCACTCTCTTTTCCAAAGGAAAGGCCTGTTCGGTTGTCCAGCCGGAGGACGCGGAAGTCAAGTAGTGGTATAATTGTAAAGTAAAAAAGAAAATGGGTAAGAAAAAGGAGACATATTCGCAGGCGATGGAACGTCTGGAAGGAATTGTGCGTCAGATAGACAATAATGAGCTGGATATTGACATGCTGAGCGATAAGATCAGAGAAGCGAATGAAATTATAGCTTTCTGCACCGATAAGTTGACGAAAGCTGACAGTGAGGTGGAAAAATTGTTGCAAGAAAAGAGGCAATCTGAAGAATAAAGGCTACTTTTGCGAAATAAAGATAGAAAAGTAAACTAATACATAATGATATGAAAGAAATAGATTGGGCAAATCTGTCATTTGGATACATGCGGACAGATTACAACGTGAGAATCAACTACCGTAACGGTGCGTGGGGAGAACTGGAAGTCAGCAGTGAGGAATACCTCAACATACATATGGCTGCCACCTGTCTGCACTATGGACAGGAAGCTTTCGAAGGCTTGAAAGCTTTCCGTGGTAAGGACGGTAAGGTACGTGTGTTCCGTCTGGAGGAGAATGCGGCACGTCTGCAGTCTACCTGTCGGGGAATCCTGATGCCCGAGCTGCCGACAGAGCGGTTCAAGGAAGCTGTTGTGAAGGTGGTGAAACTGAACGAACGTTTCATTCCTCCTTACGAGACAGGAGCTTCGTTATACATTCGTCCGTTACTGATCGGAACCAGTGCACAAGTAGGTGTACATCCCTCAAGTGAATATACATTTATCATCTTTGTGACTCCGGTAGGTCCTTATTTCAAGGGAGGCTTTGCCACCAATCCGTATGTCATTATCCGCGAGTTCGACCGTGCGGCTCCTCACGGAACAGGTACCTACAAGGTAGGCGGTAACTATGCGGCAAGTCTTCGTGCCAATAAGAAAGCACACGATCTGGGTTACTCCTGTGAATTCTATCTGGATGCAAAGGAAAAGAAATACATAGACGAGTGTGGGGCTGCCAATTTCTTTGGAATCAAGGACAACACTTATGTCACTCCTTTGTCTACTTCTATCCTGCCTTCTATCACCAATAAGAGCCTGATGCAGCTTGCCGAAGATATGGGGCTGAAGGTGGAACGCCGCCCTGTGCCGGAAGAGGAACTGGCTACTTTCGAAGAGGCAGGTGCTTGCGGAACAGCTGCTGTCATCAGCCCGATTGAGCGTATCGACGATCTGGAGAACGGCAAATCGTATGTTATTTCGAAGGATGGAAAACCGGGACCAATCTGTACGAAACTGTATAACAAGTTGCGTGGCATACAATATGGCGACGAACCTGATACGTATGGTTGGGTAACAATTGTAGAATAAACAGAAGACATTTTCAACTGGAAGCTACGCGGGTAATAAGGGAGCAGTCCCATATTGCCCGCGTTATTTGTGTCGTCCGTCAAAAGTTGGTACATTTGCACTATGAATCAGCTGTGATTTGAACAAACAACTATGGGAAAGAATAAATTAGAGAAATTTGCCGACATGGCAAGTTATCCTCATGTTTTCGAATATCCGTATTCGGCTGTGGATAATGTCCCTTTCGGCATGAAAGGAAAATGGGATCAGGAGTTTTTCAAGAACGACCATCCTATTGTGTTAGAGCTGGGTTGCGGGAGAGGAGAGTACACCGTAGGGCTTGGCAGGATGTTTCCGGAGAAGAACTTCATAGGAGTAGACATCAAAGGAGCTCGCATGTGGACGGGAGCAACGGAGGCATTACAGGCAGGCATGAAGAATGTGGCTTTCCTGCGTACCAATATTGAAATAATAGAGCGCTTCTTTGCTGAGAATGAGGTGAGCGAAATCTGGCTGACTTTTTCCGATCCGCAGATGAAGAAGGCCACCAAACGCCTGACCTCTACTTACTTTATGGAAAGATATCGCAAGTTTTTGCAGCCCAACGGAATTATACATCTGAAGACAGACAGTAACTTTATGTTTACTTATACCAAGTATATGGTTGAGGCAAACCATCTGCCTGTCGAATTTATGACAGAAGATCTGTATCACTCGGGGCTGGTTGATGATATTTTGGGGATTAAGACCTATTACGAACAGCAATGGCTGGACCGTGGCTTGAACATCAGATACCTGAAGTTCCGTCTTCCCCACGAGGGTCAACTGGAAGAACCGGATGTGGAGATTGAGTTGGATTCATATCGTAGCTACAACCGTAGTAAACGGAGTGGTTTACAGACCAGCAAATAATCTATAAGGACTCAAAACTTACAAACTTAAGAACTTACAAACTCAAGAACTCAAAACAATATGACTCTTTATCCGAAATTAATTCTTGAAGCACTGGCAACCGTGCGCTATCCCGGTACGGGGAAGAATCTTGTAGAGGCAGAAATGGTTGCAGACAATATCCGTATTGATGGAATGAAAGTGAGTTTCTCGCTGATATTCGAGAAGCCTACCGATCCTTTTATGAAGTCGATGCTGAAAGCGGCAGAAACGGCTATTCACACCTATATATCTCAGGATGTAGAGGTGACTATTGCTACAGAAAGCCGTCAGGCGGCACGCCCGGAAGTAGGCAAGTTGTTGCCGCAGGTAAAGAATATTATCGGTATCTCTTCCGGCAAGGGAGGAGTTGGAAAATCTACAGTAGCAGCCAATCTGGCGGTTTCGTTGGCAAAACTGGGATACAAAGTAGGTTTGCTCGATGCGGATATCTTTGGTCCTTCCATGCCGAAAATGTTTCAGGTTGAAGATGCACGTCCCTATGCAGAGCGTATTGATGGACGTGACCTGATAGTCCCGATTGAGAAATACGGCGTTAAACTGTTGTCAATCGGCTTCTTTGTTGATCCCGATCAGGCTACACTGTGGCGTGGAGGCATGGCAAGCAATGCGCTGAAGCAACTCATTGGCGATGCTGCTTGGGGCGAACTGGATTATTTCCTGATAGACCTTCCTCCCGGAACCAGCGATATCCATCTGACTGTCGTACAGACATTGGCTGTGACCGGAGCGATTGTTGTCAGCACCCCTCAGGCTGTCGCACTGGCAGATGCCCGTAAAGGCATTAACATGTTTACAAATGATAAAGTGAATGTTCCGATTCTCGGATTGGTAGAAAATATGGCATGGTTTACTCCTGCCGAGCTTCCTGAAAACAAGTATTATTTATTTGGTAAAGAAGGTGCAAAGAAACTGGCCGAGGAGATGAACGTTCCCCTATTGGGACAGATTCCTATCGTTCAGAGCATCTGTGAAGGTGGTGATAACGGAACGCCTGTGGCTCTGGATGAAAATACGGTGACCGGACGCGCTTTCTTGTCTTTGGCAGCGAGTGTTGTGCGTCAGGTAGATCGTAGAAATGTGGAAATGGCACCAACGCAGATTGTCGAGGTGACAAAATAAGAGGCAGACTTCGAAATGAGATGGAGTCATTCAGGAGAAGAACCTGAAAGTCCGTATGGTTTTATTATTAGACAAAACAAAGAATAAATCAAATTTAGTTTTTTGTAATAAGGTTAATTCTGAGATGAAAACATTGAATATGATTAGAACATCAATGTTGATGTTGTTAACAGGAATAATGAGCGTAGGCTTTGTAGCTTGTAGTGATGATGATGAACCAGATGACGCAACTGTTGGTATTGTAAATCCTTCAAATGTGTTTACGGGAGATCGTCCTAAATCTGTTTCAGGCGTCTCTATTGCATACAATGCTGAAGGGTTGGCTGCAGAAATGATTACAGGCAGTAAAAGGATTACGTTTGAATACCACAATGTGACAAGGGCTGTCAATAAACAACATTATGTAAAAATGACAGTTGTCGATGAGGAATATGATGGTAAGTTTGTATTTGATATGGAACTTAACGAGAAAGGCTTTGTGAAGTATTGTGAGCAAACGGAACCAGATGGTGACATAGAAACGTGGGACTTTGGATATACAGCGGAAGGCAATTTAAATTATATGAAACGTTCTGAAGGTGGAAATGAAGTTACAAATATGGTTTATGAGAATGGAAATGTCATTAAAACTTCAATGGCCTCAGAAGAAGACTCGGATGTGAAGCATGAATATACTATTTCATATACATCTGATTCGGTTGAGACACCTATTGAAAATAAAGGCTGTTTGATGCTGTTTGATACCACTTTTGGAGTGGATATGGATGAAATGAAATATGCGTATTATGCCGGTCTGCTAGGTAAAGCGACAAAGCATCTCCCGGTTAAAAACAATGAAGATGAATTTGTCTGGACACTGAATAATGATGGCTATCCCATAGAAATGAATTTGGAAAGTATGTATGAAGATGATACGTTCACGTTTGAATGGTGATAATAGGTAAAACCGGTATATTGAAATGAGGAAATCATTGTGGTTTCCTCATTTTTGTATATTATATGGTTATATAATTCCTCACTTTGTTATTAGCTCCCCTGATTTTAAGGAATAGATATTCTAAAGTTTGCAAGTATAGCTTCTTGATTATTCATATTTTTTATAATAAAGGCAGGTGTCATTACGAAACTGGAAGGTTATGATAGAGTGCTTCGGAATTTTATGCACGGGTATTTTATGTTTCCCTTTTATTATAATAATGTATACTTATTTCCCCTTTTCATTTTGTTGTTTTCAAATTTTCTCTTTGTTAACATCATTCAATCAGCCAGTTATAGTTTTTGTATAAAAAAGGGACGAAAAAAAGTCATTGAAA
>CALUOO010000031.1 GCA_944322345.1 uncultured Bacteroides sp. | reverse complement strand
GTGGCGGAATTGGTAGACGCGCACGTTTCAGGTGCGTGTGTCGAGAGGCATGCAGGTTCGAGTCCTGTTCTGGGCACTATTATAGTGCGGAAATAGCTCAGTTGGTAGAGCATAACCTTGCCAAGGTTAGGGTCGCGAGTTCGAGTCTCGTTTTCCGCTCAAAATCAAACAAAAAAACAACTTCAGATTAATAATTTGAAGTTGTTTTTTATTTTCTGCTCAAATCAAATAAATCTTATCTTGTTTGTAAAAATTGCAATAAAGTTACCCCACCCTCCTATTCATTCTTATATTTTCTAAGAAATTCATAAATATTTTAGAAAGGCCTTGTCATATGCCATTCTAAGAATTATTTATTTGGAGCGAACCAAAGAAGCATATTCGAGCTTTTATGCTTGATAACATCAAAATATCTACTGTAATATTCTTTTCCCTTTCGTTCAAGAATTCTGTGAGAAAGAGCAACCTTATAATTTGTATCAAATCCTAATATTGATCAAAAGCCTTATCATATAGAGTGTCATCTTCAGCATCTCATTTCTAGAAAGCTACCTGCAATCGAATACTATTTTTTTCGTACAAACGTGTGAAGTACCTAAAAATATTTAGGCCATAACGACCGATAAACAGTTCGTTACAGCCTAAATCAAATATTATCCTATATTGCTTATGTTTCCTCAATAGCAGCCTGCGCCGCAGCCAAACGTGCTATTGGCACACGGAACGGCGAACAACTAACATAATTCAAACCTACTTTATGACAGAACTTCACAGAAGACGGTTCCCCACCATGTTCTCCACAAATACCACACTTCAAGTCAGGACGAATAGCACGTCCTTTTTCTGTAGCCATTCGCACCAATTGCCCTACACCATTTTGATCGAGAACCTGGAAAGGATCCACTTTAAGTATCTTCTTTTCCAAATACACAGGAAGGAATGAAGCGATATCATCTCTAGAATATCCAAAAGTCATTTGAGTTAGGTCATTAGTTCCAAAAGAGAAGAACTCTGCCGATGAAGCAATACGATCAGCTGTCAATGCAGCACGAGGAATCTCAATCATAGTTCCCACCTTAAAATCAATACGATCGCCAACTTCATTAAACAAATTCTCAGCCTCTTTACGAATTACCTTTTCTTGCTCTTGGAATTCATATAAAATACCAGTCAAAGGAACCATTATTTCCGGATGAGTTTCAATACCCTCCTTTTTTAATTCCAGAGCAGCTCCTAATATAGCTCGTGTCTGCATCTGAGTAATTTCCGGATAAGTATTTCCTAAACGACATCCACGATGTCCCAGCATAGGATTATGTTCACACAAAGATTCCACCCGTTGCTGTATGTACTGAAGACTAACTCCCATAGCTTCAGCCATTTCTTCTTGTCCTTTTAAGTCGTGAGGAACAAATTCATGAAGAGGGGGATCGAGCAAACGAACTGTAACAGGACAGCCTTCCATAACTCTAAATATTCCCTTGAAGTCAGCCTGCTGGTAAGGCAAAATTTTAGCCAATGCTTTTCTACGTCCTTCTGCATCCTCTGCAAGAATCATTTCACGCATTGCTTTAATTTTTTCGCCTTCAAAGAACATATGCTCTGTACGGCAAAGTCCAATTCCAACTGCACCAAAATTACGAGCAACCTGCGCATCATGTGGCGTATCAGCATTAGTTCTCACTTGCAAGCGTGTATATTTATCTGCCAATTTCATTAAGGCTGCAAAATCCCCTGACAATTCAGCTGCTTTTGTCTCAACCTTTCCCTGATATACTTCACCCGTACTTCCATTAAGTGATATATAATCACCTTCTTTTAATATTGTACCATCAATTTCTACAGTACGTGCCTTATAATCAATATTAAGAGCACCAGCTCCAGAGACACAACATTTTCCCATACCACGAGCAACAACTGCTGCATGAGAAGTCATACCGCCTCGTGCTGTAAGAATACCTTCGGCAACTGCCATACCAGCCAAGTCTTCAGGAGATGTTTCAATACGAACCATCACCACTCTTTTTCCTGCAGCATGCCAGTCTGCAGCATCATCTGCAAAGAATACAATCTGACCAGTTGCAGCACCCGGAGATGCAGGTAGTCCACGCGTTAAAACTTTAGCCTTTTTAAGCGCTTCTTTATCAAAGATAGGATGTAATAATTCATCCAGTTTATTTGGTTCACAACGTGTCAATGCTGTTTTCTCATCAATCATCTGCTCACGAAGTAAATCCATGGCTATTTTTACCATTGCTGCACCAGTGCGTTTACCATTACGTGTCTGCAAGAACCAAAGTTTTCCTTCTTGTACAGTAAACTCCATATCCTGCATATCTTTATAATGGTTTTCAAGCTTTGTCTGAATTGCATCCAGCTCCTTATATATGTCAGGCATAGCCTCTTCCATAGAAGGATACTTGCTTATGCGTTCTTCCTCACTAATACCTGCTAACTGAGCCCAACGTTGAGAACCGATTTTAGTAATTTGTTGTGGAGTGCGTATACCTGCAACGACGTCCTCGCCTTGTGCGTTAATTAAATATTCACCGTTAAACAGATTTTCTCCAGTAGCAGCATCACGTGAGAAGCAAACACCTGTTGCAGAAGTGTTACCCATATTACCGAACACCATAGCTTGCACACTCACAGCCGTTCCCCATTCATCGGGAATGCCTTCCATCTTTCGATAAAGTATAGCTCGTTCATTCATCCATGAATTGAACACAGCGCAAATTGCTCCCCAAAGCTGTTCATAAGCACAATTTGGGAAGTCTTGTCCAGTTTGTTCTTTTACCGCAGCTTTAAAGCGTTTTACAAGCTCTTTCAAATCGTCAACATCCAGTTCGTTATCAAGTTTTACGCCCTTCCGATGTTTTACATCTTCGATAATAGCTTCAAACGGGTCTACATCTTCCTTATTAACTGGTTTCATTCCCAACACAACATCTCCGTACATCTGGACAAAACGCCGGTAAGAGTCCCACGCAAAACGAGCGTTTCCAGTTTTACGAATCAACCCTTCTACAACCTCATCATTCAATCCAAGGTTCAGGATAGTGTCCATCATACCCGGCATAGAAGCTCTTGCTCCGGAACGAACAGAAACCAATAAAGGATTTTCCACATTACCAAATTTAGACTTCATCAATGTTTCTATATTGGCAATGGCTTTCTCAACTTCCGATTTCAGAAGCTCAACTACCTTTTCTTTCCCCAATTCGTAATACTCAGTACAAACTTCTGTGGTAATTGTAAAACCTGGAGGTACAGGAACACCGATAAGGTTCATTTCGGCAAGATTAGCACCTTTACCACCCAGTAAATTTCTCATGTCGGCCTTTCCTTCTGCTTGGCCGTTTCCAAAAGTATAAACTCTTTTTTTATCCATGATATCGCTTTTAAAGTATATTAAGTGATTTCCTTCTGTTCGCAAAACTAAGTATATTTCATAAAATCCAAAACTTTTTGAAGAAAAAAAACACGCCAAATTGTAATTTCCACTTTGCAATTAATGATATTCACACATACACTGAAGTTTTTTTGAGGAAAATAACTAATTTTGCGTCATAATTTTTAAATTGGTGTAGAAGTGGCAAGAAAGAGAAAAGAACTTCCTCTGCTAGAGAAGGTAAAAATTATAGATGTGGCTGCTGAAGGAAAAGCCATCGCAAAGGTAAACGATCTGGTAATTTTCGTTCCATATGTAGTACCAGGCGATATAGTAGATTTACAGATAAAACGTAAAAAAAATAAATACGCTGAAGCCGAAGCCGTACACTTTCATGAGTATTCCACTCAACGGGCTGTTCCCTTTTGCCAGCATTATGGAGTTTGCGGAGGTTGCAAGTGGCAGGTCCTTCCTTATTCGGAGCAACTAAAATACAAGCAAAAGCAAGTTGAAGACAATTTAAGGCGAATAGGGAAAATTGAATTACCTGAAGTGATGCCCATTTTAGGTTCAGCAAAGACTGAGTTCTATCGAAATAAACTTGAATTTACTTTTTCCGATAAGCGCTGGCTGACAGCAGAGGAAGTGAGCCGTGATGTGAAGTATGAGCAAATGAATGCCGTAGGTTTTCATATTCCGGGAGCATTCGACAAGGTTCTTGCCATAGAGAAATGCTGGTTGCAGGACGATATTTCCAATCGTATCCGCAATGCAGTGCGCGATTATGCCTACGAACACAACTACCCGTTCATCAACCTGAAAACTCATGAAGGGATGCTGCGTAATATGATTATACGTACATCTTCAACGGGCGAACTGATGGTGATTATCATCTGTAAAATTGTGGCTGAAGACGAGATGCAACTCTTCCGACAATTATTACAGTATGTTGCTGATTCTTTCCCCGAAATCACTTCACTGCTCTACATTACCAACAATAAATGTAACGACACAATCAACGACCTTGACGTTCATGTGTTCAAAGGGAAAGACCATATCTACGAGGAGATGGAGGGACTTCGCTTCAAAGTAGGCCCAAAATCTTTCTATCAGACAAATTCCGAACAGGCTTACAACCTTTATAAAGTGGCACGTGAGTTTGCCGGGCTGACGGGTAATGAATTAGTGTACGACCTCTATACCGGAACAGGGACTATTGCCAACTTCGTATCCAAACAGGCACGGCAAGTGATCGGAATAGAATATGTGCCGGAAGCAATCGAAGATGCAAAGGTGAATGCCGAGATCAACGGAATAAAGAATACTTTGTTCTACGCCGGAGACATGAAGGATATACTGACTCAGGATTTCATCAACCAGCATGGCCGTCCGGACGTGATTATTACCGATCCTCCCCGCGCAGGAATGCATCAGGATGTGGTTGACGTAATACTGTTTGCCGAACCGAAAAGAATTGTGTATGTAAGCTGTAATCCTGCTACACAGGCACGCGACTTGCAACTGCTCGACGGAAAATATAAAGTAAAAGCCGTGCAACCGGTGGATATGTTTCCACATACACACCATGTAGAAAATGTAGTGCTGCTGGAGCTGCGCTGATCGAATTATCTTTATTTACAAATAAGCATAGAAATGGGAAACAGACCTAGAAAAACTCCGGCCGAACGGGCACGGGCGCAATATACCAACTACGCTGTACGGGAGCCGATGGAACTGATGGAATTTCTGGCTGCCAAGATGCCGGAAGCAAGCCGTACAAAGCTGAAAAGTCTGCTGAGCAAGCGGGTAGTACTGGTGGACAATGTGATTACCACCCAATTCAACTTCCCTCTGCAGCCGGGAATGAAGGTACAAATCAGTAAAGATAAAGGGAAAAAGGAGTTTCACAACAGACTGCTGAAAATCGTATACGAGGATGCCTATCTGATTGTGATAGAGAAAATGCCGGGACTGCTCTCGGTCAACACCGAACGGCAAAAAGAGCGAACTGCCTATACCATATTGAACGAATACGTCCGCCGTTCCGGACGCCAGCGGAGGGTATACATCGTACATCGCCTCGACAGGGATACATCCGGACTGATGATGTTTGCCAAGGATGAAAAGACACAGCATACCCTGCGCGACAACTGGCATGATATTGTGACAGACCGCAGATATGTTGCCGTGGTAGAAGGAGAAATGGAAAAAGATCAGGACACCGTGGTGTCGTGGCTGACCGACAGGACGCTCTATGTAAGCTCCAGCCAGTATGACGACGGAGGATCGAAATCGATCACACATTACAAGACAATAAAACGTGCCAACGGTTATTCGTTGTTGGAGCTCGATCTGGAAACCGGACGCAAGAATCAGATCCGCGTGCATATGCAGGATCTGGGACACCCGATTGTGGGAGACGGCCGGTATGGTCGGGAAGACTCGCCCAACCCCATAGGACGTCTCGCACTGCACGCATTCAAGCTGTGCTTCTATCATCCGGTAACCGGAGAACTGATGGAATTCGAGACTCCATATCCTTCCAATTTCAAGGGACTGCTGATAAAGAACAAATAGACAGACCGATGAAATAAGGGTTTATGAACAGACGGACTCAAAAACTAAAAAACTTAATAGATTAGTGTTTAATTAAAAACAAAAGTAAGATGAAAAAAGCATTATTAGTGGTAGCCGTACTGATGGCTACAATTGCCGTAAAGGCACAAGGCATTTATGTAGGTGGTTCGCTGAGCGCATGGCGCAATACTACCGAGAATTTCTCCAGCTTTACCATTGCTCCCGAAGTTGGATACAACTTCAACGAGACATGGGCTATCGGTGCAGAACTGGGTTACTCACACGACTACATGGAGGGTCTGAAAGTCAACTCATTTGCCATAGCTCCTTATATCCGCTGGTCGTACTATGAGAACGATGCCGTACGCCTGTTTCTTGACGGAGCTGCAACCGTAGGATTCAATAAAGTAAAAGACGGCGAGACATTCAAGTATGGTCAGGTAGGTCTGCGTCCGGGAATCGCAGTGAAGCTGAACGATCATTTTTCATTCGTAGCCAAGTATGGTTTCTTGGGATACCAACGGAATGTAAACGGCGAAGGTGATGCTTTCGGAATTGACTTCAGCAGCGAAAAGCTCTCTTTAGGTTTTCAATATGCATTTTAATCTTGTCGGGCAAGATTCCGGATAGAGACGAGAGGCGCTTCCTCCCCCCAAAGGGGCGAAGCGCCTCTCACTTTTTTCTCACACAATCGTCATGTGGCCACGCTGCCGACGAAGGAAAAGTGTCTGACAGCCGATTGTCCTGACAAGCCATCCGCCTATTCGCCATTCTGATTACTCTCCTCCCCTTCTGCTTTTTTCTTGCGTTTTTTCCCCTGATTGGCAATGATCGTCCGCATGTTTCCAGCCAACCCGTTGTGCAGCCCGATCACCTCTTCCAGCTCGTCCGACGGAGCGACTATGGCATACGACTCCAACAGGCGGGTAATCTCGTAGTAAGCGGCATCCACCTTCCGGCGGGTGTCCAGCGTGCGGATACTGCTCAGCTGGTCACACTCCCCCATCTGCTTCGCCTTGCGGTCGAATGCTTCGCTGAACTGCCCGTTTGCCTCATCCAGTGCCTCAATCTCCGGCCCGATGCCCAGCTCAGCCACTGCCTGCTGTGCCTGCTCGCTACGAAGCACCTGCACCAGACGCACATACTCGCTCGCGGTAGAATAATAGCTCCTTGCCGCCACTCCCTTGAAGGGCGAAAGCAGTACGCGAAGCAGTGTTGCCGCCTTCCGTCGCGACTCAACAGGATTGCTCAAATGGGCACGCACAATCATGGAGATGGTGCCGGCCAAGCGGTCGCGGCGGTAATCGACATCGCGGATGGCGCGCGTCTCTGCCACCGAATTGGGGCGCACGATGATGCGCTGCTCCAGTGCCAACATACGGTCGTAGAGGCCGACGGCTTTGTCCAGCAAATCGAACTTCCCTATCAGCGGGGTAAGCAACTTGCGGAAACTGTCGTGGAACGTGAAATGCGAACCCAGCAAGAGTTTCGACACAGGGAACCGAAGGATGTTCTGTTTCATATGGATGTATTTTAAAGGTAACAATATGATTCGGATGCTAAAATACTGATATTTTATGATATATCAGCAGATATACAATACAATATACTGATATTTTAATCTGTATAACTGACTAAACAATATAAAATAGCAATATTTTACAATATAAAAGTGCATTTGCAGTCCAAAATATCAATATTTGGAGTTGCAAATGCACCCGATTGAAACAAAATCTCACCTGCCGCATCTCACAGCCCATAGGCCGGAGTCACAGCACCCCTTTGCTCGACGGCAATTCGTAATGATAGATATCGCGACGGATGGCCATCTTCAGCGCGCGCGCCAATGCCTTGAAAATTCCCTCTATTTTATGATGCTCATTCTGTCCTTCTGCCTTGATGTTGAGGTTCATCTTTGCAGCGTCGCTCAGGGACTTGAAGAAATGCAGAAACATCTCTGTCGGCATGTCACCGATGCGTTCGCGGTGGAATTCGGCGTCCCAAACCAGCCACGGACGTCCTCCGAAATCGAGGCAGACCTGACACAGGCAGTCGTCCATCGGCAGCGAATATCCGTAGCGTTCAATGCCGCGCTTGCTGCCCAATGCCTGCCAGATGCAGTCGCCCAGCGCAATCGCCGTGTCCTCAATCGTGTGATGTTCGTCCACGTGCAGATCTCCTTTGACGCGAATCGTAAGATCGATTCCGGCATGTTTGCCTATCTGCTCCAGCATGTGGTCGAAAAATCCCAGTCCGGTGGCGATGTCACACCGCCCGCTTCCGTCCAAATCGACCGCGACACGGATATCGGTCTCCTTCGTAGTGCGTTTCACCTCAGCCCTGCGTTCGCCGGCAAACAGAAAATCGGCAATCCTGTCCCAGTCCGTAGTGACCAGTGCGCAATGTTCCTCCAGTCCCTTTTCGCGCAACGGTTCGGCAGAGTCGCTCAGGTAAATGGCACGGCAACCCAGATTCCGGGCAAGCTCCACGTCTGTCGCACGGTCGCCAATGACGAAACTGCCGGCAAGGTCGTAATCGGGATTGTTCAGATACTTTGTCAGCATGCCCGTCCGCGGCTTGCGGGTAGGCGCATTGTCTTCCGGGAAACTGCGGTCGATGAAAATCTCGTCGAACGTCACCCCCTCTCCTGCCAGCGTTTTCAGTATCAGGTTGTGCGCCGGCCAGAAGGTCTCCTCCGGAAAGGAGTCGGTGCCCAGTCCGTCCTGATTGGTCACCATTGCCAGTTCAAAATCAAGATGACTCCGTATGAAAGAAAGGTTGCGGATGACTTTCGGGTAAAACTCCAGTTTCTCCAGCGAGTCGAGCTGATAATCGACAGGCGGTTCGATGACCAGCGTACCATCGCGGTCGACAAATAAGACTTTCTTTCCCATACGCTATCCTCCATATCGTTTTAATGCTTCCAGCAACGTATTGTTTTCTACACGTGTGCCCACTGTCACTCGCAGACAGTTGCCACACAATGCCACCGAATGGCGGTTGCGCACGATAATGCCCTCTCCTACGAGATACTGATAGATTGCCGTGGCATCCGTCACCTTTGCCAGAAAGAAATTGGCATCGGTGGGATAAATCTTCACCACACAAGGAAGTTTGGCAAAAGCTTCCGTCAGATACCCACGCTCCTCCTTCAATGTTTTCACCCAACGCTCTATCTCATAATATTTCTGAAGCATGGCAATCGCCTGTTGCTGGGTGAGCTGGTTGACATTGTAGGGATATTTTATCTTGTTCAGAATGCCGATAATCTCCTGCGATGCAAAAGCCATGCCGAGGCGAATGGCAGCACATCCCCATGCCTTCGAGAAAGTCTGAAGGACTATCAGATTGGGATGCTGTTCCAGCTCGCTCAGAAAGGTCGGTGCCTCGGAGAAGTCATTATACGCCTCGTCCAGCACCACCAGCCCTTCGAACCGGCACAGAACCGTCTCTATCTCCTGCCGCTGCAGGTCATTTCCCGTCGGATTGTTGGGCGAACAGAGAAAAATCAGCTTCGTATGTTCATCCGTCGCCTGCAGCAGTTTTTCTGCCGAAAACTGGAAGTGCTCGTCAAGCAACACCTTGCGATATTCCACGTCGTTCACCTCGGCACACACCTGATACATGCCATACGTCGGGTCGATTGCCACCACATTGTCCTTTCCCGGCTCGCAGAAAGCACGGAACACCAGATCTATCGCTTCGTCACTCCCGTTTCCCAAGAAGATATGTTCGGGATTCACATGTTTGATCTGCGACAGGCGGCTCTTCAGCTCCCACTGCATCGGGTCGGGATAGCGGTTGTGAGGTGTATTGTAGGGATTCTCGTTCGCATCGAGAAATACAGAAGCAGTAGCCCCTTTATATTCATCGCGCGCCGAAGAGTAAGGTTTCAGCTTCCAGATATTCGGGCGCGTCAGTTCTTCAATTGTTTTCATACGGATTCATTTTACGTTCAACGATTGCAGACGGACGGTCACCGCATTCTTGTGTCCATCCAGCCGTTCATTAGCCGCCATCTCTTCAATGGCAGGCCCGATATTTCGTATTCCCTCCGGTGTAATCTCCTGAAAGGTTATTTTACGGATAAAACTGTCCAGACTCACAGCACTGTAGGCCTTTGCATATCCGTTGGTTGGCAATGTGTGGTTCGTTCCCGAAGCATAGTCGCCTGCGCTCTCGGGAGTCAGCGAACCCAGAAAGACAGAACCTGCATTGACTACACGTTCAGCCACCTCCTGATAGTTCTTGGTTTCGACAATCAGATGTTCGGGCGCATAGGCATTTGTAAGCTCCAGAGCCTCATCCATGTTGTTTACCAGAATCAGCTTGCTGTTTTCCAGCGAACAGGCAGCTATCTCCTTACGTGGCAGACGTTCCAGCTGTCGTTCCACCTCTTTCATCACCTCACCAATCAACTGCTTCGACGTCGTGACCAGAACAGCCTGACTATCCACTCCGTGCTCAGCCTGCGACAACAGGTCGGCAGCAACAAACACCGGATTGGCAGTCTCGTCTGCCAACACTTCCACTTCCGACGGACCGGCCGGCATGTCGATGGCTACTTCCCGCTGTCCGACCAGCTGCTTGGCGGCAGTCACATACTGATTGCCCGGTCCGAAAATCTTGTAAACCTTCGGCACACTCTCCGTCCCATAAGCCATAGCGGCAATCGCCTGCACCCCTCCTATCTTGAACACTTTGCTTACGCCTGCCAACTGCGCGGCGAAAAGAATGGCAGGATGGATGTTGCCTTCTTTATCCGGCGGCGTACAAAGCACTATCTCCCTGCAACCGGCAATCTTGGCCGGAACCGCCAACATCAGCACCGTAGAAAACAACGGAGCAGTTCCACCGGGAACATACAATCCGACTTTCTCAATGCCAACTGCTTTTTGCCAGCAAGTCACCCCGTTCATCGTCTCCACCTTCTTACCCGTAAAACGTTGGGAAGCATGGAACGTCTCAATGTTTTGCTTGGCAAGCGAGATAGCATTCCTAAGTTCGCTGCTCAACTTGCCTGCTGCCGCCTCCATCTCTTGCGAGGATACCGGCAGCACAGACAAGCTGACCTTGTCGAACATAGATTCATATTCGAGGACAGCCCTGTCTCCTTCTGTCTTCACTTTATTAATAATAGTACGGACTTTGTCGAACAGGCTTTCGGTATCCAGAGCGGGACGCTTCAGCAGTTCCGTCCACTGTTCCTTTGATGGATATTCAATCAGTTTCATAACACACCCATTAAACCGTTAAACAATCATCTTCTCAATAGGAAGAACCAGAATGCCCTCAGCTCCCAGTCCTTTCAACTTACCGATAATCTCCCAAAAACGCTTTTCGTCGAGCACTGTGTGTACAGAGCACCACCCTTCTTGAGCCAACGGCATGATAGTCGGGCTCTTCATCCCCGGCAATACGGCAACGATTTCCGACAACTTATCCTTAGGCGCATTCATCAGCACATATTTCTTATCCTCTGCTGTCTTCACCGCATCCATACGGAAAAGCAATTCTTCCAATATCTCTTTCTTATCATCGCTCATCTGCTTGTTCCCTATCAGCAGAGCTTCCGATTTCATCACTACTTCTACCTCTTTCAGACGATTGCTGACCAACGTAGATCCGGAGCTGACAATATCAAAAATGGCATCTGCCAACCCAATGCCCGGCGACACCTCTACCGAACCGGTAATCACATGTATCTCTGCAGTTACATCATTTTCTTTCAAGAACTTCCTCAATATAACCGGATAAGAAGTTGCTATCTTCTTACCATTAAACCATGACAATCCATCGTATTCAATATCTTTGGGTATTGCAAGAGAAAGGCGGCATTTGCTGAATCCCAATCTCTTAACAATTTCGACATCCTCCTCTTTTTCCATAAATTCATTCTCACCTACAATGCCCAAGTCTGCAACTCCAGTAGCTACAGTCTGAGGAATATCATCATCACGAAGGAACAAAACCTCAATAGGGAAATTAGAAGACTGTACCAACAGTGTACGTTTCGTAGTGCTCAACTTAATGTCTGCTTCTTCTAAAAGTGCCATTGTCTCTTCGTAAAGACGACCTTTGGCTTGTACTGCAATTCTTAACATGATCTTATTTTTATTACTAGGTTATTATTCGTAAACAAAAAAGGCTTACCGTTATTCGGCAAGCCTTTATATCATTCAGAAGTTATACATACCCCATCACGCCCACCGAATTATTCGTCAGGAAAATGATGATGGTGATGTACAGCTGCAAATTTCATATCTAACGTTTTTTGTTTTCACCGACAAATGTAAAGCATTCGTTTTTTACTTCCAAATATTTATCACAAAAACTTATCTTTTTATTGCATTTTAGCGACACAGAACGTATTCTTTCTACATATTTCTATTTGCGGAGCAGACGGATGGCATAAGCTCTGTCTACATCTACTCTCCCTTCCAGAATAGTATTACTAGAACTGGTCATCATACAAGCTTTTTCTGCAATTTTCCCCAAATCATCAAATGTCCAATATGCCAAGTACTTGAATTCATAATCCACAAAATGTCTTCTCAGCCACAAACCGACAGGTTGTGCATTAAATCCGGAAAGGTTAGTTACCTTTTCTACAGGCTCTTCATGTATAGATTCCCAATTACCAGCTTTCAACAAAGAAGCATCTTTCTGTAGATAAGTATCCAATAAATTCCAATCATTCCAAGTCGGTATTTTCCAACCCTCAGGCAATATAACATCTGATACTGCAACACTAGAAGTATAGAAATAATTTCCAGACTGTGAAAGTAAATACCCAGTCGCATTTTCTGCAACTGTATCTAACTGGGCAATTTCCGTGCCATCCGTATATAAAGCAGTTTTCAGATTATCCCTCATCCAATACTGTGTCCCTATTTTTACAATAGGGTATTGACTTTCCGTTTCACCACGCCTATCATGCATCACATCAGCTATAGGCAATAGTGAAAGCGATTCATCTGTTACAGGTGCAACCAATGAAATCTGCCCATCCAATAGGACATAAACATATTTTCTGGCATTCATTGTCCCAGGAACATACGATACCCCCTCATCACTCCATGATATTTGCCCTCCATGAACTTTATCAGATTGCCCTATCAATTGTACAACAATACCTTTTGTCAAATCTGTACGCCCATTTTTCATCGGATAAGCAACAATTGCTTGAGTTGCAACATCAGAAGAAACAATATACTCTTTGCAAATCTCAGCCACTTGCCGTTCTTCACTTACTATTTTATATACATTTGACACTTCAAAATCCAATAAAGAAACATCTACATATCCTCGCAATGCTTGTGAGCCAGTTTCCACTTTATCACCTTCTCCCCAATCATTAATTTCTCCTTTCATGCTGCCTAATAGAACATCCTCTACAGCAACAAATGTTATTTCCAATTCACCCTGTTTACCACTCTGCAAATTCAAATTTTCAGGAATTACACACCGATATACTTTCCCATTAACTTTCAACGAAACATATTGATATCCAGTTACGACTTCTTGAGGAATCAAAATTGCATTCTTTCCCACTAATCTCCCCTCTTGCATCTCCCATGTTCCAGCAGGAAGAATGCTACATTCAGCAGAATAGTCACCAAATAAATCTTCTTGAAAATTATACATAGCATCTGCATAAAATCCATTCACTGATATCTGAGGATTAGCAGAATACAAATCTTCTAAACTTTCTCCTTCTCCAGGCACAATTGCAATATTCAAACGAAACAATTTATGATTGTAAGATAAAGACAAAGTTTCTTTAGTTGCATGCTGATTTTTTGATGTAGCTACCAAGAAATCTGAATAAGCATAGTTGGAAGCAACTGTTTGATCAGCTTCAACCGATACTTTCATCACGCTTTCTCCAACCTTTATTCCTGCCTCCTTATATGGATAATAACTGATTAAATCCAATGCTGATCCATCATCTGGGAAGTAAACAATTTCTTCAGGGCAAAACTCACCTTTTGCAGAACGTTTGAATTTCATGTTATCTACATACCGTTCTTCCCGTAAAGTAGAAGAATTAGTAAGAGCAAACACACCGACTTCGTCCCCTTCTTCAAAAGCATTATTTTGCATGCGAATATTGGATGGCGCACTAATATCAGCAATAAACTTTAATGGAATCTTTTCATCATTTCCATACCCTTCCTCTTCTGAAAAATGATTGACACATGCAGTTAAAACAAATGGTAGGCACAAGCAAAGTACAATTTCCCATTGATAATGAGATTTAAAATTCCCCGGTATCTTCATGGTACAAAGGTTTTTAAAGTTAGTAAAAATATTTTTTCTCTCAGAGTAAAAGTCATACTGAGAAACTTATCTCAAGTATACCTTCAACTCTTTACACAAAAATACGCAATATGAATCAAAAAACAAATTTTCTACTAAAAAATATATTATTCACAACAAATGACAATTAAGACGTTGTCAACAGATTTATGAATGCTATGCATTTTCACAACATTAATGAAATTCAATCTCTGTTTCTTGTATATCCTATCATGCAATATAGGAAGTAACTTTTAAATGATTGATTATATATTACAACCTTAATAACTGTTCTACCAATGGAGCATAATACTTTTGTACTTCTTTAGCTGTTGGAGTATGACCACCAGGAAAGTGGTAGGAATATTTATAATGCATTAAAAACAAAGGCTCAAAGTGTGCCAGTTGGTCATTTTCACCAAATATTCCCCATATATTTTCTTGGTTAGCTACCTGACAATTGTCCCATTGATGCTGTTGAAGTTCTGCGAA
>CALUOO010000030.1 GCA_944322345.1 uncultured Bacteroides sp. | reverse complement strand
CACTTCGGATAAATATTGTTCTGATATATTTAGAGAGTCTGTGCAGGACTCTCTAAGAAAAATGTATAAATAAAAAATCGAGTGATTTTATTTTTTGTCTTGAAAATATGAAAATGAAAAAAGAAAAAAGAAGATGTAAAGCTTATCACATTCCTTATATGTGGATAGTTGTTTTGGCTGTGTTGCAGCTCTTTTCTTGTGGATCAGAGGAAAAAGAAAGTGATGACAGTGAGACTGGGAGTGTGGCTACCCAGTTTCTGCAATTGAATCCTTTTGGATTGAATAAGATAGCTACTAATAATGAAGAAGATAATTGTTCGTGTTCGTTTACGGTGGAGCGGCAAGGAAAAAATACAGATGGAGATTTGACCGCAAAACTCTCTTTTTGGGGAGAGTCGGAATTGAAAAGATATAATTCAGACGAAGAAGCTTCTTATGTGCTTTTACCTGAACGATTGTATACCATAAGTAAATCTGACATAACATTAGCGTCGGGGCAGGCAAGTACGGACGTAGAGATTCATTTTGATCCTTCTGCCGTTTTTGAGGAGATAAAAAAGACGAATGCACAGTATATTATTGGTGTTCGGCTGAGCAGTGATGAGGCAAAAATTGTAAGCTCACAGCGCGATTTTATTGCGGAGATTTTGTTGAGTTATCCTCGGATTGCATTTAAGGCTATGCCTAATGTCCTTTCTGTAAGTGTTAATGAAGCTGCTACTGAGGTGGAGATTCCAACCAGTTTTACATATGAAGAGGGCGGAATAAATCTCGGTTGTCAGTGGGCATTCTCCTGCAAGTTGGAAGTCCCGGCAAATGCGGCAGAACTAGTGACGCAGTATAATGAAAAGAACCATTCTGCTTATGAATTATTGCCAGTGGATGCCTATAATCTGGGTGAAGGGGTGACGTATGAGGTCGGGGGGACTCAAGCTTCGGGTTCGATTTCTGTGTTTAGAGATCAGTTGGGTAGTACAACTTATTTGCTCCCATTGACTCTAACGGGATTCTCTAACGAATCGGTTTTATTTGACAATGAAATTTTCTACGTCGCTTTTAGCCGTACTTTTTCAAATCCTGTTCTTGATGGTAACCATCCTGATCCGACAGTATTCCGTGCTCCGGATGGTAATTTCTACTTATACTGTACCGAAAGTTCTGGTGACGATGGTGGAATGGGAATTTATCGCTCTGCCGACCTTGTTCAGTGGGAACATGTAGGGAAAGTAATTACGGGTAATTATTTGAGTTGGACAGATCTTAAGAAAAGTGACTTGTGGGCACCCGAAATACGCTATATAAACGGAAAGTATGTGGTTTATTTCTCTGTTTCTTCATGGGGAGGCTTAGATACCAGTAAAATAGGTGTGGCAACATCAGACTCTCCCAAGGGACCGTTTACTGATAGTGGAAAAGCGTTGATTACTTATGATGATCTTGGAGTACTCAATTCTATTGACCCATTCTACTGGGAAGAGGATGGCAAGAAATACCTGTTTTGGGGAAGTTTCCATGGACTTTATGTTACCGAATTGACAGACGACGGTCTTTCTGTAAAGAAAGACGGTGCAGGCCAACCAACGCTTTTGCAGCAAGTAGCAGGATCTGCTTTTGAAGCTACCTGCATCTATAAGCGGAACGGATATTATTATCTGTTTGCTTCTGTAGGTAGTTGTTGTGATGGTGCAAATAGTTCTTACCGCGTAGTGGTGGGACGTTCAACCGATTTATTTGGTCCCTATGTTGACAAAAGTGGGAATAAGATGCTCAATAACAAATATGAGTTGGTGTTGCAGGGTAATGACTATTGGGCCGGACCAGGACACAATTCGCAGATTCTGGTAGATGATGCAGGTACGGAATGGATGATTTATCACGGACGTCCTTTACCTGATGCCGATGTCCGTTCTGTCTTGCTCGACCGTTTACTGTGGACGGACGATGGCTGGCCTTATATTAAGAATGCTGAACCTTCTGAAATGGAGTTGATTCCATCATTTAATTAAAAATATTTTTTCAATCAGATAAAAAAGTTTATTAACAAATTAGCAGTAATTAATTATGAGAAAAAGAACCTATTGGAAAAACGGACATGGCTACCTATGGAGTGTCATGTTTACCTTAGTCGCTCTTTGCTTTACAGGTTGTAAAGACGACGATGAACAAGGTGCGGCTGCGTTTGATCCAAACAAGCCGATTGTCATTACGGACTTTACACCCAAGGAGGGTGGCTATGGCAGTAACCTGATTCTGTATGGGCAGAACTTTGGAAATGATTTGTCAAGAACCAGAGTAACTGTTGGTGGGAAGACCGCCAAAGTAATCACTGTGAAAGGCAATAGTCTTTATTGTACTATTCCTTCTAAAGCCTATGATGGTGATATTCAGCTTAGTGTACTTGATGAAAATGGTGAAGTGATTGCTTCGGCTGAGGCGGAAGAACGCTTCCAATATCAAAAGAAGTGGCTGGTAAGTACTTTTATAGGTAAACGATATGAGAATTCAAGTGATTTTGAGGAAAAAGATGGTCCTTTTGACGATTGTGGAGGATTTAAAGATATGTATTGGTTCTCGTTTGATCCTAAATCTAATTTTGATTGCCTTTATTATGTAAAACATACGAAAACGGTACGTAAGATTGATTTGGCTTCAGAATATGTGACAAGTTTTAATGTGGGGGAAAATTTTGAAAGAGGATTTGCTATTAATTGGACAGAGGATGCAGATCAAAATATGGTAATATCAGATGATACGGGTAAGGGCTCCTCAAAACCTGGAGGATATATCCTTTCACGCACGGGAGATAATTCGATTAATGCAGGTTGGGCTGTCGCTCTAAAATTGCCGAATGCAGAAAGTGTCAATGGAGCTATGGTTCGTCCGGGAAGTGGTGAATATTATTTTTCTTGTTACTATGGTAGTGAGGTATATAGATTAAATTTTGGAGAGACTGATGCGACCGTTGGTTTTGTAAATCCGCGTTCTAAAGCTGTATTACGTATGATTCCACATCCTAGTGGAAAATATGCTTATGTGATGCAATATAATCAGCATTATATTGCACGTGTGACATACGATCAAGCAAAAGGTACATTCGTGAATCCTCTTCCAATGGCAGGACAGGATGGTAGCGCAGGTTGGCAGGATGGAGTAGGAACAAAGGCTAAGATGAATCATCCTACGCAAGGGGTGTTTGTGAAGAATCCTAATTATGCAGGGCAGGATGATGAATATGATTTCTATTTCTGTGATGAGGGTAATCATTGTGTACGTGTTATGACACCTGCAGGAAGAGTGACTACCTATGCCGGTCGTGGAAACAACAGTACGAGTGGGGGATATGCCGATGGTGAACTACGTACAGAAGCTCGTTTCAGCTCTCCTTTGGCTATTGCATACGATGAGAAACGGAACTGTTTCTATATAGGTGATAATGGTAATAAGGTGATTCGTAAGATCGCTCTGGAAGGATCTGAAGATGAGGAAGTAGAGAACGAAACAAAAGAAGATAGTGAAAATGATGGAGAATTGTCCGAATAATAACAGATAAATATACATAATAATGAAAAAGATTTTATTCACGTGTATGCTGTTGCTGACTATTGTTGCTAATGTATGGGCACAGGAGAATATAACAGTGACAGGAACTGTAGTGGATACGAATAACGAACCAATGATTGGTGTCAATGTATCTATTGAAAATATGCCTGGTCTGGGAGCTATTACTGATATGAATGGTAAATATTCTATCAAGATGCCACCTTATAACCGGTTAGTGTTTTCTTATCTGGGATATGATAAAGTGACGGTACTGGTGAAGGAACAGCGAATAGTTAATGTAACAATGGAAGAAGCAAGTGCTCAGGAAATAGATGAAGTGGTGATTACCGGTACGGGAGCACAGAAAAAAATTGCAGTTACGGGTGCAATTACGACGGTAGATGTAGAAGATTTGAAAACCGTACCTTCTACCTCTATTGCGGATGGTCTTGCCGGAGTTGTCCCCGGTATCATGGCTATGCAGTCCAATGGTCGTCCGGGAACAGTGTCTGAATTCTGGGTACGTAGTATCTCTACATTTGGTGCCAGCAATGCTGCACTGGTATTGGTCGATGGGTTCGAACGAGATATTAATGAAGTGAACGTAGAAGACATCGAATCGTTCTCTGTATTGAAAGATGCTTCTGCTACAGCAATTTATGGTAGTAAAGGTGCTAACGGTGTAGTATTGATCAATACGAAACGTGGTAAAGAAGGGAAAATTAATGTAGATGTGAAGTTGGAAGGATTCTATAATACGTTTACGCAAGTTCCTGACTTTGTGGATGGTTATACATACGCTTCAATGGCAAATGAAGCCAAGATTACTCGAAACGAGGAACCTCTTTATTCTGCAGATGAATTAGAATTGTTCCGTCTTGGATTGGATCCCGATTTGTTTCCAAATGTTGATTGGATGGATGTGATGATGAAGGATGGGGCATGGAGTTCACGTGCAACATTGAATATGAGTGGTGGTGGTAAAACTGCACGCTATTTTGTTTCCGGTAGCTATCAGGACCAGCAAGGTATGTATAAAACTGATGACGCTATAAAGCAATATAACACCAATACCAATTATCGTAAATGGACGTATCGTATGAATTTGGACATTGATATCACCAAAACAACTTTATTGAGAGTAGGCGTTTCTGGTTCGTTGCGAAAACAGAATGATCCAGGAGTAGGTACGGATGCTATTTGGACGACATTGATGGGATATAACGCAATTATGATGCCTGTTACCTATTCGGATGGTAAAATTCCATCATGGACAGAAAAACAGGATAATTTGAATCCATGGGTTCAGGCTACCCAGACTGGCTTCAATGAGAGTTGGAAAAATAATATTCAGACTAATGTAACTTTGGAACAAAAGTTGGATTTTATTACCAAAGGATTGCGCTTTTTAGGACGTTTTGGATACGACACCAACAACTCCAACTGGATTAAACGTGTAAAGACACCTGAGATATGGAAGGCAGAGCGTTATCGTACCCCAGAAGGAGAGTTGCAATTTACTCGTTTGGCTGAAGAGCAAAAAATGTCTCAAACATCTGGTTCTGATGGAGATCGAAAGGAATTTTTCGAATGGGAATTACACTATGATCGTGGATTTAAAGAACATCATGTAGGTGGAACCCTGAAATATACCCAAAACTCTAAAGTATTTACTCAAGGAATTGGTACAGATTTGAAGAACGGTATGGCTAGGCGTAATCAAGGACTTGCAGGACGCGTTAATTATAACTGGAACTATCGCTACTTCGTGGATTTCAATTTCGGTTACACCGGTTCTGAAAACTTCCATAAAGATTATCGTTGGGGATTTTTCCCGGCTATTTCCGGCGCATGGAACGTGGCTGAAGAACCATTCATTAAAAAGAATTTAGGAAAATGGATTAATATGTTTAAGATTCGTTATTCTTATGGAAAAGTGGGGAATGATAATCTAGGAGACGATCGCTTCCCTTATCTTTATACTATAAGTGATGGTGGTAGCGGTTATCAGTTCGCTGATTATGATAGTGATAAGCAATGGTCGGGAATGTATTATTCTACCGTAGCTTCACCTGATGTGACATGGGAGGTTGCTACCAAACATGATTTAGGTATTGATTTTTCTTTCTTCCGTGATAAATTGACAGGATCTGTCGATTATTTCTACGAACGTCGTGAAGGTATTTATATGACGCGCAGTTATTTGCCTTATATGGTGGGATTGGAAAGTAATCCCAAGGCAAATGTAGGTGCCACAAAAGCACAGGGATTTGACGGAAACTTTGCCTTAAAACAAAAGATAGGGAATGTTGATTTTACTGTTCGTGGTAACATAACTTATAGTAAGAATGAAATACTGCAATATGACGAAGAAAATACCATTTATGGATATAAGCTGAATGAAGGCCATCGTATTAATCAAGCTATGGGGTATGTGGCTTTAGGTTTGTTTAAAGATTATGACGATATTCGCAATAGTGCCAAGCAGGAGTTTAAATATACTAAGGGAACGTTGAATGGGCAAGTATTTGACGTAATGCCGGGTGATATCAAATATAAGGATATCAATGGTGATGGTGTTATTGATAGTAATGACAAGGTTGCTATTGGTGCAACCACCAAGCCTAACCTTACCTACGGTTTCGGTATTTCTGCGCGTTGGAAAGGATTGGATGCCAATGTCCATTTCCAGGGAGTGGGAAAATCAACCTACTTTATTAATGGTACTACTGTTTATATGTTCAGTGGTGGCGACGGTTGGGGAAATGTATTGGAAGAAATGGCAAGTAGTAATCGTTGGATATTGGGTGTAAACGAAGATCCGAATGCGGAATATCCCCGTTTAACCTACGGACAGAATCCGAACAATGAACAAGCATCTACTTATTGGTTGCGAAATGGCTCATATTTGCGTTTGAAGACGTTGGATATTGGTTATACTTTGCCGACAGCTTTAGTTAACAAAGCACATTTAAATAAAGTACGTTTCTTCTTTGTGGGAACCAACCTGCTAACTTTCTCCAAATTCAAGCTTTGGGATCCGGAAATGGGAAGTTCAGATGGAAAGAAATATCCTCTTAGCAAAACTTTTTCACTAGGTGTATCTATTAATTTATAAACAATTGAAAATAACATGAAAAAAATAATTTCAATTATCTCTTTAGCAGCTGTAATGGGGCTTGGATTTTCCGGATGTTCCGATTATCTGGACTCAGATTACATTTTTGATGAACGCATGACTGTTGAAGATGTTTTCCAAAATAAGGATTATACGAACCGTTGGTTAGCACATGGTTATGCTTTCTTGGCACATGATTACTTACAAGATGTTTGTAGCAAAAAGAATGTCCCATTTAATTTTGCCGATGATATGTATTATGGTGATGGAGGATATGCTGACTGGAAATATGGACGTTATAATGAGAATGGATTGAATAATAGTAGTCAGTATATTTTGACTGCAGCTTATAGAGGAATTCGTCAGGTGTCTATCTTTCTGCAAAATGTTGATATGAATAAAGAATTTACAGAAACAGAATTGGCCGATCTGAAGGGGCAGGCTCATTTCCTGCGGGCTTATTTCTATTGGGCTATGATTCGCGTATATGGTCCGATGCCTATTATTCCGGATGGGGTGATTGACTATACAAAAGAGTATGATGAGATTGCTCAACCGCGTAATACATACGATGAATGTGTGGAATATATTGTGTCAGAATTGGAACAGGCGGCAGCGGTACTTCCACTTACCCGTAGTGCACAGGAATTGGGGCGTCCTACCCGAGGAGCTGCGTTGGCACTTCGTGCACGTGTGCTGTTGTATGCCGCTAGTCCATTGTATAATGGAGGAGCACCGGCAGAGGTGCAGTCTGCATTAGTAGACCGTACTGGAAGGCAATTGCTCTCTGCTACATACGATGAGAGCAAATGGGCTAGAGCTGCTGCAGCGGCAAAGGATGTAATGAACTTGAAAGTATACAATCTGCATGCTGAAATTGTTGAACCTGGTACTGCCGAAGTAACACCTCCGGATGACCCGAACGGTATGTTTGCTGAGAGTTCATGGCCTGATGGTTGGAAAAATATTGATCCGTGTGCATCATACCGTGCAATATTTAATGGAGCTATTTCTGCTTCTAATAATGAAGAGTTGATTTTCACCCGTGGACGTAATCAGGGAGGAGAAGGAATCAATATTATGGTTATCCACCAATTACCTCGTTCCGAGGGTGGTGGTTATAATTGCCACGGCATTACTCAAAAACAGTGTGACGCCTATTATATGGCCGACGGAGCTGACTGCCCGGGAATGAACAGCATGTATGCCGGACAAAATGGATATACTAATCCGCTTCGCTATAATACTGATCCACGACCATCAGAGGTAACTATACAAGATGAAAGTGCAAATTATCCAGAATTAGGCGAAAACAGAACGAATGTAAGTAAGCAATATGTGGGACGTGAACCGCGTTTTTATGCTTCTGTGGCATTTAACGGCTCAACTTGGGAATTGCTTAATGCTAATACCGGTGATTATAGAGGCGAAAATAGCAATGTACAGGTATTCTATTATAGGGATAAGCCAGACGGTTATAAAACCTCAACTTACTGGCTTCAGACGGGAATCGGTATTAAGAAGTATGTACATCCGAATGATATTGCAGATACTGAGAATAAATCGTACGATGTTAGTCGTTGTATGGAGAAGGTGACTCCGGATATTCGTTATGCAGAAATATTGTTGATCTATGCAGAAGCGTTGAATGAATTAACTTCCGGTCAGACGTATAATATCCCTTCATGGGATGAAAGTACCACATACGCTATTAATCGTGACATCGCGGAAATGAAAAAGGGTATCCAACCAATCCGTATTCGTGCCGGACTCCCAGATTATGAGGATGATATCTATCAGGTTGCAGACAATTTCCGTATTAAGCTGAAACGCGAACGGCAAATAGAGTTGTTTGCTGAAGGACATCGTTATTTTGACTTACGCCGTTGGTGTGATGCACCGATTGAAGAACCACTTCCTGTATATGGTTGTAATGTGTATTGTACGTCTAGTATGCCGGCTGAATTTCATAACCCGATTGAGATTACTGCACTGCCTTCCATTTTTACAACAAAGATGTGGTTCTGGCCTATCAGTCATAGTGAGATGAAGAGAAATAAAGAGTTGACACAGAATCCTGGATGGACAGATCCGGAATAAATGAAAAAACGAGTTTGCAAGAAAAAAGCAGAAAGAAGTTTTACTCTTGTCGGTTTTTAAAACTAAAAGAAAATAACATGAAAAAAATATATTATCTATTTTGGATAGTAGCCGTAACGATAGGCTGTGTGTCTTGTAATAATGAGTGGGAAGATGAACAGTTTGAACAGATGGTGTCTTTTAAGGCTACATTGAATGATGACGGAGTGAGTCCGCTTTATGTACGTTATGATGCTGGTGGAATGAAACGTTATGACCTCCCTGTACTTTTGAGTGGTTCAACGTTAAGCTCTCAGAATCGTGCAGTACATATTGGCATTGACAAGGATACGTTGGATGTGTTGAATCAGGAACGTTACGGTAATCGCGAGGCTTTGTATTACCAATTGTTGGATCCTCAGTATTACAGTTTTCCGGAAACTGTAGAGATTCCGGCGGGAGATTGGCAGACTGTGCTTCCCATTGACTTTACCTTGGGAGGAACAAACAACCAGAATCCTTTGGATATGTCTGATAAGTGGATTTTACCTTTGACTGTACTCGACGATGCTTCGTATGATTATATGGCTAATCCACGTAAACATTATCGGAAAGCATTGTTGAATATAACTCCGTTTAATGACTACTCAGGTTCATATGCTGCAACATCTTGCCTGGTGTATTTGTCAGGAAATGCCGAAGCTTTTACGAAAGAAGAAACAAGAGCTTATGTAGTAGATGATAAAACAGTGTTTATTTATGCAGGTTTGAGAGATGCTGAGTATTTGGATCGTAAGCAATATAAAGTATATCTCAGGTTTACCGATGAGAATGCAGGTATTGATACTGAGAAGAAATTGTTAGAAGTTTATAGTGACGGAGGAGAAGATAATCCAATGACTCCAGAAGTTGACGAAGGGAATAATTTTAAAGTATTAGGTACGTGCTGGTATACTACTGATTTCGATTTTGACGTAACTCGTCCTTATTTGAAACATGAATATATTACAGTTTATTTGAATTATTACTTTGAAGATTATACCACGAGCCCCGGGCAGCGTTTGGAATATACGGTAGATGGTACATTGTCTATGCAACGTGATCTGAATACATTGATTCCGGACGAAGACCAGCAAATACAATGGTAAATTACGTAGTTTAGAGTTTTTATCTGTTAGTGATTTTGTTACAATAATTGCTACTGATTGCAACCGGGTAATTGCCGTAATTGTCCGGTTGCATTAATCTTTTTCTATATTATTTGAGATAATTGTCATTGCATGTCTAAAATGCAATGATGTGGATTAATGATTAAATATACAAGTTATGAGAAAAAAAATTAGCCTGCGAAACATGAGTCTGTATGTAGTGGCTTTGATTACTTTGTTTTGTGCTTGTACGAAGGATGAGGAGGCACCAGGGAAACAGACTGAAGGGAAAGAAAAAGGGAAACTGACATTCAACATTGTTCATCCTCGTTCGTTTACTCTTCGTTCTGTGGCTGAAGGAGATGAAAATGGTGGAGTAGATGATAAGATTGCCTTTTATCAATTTGATAGGAAAGGTACCTATGAGCAGCGATACATAATCAATTATGGAGATGCTGTTTCTGTGGATGAGGCCGATGGCATAAGAAGTTATGAATTGGAATTAACATCTTCGTCAACAGGAGAAAAGAGATTCGTTGTAATTGAAGGAAAGGATGAAAGTGTTTTGCCTGAACTTGATGCAACTGCTACAATGGAGACTTTATTGAATCAGGAGACAGCGAATGAGGATGGCATTCTGCAACCACCATTTATGATGTCCAATGCGTTGATGAATGGTTGTAATTATTTGATTGTTTTTAATGTTGAGTCTGATGATAATCAGGTTAGTGTAACATTAAAACGCAGAGTAGCCCGATTCGATTTGTTGAATGATCCTGCGGTATCAGGGGTTATTATAGATAAAGTTTATATCAAAAACCGTCGTACTCGTGGATTCATAGGTGATGTGAATGGATACGTGAGCGATGTTGCAGCAGATGTACTTGAGATTCCTGCATCGGAATTGGCTAATGGAGGAAAAAGCTTTTATTTGTATCCTACTAAATTAACTTCTACACTTGAACAGGATGAAGCTACAGTGATATGGGCTACTACTCGTTCGGTAACTACAAATGAGGAAGGTCCGACTTTATATCTTGATCTATCCTCTGATATCGATGTAGAGGCTAATTATCTATATCAGCTGAATACAAAGAATATTGCAGGTTCGGCAGGTTTTGATATAACGATACAGGAATGGCAAGAAGGTTCTTCTATTGACTGGGTAACAACGGAAGATGGTATTTCTGTAATGGATGGGAATGCTCAAATCATAGAAGGAACTGATGTAAAAGGGAAATATGTGAAGATTACAAAAAATGCTACTTTCCCATATGTAATTAAGCAAGTGATAACTGACTTTAATGAAGCCAATTTGGAGGCAGATTATGACGGCGATTTGCCTTCATGGTTAACGGTCTCTTCATCGACTATTGCTGCAGGTAGTGGATTCTATCGTCATGAGATTGTATATACCGTGGCAGAACGTCCTGATAATGATTATCAATATGCGGTAACTTATTTAAAAGGACAGGTGTCTGATGAGAATTTGCTTGTAATTGGTTTTACTAACCCTTATCCAGGTACTCCTCTTCCTTGTCTGTCGTGGGGTGACAATCTTTACTCACCAATCCATGCTAAACAATCTACTTATTTAATACATAATAATGTAGATAAGGCTTATTTCTGTGGTGCCGAAGGGTTTACTTTTGATACAGACATGGCATCAAAGGTAAATGATGTTGCTGTTAATCCATGCCCTGAGGGCTGGCGTACTTTAAATGACGATGAAGCAGAAGATTATATATTATGGGTTGGTAAACATCTGAAATCTCAGGTCTCTAATTCTGTATATACATACAACTGGTTTGAAAAATCAGGTGAAGGGACTGATTTACGTATTTTAGCTGGTTATTCGAAATCTGGCTCTCCTACAGAAAAAGATTTGGCTACTTGGGGTACATGGCCAAATGTGGCATGGGTGAATATCAAATTACCGGATCTGACTATTCAAGATCAAACTTTTGGAAATGAATGGAGCGTGGATGGTAAATATGGTATTCCTTATCGTTGTATCCGCGCGAAAGAAGGTTGGGAATGAGAACAATGTGCAAATAACTGTTATTATGAAGAAAAATACATTTTGTTGGGTTTTGTTGCTCTTGGCCATCTTGCTTTCTGCATGTGGAAAGGAGGAAACAGTCAGACAAACGGTTGAAAGGGAGCTTAGGGAGATTTCATTTAATCTAAATTCAGATGTTGGAATAGCCTTATCACCAACTAGAAATGCCATTTCGTTATCTGGAATGCAATGGAAACTATTTTGTTTTGATGATGAGTATCGTTATCTGTTTGAAAAAACAGGAACGGTGGAAGATTCATCAGGGAATTTACAGGTTTCTGTACCTAAAGGACAGGTTTTTCGCTTTTTATTCCTGTTTGCAACAGATGTAGAAATGTTTCCTGCATTAAATACGGGTGATACTTATTGGGATATGGCTGCTTATTCGCCTTCGCTTCCGTTGACTGATCCTATGAATCTACTTATTAGTAAAGGAGAAGTGGATGGTACTATCCGTGTAGCAGCTTCTGTCTCAACAGTTGCTGTTACATTGGTTCCTCGGGCAGTTAAGGTTGTCATACAAAAGGATGAATCTGTCAATCCAGAATTATTGGTGAATACTGTTACTTTCCAAAATGCGGCAATAAGTATTCCTTATGCTCAGATTGAACCACGTTGTTATGATGAATATCCGGAACTGCCTGATATACAACGTTCAACTTATCAGCAAACTTTACTTGCAGATGGGACGTGCTATATGCTTCCAGATATGTGTGCTAGTTCATTTGGCACGAACGCATTATTGCAGGTGACTGATCCGATTTCCGGTACATATGAATTGCCTGTATCTGTGCCTGTTGGTGTTGCATTGAATGCAGGTGCTGGAAAAATCTATTATATAGATATCACTGCTGATGAGGAAGGCAAGTTAAATGCAACTTGGGTTACTCATGCATCACCTGCTACATTAAGGCTTGCTACACAGAATCTATGGGGAAAAAGTACATCCATTGTTCTTGATTATTTTAATCAGATAGATGTAGATGTGTTGTGTGCGCAAGAATGTAGTAGTCTTTCAGATGCCGAAATACAGGCACAAGGATTGTATGTCCATTCACATACCAATAATGGGCAAGGGAGATGTAGTATCATTTCTCGTTATCCTTTTACAGGTGTTACTCCGAATGGTTATGGAGTATATATTGACTTGGGTGAAGGTATCACTGCTTTGGTGATGGATTGCCATGGGGCATATAAACCTTATGGTCCTTATCAGTTGAATGGCATTGACTATGGAGGTTATCCTGCAACAACTGATGTTGATTATGTCGTAAAAGTTAATGGTGAAGTTCGTAAGGAGATGGTTGATAAGCTTCTTGAAGATGTGGCTTCGGCAACTACTCCTTTTATTTCTATTTCCGGTGATTTCAATGAACCGTCTTGGCTTGATTGGACGGAAGAAGCTGTAAAAGCCGGTTTAGCACCGTACGTTGTACAATGGCCTACGACATTAGCTTTATGGGAAGGTGGAATCAAAGGTGATGCTTACCGTACCTTACATCCTAATCCGGTTACAGATCCAGGATATACGTGGACTCCTTTTCCTAGTACACAGGATACTAAAGATCGGTTGGATATGACGCTTTATATGGTATCACCGAATACATCTGTGAAAAGTTGTCAGATTATAGGCGAAGATAATGCAACTTCTGATATTGTTCTCCCTTCTTGGAAGTTTGATCATCGGGGATTGCGTACTGAGTTCGTTTATACAAAGTAATAATGATTGTTTTTTTCTCATATGTGTAGTAATACACCACTCTTGCTTATAACGGGGTGGTGTATTATTTGATATAGTGAATATATTTGTGGAAAGAATTTTTGTTTGTATGTAATTATGTTTATATTTACACCCACTTCCATTTGAACTGTATAGCCTGTTTTTGTTTTTTTTGTGTGCGGACACAGTTTGTGGTTGTGAAAATGTAGGATTAATCAATAGTATTATGATTTCAAGAAGAGACTTCTTAAAGAGAGGAGGAGCGTTAGCTGCTGCTTTTGCTCTACCTTCAATGAACGTACAGGGTGAGACTGCTTTGCTGAAGAAAGGCTCGAGGATACCGCTTGATAGTACGTGGGATGTAATAGTTGTTGGTGGCGGCCCTGCAGGATGTACAGCTGCCATATCTGCAGCACGTGAAGGTGCGAAGACATTGCTTGTTGAAGCTATGGGGCAACTTGGTGGTATGGGAACGGCTGGTATGGTGCCTGCATGGTGTCCATTTTCTGATGGTGAAAAAATTATTTATCGGGGACTGGCAGAGAAGATATTTCGGGCTTCTAAGGCTGCAGTACCTCATGAAGGAAGGAATAAGTTGGATTGGGTGAGCATCGAACCTGAATATTTGATGCGTGTTTATGACAAGATGGTGACAGAAGCAGGCGTCAAAGTACTTTTCTTTTCCCGTGTAGCATCGGTAGAAATGGCCGGTGATGGAGTGGTTGATGCTATTGTGGTGGCGAATAAGTCTGGACTTGTAACGTTCAAGGCGAAAGTTTTTATTGATGCAACCGGAGATGGTGATTTGGCGGCATGGGCGGGTGCTACATTTAAACGAGGCGACGATAATGGACAGGTGCAAAGTTCTTCTTTGTGCTTTTCTATAGCTAATGTTGATACATATGCTTATACTACAGGGCCTTCTTTACATACAAGTAATAAAAATAGCCCGGTTTATAAGGCTATTGAATCAGGTAGATATCCATTGGTGGATAAGCATTTGTGTAGCAATCTTGTAGGGCCGGGGGTTGTACAGTTTAACGCGGGGCATCTTGTGAATGTGGATTCTACTGACCCTTGGGAAACTACTCAGGCTATGATAACTGGGCGTCAGATTGCCGAACAATATTTGGAAGCAATGAAGGAATTTCACCCCAAGGCTTTTGGAAGTTCATTTCTAGTAAAAACAGCATCTTTGTTGGGCGTACGTGATAGTCGTCGGATTGAGGGTGATTATGTTTTTACTTTTCAGGATTGGATGGAGCGTAAATCTTTTGAAGATGAAATTGGACGAAATTGTTATTATATAGATGTACATAAAGAAGGACATAAACCGACCCGGTATAAGAAAGGCGAATCACATGGAATCCCTTATCGTTGTCTTACACCAAAAGGGCTGAAGAATTTGTTGACTGCTGGACGTTGTATCTCGACAGATGAGGAAGCTTTTGGTAGTTTACGGGTAATGCCTCCTTGCTTAGTGACAGGTGAAGCTGCAGGTATGGCTGCTGTACATGCCATGAAACAGGCAAAAAATGATATCCATCAAATAGATGTGCAGTTTTTGCGCAAAAGACTAAAGGAAGAAGGACAATACTTCTTATAAAACCTTGTCGGATTAGTATTGTAAAAGGAAATGATTTGTGAGAGGCATAAGTTTATGAAGCATTTATGTGTAATAATGACAATTTTAATTGGATAATTTTTTGTTTTTATATTATTATGTCTATTTTTGTGCACTATACTAATCTAAAGACGATACGATTGATTTAGATTCGTGCTCGTGCACGTTTAAATGAAATAGAAATATAGTGATATAATAATTGAAAATAAAATCAGTAAGCATTATGGTAACACGAAGAGACTTTTTGAAAACGATGGCAATGACTTCTGCTGGTCTTGCTTGGGGTGGCAGTCAAATGATAAATGCTGCCAATGTGGCCGATCTTTCTACATCAAACGGGAAAGCAGGTAAGGTAAAAATTGCTTATGTCGGTATCGGTAATCGTGGAGAGCAGATTATTGGCGATTTTGAACGCACAGGGATGGTCGAGGTTGTTGCCCTTTGTGATGTAAGTATGGGGCAGAAACATACTCAGAAGGTGATGAATAAATATCCGAAGGCCAAACGTTTTACGGATTTCCGTGAAATGTTTGATAAAGCTGGAAACGAGTTTGATGCTGTTGCAATTGCTACTCCTGATCATTCACATTTCCCCATTAGCATGTTAGCACTTGCTTCGGGTAAACATGTGTTTGTGGAAAAACCAATGGCACGTACTTTCTATGAGGCTGAGTTGTTGATGCAAGCTGCCTTGAAGCGTCCCAATCAAGTGACTCAGGTTGGTAATCAAGGACATTCAGAAGGAAATTATTTCCAGTTTAAGGCATGGTTGGATGCAGGTATTATTAAGGATGTGACTGCTGTTACTGCTCATATGAATAATCCTCGTCGTTGGCACGGATGGGATCCTAATATATATAAACTACCTGAAGGGCAACAACTCCCCAAAGATATGGATTGGGATACATGGTTGTGTGCTGTTCCTTATCATGACTATAATGCTAAGTATGATCAGGGCAACTGGCGTTGCTGGTATGATTTTGGTATGGGAGCGTTAGGTGACTGGGGTGCACATATCCTTGATACGGTGCATGAATTCCTTAACTTAGGACTGCCTTATGAGGTTACGTTAACTCATGCCAAAGGACACAACGATTATTTCTTCCCGATGTCTTCTACAATTCTTTTCCGTTTCCCGGCACGTGGTAATATGCCTCCTGTAGATGTTACGTGGTATGATGGAATAGACAATCTTCCGCCTATTCCTGCTGGATATGGTGTATCCGGGCTTGACCCGAATATTCCTGCTACTAATCAGGGAGATACTCCGAAATCTAAATTGAATCCGGGCAAGATTATTTATTCAAAAGATCTCATTTTCAAAGGTGCAAGTCATGGAAGTACATTATCTATTATTCCTGAAGAGAAGGCTAAGGAGATGGCAAACAAATTGCCAGAAGTTCCTAAGAGCCCGTCCAACCACTATGCAAATTTCCTATTGGCTTGTCAAGGACTGGAAAAGACTCGTTCTCCATTCGAAATCAATGGTGTGCTGAGTCAAGTATTCTGTTTGGGTGTTATAGCACAGCGTTTGAATACACAACTTTTCTTCGATAGTCGTACGAAACAGTTTACAAATAATGCATTCGCCAATTCTATGCTTTATGGGGTACCTCCACGTAAGGGCTGGGAGCAATTCTATAAGCTGTAGGAAGTCTTTGTATAGAAACACATTATGAGGCACATCAAAGAGAGTTTATACATGTTGAAGCTTGTCTTTATTCTGTCACTAGCGCTTTGCGCTTGTGACAGAGGAGACGGCAATTCATTAGAAAAAGACGGTGAGGAGTATGAAAATCCTCCTGTCGTAGTGGTTACCCCGGTTACTAATTTGAAAGCTGAAACTACACAGAAGGCGAATGAACTACGTTTGTCATGGAATGTTTCTTCTGATATAGCGATGGTAGAAATTGCCTATTGGATGGATGGTGCGGAAGAGTCGGAAGCTATAACAGAAAAAGTGAGGGGCAATCATTTTTTATTAATTACTGTGAACGAACACGGACTTTATCATATATCGGCTACTGCATTGGATAATTATGGTAGACGTTCGGAAGTAATAACTATTACTGCTACTCCGGCTAAGGAAGATGCACCTACTGAAATTGTACAGGTTAATAGTAAATTACCGATTGCTGATCCTTATTGTTTCTATCATGATGGGATGTATTATGCCTATGGAACGGGATGGGCAAGTGGCTTCCCTGTTTATACATCTACAGATCTTGTACATTGGTTTGAAGCTCGTGCATTGCAGAATACGGATTCATGGGGAGCAGGGAAAAATACATGGTGGGCTCCTGAGGTTTATGAATTCAAGAACTTATTTTATATGTTCTACGTAATCGATGAGCATATTTGTGTTGCTTATTCTGTTAATGGGCCGACTGGACTGTTTCGCCAAAATGAAAAATTGCCATTGATGCCTAGTGAAAAAAATATCGATCCTCATCTTTTTATCGATGATGATGGTACGCCTTATCTTTATTTTGTACGGTTTACTGGAGGAAATGTGATATGGGTAGCTGAAATGAATGATGATTTGAAGAGTATTAAGGAGAATACGCTGACTGAGTGTATTCGCGCTACAGATGAGTGGGAATTGCAACAGGGAAACATTTGTGAAGGTCCTTCCGTGATTAAAAGGAATGGCATGTATTATCTTCTTTATTCTGCCAACCATTATCAGTGTAAAGATTACGCTGTGGGATACGCAACCTCGGATTCTCCTGTAGGACCATGGAAAAAATATGAAGGGAATCCTATTTTACGACGCGATAAGCAAGCAGCAGGAGGACTTGCAGGCGTAGGACACGGCGCACCTTTCCGATGTGCTGATGGCAGTTGGAAGTATATTTTCCATGCTCATGAATTTGCTGACAAATCAGAAGTAGGTAAACGTACTTCTTATATCAATGATCTTCATTTTTCGGCAAATGGTGAAATTAGTATTAGTGGTGAACTGATAAGCCCAGTGGTGGTGGAAGAGCATGTTGTAGAATAATAATGCGGAAGTCTTTTTATCAATCATTAAATTCGTCAATCATTAAATTTTTTAATTATATGTTTAAGAAAATATTATTATCGTTAGTTGTATGTATATCTGTTCAGTTGTCGTTTGCGCAAAGTTCTACTGTTTTGGGGAAATTACCAACTGGCTATACTCCTGAAGAAGTGGGTAAAAAACTTGCTTATCGTTTTGTTGGTGGTGGGCATATGTTGCATGCAGGCAAATGGATTAGCTATCCTGAGACATTCAATTGGAGCGGAGCGTTGAAATTTGCGGCTGTTACGGGTGACGAAAAACTTTTAAAATTGTTGCAGGACAAATTTGAGCCATTGTTTACAACAGACAAAAAACTGTTGCCTATCATGAATCATGTGGACCTGAATATGTTTGGCAGTTTACCGTTAGACTTTTATCAGATTACGAAGGAACAGCGTTATTTTGATCTAGGCCTCCCATATGCTGATACGCAATGGCAGTTACCAGAGAATGCCAAAGCAAGCGAAAAAGAATGGCACGACAAAGGTTATTCATGGCAGACGCGTCTGTGGATTGATGATATGTATATGATTACTATTGTACAAACACAGGCCTATAAGGTGACGGGTGATCGTAAATATATTGATCGTGCAGCAAAAGAAATGGTACTTTATTTGGATGAACTTCAACGTCCAAATGGCTTGTTCTATCATGCTCCGGATGTTCCTTTCTATTGGGGACGTGGTGACGGATGGATGGCTGCAGGTATGGCAGAGCTGCTTCGTTATTTACCTGAGGATAATCCTAACCGTGAGCGTATTATGGAAGGTTATCATACAATGATGCAGAGTTTGCTTAAGTATCAGAACGAGGAAGGCATGTGGAATCAGTTAATTGACAAAGCTGATTGCTGGACTGAGACTTCTTGTACTGCCATGTTTACTTATGCGTTTATTATTGGAGTAAAAAATGGATGGCTTGATAAGAAAGTATACGCTCGTGCTGCCCGTAAAGCATGGTTGGGTATGGTCGATTATATTGCTCGTGATGGTGCAGTGAGGGATACATGTGCTGGTACTAATAAGAAAAATAGTGAGAAATACTATTATGATCGTCCTCGTCATTCTGGTGATTATCATGGACAGGCACCTTATCTTTGGTGTGCGGTAGCACTGTTGGAAAAATAAATTGATATGGTTGGCATACTGGCCAGACTTGTTACATTTTGTTTCATAGTTTGCCGGTATGCCAGCTTATTCATTGAATTAAAAATAAATTATTTGTAGTTATAATGCGTAATCGTTTGAAATTTCTTTTCACTTTATTGCTGATTGCTTGTTTCTCCATGTTTGCACATGGGCAATCGTTGCCTGGGACGCTGAGAGACGCGTCGCGTATTTGTTTAGATTCTGAGGATGGACATGGTGGGCAATTTCGTTGGGAAATGCAGAAAGCCGGTGATGTTAAAACATCAGGTGAGGAACTCTCCCAGCCTGGTTATCCAACTACAGACTGGTTGCCTGCTATTGTTCCGGGTACTGTTTTGAATTCATTAGTTTACAATAAAAAATATCCTGAACCTTATTACGGAGTAAATAACAAAATTGAATCGGGCTTGATTCCCGATATATCACAGGTTGGTCGTGATTTTTATACTTATTGGTTTCGTACCGAGTTTTCCGTTCCCCAGTCTTATAAAGGTAAAACTATTTGGTTACAGTTGGATGGGATAAATTATCGTGCAGAAGTATGGGTTAATGGTAATCTGCTCAGCTCTATTAAAGGTATGTTCCTACAGGACTTTATCGATGTTACTTCGTTTGTAAAAATAGGTAAATCTAATGCACTTGCTATTAAAGTCTTTCCTGTAGATATGCCGGGTACATCTAAACCTAAATCATGGGGTGCAGCAGGTGAATTCCATAATGGTGGTAATGGTAATATTGGACTGAATACAACTATGTTGATGACAGTAGGATGGGATTTCACGTTTATGGATGGCATTCGTGATCGTAATACAGGCATTTGGCGAGGAATTTCGCTATATGCAACGGGTAGAGTGGCATTGCGGCATCCATTTGTTAAATCAGAGTTGGAGAAACCGAATTATGATCGTTCACGTGAGACTGTTTCTGTGGAGCTTATCAATCCTTCTACTAGTAATGGTGGTGTTACTTGTAAAGTGAAAGGAGAAATTATTGGTGAAAATATTACATTTGAGAAGAGTGTCAAACTAATTCGTGGTGAAGAGAA
>CALUOO010000029.1 GCA_944322345.1 uncultured Bacteroides sp. | reverse complement strand
TCTTTCGGACCGGTATGTCCTGTCAATAGAATTATGTGAGGAAGTATGGTAAAATGACAATAATAATGGCATATGAAATGATCATGCTATATCATCTTCATATGCCATCTTATTTTTTAGGGGACATTTACTAAATATCCCTATAGATGCTTTTGAGTAAGAACCATATCATTCGATTTTGGACGATGACATGGTTTGGGAATGTAAAATTATTCGATTTTTAAGTCGATTGTCTATTGAATTCCTTTTTCACGTAATTTCAATTGCCATTTCCAAGCCGATAGAAGTGTGTCTTCTAGTGTTTCTACAGCTTTCCATCCAAGTTCTTTGTTCGCAAATTCGGGGTTTGCCCAGACTTTCTCAATATCTCCCGCACGGCGACCTACAATTTGATAATTAAGTTTTACTCCTGTTGCTTTTTCAAATGCATTAATTAATTCTAATACAGAAACCCCACGGCCTGTGCCAATGTTAAATACTTCTACTTTTTCTTTTTGCTGTTTTTCAAGTATTCGACGAATAGCTATTACATGTGCTTTAGCTAAGTCTACGACATTAATAAAATCACGAATGCAAGAGCCATCTGGTGTATTGTAATCATCGCCAAATACACTTAGTTTTTCACGAATGCCAATAGCTGTTTGGGTTAAATATGGTACTAAATTCTGAGGAACTCCATTGGGTAGTTCTCCCAATAATGCTGTAGGATGAGCACCAATAGGGTTAAAATAACGTAGCAAAATTGCGTTGATTGGAGAACCTGAAGCTACTGTGTCGCGAATGATTTCTTCATTTATTTGTTTTGTATTTCCGTAGGGTGATTCTGCTTTTTTTATTGGAGCTTTTTCTGTTACTGGTAATTCATCTGGCTGGCCATATACTGTACAAGATGAAGAAAATACAATACCTTCTACACCATATTTAGGCATTAACTCAAGCAAATTGATTAGAGAAACTAAATTATTACGGTAATAAAGCAGTGGCTTTTGTACAGATTCTCCTACAGCTTTACTTGCAGCAAAATGAATAATAGCTTTAATACCTTTATATTTTGCAAATAAAGAATCTAGGCCTTGGTAGTCAAGGCAATCTAATTTTTCAAAAATAGGACGAATATTAGATATTTGTTCTATATTATCAACTACACTAGCATTTGAATTGGATAAGTTGTCGACAATGATTACTTCGTATCCGCTATTTTGTAACTCGACAACTGTATGAGAACCGATGTATCCAGTTCCTCCTGTTACTAAAATTCTTTCTTTCATAAATCTTATAAAGATGATTAGACTTTTATTTTTCACCTAACAAAGGTATGGAATTAAAATGAGATTATGACTATTTTCTTTTAGAATATTTATAATTCTATAGTTGTTAACGATGGTCTTTATGATTTTGGCTTGGATTTTAAAAGGTAAGAAAACTGTGTTAGAGTAAAATTGAATGCTTTTTATACTATTGTTAGTACTTTTTATTTAATACGGATTTTTATACATTACTTTTATAACTTCTGTTTACTTTGTAAGTAATTTCTCTACTGTGTTTTCAATTAGTATAGTGTAAGGAATGCTATTTGTAGCATACGTTTGTGCTCATTCAGATTGATCGAATTTTAAATCAGACATTTATGGCTATTATATTTAGAACTTTTATTATTTTCTTTTCATACGTTTTCGTCTTTGTCTAAAGATATATCTATAATTTTTTAAGATCTTTATCCTTGTATTTATTGTGTATTTTTTTACTGAATTGATATTTTCATCAGTAGGGATTACATCAACTAGTCTAAAATAAGCCAAGTGATGTCTCCTTTACCTATTATAGTCTGATAGATTGACTTTTTCTCTTTAGGAGATTGAATCTCAAAATTTGAGAATTTATATCTACTGCTGTTTTTTTATAATGACCTTGATTTCTAAAATGTCAGGCCGTTTTGGATATTTGATGGAATTTATTGTAACAAATTTTCATTCTCAGCAGTTTTGTTGTTACAAAATGTCTGTTTGAATAAAAAATACTTGCATTGTTTATGGTATTTCGTTTTATAGAAATCTTTAAAGTTTTTTTAATCTTGTTTAATGACTGTGCGCTTTGTTGGTTTTGGCTTGAGCTACTTATATTGGAGAACTTTATTTCCCATACTGTTTCGTAACCAAAGAATCTTGATTCATAAGACATTTGAAGTGCTTACCGAACGTGGAAAATCTTCCATAGGCTGATTTTTCGGATTCAAGTTACATCTGATAATCAATGATAAGGATGAGATACTCGATTCATATTTGCGTCAGGAAACGTGGATGATTGGGAACCGTTGAAGCAAGGTAAGTTTCTGTAGAACATCAAAAGAAAACTATGTGCAGACAAGGGATACATTGAACAGGCTCTGTTGAGAACCTTTTCATTAATGGTATACAGCTTGCCACTAAAGTTAAAAACAATATGAAGAACTTACTAATGAGTATTGCAGACAAGATTTTGCTTAGAAAAAAGTCTTGATTGAAACGGTCAATGACGAGCTGAAGAATATTACATAGATAGAACACTCCTGACATCGTTCATTCAGTAACTTTATAGCTAGTCGGTTATCGCAGCATACTGCCTTTTTGAGAAGAAACCTGCCATTGATGTAAATTTGGTCAATGACGGTCAACTTGCCATTTTTTGATTTTTATTTCGAACTCACGTTAAATTATGTATTACCAATTGATAAATTATATATCTATTAACAGCTGGATCTTGTATTTCTTTAAATATAAACGTTCTTTTTCGATGCAGTACCTTTGTGGAATATGCTACTTCCTATAGTTACTGTGAGATATATAGTGTTACCATTAAGTACTCCTTATAGCATCATTTATGATATTAACCACTTTTCTTTGTTTCTTTTATATATGCAATCATACTTAAATGTAGCAACGGTGTTCATACTTTTGAGATCTTTTTTGCATAAATATTTATGTCGATATAATTGATACTCTTTATCTGAGGCTGATTTATATTGTTATATTAGATTAATAGTAGGAGAAACCATAGAAATAAGTACCTTTGCACACTAAATTTAGTATGAATATGCAAGAAGATAAGCCTATTATTGAAATCAGCCATATTTCGAAATTTTTTGGCGAGAAGACGGCGTTAGATAATGTAACGTTAAATGTAAAAAAAGGAGAGTTTGTTACAATTCTTGGTCCCTCTGGATGTGGAAAGACAACATTATTGCGTCTTATTGCTGGATTTCAGACAGCTTCTGAAGGAATAATTCGTATTTCTGGTGAAGATGTTACTCTGACTCCTCCTTATAAACGGCCGGTCAATACTGTATTTCAGAAATATGCTTTGTTTCCCCATCTTAATGTGTATGACAACATTGCTTTTGGAATGAAGTTGAAAAAGATTTCTAGACAGATGATAGAAAAGAAAGTGAAAGCTGCTTTAAAAATGGTTGGCATGACAGATTATGAATTTCGTGATGTAGATTCTCTTTCTGGTGGTCAGCAACAACGGGTTGCTATTGCACGGGCTATTGTTAATGAACCAGAAGTACTTTTATTGGATGAACCATTAGCAGCTCTTGATCTGAAAATGAGAAAAGATATGCAGATGGAATTGAAAGACATGCATAAGTCATTAGGTATTACTTTTATTTATGTTACTCATGACCAAGAAGAAGCATTGACATTAAGCGATACAATTGTGGTAATGAGTGAAGGCAAAATTCAACAGATTGGTACTCCTACAGATATTTATAATGAACCAATAAATTCATTTGTTGCTGATTTCATAGGTGAAAGTAATATACTCAATGGAATGATGATACGAGATAATTTGGTTCGTATCTGCAATACAGAGTTTGAATGTGTAGACGAAGGTTTTGGAGAGAATATACCTGTGGATGTAGTCATACGTCCAGAAGATTTATATATTTTCCCAGTTTCTGAAAAGGCACAATTGATAGGTACAGTGCAGACTTCAATTTTTAAAGGAGTACATTATGAGATGACTGTTCTTTGCAATAGATATGAAATTGTTGTACAAGACTATCATTCTTTTGAAGTTGGAACAAAAGTTGGTCTATTGGTAAAGCCTTTCGACATACATATCATGAAGAAAGAACGGATATGTAATACATTTGAAGCTAGAATTTTAGATACTAACCATGTCGAATTTTTGGGCTGTTCTTTTGAATGCATTCCAATAACAGGACTGCAGCTTGATTCAAAAATAATTGTTGAAGTGGATTTTGATAAGGTGATTTTACAAGATAATGAGGAAGATGGAATATTAACTGGAGAAGTGAAATTTATTCTTTATAAAGGTGATCATTATCATTTGACGGTATTATCAGACTGGGATGAGAATGTGTTTGTTGATACTAATGATGTTTGGGATGATGGTGATCGTGTAGGAATCACTATTCTTCCTGATGCAATTCGTATTGTTGAAATAATAGATTAATAGAAAGAAAGTGAATAAAAAGTTATTATTTTTCTGGTCATCACGTAAGAGTTGGATTCTTCCTTATTTGATTTTTTCATTAGTTTTTATAATTATACCTTTATTCTTAATTGTGGTATATGCTTTTACTGATGATAATGGACATTTGACGATAGATAATTTCCGAAAATTTTTTGAACATCCTGAAGCAATAAACACTTTTGTTTATTCGATAGGCATTGCTATGATTACAACTATTGTTTGTCTTTTTTTAGGATATCCTGCAGCTTGGATATTGAGTAATAGTAATTTGACTCATTCTAAAACAATGGTTGTATTATTTATTTTACCCATGTGGATAAATATTTTAGTTCGTACATTAGCAACTGTTGCATTGTTTGATTTCTTTAGCATACCGTTAGGAGAAGGAGCATTGATATTTGGCATGGTCTATAATTTTATCCCATTTATGATTTATCCTATTTACAATACTTTGCAAAAGATGGATCATAGTTATGTTGAGGCAGCGCAGGATTTGGGGGCTAATCCTATGCAAGTCTTTTGGAAAATAGTATTCCCTCTTTCAATGCCTGGAGTGATGAGTGGAATCATGATGGTATTCATGCCTACTATTTCAACCTTTGCTATTGCTGAACTTTTGACAATGAATAATATTAAATTGTTTGGTACAACCATTCAGGAAAATATTAATAATAGTATGTGGAATTATGGAGCAGCTCTTTCACTAATTATGTTGCTGCTGATTGCTGCTACTTCTTTATTTAGTTCTGACGATAAGAATAATGCAAATGAAGGAGGAGGATTATGGTAAAGAAAATAATGGTCAGGCTTTATTTGTGGATATTGTTATTATTACTTTATTCACCTATTGTTATTATAATTATTTATTCGTTTACAGAAGCAAAAGTCTTGGGTAATTGGACCGGTTTTTCTATGAAACTCTATACTTCCCTATTTACAACAGGCACACATCATTCATTAATAAATGCTCTTATTAATACAATAACCATAGCGTTGATTTCTGCGACGGTTTCAACATTGTTGGGAAGTATGGCAGCAATTGGCATTTTCAATCTTAAAGCCCGTTCACGTAAGGCTATAAGTTTGGTGAATAGTATTCCTATTCTGAATGGAGATATTATTACAGGAATTTCGCTTTTTTTATTGTTTGTTTCATTGGGTGTTACGCAAGGGTATACTACAGTGGTATTGGCACATATTACTTTTTGTACACCTTATGTGGTTTTAAGTGTTTTGCCTCGTTTAAAGCAAATGAATCCTAATATTTATGAAGCTGCTCTTGATTTAGGCGCCTCTCCAATGCAAGCTCTATGGAAAATTATTGTTCCTGAAATCAGACCTGGGATGATATCTGGCTTTATATTGGCTTTGACAATCTCTATCGATGATTTTGCCGTAACTGTATTTACAATAGGCAATCAGGGTTTAGAAACTCTTTCTACCTATATTTACGCGGATGCACGTAAGGGAGGGCTTACTCCGGAACTTCGTCCATTGTCAGCCATTATTCTTGTGGTTGTATTGGCATTGTTGATTATAATAAACTATCGTGCAGACAAAGTAAAGAAAGGGAATAGATAATAATTGATATTGCACAAAGAGAAATGAAAAAATTGTTACTTATAATCGGAGCGGTCTTATTGCTGTCTGGATGTTACAATTCTGAAGCATCTCGCGACAAGATTCTCAAAATATATAACTGGGCAGATTACATTGGTGAAAATGTATTAGAAGATTTTCAGACTTACTATAAGGAGCAGACTGGAGAGGATATACATATTGTTTATCAGACATTTGATATCAATGAAATCATGCTTACCAAGATTGAAAAAGGTCATGAAGATTTTGATGTAGTATGTCCATCCGAATATATTATAGAACGGATGTTAAAAAAGGACTTGTTGCTTCCGATTGATACAAACTTTGCTCATTCTCCTGATTATATCCAAAATGTATCTCCATTTATTCGTGATCAGATTGATAAGTTAAGTCAATGGGGAAAATCTGCAAATCGCTATGCCGTTTGTTACATGTGGGGGACGGCAGGACTCCTTTACAATCGAGCTTATGTTACAGATTCAGATGCTTCGTCTTGGAGTTGTTTGTGGGATCGGAAATATGCAGGTAAGATCTTGATGAAAGATAGTTATCGTGACGCTTATGGTACAGCCATTATTTATGCTCATTCCCAAGAGCTGGAAAATGGAAGTATAACAGTGGAAGATCTAATGAATGATTATTCACCTTCTGCTATGAAGATTGTTGAAAAATATCTTAAAGATTTGAAACCTAATATTGCAGGTTGGGAAGCTGACTTTGGAAAAGAAATGATGACTAAAGAGAAAGCTTATCTGAATATGACTTGGAGCGGTGATGCGATATGGGCAATTGAAGAGGCTAAATCGGTAGGTGTTGATCTTGATTATGTTGTCCCCAAAGAGGGAAGTAATATCTGGTATGATGGTTGGGTTATTCCTAAGTATTCAAAAAATCCTAAGGCTGCCAGTTATTTTATTAATTTTATGTGCCGTTCTGATATTGCATTGAGAAACATGGATTTTTGTGGGTATGTTAGCTCAATTGCTACTCCTGAAATTATGGAGGAGAAGATTGATACAACTCTTGATTATTATGTTGATCTGAGCTATTTTTTTGGTCCAGATGCAGATAGTATACAAATAGATCGAGTTCAATATCCGGACAAGGAGGTTATAGAGCGTTGTGCTATGATTCGTGATTTTGGAGATAAAACAAAAGAAGTGCTTGATATATGGTCTCGTATTAAAGGTGATAATTTGGGAGTGGGTATTACTATTCTGATCTTTGTGATTATAATTGCTATGAGTGGTTGGATGATTTATAAGAAATGGCAACGTTATAAACGTAAAAAACAACAACGAAGAAGACATAAGAGACGAAATAGGATTTTGTCAAAATAGTGGATTACTTGAAAAGAAAGAGCTTGACAATATAGAAAACCATCTCAATGCCCCAAAGAAAGCATTGAGATGGTAAAAGAAAAACATTGAAATGCCTTTTGAAAATCAGAGGAATAATTATTCCACTAGTTTATAGAGAATCTGTAAACTAGGTTATTGTTTATGGAAAAACTTGTCAAAAAATAAAATTTGATAGTCGATAGAATTATTCCAGTATTCACTATTATGCCCTCCAGGACGGGTAATAAAATCATGATCAATCTTATGCTCTAAGAGCTTGTTATGCAGATTTTTGTTTACTTCTAAGAAAAAGTCTGACTCTCCACAATCAAAAATAATAGCTAAATCTCCATTTTGAATCTTGTCTACTTGATTGATGACAGTATGTGAATCCCAGATTTCTTTATTAGATTCAATGTCTCCTAGTTGTTGTGCCATATCCCAGTTCTTAGGGAAAGGACGGATGTCTACTCCTCCGCTTGTGCTTCCACATGCACCAAATGTGTCTTTGTGTCGGATTGCATTCCACATTGCTCCATGACCTCCCATGCTGAGCCCTGTAATAGCACGTCCTTTACGGTTGTCAATTGTATTATAATGTTCGTCTATGTATTTTATCAATTCTGAAGATATGAAGGTTTCATAGCGGAATGAAGGATTCTGCGGGCTATCCCAGTACCAACTGTTCTTTCCGTCAGGACAGACGAATATTATACCTCGTTCATCGGCAATTTGTGGAAGTTCGGGCTTAATTTCTATCCAAGATTTAGCATGTCCCCCATGACCATGTAATAGATATATTACAGGACAGGCCGTTCCTTTCTTACCAGATGCGGCATCTGGAGTTATTACTACTACTTGTACATCCTTATTCATAGATGTACTTTTTACTGACAAAGTGTCTACTTTAGCAGCATATGTTGAAGCTGCCAAGAATAGTGTAATGATTAATAATAGATGTCTTTGCATTTTATGTTTTAATGTTGATGAATATTATTCTCTTTTTTTACGATTGTTTGTGTAGATATAGGGATATCAAATCTGTTTTGACATCGTTTACATAAATATTCCCAATGATTATTGCCCGGAGGAGTTGTAGATAATGCCGAAAGAAATGCTGCTCCTAAGGCACGTAATTTGTATCCTTTTTTTAAAACTAGTTGAATACTTGTTGAGTGACAGTACGGACATAATATTAAGTCTTCCGGCCAGCTTCCATTATCTTTAAGTATTTCGACAGCTTTTGCATGATCTTTCTCAGAGACAAAAATATCGACTCCAGAAATGTTATTTATACAACCAGAATATAAGGATGAGAAATTCTCATTATGTAAGATTGACTCAATGCCTTCATTCTCTAATGCTCCTTGGAGAATATGAGCTTGCATTGCATTATTACATGTGATTAATCTGACTGTTTTCATGATAGTCTCGTTTATAAATCTTACAAAATTAAGATATAAAAATGAAATGGTAAAATAAAAACAATTAACTTTGCATTTATTAAGTCCAGTCTTATGAAGAAAATATCACTGTTCGGAATATTTATATGTATAAATGTTATATTGAGTTTAGCACAACAGCCTGTTCATTTACTTAAGGGGAAGGTGATTGATAAAAATAGCCGTCAGCCATTAGAATTTATAAATGTGAGGATTGTAGGTACTGAAAGAGGGGCTGTGACTAATGCAGAAGGAGAATTTGTAATAGAACAAGTTCCGCCAGGAATCTATTGTCTACAAGCAACTGCTATTGGATATAGACCGGTTGTAACACCTGAATATATTTTGTCGACAAAGGATTTGCACATCTCTATTGAGATGGAGGAGAATCAAAATGAGTTAGAAGGAGTTACTGTCACCGTTTCTCCTTTCAGACATGATGCTGAGAGCCCCCTAGGGTTACGAGTGATAGGACTGCAGGAGATAGAGAAAAGTCCGGGGGCAAATCGTGATATTTCTCGCATTGTTCAGTCGTATCCAGGAGTCGCTTTTTCACCAATAGGGTATCGTAATGACTTAATTGTACGTGGAGGATCTCCTTCTGAAAATCGTTTTTTTTTAGATGGCATAGAGATTCCTAATATTAATCATTTTAGTACTCAGGGAGCTTCGGGGGGGGCAGTTGGCATAATCAATGCTGATTTGATCAGGGAAGTTAATTTTTATACAGGAGCTTTCCCGACTAATAGGGCAAATGCTTTAAGTTCTGTACTTGATTTTAAATTGAGAGATGGAGATATGGAGCGTAACTCAATAAAAGCGACCTTGGGTGCTTCAGAAGTTTCTTTTGCTTCGAATGGACATTTAGGTGATAAAACATCATATTTATTTTCTATCAGACAATCATATTTGCAATTTCTGTTTGATATGCTCGGGTTACCTTTCCTCCCAACTTTTACAGATATGCAATTTAAAATTAAGACCCGCTTCAATGCACATAATGAGTTGATGGTAATAGGCTTGGGCGGAATTGATAATATGGAACTTAATACAAAAGCTGATAGTGAAGAAAATGAATATATTCTCAGTTATTTGCCTAAAATTGAACAGGAGACTTATACTATCGGAACAGTTTATAAACATTATGCCGGTCCACATGTCCAATCAATAGTGATTAGCCATAGCTATTTACGAAATCGTAATACTAAATATTTCCAAAATGACGAAAGTATGCCTGATAATCTGATGCTGCGTTTAAAATCTACAGAGCAAGGAACTAAATTCCGCTTTGAAAATAGTTCTTCTTTTCGTAATTGGAAAATAAATGCAGGTTTTAATATCGAGTATAATCAATATACTACTACAACTTTCCAGAAGGTATATGTTCATCAGGAGCATACATATGATTATCAGACTGATTTAAATATGATATGTTGGGGAATGTATGGCACACTTAATTACATGTCACCGGATGATCGTTTCTCAGCTTCTTTAGGATTGAGAACTGATGCGAATAATTATTCATCATTAATGAGAAATCCTTCAGATCAATTATCGCCTCGTCTTTCTTTGTCTTATCAGTTTGCAAGGAATTGGTTTGTAAATGGTAATATAGGTTTATACTATCAACTACCTCCTTATACGGCTCTTGGTTTTAACGATAATGATGGATCGTTTGCTAATAAAAATTCATTGCATTATATGCAAGTAAGCCAAAAGGGAATAGGTGTTTGCTGGCAAAAAGGTAATATGGAGGTTTCTTTAGAAGGTTTCTATAAGGATTATAATAAGATTCCTTTATCTGTAGCAGATGATATTCCATTGACATGTAAGGGGAATGATTATGGTACAATAGGTAATGAATTATTATTATCCACAGCTTTGGGACGTTCTTATGGAGCAGAAATCCTTATAAAATGGCTAATAGCCCAGAAACTCAATTTAGCCTCGTCATTCACATTATTCAAAAGTGAATATCGTAATAACAAAAAAGATTCATATATCGCTTCGGCCTGGGATAATCGTTTTATTTTTAATCTTCGTGGTACTTATAATTTCCCACGTCAATGGAGCTTTGGTATGAAAGTGAGTTGTATTGGAGGAGCTCCTTATACTCCGTATGATGTAGAAAAGTCATCCTTGGTAACTGCTTGGAATGTTCAGGGAAAGCCTTATTATGATTATGGTCAATATAATAGCAAAAGACTACCGTCTTTTGCCCAAATTGATGTTCGAATTGATAAAACGTTCTATCTGAAACGTTGTATGCTTGGTTTTTATGTTGACATACAGAATATAACAGCTAGTAAGTTAAAACAGCCAGATGCACTTATAAGTACAAGTGTTATTCAAAATCCCGAAGCATCGCTTGGGGAACAACATTATATTATGAAAACAATAAAGCAGGAAAGTGGAACAATGCTTCCAACACTTGGAATTACGTTTGAGTATTAAAACGGTTATGAATAAAAATAAATATGATGAATATGAAAAGAAATGTTCTGTTAATATTAGTTATGCTTGTGGTTGTAGGTAATGCTGACGTATTTGCTCAGTTTGGTAAAATGTTTAATGTAGGAAAGGCTCTACAAGCAGGTAAAGATGCAGTACAGGCTGTTACTTTGTCTGACGAGGATATAGCTAATATGAGTAAAGAATATATGAAATGGATGGACGAAAATAATCCAATAGCAAAAGCTGATAGCGATTATGGGAAGCGGTTGGAAAATCTGACTGGAAATATAAAAGAAATAGATGGATTGAAAGTGAATTTCTCTGTATATGAAGTCGCTGATATTAATGCTTTTGCTTGTGGAGATGGCAGTGTTCGCGTGTGTTCAGGCTTAATGGATGTAATGAGCGATGAAGAAATTATGGCTGTAGTGGGGCATGAAATAGGTCATGTTGTGAATAAGGATTCTAAAGATGCAATGAAAAAAGCTTATTTACGTTCAGCTGTAAAGAATGCAGCTGGAGCAATTAGTGAAAAACTTGCTCAATTAACAGATTCTGAACTAGGAACAATAGCTGAAGCATTGGCCAATGCTCAATATTCACAGAAGCAGGAAAGTGAAGCTGATGATTATGGAGTAGAGTTTTGTGTGAAAAATAATATTGATCCTTATGCTATGGCTAATGCATTGACTAAATTAGAAAAACTTTCTCAAAATGTTTCTAAGCCAACTTATTTGCAAAGAATGTTTTCTTCTCATCCAGATACAATGGAACGTATTGAAAGATCGAAAGCAAAAGCTGATGAATATGCAAAAAGATAATGTGTATGTGTCGCAATATTTTTAAGGGCTTTATATTTTGCATCCTAGGTATTTATAAACTATAAAAGTGTTGTGAAAACTTTCGTATATCAAGGAAAAGCACTACATTAGCATAGTTTTTCGGGACTATAAATATATATCATTCAATAATTATTTTAAATGCTTGAACAAGATAGAATTATAAAAATTAACATCGAAGAGGAGATGAAGTCGTCGTACATAGACTATTCAATGTCGGTCATTGTATCACGTGCTCTTCCTGATGTTAGAGATGGATTTAAACCTGTTCATCGCCGCATCTTATACGGAATGATGGAATTAGGTAATACTTCTGATAAACCTTATAAAAAATCAGCTAGAATTGTAGGAGAAGTGTTGGGTAAATATCATCCGCACGGAGACTTATCTGTTTATTTTGCTATGGTTCGTATGGCTCAAGAATGGGCAATGCGTTATCCATTAGTGGACGGCCAAGGAAACTTTGGATCTGTAGATGGGGATAGTCCTGCTGCTATGCGTTATACCGAGGCTCGTCTAAACAAGTTAGGCGAGGCGATGATGGAGGATTTGTACAAGGAAACAGTTGATTTTGACCCTAACTTCGATAATACGTTGGTAGAACCTACGGTGATGCCTACTCGGATTCCCAATCTTTTGGTCAATGGTGCTTCTGGTATAGCTGTTGGTATGGCTACTAATATGCCACCTCATAATCTTTCGGAAGTTATAGATGCGTGTGGAGCTTATATAGATAATCCGGAGATTAGTATTGAAGAGCTGATGGAATACGTAAAAGCTCCTGATTTCCCAACTGGTGGATATATATATGGTGTAAGTGGTGTACGTGAAGCATATATGACTGGGCGTGGGCGCGTGATTATGCGCGCAAAAGCAGAAATAGAAAGCGGCCAGACACACGATAAGATTGTTATAACAGAAATTCCGTACAATGTAAATAAGGCAGAATTGATAAAATATATTGCAGATCTTGTAAATGAAAAGAAAATAGATGGAATTTCGAATGCAAATGATGAATCAGACCGCGAAGGTATGCGTATCGTTATTGATGTGAAACGAGATGCGAATGCGAGTGTAGTGCTGAATAAACTCTACAAGATGACTGCTTTGCAAAGTTCGTTTGGCGTTAATAACGTTGCTTTGGTTCATGGGCGCCCGAAAACGTTGAACTTGAAGGAACTGATAAAATATTTCGTTGAACACAGACACGAAGTTGTTATTCGTCGGACTCAGTTTGAGCTTCGAAAAGCGAAAGAACGTGCTCATATCCTAGAAGGCCTGATTATTGCTTCGGACAATATTGATGAGGTTATTCGTATTATTCGTGCTGCTAAAACTCCGAATGATGCCATAACTGGATTGATGGAACGTTTCAGCCTGACAGAAATTCAGTCACGTGCCATTGTTGAAATGCGTTTGCGTCAATTGACAGGACTAATGCAAGATCAACTTCATGCAGAATATGAAGAAATTACAAAACAAATAGCTTATCTAGAAAGTATTTTGGCTGATGATGAAGTATGCCGTAAAGTAATAAAAGATGAACTTTTAGAGGTAAAAGCTAAATATGGTGATGAACGTCGTTCTGAGATTGTCTATTCGTCGGAAGAGTTTAACCCAGAAGATTTTTATGCAGATGATCAAATGATCATTACCATTTCTCATATGGGGTATATCAAACGTACTCCGCTGACTGAATTCCGAGCTCAAAATCGAGGAGGAGTAGGATCTAAAGGTACAGAAACCCGTGACGAGGATTTTGTAGAGCACATTTATCCTGCTACCATGCACAACACTATGATGTTCTTTACTCAAAAAGGTAAATGTTATTGGTTGAAAGTGTATGAAATACCTGAAGGCACAAAAACTTCGAAGGGAAGAGCTATACAAAACTTGTTGAATATTGATTCAGATGATAATGTAACAGCATATTTGCGTGTAAAGAATCTAGATGATCAGGAATTTATCAATAGCCATTACGTACTGTTCTGTACCAAAAAAGGTATTATCAAGAAAACATTGCTCGAACAATATTCACGTCCGCGTCAGAATGGAGTGAATGCCATTATGATTCGTGAAGATGATAGCGTGATTGAAGTGAGAATGACGAATGGAAATAATGAAATTATCATAGCCAATCGTAATGGGCGAGCTATCCGTTTCCACGAAGCAACAGTACGTGTTATGGGACGTATGGCGACTGGTGTTCGGGGTATTACACTCGATGCCGATGGGCAGGATGAAGTTGTGGGTATGATTTGTCTTAAAGATCTGGAAACAGAATCAGTAATGGTCGTTTCTGAACAAGGTTATGGTAAGCGTTCGGAAATAGAGGATTATCGTAAGACAAACCGTGGAGGAAAAGGTGTTAAGACGATGAACATCACTGAAAAGACTGGCAAGTTGGTAACAATTAAGTCTGTAACGGATGAAAACGATTTGATGATTATTAACAAATCTGGTATTACTATACGCTTGAAAGTTGCTGATATACGTATTATGGGACGTGCTACTCAGGGTGTTCGATTGATCAATTTAGAGAAGCGTAATGATCATATCGGATCGGTATGTAAGGTGATGACTGAGAGTCTTGAAGATGAAGTTCCAGAGGAGGAAAAAGAAGGGACTATCGTAAGTGATGAATCGGATGTTGCAGCTGAAGAATAACGAATGAATCATTAACGGAATTAATAGCGAAAAATAAATTTAAAGATAATAAGAGGAATAGACATAGTATTAATAATTAATCAACAACATTATGAAAAGAGTATTATTTTCAATGGTTTTATTAATGTCTGTGAGCTTTTCGTTTGCTCAGATGAAGAGCGTGAAAGAAGCAAAAAATGCAGCAAGTAGCTCATCACCTGATTTGAACAGAGCTGAACAATTGATTAATGAAGCTTTAAAGAATCCTGAATCAAAAGACAATCCAGAAACATGGAACGTCGCAGGTTTGATTCAGAAACGTATGAGTGACGAGGAAGGTAAAAAGGCACTTTTGAAACAACCATTCGATACATTGAAGCAATTTAATTGTGTATTGAAGATGTTCGAATATTTCTCTAAGTGTGATGAATTAGCTGAAATTCCTAATGAAAAGGGAAAAGTAAAGAATAAGTATAGAAAGGCCAACGTGTCTACATTGATGAACGAACGTTCTAATTTGATTAATGGTGGAGTTTTCCATTTCAATAAGAACCAGAATAAAGAAGCATTGAGTTTCTTCTCTACTTATGTAGAATCGGCATCATATCCGATGTTGGCTGAAAGAAATCTGGCTCAGACCGACACTCTTTTGGCTCAGATTGCTTATTATGCTACATTAGCGGCAAGTAAGTCTGAAGATCAGGATGCTGTGATTAAATTTGCGCCTACAGCTATGGGTGACAAAGATAATGGAAAATTTGCCATTCAATTGCTGGCAGATGCTTATAAGGCTAAAGGCGATACAATAGCATGGGCGAAGACTTTGGAAGAAGGTATTACGAAATTCCCTGGTGATGATTATTTCTTTGCAAATTTGATTGATTATTACAACAATTCCAATCAAACAGCAAAAGCCCTTGAGTTTGTTGATAGAATGTTGGCTAGAGATGCAAATAATAAGTTGTATCTATATGTAAAAGGCTATTTGTACTATAACATCAAGGATTATGATAATGCTATCGAATTCTTTAAAAAAGCAGTTGCTGCCGATCCTAATTATGCTGAAGCATATTCAAACATTGGATTGTCTTATCTGTTAAAGGCACAAGCATATGCTGATAAAGCACCTACAGATGTTAATGATCCTAAGTACAAGGAAGCTCAGGCTACTTTGAAGAAATTCTATGAAGATGCTAAGCCTTATTATGAAAAGGCAAGAGCTTTGAAGCCTGACCAACAAGACCTTTGGTTACAAGGACTCTATAGAGTTTATTATAATCTGGACATGGGACCTGAATTTGAAGAGATTGAGAAGTTGATGAAATAAGTTTTCATGATTAGTACGAGTAAGAGATTGTAAACTATCTTATCAATATAATAAAAGCCAACTGATTCATTACGAATCGGTTGGCTTTTTTATTGTAGATATTTCCCTGCCCCGATGAAGGTGGGGGAGGATGGTTAAAAAGTAACTTTTAATATCTTTGCATAATGCTTATCTACCATCACCTCTGTTGCACGGTAGGGAAGCAGACTGATTTTCTCTGTTTTTCCACTCAACAGGTCTGTTGCCTGGCAAGATTCCGTCTGAGGTATTTGTAGAAAATCAAAGGCATGTGATGGGATATTTACGGCAATATCTACCGGCTGATTATCGAAGTTTGCAACGATGAACAGCAATTCATGCTCGTGTTTTCTCATAAAGGCATATTGTCTGTGCTCGTTGAAACGCCATCCGTTCAGATTGGCATACATCAGGTCGAAGAAAAGTCCTTGACTGATGGCTGCTTCTTCGTTGCAAAGAGTCAATACTTTCTGATAGATGTTATACAGATGTTTCTGCTCTTCAGAGAGCATTTGTCCGTCAAATTTACCTCCGTTTCTCCACCGGCGGATAGTGTCTACACTCCAATAGTCGAAGATAGTGGTTCGGCCGTCCTGCCCGCTAAAGCCCTCGTTGTCCATGCCTGCTTCTCCGAACTCCTGTCCGAAGTAGATCATCATGGGGTTTGTATTCATGCAGGCAGAGACTACCAATGCGGGGATGGCTTTGTGTGGATCGCCTGCAAAATGGGAAGAGGCAATACGTTGCTCGTCATGATTCTCCAAGAAGTTGAGCATGCGTTGCTCTATGCCGTTGAGGCTTTGCCAGCAGTGGGTAATGGATGTGGCCGACATATATCCGCCAACAACTCCCCGCAGGGTGTCATACAGCCCTACTTTGTCGTACAGATAGTCGAATCTTCCGCGGAAAAGATAGTTCCTGTATTCGGCAGGATTGTATACCTCGGCGATGAAGAGAATAGCCGGGTATTTCTCTTTGACCTGAGGAATAGCCCATTCCCAAAACTCTACGGGCACCATCTCGGCCATGTCGCATCGGAAGCCATCTATCTTCTTGGATGCCCAGAACAGAAGGATGTCCAGCATTTTATGCCATGTGTCGGGAGTGGGAGAGAAGTGGCAGGCACCTCCGTTCGGGTAGTCTACCCCGTAATTGAGCTTAATGGTCTCATACCAGTCGGAAATCTCCGGGTAAGGGGTGAAGCAGTTGTTGCCCGTAGCCTTGGCCGGATACTCCCGATAGGGCTCTAGGGCTGCACCTTTCATGTCGAACCGTCCCTGAAGCTCTGTCTGGGGAATGTAATAAAAGTTATTGTAGGGGCTGAAGGCGTAATTGGGGTCATCATTTCCACCTAGCTGAGAGGTGCCGTCTGGCTGGGAGTCGGAGTGATATTGCCGGGCAACATGATTGGGGACGAAGTCGATGATGACTTTCAGTCCTGCGCGATGGGTGCGGCCTACCAGCTTCTCGAACTCGTGCATGCGCTGGGGAACATCGTCGGCAAGGTCGGGATCTATGTCATAATAATCTTTGATGGCATAAGGCGAGCCTGCTTTTCCTTTGACGATGGCTGGATGGTCGGGGCGGATGCCATACTGGCTATAGTCGGTCTGTGTGGCATGTTCGATGATGCCTGTATACCAGACATGGGTGGCGCCCAGTTTCTTGATCTCGGCCAAAGCCTTCATGTTGAAATCGGACATCTTTCCGCAACCATTGGTTGCTATGTCTCCATTGTGGATACAATGATTATTGCTGTTACCAAACAGACGGGTGAATACTTGATAGATGATTAACATGGTGTTTTCTTTTTTTTGAGTGTCAACGTGTCGTCTACTAAAAAATCTTCCCTTTCTCCTCCAGAAGCCGTTCTATCACCTTGTTGGCTGTCTGATACCCTTGTTCGAAGATTTCTTCGGCCTTCTCCAGCTCGCGGTTGCTATAGCCATAGAGGTTGTATGGTTCTATGAGCAGGTCGCATTTCTCTCTTTCGGGGAATGTGTTTGCACGAAACATGAAGTGGAAAGAGCGCTGGGCGATGCTCATGATATTCATTTTATACTCTTTGGCTATGAGGGGGCTGACGTTGACGGCAACCACCTTGTGGCAGATACGCCGGATGGTGGAGACGGGGAGGTTCATCATCACTCCTCCGTCCACGTAGTTGGTACCATCAATGTTGACAGGGGCAAACATGACGGGCATACAGCAGGAGGCGGCTACGCGTTCGGCTATCGGACCGCGATGGAAGTGTACCATCCGTCCGTGGTCGAGGTCGGTAGCAGTGATGATCAGGGGGACGGACAGTTCCTCAAGGTTCTTTGCCTTCAGATTGCTCCGCAGGAAATCCATAAACTCGGACAGCTCGAAGAAGCCCTTTTTGGGGATCACGAGCTTGGTAAGGTCCTGAAAGGAATGCCCCGCGAAGTAGTCGAGCACCTTGTGAGGCTCATTGCCGTCGGCATAAAAAACGCCTGCCAGCGCACCGGCACTCACGCCAGAGATGATATCCGGCTTGATGTCGTGCTCCAGCAGTGTCTGCATCACTCCCAAGTGGGCAAATCCTTTGATAAAGCCCCCGCTCAGGGCATATCCGACGGGATATTTCGAGGGCTTTGGCCGATGTGTCTCTTTTCCCATCAGACTTTTGCTATTGCTTTCAACAGAGCGTATCCGCCAAACAGCTGTATCAGCATGCCGGGGATGCCTATACGGAAGTCTTGCAGAGCTGCGAAGAAGCTTCCACAGAGCATCCATTCCATCAGGCTTCCTACGATCTGATAGGAGAGTATCACTCCCACGAGGGCAAGAAGCGAGATCTGCCTGATGGTCCGGGCGGCGATGCCGGCTGCAATGGCCAGCAGGGTAGATTTAATCAGAATGGCGGGCAGCACCTCGGCGGCAGGCATGGCAAACAGCAGATGGTTGACTACCGGCGAGAGGATGGCTGTCAGCAGTCCTACACGTATGCCGTATTTGTAGGCAGCAATCAGCGTAAAGAAATAGATGGGCAACAGAGTGACTCCTCCCTGTGGGATGAGGTGACAGAGTTGCGGAAGAAGAATGTTGCCTGCTACAAACAGCGAGGCGTAGAGATATGTCTTGACATTCTGATAGTCGAGCGAATAGAGTTTTACGGATGTTTCCATATGTTGTATTTTACTTTTTATTTTTGGTGAGTTATAAGTTTAAAGTCAGGTTCGGACAACCCATTGCTTTCTGTCGGCAAAAGCATTGCTTTCTCTCTTACATCTGTATGAGTTCGTAGTTCATCGTACCGATACCAATCTTCTCAGCATGTTGCAATCCGGCCAGCCAGTTGGTATTGGGGTGTATGAGATGAAACTTGTCCTGTCCGCACAGATCGTCGTGCTCGTGAGTCTCTGACAGGCAGTTGGAGCTATGCAGGATAGGTGCCTTGATCACCATGTCGGCACAGGCCTTGTCCAAAGCCACAGGGTCGGTCGAAGCAAGTATACCCAAGTCGGGGACGATGGCTGCATCGTTATGATTCCAGCAGTCGCACTCGGGCGATACGTTCATGATGAAGCTGACGTGGAAGTGGGGCTTGTCCATCAGAATAGCCTTGGTGTATTCGGCTATTTTATAGTTCATGTTTTCTGACGTATCCCAGCTTCCTACCACTGCTCCGTCGTGCTGGCAGAGGGCTACGCACTGGCCGCAGCCTACACACTTTGAGTAGTCGATTTCTGCCTTGCGGCTGGCGTTCAGATGGACGGCATCGTGGGCACAGTTCTTGACGCAGATGTTGCATCCGATGCAGTGTTCAAGGTCGATTTTGGGCTGTGCTGATGCGTGCAGTTCCAGCTTGCCGGGCACGGCTGCGCCTCCCATTCCCAGATTCTTGAGTGCTCCTCCGAATCCTGCCTGCTCGTGTCCCTTGAAGTGGCTCATGCTGATCACGATGTCGGCATCGGCAATGGCGGTTCCTATCTTCGGGGCCTTGCAGTACTCTCCGTCCGGCAGAGGAATTTCCCGGTAGTCCGTTCCCTTCAGTCCGTCGGCAATGATCACCTGACACTGTGCCGAGATGGGGTTGAAGCCATTCTCCATGGCGCTTTGCAGGTGGTCTACTGCATTGGCACGGCGGCCGGAGTAGAGTGTGTTACAATCTGTCAGGAAAGGCTTTGCGCCTGCATTTCTGAGGATGGTTGCCATGCGGGCGGCATAGTTGGGGCGTATGTACGCCAGGTTGCCCGGCTCGCCAAAGTGAATCTTGATGGCCACAAAGCTATCCTTCAGCGGCAGGTTTGTCAGGCCCGCACGTTTGACCAGACGCTCCATTTTGTCCAAGAGGTTGGAGGTAGGAGTTGTCCGTAAATTGGTAAAATAAACTTTTGAAGTCTGCATGTCCGGTTGATTTTACTTGAGTGTCCACAAATTTAGTTGATTTGTCGGACGGTTGATACTATTTTATTGTTTTTAATAAAAAATCTTTGTGGGCATCGGCCCGATTGGGGAAGGATGATTGCGTCTTTGTGAATCTTTTCTTCTGAGAATCAAAAAACGTGCGAACAATGCCTAAAACATTATCCGCACGAAATAGAAAATATAAAAGATTTGATGCACAATCGTTTATGCAATGCCGTGTGCTGACACTGTAGAGTCGATCTTCTTGATCAGTCCTTGCAGTACAGCTCCCGGTCCGCATTCGGTAAAGTCTGTAGCACCATCGGCCACCATGTTCTTAACCGTCTGTGTCCAGCGTACGGAAGCGGTGAGCTGAGCCACCAGATTCTTTTTGATTTCGGCCGGATCGGTGTGTGGCAGAGCGTCTACGTTTTGGTAAACCGGGCATTTCGGTGTGTGGAACTCGGTAGCATTGATAGCTGCCTCGAGCTCTACCTTGGCCGGGTTCATCAGCGGAGAGTGGAAAGCTCCTCCTACCTTCAGCGGAAGTGCACGCTTGGCGCCGGCTGCTTTCATCAGCTCGCAAGCCTTCTCGATGGCGGGGATGGCTCCTGAGATAACGATCTGTCCCGGGCAGTTGAAGTTGGCCGGTACGCAGACTTCTCCTTCAGCATTTACCGTAGCGCAGATTTCTTCTACCTTTTCGTCGGGCAGGGCGATGATGGCTGCCATTGTTGATGGAGTAGCCTCGCATGCTTTCTGCATTGCCATGGCGCGTGCATACACCAGCTTCAGTCCGTCTTCGAAGCTCAGTGCTCCGGCTGCTACGAGTGCAGAGAATTCTCCCAGCGAGTGTCCGGCAGTCATCTCGGGCTTGAAGTCGTCGCCCATGCAGAGTGCAGAGATTACTGAGTGAAGGAATACGGCCGGCTGAGTCACCTTTGTCTGGCGCAGGTCTTCGTCGGTGCCGTTGAACATGATATCGGTAATGCGGTAGCCGAGGATCTCGTTTGCTTTTTCAAACAGTTCTTTGGCTAAAGCTGAATTTTCATACAGGTCTTTTCCCATTCCTACGAATTGGGCTCCTTGACCGGGAAATACGAATGCTTTCATATAGCTATTTTTTTGAATGTTTATTAAAATTGGGTGCAAAGGTACGGATTTTTTTCGGGTTTTCATCACAGAGTCACACAGAGTTTCACTGAGTTTTTATTCTTGCAGGCAAAAGGGGTGAGAAGCCTCTGCGTTGTTGTGTGGCGGGATTTACCCGACAAAGTGCCACAGCGGTCCGTTGCCATGTCCGATTCCGAGCCCGCGTCCGGCGGCGATGGCCAGGCTGATGTAGGCTTTGCTCCGGCGTACGGCCTCATCCATCGGCAGTCCGTGTGCCAGATGGGTGGCGATGGCAGACGAGAGGGTGCATCCTGTGCCGTGCAGGTTGGGGCTTTCAATCTTTTTCTCTTCGTAGGTATAGGTCTGTCCGTCGAGGGTATGCAGCACGTCGTACATCGTGTCTCCCTCCAGATGTCCGCCTTTGATGAGTACCGAGGTGCCATACTGTCCGGCGAGGCGGCTGGCTTCCTGTGCCATTTCCTCGGGCGAGCGGGGTTGCCGGCCGGTCAGGGTGGAGACTTCGTTCAGATTGGGGGTGATGAGCGTGGTGAGGGGGAACAGCGTCTGCCGGATCTCCTCGATGGCCTCGGGGCTCATCAGCGCGCGGCCGCTGCTGGACACCATCACTGTGTCGTAGACCACATGGCGTGGGCGGTATGTGGCAAGACATCGGGCTATCACGCGTACGGTGGCCACATCGGGTATCATGCCTATCTTCACGGCATCGGGTTGCAGGTCGTCCATCACCGCGGTCAGTTGTCCTTTTACCGTCTCGGGGGGGATGGGGCAGACGCCCTGTACGCCCAGCGTGTTCTGTATGGTGACTGCCGTGATGACCGAGGCGGCATATCCCTGCAGGGCAGAGATGGTCTTGATGTCGGCCTGTATGCCGGCTCCTCCCGAGCAGTCGGAACCGGCTATGGATAATACAACGGGGTATGGTCTCATAATCAGAAAAAGAAGTTTTGGCAAAGATAAGGCTTTTTTGAGTTTATGAGTTTGTGAGTTTTTGAGTTTGTGAGTTTTTGAGTTGATGAGTTTTTAAGTTTTTGAGTTTGTGAGATTTATAAAGTAAAGCCCTAAAATGAAAACAAGAGCTAAACAAGTGCAAATAAAACCGCTTATTTACAATTGATT
>CALUOO010000028.1 GCA_944322345.1 uncultured Bacteroides sp. | reverse complement strand
CGTTCGATTCGGCTGAGGAAATGGTGAAACTGGCGGCGATAAGAATGTTACTGAGCAAAATTTAAACAGGCTCTTAGTTTTATCTTATTAAATTTTTAATCTAAAATGAAAAACTTAAAATCTAAAAACAGTAAAGCATTTATGGTATTTCCGTTGTGCTTGATGCTGCTTTCTTTTTTCGTAATCTGTTGTGATGACGAAATAGAACCGCAGTCAACGACTTCTTATCCTCCAAAAGCGGATATAGAGTCGTCGTTTACGGCTTTTTATCCAGATAGTGGTGGTCTGGGTACAAAACTTATTATTAAAGGTACTAATTTGGGTACGGATACTAATTATGTACGTGTAACCGTAAATAATCTGAAAGCTAAAGTTGTAGGTGTGAAGGATACGATTTTGTATGCCGTCGTACCTTCTCGTGCGGATACCGGTTATGTCCGTCTATATGTGAAAAAGGGAGAAAATGAAACGGAATACGTTTCAAACAAGGAATTTAATTATCTTTTCAAGAGTAATGTCTCTACGTTGATTGGTCAAGCAAAAACAGAAGGTACTGAAAATGGAACTTATACAGAGGCAAAGCTTCGTCGCCCGTGGCAGATAATTACGGATAATGATGGTGTTATATATTGGGTAGACGAAGGACGTGGTACGAGCAGCAATGGAGCACTTCGAAGAGCATATGATGGATTGACCGAGACATTAGTAACAAATAATACAGGTCCTTTCCAATCTCCTACACAAATGGCATTCAGCTTAACGCAAGATACATTATTCATTGCCAATATGTATAATGCAGCTGATGTAAAAAATGATGTAAGTGTGATGTATGCTACACGTGAAGCCGGTTTTGTTAACTTTAAGGCATTAGTTGAAATACCACGCTCTTCTACAAGTTCAGTAGCTGTGCATCCGAAAACAGGCGAGATCTTTTTCGATCATAACGATGAAGGTGCTGTTTATAAGTATGATAAGAATGAGCCAAATGCATGCCGTAAAATGTTTAATGTACGTGGCACATATAATGGTATGGTTATGCGTTTGCTCTTTAATAAAGAGGGTGATATTTTGTATTTGATATTGCGTGCGAAACATTGTATCTATAAAGTTACTTATGATGCAGTCACTGGAACTTTTGGAACTCCTGAGCCTTTTGTTGGTGAATGGGGAACTTCCGGTTATCAGGAAGGAGTTGGATTGGCTGCGCGCTTTTATGAGCCTAGTTCACCATGTTTAGATCCGGAAGGAAATCTTATGATTCCTGATAAGAAGAATCATTGTATACGCAAGATTACTCCTGAAGGAGTTGTGTCTCTGTATGCAGGTTTACCTATGCAGAGTGGATATGCTGACGGATTGCCAGATAAAGCACAGTTCTATGAACCTGAATGTGTGACATTCTATGATAATACTATGTATGTGGCTGACCGTGGTAATCATCTGATTAGGAAAGTGGTAATTGAATAATGTAAAAACTAAAAATCTAAAAGTCATGAACAATTTTGTGAAATTGACATTTTGGTTGCTCGCTGCTGTACTTTTGTGGAGTTATCCGATGGATGCTAGTGCGCAACAGTTGCGAAAAGATGATTCTTCTGTTGAATTGCAAGGTATTGTAAAAGATGAGAAAGGAGAACCGGTTATCGGAGCTACGATTGTTGCCAAAAACCAGCCGGGTTTAGGATCGACTACCGATATGGATGGAAAATTTAAGATTAAGGTAGATGAATACGATGTATTGATTGTTTCGTATATCGGATATGCTCCACAAGAGATTCCGGTAGTTCGTATCAAGAATCGGAAGGAAATGGTTATCGTGATGAAGGAAGATAATCAGGCTATCGAAGAAGTAGTTGTAACTGCAAGTGGTACTCAAAAGAAGAAAACATTGACCGGTGCATATACCACGGTTGATGTTTCTCAATTGAAATCTCCAAGTACTAATCTGACTAATTCTTTGGCAGGTGTTGTTCCCGGTATTATTGCAGTACAGACCAGTGGTGAGCCGGGTGAGGATATGTCAGAATTCTGGATTCGTGGTATCAGTACTTTTGGTGCCAATCAAGGAGCACTAGTTTTAGTGGATGGTGTCGAGAGAAGCTTCAATGAGATACCGGTAGAGGATATTGAGAGCTTTTCTGTATTGAAAGATGCTTCTGCTACTGCTATCTATGGTCAACGTGGTGCAAATGGTGTAGTATTGGTAACAACCAAACAAGGTGTTCCGGGAAAAGTAAAGATTAATGCGAAGGTACAGGCTGGTGTAGATGTCAGAGGTGAAATGCCTGATTATGTAGATGCAATCACTTATGCAAACCTTGCTAACGAAGCTAAATTAGCACGTTATGAATTGCCTCGCTATACGCAGGAAGAATTGGATATCATTCGTAACCACATGGATCCAGATCTTTATCCAGATATTGACTGGCGCGATTTGATGCTGCGCAAGGCTTCTCCTAAATATATTGCAAATATCAATCTGAGTGGTGGTGGTACTAATGTGACCTATTTTGTATCGTTAGGATATAATAATCAGTCTGGTAACTATAAAAGTAAATCGTCAGAAAATAAATACAATACGAATGCTACCTATGAGCGTTTTAATTATCGTGCCAATGTTAATATGAATCTTACAAAATCGACACTGTTGAAAGTCGGCATTGGTGGATGGTTAATCAATCAGACGAAACCGGGTAGTACTACTACTGATATTTGGGGATCCTTCTCTAAATTGACTCCCTTAAGTATCCCACGTCGTTATTCTACAGGACAAGAGCCATCTATTAATGGAGTACAGACTCCAGAATATTACATGACAAAGACCGGGTATAAAACTATCTGGCAGAATAAGATGGAAACCACTCTTAATTTAGAACAGAAACTGGATTTTATTACTAAAGGGTTGGAATTTAGGGGAACATTTGCATTCGATACATATAATCAGAATGAAGTTAGCAGAATAAAAACTCCTGAATTGTGGGAGGCAGAAAGTTCTCGTGATTCTAAAGGTAATTTAGTGCTGAAAAAGGTTAGAGATCTTTCATTAATGTCTCAATCTTCTAGTACTAATGGAGATAAACGTTATTACCTGGAAGCATATTTGAACTATTCTCGTTTGTTTAATCAGAAACATCGTTTTGGGGCTTTTGCCATGGTTTATATGGAAGAAACGTCTGATACCAATTTAGGATCAGATATTATAGCATCTATTCCGAAACGTAATTTAGCTTATTCAGGTCGTTTCACTTATGCTTACGAAGATCGTTATTTGTTAGAAGCTAACTGGGGATACACAGGTTCCGAAAACTTTGAGAAAGGTAAGCAATTTGGTTTCTTCCCAGCATTTTCTGCCGGATGGGTGATTTCAGAAGAACCTTTTGTAAAGAACATTGCTCCTTGGATTGAGATGTTGAAAATACGTGCTTCTTACGGTGAAGTGGGTAATGACCGTATTGGTGGCGACCGCCGTTTCCCATACATTGGTTTGGTTAATGAAAATGGTGGTTATGCATTTGGTGAATTCGGATCAAATTTTGTAAAAGGATATCGTAATGGTACTGTTGGAACCCCTAATTTGACATGGGAGGTTGCCAAAAAATACAACTTAGGATTCGATATTAGTTTGTTCAACGGAAAATTCCAGGGAAATATTGATTTCTACAAGGATAAACGTGATGATATCTTTATGACACGAAGCCATATGCCGGAAACTACTGGACTTGCAGATAAATCACCTATGGCAAATGTGGGTAAAATGGAGTCGAAAGGATTTGACTGGAATGCTTCTTATTCCGATCAAATCGGTCAGGTGAAGTTTACAATCCGTGGTAATATGACTTATCAGAATCAGGAAATTTTGGATAAGGATGAAGCTGCCAACGAATTGTGGTATAAAATGCAGAAAGGATTTAGGGAAGGACAAACACGCGGTTTGATCGCTTTAGGGCTGTTTAAAGACGAAGAGGATATCCGTCGGAGTCCGGTTCAGGAATTTGGTGGAAAAGAAGTATTACCGGGTGATATAAAATATAAGGATGTGAATGGTGATGGTAAGATTAACGGAGATGATGTAGTTCCCATCGGATATAAAACCTATCCGGGAGTTCAGTATGGTGCTGGTATCAGTCTGAATTGGAAGAATTTTGATTTCAGTTTCTTACTGCAAGGAAGTGGAAAAATGTGATTTCTTTATTGCAGGTGATGGTATTCATCCGTTTAATAGTGGATCTACTGGAAATGTGCTGGCTTTGATAACTGAAGTTGACCGTTGGATCCCAAAAGAAATATCAGGAGATCCTTCTACAGAAAATCCAAATGCTTCTTGGCCTCGTCTGACATATGGAAAGAATGATAATAATAGTCAGAATTCTACTTTCTGGTTGCAGGATGGGCGCTACCTCCGTTTGAAGAATGTAGAAATCACTTATACAGTACCTTCTACTTTTACTCGTAAATTCTTGGTAAACAGAATGCAGGTAGGATTTATTGGTGAGAATTTATATACGTGGAGTCCGTTTAAATTATGGGATCCGGAAACAGAGAGTGGAAGCAGTACACGCAATGGCGCTGCTTATCCTATTAATCGTACCTTTACAGGTTATCTTAGATTTGAATTTTAAAAACGAAGTGCATTATGAAAAAATTAATATTGATGGCTGCTGCCTGTGCAACTCTATCTTTTCAATCATGTGCAGACTTTTTGGATGTAGACAAATATTTTTATGATATGTTGTCTGTCGACTCTGCTTTTGCTAAAAGAGTATATGTTGAAGGTTGGTTGGCGAATAACTATGATTATTTGATGAAAGCTGATTTGGGAGGATTTTCTTCTTGGTTTCAATGGTCAAGTGACGATCTGGTAAATATTAATGTTAAGGATTTTCAAGAAGGTAATTATTCTGCTTCCAATATGATAAAAGAGGAATTTAAAATCCTGCTACGAAGAGATTATGAATGTATTCGCAAGGCATCTACTTTTATTGATAGGGTTGTAGAATGTAAAGAAATGACTAAAGAAGAAATTGCTGATATGCAAGGGCAGGCGCGTTTTATTCGGGCATATGCCTATTGGGCTCTTTTACGTACTTTTGGTCCTGTTCCTTTGATCCCGGAGGAAGGATTGGATGTCAGTCTTTCTTATGAAGAACTTTCGTTGCCGCGTGCTAAGTTTGATGAAATTGTAGATTTTATTGACAAAGATCTTTCGTTGGCAGCACGTGTACTTCCCAGAACACGTACTGTGAACAATCTGGGACGTCCAACCAAAGGGGCAGCTTTAGCTTTACGGGCAAGAGTGTTATTGTTTGCTGCAAGTCCAATGTCCAATGGTAATAAAGATTTCTATAATGTAAGGAATCTAGATGGCACTGAATTATATAATCAGGAGTATGATGAATCTAAATGGGCACGTGCGGCTGCAGCTGCTGAAGATGTTATGAATCTTCAAGTGTATAATTTGTATGTAGAGAATCCTGATCCATTAGATCCTTATTGTATTACTCCTCCGGAGCATCCGGTTTATTCACATTTGGATTTTCCTGATGGTTGGCAAAATGTGGATCCTTATACATCGTATAAAAGTATCTTTGATGGCTCTATTCGTGGCTCTCAAAATCCAGAGTTAATTTTTACTAGGACGGGAGTAGAAAGTGGATTCAGTGTACAGCAGTTCCTAAATGCAGAGAGTATGCCGAGAACTGCTGGTGGTGGAAATAGAAATGCGGTGACTCAAAAGATGGTAGATACTTATTATATGGATAATGGTATGTCAATTGATGAGGCTGGTGATTATTATCTTAAAGAGGGATTTACTACAACATCTAATGATCCGGAAATGGGAGTGGGGGCTCCTTTTATTGGTCCGAATGTTTCTAAAATGTATGGTAGACGAGAACCGCGTTTTTATGCTAGCATTGCTTTTAATGGGGCTATCTGGGAGTGTGAAAGTTCTTATGAGGCTTCAAAACGAAATTATCAGTGTTGGTATTATCAGGATGAATTTAATGGAAAAGAAGGGTATAAGACTCAATTGCCTATTACTGGTATAGGATTGAAAAAATTTACCAATAAAGAAGACTCTTGGGCAGAAGGTGGTTATCGGACACAAAAAACTGAACCGACCATGCGTTATGCTGAAATCCTGCTGATTCATGCAGAGGCATTGAATGAACTTACTCCGGGGCAAACCTATACAATTAAAAATTACATGGATGAAGAGGTTGAGATTTCCAGAGATCCGGAAAAAATGAGAAATTCTATCAAACCGATTCGTATGCGTGCTGGATTGCCCGATTTTGAAGATGCTGTTTATAATGATCAGAATAGCTTCAGAGTTGCAGTAAAACGGGAACGTCATATCGAATTATTTGCAGAAAACAGTTTCCGGTATTTTGATCTTAGAAGATGGAAAGATGCTGATGTAGAGGAGGCAGAACCTTTGATGGGATGTGACATTGATATTACTATGGCTAATGATACACGTCAGGCATTTTATGTACCAACACCTGTTAGCTATATCAAAAAGGTCTTTTTACCCAAGATGTATCTGTTCCCTTTCCCAACAGATGAATTGAAACGTAATGTAAACTTGACTCAGAATCCTGGTTGGTAATTTTAAATGCGTAAATTATGAAAAAAATTATAAATACAGTTTTATGTTCACTTGCTCTGTTGGGCAGTGTCAGTTGTCAGGATGAACTGGATGATGAATTGTTTCAAAAATATTCATATATTATCCAGAACGGCTGGAAGGAATGTGAAGTAAAGATTGAAGACGACAATACGGGCGTTTTGTATATTGATTTTGGAGTGAATGGTACTTCGGGAAATGACAAGGACATTGTGCTTACTATAGCCAATGATCCGGATACACTGGCTGGATATAATTTCGACCGTTTTAAATATCAGACAGAGGCCTATTTCCCTGAATTGCCACAGAGCTGCTATACTTTTGATCAGGAGTCATATACAATTCCTGCTGGTGAATTGATTGCTACAGCCAAAGTGTCCATTGATTTGAATAATATCGAGAATCCGTATAATGATTATGTATTGCCCATTACAATTACCTCTTCTACAGGAGAACCAATAGGACCGGATAAATACAGTAAGTTGTTAGCGAATATCAAATTTGCCAACAAATACAGTGGTAGCTATTCTGGTAATGGAAAACTGACACTTGAAGAAGGTGGGGATAATACCGCTACTGAAGGTGCAAAGTTGTATGCCATTTCTCCTAATACTTGTTTTATGTATGCGGGAAATGCAACAGCAGACACTGATCCTGATAATTATAAAGACTACATCCTGAATGTGACTTTTGCAGATGATGATCAAATAACAATTACAGATCCTAGTGGTGCATTGAATTTCGAACAGATTACCGCAAAGCTGACTCGTGAATATGAATATCATGCAACTGATACTCGTTATTATGTGGAAACTAGTGTCTTGACGCTTAAATATAGATTTAAGAATCTGTCTTTGGTTGGACAGCCAATGCAGGTCTTTGAAGGCACTCATACTATGATACGAAATGTTTTGCGGAGTGAATATCCAGATGTTACGGTTAAAGATGAATAATGCTTGACAAAACAATGTATAGAAATTTAATATTATCTTTATTGGCTGGTCTACTAGCAGTTCCTGTAGTTGTATTGGCCGATTCTAAAAAGGATATCTATCATAAAAATTGGATAGATTTCAATAAAAACGGTCAGATGGATGTGTACGAAGATCCGTCAGCTCCGATTGATGCACGTGTAAAGGATTTACTTAGCCAGATGAATATGGACGAAAAAACGTGCCAAATGGCTACTTTATATGGATCTGGACGTGTATTGGCGGATGTTTTGCCTACCGAAAAATGGAAGAACGAAGTTTGGAAGGATGGTATTGGCAATATTGACGAGCAGCACAACGGTTTGGGTAAATTCGGATCGGAATATTCTTTCCCGTACTCCAAGCATGTTGAGGCATTACACGAAATCCAACGATGGTTTGTTGAGGAAACCAGATTAGGAATTCCGGTAGATTTTACCAATGAAGGAATACGAGGGGTTTGTCATGACAGAGCAACTTTCTTCCCTGCCCAGTGTGGGCAGGGAAGTACCTGGAATAAGGAGTTAATATCACGTATAGGTGAAGTGGAAGCAGCAGAGGCTTCGGCTTTGGGATATACTAATATTTATTCACCAATTCTTGATATTGCGCAAGATCCACGTTGGGGACGTGCAGTCGAAAGTTATGGGGAAGATCCTTATTTGGTGGGACAGCTGGGAAAACAAATGATTTTGAGTTTGCAAAAACAAAAACTGGTATCTACTCCAAAACATTTTGCTGTATACAGTATTCCGGTGGGAGGACGGGACGGTGGAACTCGTACAGATCCACATGTAGCTCCTCGAGAAATGCGAACATTATATTTAGAACCATTTAGAGTCGCTTTTCAGGAAGCCGGTGCATTGGGAGTGATGAGTTCATACAATGACTATGATGGTGTACCAATTACGGGGAGCTATCAGTTTTTGACTCAGATTCTCCGTCAGGAATGGGGATTTAAAGGATATGTCGTTTCTGACAGTGATGCCTTGGAGTTTATATCAGGCAAACATAAAGTTGCAGAGAATTATGAGGAAGCTGTAGCTCAGTCAATAAATGCTGGGCTGAATGTGCGTACCAATTTTAGTCAACCGGCAGGCTTTATCAAACCTTTGAGGAATGCTATTGCTAAGGGAAAGATTTCTAGAGAGACAATTGACCGTCGGGTTAGCGAGATATTATATGTGAAATTCTGGCTAGGTTTATTTGATAATCCTTACCGAGGTGATGGTAAATTGGCAGAAAAAATAGTTCATTGCAAAGAGCATCAAGAGGTGTCTTTGGAAGCAGCCAGACAATCTATCGTCTTGTTAAAGAATCAGGACAATTTGTTGCCTCTTCAGAAATCTCTGAAATCGGTTGCTGTTATCGGACCGAATGCAAATGAACAGAAAGAACTGATTTGCCGTTATGGACCTGCTAATGCTCCTATAAAGACTGTCTATCAGGGAATAAAGGAAGCATTGCCTGAAGCAAATGTTGTCTATAAAAAAGGATGTGAAATAGTAGACCCTCATTTTCCTGAAAGTGAGATATTGCCTTTTGATATTACAGCACAGGAACAACAAATGATGGATGAGGCTATCGAAGCGGCAAAAGCTTCCGAAGTAGTAATAATGGTATTAGGTGGAAGTGAGGTAACTGTACGTGAGGAACGGTCTAGAACAAGCCTTAATTTACCTGGAAGGCAGGAAGAACTTTTAAAAGCAGTTTGTGGATTAGGAAAACCTGTAGTATTGGTAATGATTGACGGACGTGCTTCTAGCATCAATTATGCGCAAAAATATGTTCCTGCAATTCTTCATGCATGGTTCCCCGGAGAGTTTTGTGGTCAGGCTGTGGCAGAAACAATATTCGGTGACAATAATCCAGGGGGGAGATTGGCTGTGACATTCCCAAAATCAGTCGGACAGATACCTTTTGCCTTCCCATTTAAACCTGGCTCCGATAGTAGCTGTGGAACATCAGTATATGGAGCTCTTTATCCTTTTGGACATGGATTGAGCTATACATCATTTGAGTATAGTAACTTGAAAATATCACCGGAACAACAAGGGGTATTAGGAGAAGTTAAGGTTAGTTGTACGGTGAAGAATACAGGGAAAAGAATGGGTGACGAGGTAGTTCAACTATATTTGAGAGACGAAGTTAGTAGTGTGACCACTTATGTAAAGGTTTTGCGAGGGTTTGAAAGAATCAGGCTGCAGCCTGGTGAAGAAAAAGAGGTCTCTTTTACTTTGCGTCCTCAGGACTTGGCGATATGGGATAAAGATATGAAGTTTAGGGTAGAACCGGGTTCATTTAAAGTAATGGTTGGTGCATCCTCAAAAGATATAAGATTGGAAGGTAAGTTTAAAATCAATGGGTAAGTTTTGATTACACAAGGTATGCAAGTCTGTTTGAAACTTGTTTACTGATTCAGATAGACTTGCATTAGAAAAGAAAAAGATATGAAGAAAAAGACTATTTTATTAGCTCTGTTTATTGCAGCAAGCGGGATGGCTTCGTTGCATGCTCAGAAAAAATACAAGGCATATATTGTTTCGAATGCTCATTTGGACACTCAATGGAATTGGGACGTGCAGACAACAATTGATGAGTATTTGAAGAATACTTTGACTCGCAACTTCTACCTGTTTAAGCATTATCCTGATTATGTATTCAATTTTGAAGGAGGAGTTAAATACAATTGGATCAAGGAATATTATCCTCTGGAATATGAACTGGTGAAGAAATACATAAAAGAGGGACGCTGGCATGTATCCGGAAGCTCATGGGATGCAAATGATACCAATGTCCCTTCTCCTGAATCATTTTTTCGGAATATTCTGTTGGGACAGCAGTTTTATAAGCAGGAGTTTGGTATAAAATCAACAGATATTTTCTTACCGGATTGCTTTGGGTTTAGTTATACATTGCCTACTATTGCTGCACACTGCGGATTGATCGGGTTTTCAACACAGAAGTTGCAATGGCGGCATAACAATATGCATGGAAAGTCGAAAATGCCTTTTAATATTGGGTTATGGCAAGGTGTTGATGGTTCACGTATAATGGCGGCATTAAATGCCAAGAACTATGTACATGAATGGAACGGATCTGATATTAGTAAGGATAACGATTTGATTAATACTGCTAAGGGAAGTGCAAATCAAACAATTTACCGTTACTATGGAGCAGGAGACCGTGGCGGATCTGCCAATATTAATTCTGCTGTGTCTATAGAGAAGGGTGTAAAAGGAGAGGGAGAAGTAGAAATTATCAGTGCCACATCCGATCAATTGTATAAGGACTATTTACCGTTTGACCAGCATCCCGAGTTACCTGTTTACGATGGTGAATTGTTAATGGACATTCATGCTACCGGATGTTATACTTCACAGGCTGCTATGAAATTATATAACCGTCGGAATGAGCAGCTGGGTGATGCTGCCGAACGTATATCTGTAATGGCTGATTATATAGATGGAGCGGTTTATCCGGCAAATACACTGACTGATTCCTGGCGCCGTTTTATTTGGCATCAGTTTCACGATGATCTTCCGGGTACCAGTATTCAGAAAGCTTATATGTATTCGTGGAATGATGAGTTGATTTCACAAACACAATTCAATGATATTATTCATACAGGAGTTGGTGCATTGGCTTCGTGCATGGAAACTCGTGTAAAGGGTAATGCACTTATTGTGTACAATGCGATGGCTGCTCAGCGTAAGGAGCTGGCCGAAGCATTTATCAATGTCTCGAAGAAACCTTCAGGAGTTCACGTATATGATGCTAAAGGAAAGGAAGTGCCGGCACAGCTTTTAAAATGGGAAGACGGAAAAGCGCATATTGCTTTCAGTGCTTCTGTAGCTCCCTTGAGTTGTTCAGTTTATTCTGTTCGTTGGGGCAAGAATAATGCAAAAACGTCATTGAAAGTTACGCAAAATACATTGGAAAACAGTGTATACAAGTTGACACTGAATCAGAACGGTGATATCTCTTCTATCGTTGACAAAAGGGTGAATAAGGAACTGGTAGAATCCGGAAAAGCATTTCGCCTGGCATTACTTTTAGGTAATGAATCAAAAGAGTGGCCGGCGTGGGAGATTCAGAAAAAGACAATAGACAAACCCGGTAGTGAGATTAATCAAAATGTTAAAATAAGTATCGGAGAACAGGGGGAATGCTATGCATCCCTTCGTGTAGAACGTACTTATGGTACTTCTAAGTTTGTGCAGTATATTCGTATGAGCGAGGGAGCCAATGATGAGCGCATTGATGTTATCAATGAAATAGATTGGTCTACCAAAGATGCTGTACTGAAGGCTGAATTCCCGATGAATGTAAAAAATGAAAAGGCTGTTTATGATTTAGGAATTGGGACAGTAAAGAGAGGGAACAATACAAAAACAGCTTATGAGGTTTGTGCTCAGCAATGGGCAGATATTACAGCACCGGACAATAGTTATGGTATTGCCATCTTGAATAATTGTAAATATGGATGGGATAAACCTAATGATAATACTTTACGTTTGACATTGCTTCATGCTCCCAGTACAAAGGATCGGTATAAATATCAGGAGCAACAGGATTTCGGACACCATACGTTTACCTATTCTATCGTAGGACATCAGAATGAGGCTTTACAGGCTGGCATCAGTCATTTGGCCGAATCATTGAACAGTCCTATTGCTGTATTCGATACTCCTAAGCATAAAGGTGTGTTAGGACGTGAATACTCATTTGTAAAGGTCAATACTCCACAAGTCCGCTCCTTAAAGAAAGCTGAGGAGAGTGACATGTATGTTATCCGTTTGTACGAGATGCAAGGAAAGAAGGCTCAGAATGTAGAAGTGGAGTTCCCTGCTGTTATTGAGGAAGCCTATGAAACAAATGGTATAGAGGAGAAGATCGGAGATGCAATTGTGCGTGGAAATAAGTTGTGCTTTGATATGACTTCTTATCGTCCGAAAACTTTTGCTGTGCAGCTTAAAAAAGGTACAATCAAAGCAATGTCGGTTCAGAACCAATTATTGAAGTTACCTTTTAACGATAAAGCATTTACCCCTGAGAATTTTGGGTATACAGTTTCTTTTGATAAGAAAGGCAATAGCTTTGCAGCCGAATTGATAGGTGATACGGTGATGTACGACAATATACCTTTTGCAATTGGCAATTATGAAAATAAGAATGTCATGAAATGTAAAGGTGATACAATTTCACTTCCAGAAGGGGCAGCCGGAAAGAAATTGTATATATTGGCTACTGCTATTGATAAAGACCGGAAAGCAACATTCTTGGTGGATGAAAAGCAATATGATCTTGAAATTCCTTATTATTCCGGTTTCTATGGCCAATGGGGACAGAAGGAGGTAAGTGATGGTTATATTCGTAATGCTTCGCCTGCCTATGTTGGCTCTCATCGTCACACAGAGAAAGGAAACGATACATATATTCATACTTATATGTATAAATTCTGTATAGACCTGCCGGAAAAAGCCGAGAGGCTTATATTACCTAAGGATGACCATATTGCCGTGTTTGCTGTAACTTTATCAGATAATCGTATAGACGATATTGCTGCTGCTAATGAGATACGTGCATTACCTTTAGAGACAAAGAAATAAGCAATTTGTTAATAAACTCTCGATGGTTGAAAGAACCCTTCTTCCTTATGCATTAAGGAGAGGGTTCTTTCTCTCTAAACTCAAAAAAATCATGACAATGAAATCTTTTTTAGTGGTTATTTTTCTTCTATTCTCAACTCTGTCTTCGTTTGCTTATGATGGGAGACATGGTTGGTTCGTACAGAAAGCCCCACAAAAACTAATTATATGCAATGGAGAAAATATTACTCCTGCAGAGAATATGCTTCTTGAGTCTATGTCTAGTTTGTGCGGACAGGCAACAAATGATGGAACTTTTAACGAAATGGTTTGGATAGACTTTGAAAATGTTTCTTATCAGGAGATTCTGAAAAGTTCATTAGAAAGTCTTCATATTTCCAATCCGATGCGGATGGATATATGGGAATTGCTCCGTTATTTGAAAAAGAGAGGAATTATTAAGGGGTATATACTTTACAAGGCTGATACATCTGAAGGTGGTAATTACGAAAAAAGAGATAGAATTGACTATTCATCTAATGTAGCGACTGTCTATGCCGGGCTGATGAAGGGGATTCTTGTAGAAGAATCTTTGGAAAGCAAAGTGAAAGATCTTGGTCTGGTAATGTTGAAGGATGCACGGAATGAATCTCCAGAAGAATGTTTCGAACGTTGTAAAGGACAGCTTAACAGAGGGTCTGCACTTAGTATTGACCCTAAAGTGTATCATTGTCGTGATGTTGCTATTGCTCAAAAGTTGATGTTATATTATGGTACTGGACGCTTTTCTGAACAGATATTGGAATGGGTGAAGCCGCTTTCTCCTATATTGGGCTGGAACTATGGTAATGAAGATGAATATACCGGAGCCATTACACGCTGGGGACATTATAATACGGCTACTAATTGGTGTCGTAATTTGCCCGTTATTATGGCGGCTTCTGATAAAATGACTCCTTTGCCTGTTCATGAGAAAGAAATGGATGAAATAAGCATAACAGATGCTTTTGCTTTTCATTCTTTTGTTGTAAGTGACGGAGATAATATGCAGTGGACAATGGGAGATTTTTTGGATAGTCCTATTTATTATGGAAATGCAGATGGGAACCAGACCCCTATGTCATGGACATTATGTCCGGTAAACTTATCTGTGGTAAGTACATCTACGTGGAATCGTTTTGTTTCTGCCAAAAAAGATAATTCTAGTGTAGTAGAATACGGAGGGGGTTATCAGTATCCGGATGAATTTGCTGAGAATCGGCCGAATAGAGAGGAACTGCTTACAGAATTTGCCCGTAGGATGAATTGGCATTTCAAGAAGCTGAACATTAAGATATTTGGATTTATCTGTAAAGATGTATTTAGTCCGGAAGCTCGTCAGGCTTATGAAATCTATGCTAAGGAGATAGAGGGATTGACAGGCATGATTGCTATTCAGTATGCTCCTTACAATATGGGTGGTGATATTGTATGGGTGAAGAATAAGGAAAATACAGACATTCCTGTTGTCACAGCCAGATTCTCTATCTGGTCGGGACTGTTTCAGGATCCGTTGTGTGGAAGCCCCGATTATGTTGCATCGATGATCAATCGGGAAGCTGCCAAAGCTGTTCAGGAGAAGAAGGAAAAACCGTTGTCGTGGACTGTTATACATGCGTGGTCCGATTTTAACCGGACGGTGTCTGCAACAGACTTCCCGGTAAAGGGATATAATGCTGGTAAAATGTCCGATCATTTGTTATCACCACAAGTGAAAAATGTTTCTTTAAATGAGCTGTTATGGAGAATACGTTTCCGGCATGATATGCAGGAAAAAGACAACTATGCCGTGAACTAAAGGCTTTTCTGCTCGTTATAAATATAGAGGATTGGCGCTTATGAAATACGTACTGACAATGTTCTTCTGGGCGTTGACCGTTTGTTGCTTTGCACATCAATCGTCCGTTGTTAGCATCTTTGAAGACTACTTCAACCGTGCCGCAGTTTTTTCGCGTGCCTATCCTTCAGAAAAGGTCCATCTCCATTTTGACAATACCAGCTACTATTGCGGCGACACCATCTGGTTCAAAGCCTACGTGACGGAGGGTCCGGAGTATAAGCCTACCAGTCTGAGCCGTCCTCTGTATGTTGAGCTGCTCGACCAGCTCGGGCATGTACTGGACAAACAGATAGTCAAGATTGTCAACGGCGAGGGTCACGGACAGTTTATTCTTGAGAAGTCTGGTCTTTCGGGTTATCACGAAGTCCGTGCCTTTACGAAATGGATGCTTGCCTTCGACGACCGTTACAGTTTTTCCCGCACCTTTCCTGTCTACCGTGCCCAGACCGGCAAGGAGGATTCCGAACGCAGTATCGGTACCTACCGGATGAACTCCCACATGAAGCAGCGTCCCCGCGAGGATACCGATAAGGTGAGTGTCCGTTTCTTCCCCGAAGGGGGGCATCTGGTTGAGGGTGTTCCTCCGATTGTGGCCTTCAAGGCGGAAAGCCGCGATTCCGGCAGCATCTCCGTATCAGGCGTTGTCCGCCGTCAGAACGGTGAGATTGCCACCGAACTCTCCACCCTTCACGACGGTATGGGCTGTTTCTCCTATACTCCTTTACCGGGTGAGCGTTCGGAAGCAGAGATTGAATACAATGGCAAAACCTACCGTTTCCGTCTTCCCGAAGCATTGCTTTCCGGTTATGTTCTGACCGTTTCCCAGCGCGACAGCCTTCTTGATGTCCGTGTCTTCCGCAACAGCTCCACCTCTCGCGACACTGTCGGCCTTTTCGTTTCCCATCAGGGTGTCCCCCTTCTCTGGCGTCCTCTCCCTTTTTCGAAGGGCGATGGGGAGCTTCTCCGTTTCCGTACTTCGGATTTTCCTGACGGCATCCTTCAGCTTAGCCTTCTCGACCGTACGGGGCAGATAATGAGCGAGCGTCTGGTCTATCTGATGCCCCGCTCAGAAGGTGTCCGTCTGACAGCCTCTTCTGACCGTTCCTATTACTCCCCCTACAGTGCAGCCCGCTGGCATCTGGAGGCCCGCGACTCTTCGGGCCGTCCTTTGGAGACCACCCTTTCCGTCTCCGTCCGCAGCATGCTCCGCAGCGACTATCAGGAGTACGACAATACGATTTATACGGATCTTCTGCTGACCTCTGACCTGAAAGGCTACATCCATCAGCCCGGCTATTACTTTGCCGACCGCAGCCGTGAGCGGCTTCAGGCCTTGGACTTGCTGTTGCTGGTACACGGGTGGCGTAAGTACGACCTTTCCCGTATGGTGAGTACTCCTCCGGCCCAGCCGGTCTATCTTCCCGAGAAGCAACTGATGGTTCACGGCCGTCTGAAATCCTATGTACTGAAGAAGGATCAGGATAACCTTGAGGTCTCTTTGCTAGCCCGTTCCGACAGTCTGTTTCTTGCCGGTTCCTCGTTGTCAGACTCTTTGGGCTGTTTCCAGATACCAGTGGAGGATTTCGAGGGGACTATGCAGACAAGCATTCAGACCCGTAAGCCCGGTGCTAAACGGAAACGTCTGACTTCCGTGCTTCTCTACCGTAATTTCTCTCCTTCTCTCCGTGCTTACGGATATTATGAGGAACATCCAGCATGGCAGGATCTTTCGGAACTGGAGTCTTTGTCGAACCGTCGTGACTCCCTTTACTGGGATTCTCTCCGCCGTTCCGACCCTTATCTGCTGTCCGAGGTGACCGTCAAGGCTCGTTATCCCCGCAAGCGCACCCGACGTTTTGAGGAGAGCATCCGTTCCTATTACGATGTTCAGTCGATGGTCGACGAGATGCGCGACCGTGGAGAGGAGGTCTTTACACTGTATGATTTTCTTTATAAGGTAGATTCTGCCATAAGACTTAGAGAGGGATATATTATGTCATACTATGACAAACCGATTCTCATTTCTATTGACGGTCGTTTGAAGGGGTATGGCAATTCTCTGATTGAAGATGATATTGATGCGATAAAAACAGTTGTAATCTGTAGTGGTATTGGCGCAAGTGATGAGGTCGGCAATTGGGGTTCTGATGGAACGTTAATGCAGGAAGATTTTGGAATTGTTACGGATATGATGGAAGAACAAAAACAGATAGCTTCCCGATTGTTTGGGATAGATATTCCGGCTAGATACCCAGTGCCTATCTGTTATATAGTAACAGTTGATGGCTGGAATGCTAATCGTGACTTCCGTCCGAAACGTGGTATCCGCACAACACGCATTCAAGGATATGCCCGTCCTTTGGAGTTTTATTCCCCTGCCTATCGTGACGGAGCTTTGCCACCGGGGACGGACAAACGTCGTACCCTCTACTGGAATCCTTCGGTGAAGACCGACAAGAACGGCTGTGCGGTGATTGAATGTTATAATAGCGACCGTACTTCTCCACTGACCATCAGTGTGGAAACCATTTGCGGCGGTATGCCCGGGGCGGTGGTGAAGCATTCGCTGGATTTGTAAATTAATGTTGAACCTGAAATAAACGAAGTTCCCATGAAAATCAAGAATCTTTTCCTGCTTTGTTTTTCAGTTGTGTCGTCTTTCCTTCAGGCACAACAACCTTCCGCTCTTCAGACCTTTGAAGACTACTTCAACCGTGCCGTAGTTTTTTCGCGTGCCTATCCTTCAGAAAAGGTCCATCTCCATTTTGACAATACCAGCTACTATTGCGGCGACACCATCTGGTTCAAAGCCTACGTGACGGAGGGTCCGGAGTATAAGCCTACCAGCCTGAGCCGTCCGCTGTATGTTGAGCTGCTTGACCAGCTCGGCCATGTGCTGGACAAGCAGATAGTCAAGATTGTCAATGGCGAGGGTAACGGACAGTTTATTCTTGAGAAGTCTGGTCTTTCCGGTTATCACGAAGTCCGTGCCTTTACGAAATGGATGCTTGCCTTCGACGACCGTTACAGTTTTTCCCGTACCTTCCCCGTCTACCGTGCCCAGACCGGCAAGGAGGATGCCGAACGCAGTATCGGTACCTACCGGATGAACTCCCACATGAAGCAGCGTCCCCGCGAGGATGCCGATAAGGTTAGTGTCCGTTTCTTCCCCGAAGGGGGACATCTGGTCGAAGGCATTCCTTCGATTGTAGCCTTCAAGGCAGAAAGCCGCGATTCCGGCAGCATCTCCGTTTCAGGCGTTGTCCGCCGTCAGAACGGTGAGATTGCCACCGAACTCTCCACCCTTCACGACGGTATGGGCTGTTTCTCCTATACTCCTTTACCGGGTGAGCGTTCGGAAGCAGAGATTGAATACAATGGCAAAACCTACCGTTTCCGTCTTCCCGAAGCATTGCTTTCCGGTTATGTTCTGACCGTTTCCCAGCGCGACAGCCTTCTTGATGTCCGTGTCTTCCGCAACAGCTCCACCTCTCGCGACACTGTCGGCCTTTTCGTTTCCCATCAGGGTGTCCCCCTTCTCTGGCGTCCTCTCCCTTTTTCGAAGGGCGATGGGGAGCTTCTCCGTTTCCGTACTTCGGATTTTCCTGACGGCATCCTTCAGCTTAGCCTTCTCGACCGTACGGGGCAGATAATGAGCGAGCGTCTGGTCTATCTGATGCCCCGCTCAGAAGGTGTCCGTCTGACAGCCTCTTCTGACCGTTCCTATTACTCCCCCTACAGTGCAGCCCGCTGGCATCTGGAGGCCCGCGACTCTTCGGGCCGTCCTTTGGAGACCACCCTTTCCGTCTCCGTCCGCAGCATGCTCCGCAGCGACTATCAGGAGTACGACAATACGATTTATACGGATCTTCTGCTGACCTCTGACCTGAAAGGCTACATCCATCAGCCCGGCTATTACTTTGCCGACCGCAGCCGTGAGCGGCTTCAGGCCTTGGACTTGCTGTTGCTGGTACACGGGTGGCGTAAGTACGACCTTTCCCGTATGGTGAGTACTCCTCCGGCCCAGCCGGTCTATCTTCCCGAGAAGCAACTGATGGTTCACGGCCGTCTGAAATCCTATGTACTGAAGAAGGATCAGGATAACCTTGAGGTCTCTTTGCTAGCCCGTTCCGACAGTCTGTTTCTTGCCGGTTCCTCGTTGTCAGACTCTTTGGGCTGTTTCCAGATACCAGTGGAGGATTTCGAGGGGACTATGCAGACAAGCATTCAGACCCGTAAGCCCGGTGCTAAACGGAAACGTCTGACTTCCGTGCTTCTCTACCGTAATTTCTCTCCTTCTCTCCGTGCTTACGGATATTATGAGGAACATCCAGCATGGCAGGATCTTTCGGAACTGGAGTCTTTGTCGAACCGTCGTGACTCCCTTTACTGGGATTCTCTCCGCCGTTCCGACCCTTATCTGCTGTCCGAGGTGACCGTCAAGGCTCGTTATCCCCGCAAGCGTACCCGACGTTTTGAGGAGAGCATCCGTTCCTATTACGATGTTCAGTCGATGGTTGACGAGATGCGCGACCGTGGAGAGGAGGTCTTTACGCTGTATGATTTTCTGAATAAAGTGGATCCGGCTATACGAATAGAAATGGAAATGCAGGAGTGTGTATGTATTATTATGGGCGAAGAGTTTTAGTAACTATTGATAGATTATTAAATTCTATTGAATATGATCATACACCTATCTGGATTGAAAATGATATTGATGCGATCAAAACTGTAATAATTTGTAGTGGAGTAGGAGCAGGAGATGGTCTTGGCGATACAGAATATGACAGATTGTTGGATGGTGATAATGGCCATATAGAATCAGAAGTTGTTACGGAGAATTTATTTTCATATCTTGATTTTCCTCCTTTCTGTTATATAGTAACAGTTGATGGTTGGAACGCTAATCGTGACTTCCGTCCGAAACGTGGTATCCGCACAACACGCGTTCAGGGATATGCCCGTCCTTTGGAGTTTTATTCCCCTGCCTACCGTGACGGAGCTTTGCCACCGGGGACGGACAAACGTCGTACCCTCTACTGGAATCCTTCGGTGAAGACCGACAAGAACGGCTGTGCGGTGATTGAATGTTATAATAGCGACCGTACTTCTCCGCTGACCATCAGTGTGGAAACCATTTGTGGCGGTATGCCCGGGGCGGTGGTGAAGCATTCGGTGGATTAATACGCTCTGAGGTTTGTAATTTTTTTCTTAATTTCTGATTATCATACTTGTTCCGACACTCGGATATGTAGCATCCGGGTGTCGGGCAATGTCTGTTCGTCATTTTTAAAATGATACACCAAGACGAAAGCCGAAATTGCTTAAGCCGCCGACGTGGTAATGCAGCAGGCGGGCTTTATTGCTGCCGTAGCTGTAATATAGAGCTGCGTGCAGTCCCGGGCTGTAGCACCATGGAAACAGATGAATGCCTATTTCCGGAGAAGCATAGAATCCCCAGCAATTGTCTCTGGCTTCCAATGCGGCAAAGTTGGAACGTGCTTTGGCATATTCAGCTCCCAGTTTGGCTCCTACATAGGGTTGTATGGTTTGCCCACGATTCCATTGATATTGTATGGAGGCTCCGAAGGGAAGTTGGAAAAGCGTGTGCTGCTGATCGGTTGTAACGTCCCCCGTTATAAGTCTGAATGTCTGTCGGGGAATATATTCGTGGTTGGTGTGATAGCTGAGAAAGAGTCCTATGCCTATTTGTGGAGTGACAAAATATCCCCCTTCCATATTCATGCCCCAACCGCTGGCGTTATCTGCAAAATGATTGTTTAGCGGAGTATTGAACTGCCAGTCTATGGTGGCGTATCCTTTGTCGGATAGTTGTGCTTGGGCTGGGAACGAAACAAGCAATGCAAGTACTATCGTGATGAATAGGCTTCTGCTATATGGAATATTATTTGTTTTCATATTTCTGTCGGTTAGTGATTGGTAAGATAGGGTGATTGCTCGAAAGATTGCCGGATGGCTTTGGTGAGCAGCCTGAGGTCAATATGTCTGGTCCCTGTTTTGAACCCGGTCAGATAGCTGTTCCATACAACAGGCAACAGGTTGCTGACAGCTTGTATCGGATGAAGATTGACCATTTCTATCAAAAAAGAGTTGGTGTTGTAGCTGTAATTTGTCTCGAATGGATAATGCCATTCCTTCCAGTTCCCCCAATAATCGGGTGTCCAGTAACTTGGATATTGCCACCACCATTGTCCGGTATTATGACCGGCAAAGAAACGGTTGCTCTGTATATAGCTTATTTGGATACCGAGGTCTGCTTCCGTTTTATTATAGGTGAGGCGATATCCTCTCTCTTCCATATTCTCTGTGTAAGCAGAGAGAATAGATTCGGTAGTCTCTTCGTCAAGATAGGTGGAAGTTTCGTCATCGGAAATAATTAGAATTCTGGATGGCAGATAAAAGGTCTGTAATATCTTGAAATTGGTTTTGGAATCGTGATTGGTATAGACTAGATAATCGTCTTCCAGTCGCTCCATGTCCGGATCTTTTTCGCAAGCAGAAAATGCGAGGATTACAGACAGTAAGAGAATTAACTTTTTCATATTTCAGAGAAATTGTTTGGTTTTCAAGATGTACTCTCAAAAAAGAGAACATTCTTGTTATATGTAGAACAGAAAATAAAGTGAAAAGGTTCGGTGTCTTGTCAGGATTTATATAAGGAAACAGCCTTGATATACCTATACATCGTTTGGAGGTATGTCAAAGGCTGTTCCCGATGTCTGTTATGAGTTCTGGTCTGTCAGTCTTTCGAATAAAGGTTGAAGCAATTGAGGTATTTCCGTTTTTTCAGCATCCAATGCTTTGATCCGTTGTTCACCGGCAGGAGTCAGATGAAAATACATCTGCCTTTTATCCAGATCTCCAACCGATCTGACAATGAGCTGTTTCTCTTCCAGCGAGCGCAGAACTTTAGAAGCGTGAGACGGGCTTAGTTCCGTCTGTCTGGAAAGAACGGTAGCTGCAACTTTCTCTCCGGCATTTTGAAGAGCACAAAGGACAATTGCTTCGTTCAGCGATAGTTGATGAACCTCTTCGAAAGATGCTTCAAAGCGGGTTATGGCTTTGATAATCTCACGCATGGCACATATCGTTTTCATTGCTTTCAGTGTTTTACCGATTATATAAACAGATTGACATTGGCTTTGTCTGCACGTTCCATATAAGTTGCTACGCCGCCTATGCTGACTTCATCAAGAAGCTCTTCGCGCTTGACTCCCATTACGTCCATTGACATTTGGCAGGCTATAAACTCCACTCCGTTGTCCAGCGCTTGCTTTCTGAGTGACTCGAGTGAGTCGATACCTTTTTGGCTCATAAGGTAACGCATCATTCTGCTGCCGATGCCTCCCATGTTCATTTTCGAGAGCTTGAGCTTTTCCGATGCGGAAGGAAGCATCATGCCGAACATCTTTCCGAAAATATCTTTTTCAACAACCGGCTTTTGACTTTTTTTGATCACGTTCAGTCCCCAGAAAGTGAAAAATATGGTTACTTTCTGGCCTGTTGCGGCAGCTCCATTGGCTAGGACGAAGGTGGCAAGCGCCTTGTCCAGATCGTCGCTGAACATGATGAATGTTTTGCCTTTGTTTTCGGAGGCAGGTGTCTGGCATGCCTGAATCTCTTTCTTTTCGATTGTGACAGTGGTCTTTCCTCTCGATGATTCTTTGGAAATCAGTTGATGTCCTGTGGTGCAACACCATGCTGCGGCATCTCTGGGGAATCCCGGATCGGTACTGGTGATTTCAATCCGTTCTCCCGGTGTCATGCTGTCGATGGCTTTTTTCGTTTTCAGGATAGGGCCGGGGCATTGTAGTCCACACGCATCTACCCGAATTGTTTTGGGGGCGTTGGTACACTTCTTCTTCTCCTCCTCTTGAGCAGTACATGCAGTCTGCTTGAGAACAATAGGTGCAGTGGCTGCACGATAAGTTTTCAGACCTCCTGACAGATTGCGTATATTCTTGAATCCATGTTGGGCAAGTATACGGTAGGCAAGATATCCTCTTAGTCCGACAGCACAGAATATGTAAATGGTTTTATCATGTGGAAGTTCTGTCAGATGTTCGCGCAATTCATCTAGCGGGATGTTGTATGCACCGGGCAATGTGCCTAACGCGTATTCATCGGGAGTACGTACATCGAGTAAGAATGTTTCTTCTGTATTGCGGTCTCTTACTTCTCTCCAATAAACAGGATTGACTTTTCCGTTAATGATATTTTCTGCCACATATCCTGCCACGGCTACCGGATCTTTAGCCGACGAGAAGGGGGGAGCGTATGCCTGTTCCACCTTTATCAAGTCGTAGATGCTGCCTTGATTCTTGATGACAAGGGCGATCTCATCAATGCGTTTGTCCACGCCATCGTATCCAACGATTTGTCCCCCATATAGTTTGCCATTTTCTTTGTCAAAGGTAATTTTGATGCTCATGGGCATGGCATTGGGGTAGTATCCTGCATGAGAAGAAGGGTGGATGGTGCAAGAACGGTAATCGATTCCTGCCTGTTGCAGACGCTTGGCTGGCAATCCGGTAGATGCTACAGTCATATCGAACACTTTGGCGATGGAGGTTCCGATAGATCCTTCATAAGGGATGCTGGCTCCCAGAATATTGTCTGCAACGATACGCCCCTGTCGGTTGGCAGGACCGGCCAGATAATTCAGCCATGGTTTACCTGTAATTGGATGACGGAATTCGATGGCATCCCCAATGGCGTAGATTGATTCGTCCGAGGTCTGCAGACACTCGTTGACAGCAATGCCGCCGGCTTCTCCGATGTTTAGTCCTGCTGCACGAGCCAGCCCGGTTTCCGGACGTACTCCGATAGAAAGAATTACGATGTCGGCAGGAATGTTTTCTCCGCTTTTCAGGATTACCTTTACACCGGTTCCGTCTGGTTCGAACGAAGCGACTGCCTGTTCAAGATAAAGGTTTACGCCTTTGTCCATAAGATGCTGGTGGACCAGAGAGGCCATCGAATAATCAATGGGCGCCATTACCTGATTCCCCATTTCGACAATGGAAACTTCTGCCCCTTGTGCATGAAGGTTTTCGGCCATTTCCAGCCCGATGAATCCGGCTCCCACAACAACTGCTTTTCGGGGTGAGTGTTGGTTGATGTATGCCTTGATTCTGTCAGTATCTGTTACGTTACGTAAGGTGAAAATGCCGTCAAGATCAATGCCGGGCAGGGGAGGACGTACAGGAGAAGCACCTGTAGATATAAGAAGCCTATCGTAACTTTCTTCATAAGTCTGTCCGTTGGCTTTCCGTACGGTTACTGTTTTCTGACCGCGGTTGATGGAAATTACTTCATTTTCTGTGCGGACATCTATGTGAAAACGTTTGCCAAAAGCCTCGGGAGTCTGCACAAATAGCTTTTCCCGTTCTTCAATGACTCCACCTATGTAATAGGGCAATCCGCAATTGGCATAAGAGATATACTTTCCTTTCTCTATCAGTATGATTTCTGCTTGTTCGTCAGCCCGTCTGATACGGGCAGCTGTAGTAGCACCTCCGGCAACTCCACCGATAATAACTGTTTTCATATTTTTAGGTTTTAATATTTTCCAATGGAAATAACAATTCGTGGAAAGTATTTGTTCATGAATAGATGGAAAAATATAGAGATTATTTGGCCTTTTTATGCTATTATATTGAAAATTAATTTCTTAAATCTCTATTTGCGATGAAATAAATACGACGATAAGAAGCATTTTTTCATTTCATCGTTATTTCTCAAAAGTTTTCTTTCAGGAAACTCCCAGTTCGTTGCCTATGGAACTTTCAGTTCGTTGCCTTTTGAACTCCCAGTTCATTGCCTTTTGAACTTTTTAATGTATAGCGTTGCCCATTCAGATGATATTTATCTTCAGCCTGCGTGTGAAGTTAATAGCAAATTCCGGATATGATATTATAATAATGTATACTTATTTCCCCTTTTCATTTTGTTGTTGCCAAATTTTCTTTTTGTTAACATCATTCAATCAGCCAGTTATAGTTTTTGTA
>CALUOO010000027.1 GCA_944322345.1 uncultured Bacteroides sp. | reverse complement strand
CACCGTATCATGGGAAGTCTTGACCGTATGCTGGTCGGGATTGAGAATCTGGCGGTCGGAAACCGTCCCGTACTGGGTGGCGAACGCTATCTGACCGATAAGGAAGTGTCGGCACAATTAAAACTGAGCAGACGTACGCTTCAGGATTATCGTAATGAAGGGAGAATAGCCTATTACCAGTTGGGAGGTAAGATACTTTACCGGGAGAGTGACATTGAGAAAATGCTTCAGGAAAGTTATAGGGAAGCATATATGGGTAGTAAATAAAAGAAAGAAAGGCTGTGTACCGGTCTGGATAAACCGATGTCACACAGCCTTTATGCTTGTATGATGAACAATTATACATCTTCAGGCATGGGGATGACAAGGATAGACTCACTACACCGGATTCCGTAAAATACGTCCCGAACCCGTCCCTGCTGGGGTATCAGAATACCCTTTTCTACCAGATCTTTTATATCGCGTGCTGCTGTATCCGGTGATACCTTTACACGTTTTGCCCAGTTCTTAGCCGTCAGTTTGCCGGGATAACCGTCCAAATATAAATTCAAGACTTCGCGTTGTCGTTCGGACAGGACTGTTTCGGCATGGGTTTGCCAGAATATGGCCTTGTTAAGAACCTTCGACAATGTTTCGTCGGATTGCTCGACGGAACGGAGCAGGCAGTCAAGATACCAGATGATCCATTCAGTAATCTCGCAATCTCCCTTCTGTGTTTTCTCCAATATGTCGTAATACTGTTTTTTATCTTTGTTTATCTGATGTGAGATACTGAAAAAACGCATCTTTGAGTTTTCGGCCTGTGAAAGTGCCATATCAGCAATGGCCCGTCCGATTCGTCCGTTTCCGTCATCGAAAGGATGGATGCATACAAACCACAAATGGGCTATCGCCGATTTTACATAGCCGTTATGTGCATCTGAATTGAACCAGTCCAGAAACCGATTCATTTCTTCGTCTATTCTTTCAGGAGCAGGCGCTACATAATGTACCTTTTCCCGACCGAACATTCCAGAAATAACTTTCATCTCTCCACTGCGGTATCGGGCTACATCTATTTTCGTTGGACCGCTCCATCCGGTAGGAAACAGGCAGTTGTGCCAGCCGAAGAGTCTTTCATGGGTAAGCGGACTGTTGAAATTGACGGTTGCGTCAAGTGCCATTTCCACTACTCCGTCTATATATCGTGAGGATTCGGTCGGATTCGGTAGTTGTACTCCGAGTTTGCGGGCTACAGATGAACGTACCTGTTCATTGTTCAATTCCACTCCTTCAATTTCTGATGATGCAATGATGTCATGAGAGATGGATTCAACTACGGCAGACATCTTGTCGTTAAAACCGATTACACTAAGGCGTCCCATCAGATAACCGACAGCTTTGTTTACCTTGTTCAGTTTCTCACCGACAAGTTCCTTGTTCCACGAAAAGGAAGGCCATTCTTTATGTTCATGTATATACATAGGCATCACTGTTTTCTGCAAATATACGGTTTTGCGGATAATTAACCGCAAATTTTGCGGCTTATTATCCGCACGAAATAGTGAAATCAATATTTATCAGCATTTTAGATATGATTTATGATTACCATTCACCATGCAAAACATTTTATTTTTAGAAATGAACTTCTTTTCATTTTTCCTACAGTTTTTAGTTTGGACAAAAGTAGGAAACCGACCACGTTTTCTTGATACGCAAAACATTGCAAATCAGTGAGAAAGACTCTAATTCGGTGGAGATTTTTGCTCCACCTTTTATCTCCACCTTTTGCTCCACCTCGAACGGTAATATTTTGCCGTTTTTTGCGTGTCGGGGGAAACAAAAAAATCCCGATTCCGCTTGGAAATCAGGATTTTACCATCTTTTGCTTTTCTTCAAAGTGGTGCCACCAGGAATCGAACCGGGGACACAAGGATTTTCAGTCCTTTGCTCTACCAACTGAGCTATGGCACCAATATCATCTTCTAAAAGACTTCTTACTTTTATCAAAGTAGAGAAAGCGTTTATGAAAGACGGCGCAAAGGTAGTGAAAGTTTTGAGTTCTGCAAGAATTTTAAGGATAAAAAATGAAGAGAAGAAGAAATTTATATCCGTTACTACCGCACAATTTGATCACAATCGCTTCCTCACTTCATTACCCGACAGTAGTTATAACCTATTTCTGATCACTTTCCTGCAAAGGATTCCACCCCTGAGCTTTTAGTTCGAATTCCTGTCCGTCACGGGTAATCAGCACACAGCCCAATTCAGGTTTGGTAATATGTCCAATTAGACGAACGCCTTCCATCTGTGACACTTTTTCATGATCGGCAATAGGGACTGTAAACAATAATTCATAATCCTCACCACCATTCATAGCACAGGTTGTCAGATTCATATTAAATTCTTCAGCCATCACGGCTGTCTGATAATCAATAGGAATATGTTCTTCATAAATACGGCAACCAACGTTGCTCTGTGTGCAAATATGCTTTAACTCAGAGGAAAGTCCATCGGATATGTCCATCATAGCTGTCGGTACAATTCCTGCGGCAGCCAGTTTCTCAACAATATCCTTACGGGCTTCCGGCTTCAACTGTCGTTCCAGCAGATACTCTTTTCCTGAAAAATCCGGCTGTACGCCTTCGCTGTTCTTCAAAACAGTTTTTTCACGTTCCAGCAACTGCAGTCCCATGTAAGCAGCACCAAGGTCGCCACTGACACAAATCAAATCAGTCTCTCTAGCTCCATTTCGATAAACCACTTTATTTTTATCTGCCTCGCCTATACACGTTATACTAATTGCAAGCCCTGTCAATGAAGATGTTGTATCACCTCCTACAATATCCACATGATATTGCTCACATGCCAAACGGATTCCCGCATAGAGCGCCTCCATGTCTTCCACACTAAAACGTTTGGACACAGCAAGAGATACTGTAATCTGACGAGGAGTTCCATTCATTGCATAGATATCCGAGAAATTAACAACGGCAGATTTATACCCCAAATGTTTCAAGGGGACATAGGTCAGATCAAAATGGACTCCCTCCATCAGCAAATCCGTTGTTACCAATGTCACTTTATCTGATGGATAAGAAAGTACAGCAGCATCATCCCCTACTCCATATTTACTTGATTCATTTTCCAGTTGAAGGCCTTTTGTAAGATGATTGATCAATCCAAATTCTCCAAGAGTCGCTATTTCCGTTCTCATATAAACAGTTACTATTTTATTCTAACTTTTCTATTCAGATGCGGTTGATTAATTCACGCATGATGGCAGTCATTTTAGGTTGAGCGGCATCGGCGGCTTTCTGCACTTCTTCGTGAGAAACTTCTACAATTTTCCCCTCAACTCCCAAATCTGTAACGACAGAAATACCAAATACCCTGATGCCGCAATGATTGGCGACAATCACTTCTGGCACAGTAGACATGCCGACAGCATCTGCTCCGAGAATATGGAACATTTTATATTCCGAGGGAGTTTCGAACGTAGGGCCTTGGGTACCGATATATACTCCATGCTGTACTTTAATGCCCCGCTCTTCTGCTATCTTATCGGCCATACGTATCAGTTCTTTGTCATACGCCTCACTCATATCCGGGAAACGGGGACCGTATGGGATATTCTTCCCTCTCAGGGGATGCTCAGGGAAAAAGTTGATATGGTCTGTAATAATCATCAAATCGCCAATCTCAAAAGTTTCATTGGTACCACCGCTGGCATTGGAAACAAACAGCGTTTTGATACCCAATTCACGCATCACACGTACAGGGAAAGTAACCTCCTTCATGGAATATCCTTCGTAGTAGTGAAAGCGTCCTTGCATAGCCATGATATCCTTGTTACCAAGTTTGCCGAAAATCAGCTTTCCGCTATGTCCTTCTACCGTAGATACCGGGAAATGTGGAATATCCGAATATCTGATTTCATATTTCTCAGTAATATCATTTGCCAAACTTCCCAGCCCTGTACCTAAAATAATGGCAATTTCAGGATTTGTATGCATCTTTCCTCTCAGATAAGCTGCTGTTTCTTGTATTTGCTCTAACATAGTTAATTATATGTTGGTTAAAACTTTCTTGTTTCTTCTGTAAAAACTCTACCTCTATAGGCAGTGCATAAATAAATGGTTTCAAATCATCATCAACAGACGGATGATGCAATAAGCGAGTGGCATCCTTATCGGTTGTAACAATCAGCCGTTCTTCCTTTCCCAGTTCCTTAAAGCGTTCTTTTATCAGTGCCACATCTTTATGAGTAAAATCATGATGATCTCTGAAAGAAAGAAGAACGACCTTATCTGTATACTCTTTCAGCTCCTCGAATATAGAATCTGGAGAAGCTATTCCTGTAACCAGCAATATACTCTTACCAGTCAAAGCCGATAGAGGGAGTTCATTATTCGGGCAGGAGAATACAGCCCGCAGATTCCCATAACGAAATGAAGAGAAATAAAGGCGCTGATAAGGATATAAGTTCAGACGCTTGGTTATAATATTAAAATCAATGGGTTTAATATCTTTCGGACATTTGGTAACAATAATTGTATGCGCCCTGTTCTTGCCACTGATAGGTTCGCGCAGACATCCGGCCGGCAGTAACGCGTCATCACAGAAAAGGCGATGGTAATCTGTCAGCAGGATATTCAGTCCCGATTTGACATAACGGTGCTGGAAAGCATCATCAAGCAATACGACATCGACAGGCGATTCCTTTAAAGACATCAGCCTTCTTATTCCATGACAACGGTCTTCATCTACCGCCACTGTGACTGAAGGAAATTTCGTATAAATCTGGTAAGGTTCATCGCCAATCTCGCGTGCCGTACTTTCCGGAGTAGCCAGTATGTATCCACCGGTATGCCGCTTATACCCACGGCTCAATACTGCGACTTTATAATTACTCTCAAGCAACCTTATCAGATATTCGGTATGAGGTGTTTTTCCAGTCCCGCCCACAGCCAGATTGCCTACAGATATGACCGGAAGATCAAAGCTTTTCGACTTAAGTATTCCCCAGTCAAAAAACTTATTTCTCAAAACCACTATCAATCTGTATATCCATGCTACAGGATACAACCACCTATGTATTTTTATCATGTGCTCACTCATGGGCTATTTATTTAATAGTTAATTCGAACGGCATACGGGCCTGAATCATTGCTTTTTCACGCAGGTTTCTCAGCAAATCGAACGATTGATAATAATCTCCAAGCCTGTCTTTAAGCAATTTTGATTCTATATAATTGGCAGGGCTAACCTCTAACAGAGACTCCCACATACCCATCTGTTCCGGATAGGCAACAAGCGTATAATTATCGACTCCGGCTTTGGCCTCAGCTATTTTCAAAGCCTTATCAATGCCACCAAGCTCATCTACCAGCCCCAGTTCCTTGGCCATCTCTCCAGTCCAGACACGGCCTTCGGCAACTTTGGCTATAGCTTCTTTTGTGGTATGACGTCCTTCAGCACAACGTGACAGGAAGGTATCGTAGCCCTGATTCACCATCATCTGCATCAACGCTTTTTCTTCGTCGTTCAGAGGTCGCATTACATTACCCAAATCTGCAAACTTATTGGTTTTTGCCACATCATAGCTAAGTCCGACCTTATCGGCCAGTCCCTTCATATTGGGGACCATACCGAAGATGCCGATAGAGCCGGTCAGTGTCATAGGTTCAGCCACAATCGTATCGGCAGCACAAGAAAGGTAGTACCCGCCCGAAGCAGCATAATCTCCCATAGAGACTATGACCGGTTTTTCTTCTCTTAATGCTTTCACTGCATGCCAGATCTGTTCGGAAGCGAATGCACTTCCCCCCGGCGAATTGACACGCAGGACCACAGCTTTCACTTGGTCGTCTTCCTTCAGTTTACGTAAATCCTTTACCACTGTTGTGCCCACAATCTTATTGTATGAATCAACAGAGCTGCCGGCATCCACAATTTCTCCCGAAGCATAATAAACAGCTATCACATTGCCATTCTTTGCCTTAGTGTCATTGCTGCGTACACGGATCATATCATCCAGACTCAACACACACAAATCATCGTCCTTATCCATGCCCATCCACTGTTTCAGATAGCCACGTACATCATCCCGATAGACCAGCGTATCAGCCAGACCGCATCTTACACTCTCTTCTGCCGGATGAAACATCAGCATACGGTCTGCATATACATTCAGGGAATCAGCAGGCAAATTGCGTGAAACAGAGACACCCGAAATAATCTGTCCCCAGACAGAATGAAGGAATGCATCCATTTGTTCACGGTTGGCAGCACTCATCTCGGTGGCAATGTAAGGTTCTACCGCAGATTTATATGTACCTACCTTGAAAATCTGCATTTCCACCCCCACTTTCTCCAACAATCCTTTATAGAAAAGTGACGAAGCGCCCAATCCCTTCCACTCAATCATTCCTTTAGGATTGAGCAGCAAGCGGTCTGCCACACTGGAGAGATAATATAGCCCCTGTGTGTAATTGTCGGCATATGCGATAATGAATTTTCCACTTTCCTTAAAATCGAGCAAAGCATTACGAATTTCCTGCAACGAAGCATACGACGTTGCCAGTGCACCTGCCTGCAAATAAATTCCCTTGATATTTTCATTGTCTTTTGCCTTCCGTATTGAAGAGAGAATATCATCTATCCCATAACTTTGCCGTTCATCCCCCATCAGTTGCGACAAAAGATCGAGCGGATCCTCCTGCTTATGTTCTACAAGCGTACCATTCAGATTGAGCATCATAAGCGAATTCTTTTCGACGACTGTAGCAGTATCCGAAACAGACAAGATGCTGAACAGCGTCAGCACACCGAAAATAAACAGAACCACTCCCGATATGATGACACCAGCAACTGTGGCACACGTGAACTTTAAGAAATCTTTCATACTATGGGTTGTTTTTCAGATAATTTACTTTAGGCTAACAAAGATAGGACTTTACGTTGATATTCATCCTATAAATCATGCGTTTTTTGCCATTTGTTGGGAAAGGTTAGCTGACTTATTGGGAAAGGTTAGCTGACATGTCAGCAAAGGTTAGCCAACACGTCAGCTAACCTTTCCCAACAAACCGCCTTACTATAGCCTCTGAAAGCCCGGCAAAAGCAGATTGTTTTCCTTCCGGTTAGGACATCTGAAGAAGATAGCTTATATTTGCCAAATCATTTAAAACTGAACTTATTATGAAAAGATCTGCCACGCTCGCCACAGCCATTCTGACAAGCGTACTCGCTTTTTTTTCGTGTACCCCTGACGGAGAAAAGACAGAGAAAGACTATACCCGCTATGTAAATACATTCATCGGCGCGGCCGACAACGGACATACCTTTCCGGGAGCCTGCTGCCCGTTCGGGATGATACAGACCAGCCCGGTGACGGGAGCTGTTGGATGGCGTTACTGCTCAGAGTATACCTATCAAGACTCCATCATCTGGGGATTTACGCAAACCCATCTTAATGGTACCGGATGTATGGATTTGGGCGACATACTGGTGATGCCTGTCACCGGACAACTCCACCGTGCATGGGACGCCTACCGAAGCCATTTCTCTAAAGACAAAGAATCGGCGACACCCGGATACTACACTGTAGAGCTGGCAGACCCGCAGGTAAAAGCAGAGCTGACAGCCTCAACACATGCAGCCTTCCACCGCTATACATATCATAATGCCGATTCTGCATCTGTATTGATCGACCTGCAACATGCACCGGCATGGAACGAACAGCAGTATCATTCACAGGTACAAAGTTGTGAAGTAAAATGGGAAGACGAGCAGACACTGACCGGACATGTAAGCAATACTGTATGGGTGCAACAAGACTACTTTTTCATAATCAAGTTCAATCGTCCGGTTACTGAAGCATTTAATCTGCCAATGGGCGAGAACGAAAAAGGGAAACGAATCATTGCCAGCTTCGATCTGAAGCCGGAAGAAGAGCTGCTGATGAAAATTGCTCTGTCGACCACCAGTGTGGAAGGAGCAAAAAGGAACCTTGATGCCGAAATTCCGGACTGGAACTTCGAACGCCTGAAAACAACCGCCAGCCAGCAATGGAACAGTTATCTGAGCCGGATTGAAGTTGAAGGCAGTGACGAACAAAAGATAAATTTCTACACAAGTTTCTATCATGCCCTGATCCAGCCCAACCAGATTTCCGACGTAGACGGCAGCTATCGGAATGCAGCCGATTCTGTAGTCAAGGCTGGCAGCGGAGTATTCTATTCCACTTTCTCCCTGTGGGACACCTACCGGGCAGCCCATCCCTTCTACACATTGATAGTCCCCGAACGGGTAGACGGATTTGTCAATTCGCTGATAGAACAGGGAGAGGTCCAAGGTTTCCTACCTATCTGGGCACTATGGGGTAAAGAGAACTACTGCATGATAGGCAACCATGCAGTGCCAGTCATAGCCGAGGCCTACCGTAAAGGATTCAGCGGATTCGATGCGGAACGAGCTTTCAGCATCATCAAGAGGACACAGACCGAACCACATCCACAGAAATCCCATTGGGAAAACTACACCCGATACGGATACTTCCCTACCGACCTGACCAAAGCTGAATCTGTATCATCGACATTGGAATCGGTTTACGATGACTATGCCGCAGCCGATATGGCACGCCGTATGGGCAAGACAGAAGATGCCGACTACTTTGCCCAGCGAGCTGAATACTATAAGAATTTGTTCGACCCGACTACCCGCTTCATGCGTCCCCGCAATGCTGACGGAACATGGAAATCGCCCTTCAATCCGAGCGACGTAGGGCATGCCGAAAGTAGCGGTGGCGACTACACCGAAGGCAATGCATGGCAATATACATGGCACGTGCAGCACGATGTGGACGGACTAATAGAACTATTTGGCGGAGAACAGCCGTTCCTTGACAAACTGGACTCCGTTTTCACCACCAAACTGGTAACGGCACAAGCAGACGTGACCGGGCTGATAGGCCAATATGCACACGGCAACGAGCCGAGCCACCACGTAGCCTACCTCTACACACTGGCCGGACGTCCTGAACGGACACAAGAGCTCATCCGGCAGATATTTGACACGCAATATCGCAACAAGCCCGACGGGCTATGCGGTAATGACGACTGCGGACAGATGTCGGCATGGTATATGTTCAGCGCCATGGGATTCTACCCCGTTGATCCAATCAGTGGAGAATATGTATTTGGGGCTCCCCAACTGCCAAAATTCACACTTCACCTACCCGGCAACAAAACATTTACCATCATTGCAGAAGGTCTGTCGGAAAGCAACAAATATATCAGCAACATTACACTGAACGGAAAACCCCATAATCGAAAAAGTATTTCACACGACGAGATTCTGAAAGGAGGGACACTGATCTACACCATGACATCAGATCCAACCGAAAAAACAGAATAGTCTTTTACCAAATTCATTCGAATACATGACAAAATATATCTATTCCATTCTGTCAAAAACAGTCATTCTGCTCTGCTTTCTCTGCGGTTGCCAGAGTTATAGCTTTGCCCAATCACGCAAAGCTGTCAAGAAATCAACCGACGTCCTGATGTTTGCCACTCCGGCTGCCGGATTTATCACCAGCCTTCTGCTAAAAGATTATGAAGGCACTAAACAGCTGGTGCTAGGTGGAGCTACCAGCCTTGCTACCTCCTACCTGCTGAAATATACTATCAGGAAACAGCGTCCGGACGGAAGTGACTACCATTCTTTTCCTTCCAACCACACCGCTATGTCCTTTCAGGGAGCAACATTCATTCAGCGACGTTACGGATGGAAATACAGCATCCCCGCCTATCTGCTGTCGGGATATGTGGCATGGGGAAGAGTATATGCCAAGCGTCATGACGGATGGGACATTCTTGCAGGAGCTGCCATTGGAATAGGAAGCAGTTATCTGTTTACACGCCCATTTGCCCAAAGGCACAATCTTACGCTATCACCAGCCGTATTCAGTGGCGACCGATGGGGTATCTATGCTTCACTTTCATTCTGATTTACTCAAACGGACACAACTCACCAACAATGAACGTAAAAATCGAAGAAAGCTGGCGGAAACGCCTGCAAGAAGAGTTTGACAAGCCCTATTTTGAACGTCTGGCAACCTTCGTCAAAAGTGAATACAGCCATGCACATGTATTGCCACACGGTTCCCAGATATTTTACATATTCAATGCTTGCCCGTTCGAAAAGGTGAAAGTAGTGATTCTTGGACAAGATCCCTACCCTACTCCAGGACAATACTATGGAGTATGCTTTTCCGCACCGGAAGGTACAGCTATTCCCGGTTCGCTGGCAAATATATTTAAGGAGATACATCAGGATTTAGGAAAGCCCATTCCCGCTTCCGGCAATCTTGACCGCTGGGTAGCACAAGGAGTATTCCCCATGAACTCGATTCTAACCGTACGTGCATATGAAACCGGTTCGCACAGAAATATGGGCTGGGAGATTTTTACGGATGCCGTTATCAAGAAACTGAGCGATGAGCGTGAACATCTTGTATTCATGTTATGGGGCAGTTATGCTAAAGAAAAACGTCCGCTTATCAACGAAAACAAACATTTAGTACTGACAAGTGCACATCCCTCTCCACGCTCTGCCGAGCACGGATTTTTCGGTTGCAAACATTTCAGCAAAGCAAATACATTCTTACAAAGTAAAGGGATGACAGGCATCGACTGGTAATCAGCTTATCATGAGCAACAAAAAAAGCCTCTTCTCACGAAGAAGGCTTTTTAAGTCTACTTACTCCTTATCTTCAGTCTGTATACAACAAAGGAATTATACAGCAAAAAAGATAAAGAATAGTAAACGTTAAGAAGAAAAAAATGGGAAGTCTCACGACTTCCACAATTTTTCTAACCTTAAATCTAAAATCTCTATGAAAAAAACGTTGAGCAAAGATAAAGCTTTATTAGATAAACAAATGTTAATGAATTATATTAAGAGAAAAATGTAGCCTAAAAGCCCTGTTTAGAAGAGAATTATAATACTTTTTGAGACTTTTTTACCATTTTGGGAATACAATTTCGTTTTTATTCTCCACATATCAGAGTCAATAAACGTTCGTAAAGCGGGTTGAGCTTCAATAACTCTGGAACTCCCGTTATCAACATCTGTTTGCGTGCGCGTGTCAAGGCAACATTCAGTTTACGATCTATCAGCACGCCATCTTCTTCTGTAAGATTAGACAACAGTCGGAGCTGATAAGGATAATTGACACAAAAAGAATAAATAATCACATCTCTTTCGCTTCCTTGAAAACGTTCTACCGTATCTACAGCGATACGATCGAGCAAAGAGATATTCCATTCTTGTATATATTTCTTTATCAGTGCAATCTGACTACGGTAAGGAGTAATGATGCCCAATGTACGATTCTCATCAAAGCTATCTGAATATCGCTTATATATTTGCATGGCAAGTTCTGCCACAATACGAGCTTCTGAATGATTCACCTTTGCCGACATACCAGCTTTTTCCGGCTGCGATGGATAAAATATCATGCGTCGTATAGCCTCCGAGTCCTCTTGCTGATGAGGTAGCCCCACTGGCAACAAACGCCCTCCATAAAAGAAACGATTAGCAAACAAAGCGACTTCGGGATGCATACGTCCTTGACGACAAAGCATATCATACAGGAAATGATGATCTGGGAAGCTTTTCACGCATCGGAACAGGCGTTCAAATAATGAATCACGCACATTGGTCAGTCCAATAGCCCGTAAACCCTTATCCTTAACTTCAGACTGTTCTGAACGCTGCAAGACAACAGCAGGAAGCTGTTTATGGTCACCTATTAAAACAAACTTACCTACAGCCTCACGACCATTGGCGTCGCATGTAGAAAGAACACCTAATAGTTGAGGTTCCAGAATCTGTGTCGCTTCATCTACGATAGCCACATCAAAATGTTTCAGGCGAAACAGTTCCGGTTTACCAGAAACCGCAGCCACTGTTCCTACCATAACACGACAATTACGGATACGGGAAACCACCTCTGAACGCCGTGTGCATGAAGACAGCGCGTTTTCTATCAAATAAGGGCGATATTCTTCCTCACACGACAGTTCACTGCCAATACGGATAAAATCTATTTTCGGAGAGATAGAGCTGATAGATTTACATATCTCATCTACAGCACGATTGGTATATGAAAGTAACAATAAATGAGTGTCCGGTTCGGAATGAAACATCTCAACCATCTTCTTTAAGGCACACGATGTTTTTCCTGTACCGGGAGGACCAATCAACAGAAAATAATCCTTTGCAGCTTTAGCCTTCAGTGCAACGCGTGTAAAGTCGTCCGAAGCCTCAGCTATTTGCTGATTGAATGTAACATCAACTTCAGGTTTGCGTTGCAACAACAATAAGTCACGCCGCCGCTTGGGGGCAGACAAAAAGGCATATAACCCCTGAAACATGAAACGGAATGTCGTGTCCATCACATCGTGCTCAATGGCATAATAGCTTTCTGCAGGCAATACAGATGAGTTCTGCTGAGTGGCACGAAGCCGCATACAAATTTCCTGTTCATTCATCCACTCGATATTTCCCTTAAATACCATTCTATTAGTGACATTGTCCGAAGCCTCATTTCGTTCGTACAGAACGACTGCATCGCCCTGTCGAAAATTAGGCAACGCGCTACCTTCTTCTGCAAACGGGCGTACCAGTACCAAATGTGCCTTATGCTCGTCTGCCGCATGATTTTCCTTAATGCGAAGATCGAAGATAATCTCACCAGACTCACACTTATCTGCAAATGTGGACAACCATAAAGCTGCCGCACCTCTATTCCCCTCATACTCTACATCACCCGACTTGGAAGTATACAGCTCCTTAGTAATAAAATTATATAGTATATAAAAATAACTCTTTTCCAATGGAGACAATGCCATCATCTTCTCGTGGAAACGATCTAAAGAAGGGCGTAAATAAGTATCCCAGAAATAACCAGACAATCCTCTCTCATTCAGTGTATCCGAGTTTAGTTCACTCAGTTTCTGAGCTGTATATTCTGTATCGTTGCGTAATTGTACTCCAAACTCGTTTGCCACAATCCTATTGCGCACATCAATTACTCTTCTAATCATTGTCCACGAAGGGCGCGCTGGATACAAGAGCGGATACCGCGTATAAAGCAAATAAGCCTTTACTTTCCGATGGTCCATTCCCATCGAATATTCCAACATAGCCTGATAGAGTAACATCTGTATCCAATTATTCTCTTTGGGCTCTACCTTTCCACGTATTGCATATTCATCTGCCTTACCAGATTTCATTTCGATAAAGGAAGACATATCCCGCTGCATATAGTCAAGCCTTCCCTGCAATCCCAAGGCCTCACAAATATAAGAAGGTTCCAATACAGCATCCGATTTATTCAACTCATAACCAGGCTGAAGAAATGTGTCATTCACAATTTCACGAATGTGTTCAAAATGCAATTTACAATCATCAAAAAACTGTCGTTCTTTCTGAGGATCTGTGAGGTCTTCACACGCAGCAAGTTCAATCGGATAACGGCGGAAAGCTTTCTGCATACAGACACGATAGTCTATTTCATTGCCTTGCGCATGTATCCATTCATCCAAAAACAGATTGGCGATATTTCCTAACAGCAGAGGACGAGCATTCTCAATAGGCTGCAGTCGGGATAACAAATAATTCGCCGGATGGTGTCCATATTCTCGGAAGCATTCGGCAAGTGTACTTACATCAATCAGATAGTCGGGTTCAAGTACCAGAAATGAAGGAGTCAGAACACCATCATCATCCACCGATACATCTAATAAGTTCAACTGTGCATGCTTCCATAATATACGACAGGTTTCTGCGAACTCCTCATTTATCTGAGGAACCTGATAGCGAACCCTCAACAGTCCATCGGACAGTTCATCCAATGACACCACATATAAGAACTGTTCATCTGCATACTGGAAACATACTCTCATCCGCTTTATCTTCCTGTGATGGATGGGAGTTAGTAAATAAGTACTATCAGTCCGGGGTAATAACCGATAAAGTTCAGGAGGAATATCTATACCCGTCAGCCTACGAAGTAAAAAAGCAAGTGTTTTGACATCACGCAACAATTCTCTCCTGACGGGAGAGACACAACGATTTAAAATACGGTTGGAAGTCAGTCGAAAAGTGTGCAAACGGTTCTGTTCAGCAACTGAAAATCCTGCTTTCGACGAAAGGAAACTGATACGAGCGGACAAATCGGTCATTTGTAAGCTCTCATCCTGCATTTGTGACCGGCAAATCCGTTCTAACAGATCACGCATCTGCTTGTACCCCACAGATAATAGCTCATCATCTATACCACAAATGACGCCAAGCAGTTCATATGCCTCTTGAACTTCTTTCTTGTCCATGCCCTACTAAATAAAAAAAACGCCAAGCAGAAGGAGGTAATTTTACCTCCAGACTCTTCTTGGCGTATATAAAAATCTAATTCTTATTTCTGTTCTGCAACGGATGTTTCTTCTACCTCTTCTTCATCATTTTTCTTCTTATCCTTAATCATCAGAATACTCATTTCATAAAGAAGATAAAGAGGAATGGCAACTACACTCAAGGTAAACGGATCACTTGTAGGTGTAATGATAGCAGCAGCTATAACAATAACAACAATCGCATGCCGACGATAAGTACGCAAAAGAGACTTCGTAACTAACCCCATTAGTGAAAGCAACCACGTCAATAGAGGAAGTTCAAAAGCTAATCCCATGCATAGTACAAGAATAGTGAAATTGTCTATATAAGAATTGAGTGAAAGCATATTATCAAACTGGGTACCTAGTCCTTCGTAAGAAGAGAGAAAACGGAGTGCCATAGGAAACACCATGAAATACCCTACCGCTGCACCTATAAAGAACATAACTGTCCCTAACCATAGTGCTTTCATCACTCCTCGTTGTTCCTTAGGATATAAAGCAGGCCTGATAAACCGCCAAATCTCAAAGAATAAATAAGGAATTGCCGTAACCACCGACAACATCAGTGATGTAGACATATGGACAAAAAATGGAGCACCCAAATTAAAGTTAACCATCTGAATGTCCAAATTATTAGTAAAAAAGCTGTCGGAGAGATTCATTCTTTCACCAATCAGGCGTAAGAAAGCATAAAAGACAAAATCATTTCGTGTAGGAGCCAGAATAACCTGTTCGAATATATAAGGCATTGCAATAAAATAGCCTATTGCTAAGACAAGCCATACACCTATAACCCTAGCCAAGACCCAACGCAATGTCTCCAAATGATCCCAAAAGGTCATTTCTGTCATTGTATCTTTTTTCACTTGCTAGCGTCTGCGGGTTTATCAATTTCTTCCTTAGCTTTATTTATCTCTTCTTTAGCGTCATTCACCCCATCTTTAAAGCTCTTGACACCTTTCCCTAAGCCACGCATCAATTCCGGAATTTTCTTTCCACCAAAAAGTAAAAGAATAACAATCAGAATAATAATCCATTCAGAGCCCGTTGGCATAAAGCCCAATAAAAATAAGTTTGTCATAGATAATAAGTATTAATTTGTTTTTAGTTTGCGCAAAGATAATGCTTTCGACATAGAGTCATACTGATTTTTATCAAGTTTTTGCAAATTTACCCAAACAGATACATCGAGAAGAAATAAATAAAGAACTACAAAAAGAGAAGTTGTTACCAATAGTTCTTTTCAAAAATACATAAAAAAGCATTTCTTGAAAAGCCTCCAATAAGGACATCCAAGAAATGCCATAATGTTATCATACTCCAGTTCAATCCTGATAATAGACTCGTTTTACACGAGTAGATACACTGGTTAAAATCTCGTATGGAATGGTTCCCAATTTGTCAGAAAGTAAAGTAATTGGCAACTCATCACCAAAGATAATAGCTTGATCTCCTTCACGGCAGTCTATATCAGTCACATCAATCATACATACATCCATACAAATGTTTCCGACATATGGTGCCGGTTTTCCGTTCACCAGACAGTATGCATTTCCCCGTCCCAAATGACGATTCAAGCCATCAGCATATCCAATGGGAATAGCAGCAATACGCGACGGACGAGTGAGCCGTCCCATACGACTATAGCCAACCGTATCGCAAGCCGGTACATCACGAATTTGCAAAATAGTAGTTTTAAGCGTACTTACATTGTGGATCACCGAATTATCAATCGGATTGATTCCATACAGCCCAATACCAAGACGTACCATGTCAAACTGCGCTTCGGGGAAACGTTCAATTCCTGCGGTATTACATATATGACGTAGGATCTTATGAGAGAAAGCCGACTGCAACGCCTCTGCACCTTGTTCGAACAAGGCAATCTGCTGTCGGGTAAAATCATCAAATTGCGGAGAATCACTTCCTACAAAGTGAGAAAAGACTGAACGAGGGATAACAGCATTCTGATTCTTCAAACGATGGATAAGTTGTGGAATCTCATCTACAGCAAATCCCAATCGATGCATGCCTGTATCCAACTTCACATGGATAGGGAAATTCGTGATTCCTTCCTTTTCTGCAGCCTTGATTAATGCATCCAACAAATGAAAATTATAGACCTCCGGCTCCAACTTATGATCAAACATGGTTTTAAAAGACGTAAGTTCGGGATCCATAATAATAATAGAAGCGGTAATCCCAGCCTTTCTTAGCTCAAACCCTTCGTCGGCTACGGCCACTGCCAGATAATCAACCCGATGGTCTTGCAATGTCTTAGCAATTTCATATGATCCAGCACCGTATGCAGACGCCTTTACCATACATACAGTTTTGGTTTCCGGATGACGAAGCATTGAACGATAATGATTCAGATTATCCACCATTGCTCCTAAATTGACCTCTAAAATTGTCTCATGTACTTTCAGTTCCAATTCCTCAGAAACCAAATCAAATTTAAAAGGCCGTGCCCCCTTGATAAGAATCACCTCTGAATGAAGCTGTTTAAATATATCTGAAATCAAGAGCATCTCAGTATTGGGAAAGAAATAAGCTTCGGGTATTCCTTCGAAACGTGCTGCACAAGAAGATATCTCACCTCCTACTCCAATCAGCTTGTCAATGCCACGATTACGTATCAATTGGGCTACCCGCCGATATAAAGTTGAGCTACTTTGACCAGTTTCCAAGATATCAGATAAAATCAACGTACGCTTTAGCCCATTCTTTTCCGAACGTCTTACCAAAAAATCTAATGCGATATCTAATGAAGCCAAATCGGAATTATAACTATCATTAATAAGCACACACCCATTCTTTCCTTCTTTTACTTCAAGCCTCATGGCAACCGGTTCGAGATGTGCCATCCGTTCTGTTATCTGTTCTGCAGGTACCATCAGATAAAGACTTGCAGCCAAACAATTCAATGCGTTTTCAATGGACGCATCATCAACAAATGGGATAGAAAAAGTATTATCCATATCCAGATAACGATAGGATATTGTTGTATGATCTTCCTTTTTCGTTATACTTTTGATAAATAAAGGACGTTCAATATCCGTACGGCTCCATGCTATCTCTCTGGCTGTCAGCATTGATTTCGAAACGCAATTACTAATCAGTTCATTGTCGCCATCATAAATCACAACATCGCAATCTTTAAAGAGAGTCAACTTCTCCATGCATTTTTCTTGCAATGAAAAGAAGTTTTCCTGATGAGCTCCACCTATATTTGTCAAAATGCCAATAGTAGGTTGTATCATTCGTTTCAGGGCATTCATTTCTCCCATTTCAGAGATACCTGCTTCAAAAATACCGAGTTCGGCTTTTTCATTCAATTGCCACACCGATAAAGGTACCCCAATCTGTGAATTATAACTACGAGGAGAACGCACAATATACCGATCTGGACTCAGCAACTGGTGCAGCCATTCTTTAACAATCGTCTTTCCATTACTTCCCGTAATGCCAATAACCGGTATGGAGAAAGCACTCCGATGTATTTCTGCTAATTTCTGTAAAGCCTTTAAAGGAGAAGAGACCAATAGAAAATTAGCGTTATCATATCCTTTGTCTGCTAATTCTTTCCAGTCAGATTCCGCAATTACAAAATTGCGTACTCCACGATCATAAAGATCAGAAATATAATGGGCTCCACTATTACGTTTAGTTGTCAATGCAAAAAAGAGGGTTTCCTCAGGGAAACTTAAAGAACGGCTGTCTGTTAGCAGCCAATCGATAGTAGACTCGTGTTCTCCAATCCTACGAGCGCCGATGCATTCGGCTATGAATTCAATCTTATATGACATAATTCTTTTTCTTTTTGAAAATCTAAGTACGGGTATTTTCTGTTAAGTCGTTCTATTTTTAACACAATTTGTTCTAAAAAGCGTTGATAAGCATCTGAATTCGGGCGGAATGGGCGATGCAGAATATCACGAGATATACTCTCGACTTCTGAAATAATTTGCCGGGTTTCAGCCGTAAAGAAAGTTTCAGAGAAACATTTCCACAAATAGCGAACTGCCAAGTCGGATGGATGCACCATATCATCTGCATAAAAACGATAATCACGAAGCTCGTCAAGTATGATTTCGTAAGAAGGGAAATAGAAAACAAACTCAGGGAACTCTTTCCGTAATTGGTCAGTAGCAAGCAAAAGTACAGATTTACTAACTTGATTACCGTGCAACCCGTCTCGTATATGACGAATAGGGCTTACTGTTAACAGCACCTTTACTGCTGAACAAGTTTTTTTTATTTTTTGTAACAGCGGACGGTAAACAGCCATGATTTCCTCCGGAGTAATCATCCGTCGTACAAAAGTTTTTTCCGGAAGTTGATGACAGTTGCCTATCACCATTCCATCTTCTTTCCGTTCATATACATATGCTGTACCAAAAGTCAAAATTATCCAGTCCAATTTGGAGAATGAACAATAAGCATTTTGTAACCGAGCATTAATCTTTGTCAGAACCGTATCCTTATTCAAATCAGAAAAGCTACTATGATGCATAGGACTGTGCCAGCAGGACCTATAAAGGAACAACTCTCCCGGCTCATACACTTTTCCTTCCATAATTTCTTCTAAAGCCCGTTGCAAAGACAATGGGTTATACAATATGCCAAAAGGGTTTACATCAATATCGAATTTATTTTCGGACAACAGCCTACCCATGTTCTCTGCAAAGCAAGACCCCATCAGCAGTATTTTCCCCGCATGACAGATAGGAGGCATTTTTTCTGGCAATTCCACAACAGTACGAAATTCCATACTTTTTCTGATTATTTCAGTTGGAAATCCAACGTTTTATTTCCTTAGAAAAAACGGTCTCTTTTACTATGAAAAAAGACCGTTTTATACATAATAAAGCAATGTTTTCTTTATTTCAATTTTGCCAATGCCTCTTTAATGCGACGGATAGCTTCAATGATATTATCGTCACTAGTGGCATAACTCATACGGATGCAATCGGGTGCTCCGAAAGATGTACCACCGACACAAGCAACATGAGCCTCTTCAAGCAGATACATAGCCAAATCGTCTGAAGTTTCTATTTTACGATCGCCCAAGCTTTTTCCAAAGAAGCTGGAACATTTCGGGAATAGATAAAAGGCTCCTTGAGGAACATTAACCTCAAACCCAGGAACATCCTTTGCCAATTTTACAATCAAATCACGGCGGCGTTGGAATGCTTGGCGCATTTCCTCTACAGGAGCTTGAGTTCCTGTATAAGCTGCTTCTGCTGCTTTCTGAGACACCGAGCAAGGTCCTGAAGTATACTGTCCCTGTAGTTTATTACATGCCTTAACCAGCCATTCCGGACCAGCAATAAACCCGATTCTCCAACCTGTCATCGCATATGCTTTTGACACGCCGTTAACAATGACAGTACGTTCTTTCATTTCAGGGAACTGAGCAATACTCTCGTGCTTACCAATATAGTTGATATGTTCATAAATCTCGTCTGCAATCACCATCACTTGAGGATGTTTTGCCAATACAGCAGCTAATCCTGCAAGTTCCTCCTTACTGTAAACAGAACCTGTCGGATTAGAAGGAGAACAAAGAATCAGCACTTTCGTTTTTGGAGTAATGGCAGATTCCAGCTGTTCAGGAGTGATCTTAAAGTCTTGTTCAATGCCTGCAGATACAATTACGGGAGTACCTTCAGCCAATTTCACCATTTCCGGATAGCTAACCCAATAAGGAGCCGGCACAATAACTTCATCACCCGGATTTACCAATACAAGAATCGCATTACAAACGGATTGTTTTGCACCATTTGCACATGATATCTGAGCAGCAGTGTACTCCAAACCATTCTCATTTTTCAGTTTCTCAACAATCGCATTGCGCAAAGCCGGATAACCCGGAACTGGAGAATAACGTGAGAAGTTGTCGTCGATAGCTTTCTTGGCAGCTTCTTTGATGTGATCGGGAGTATTAAAATCGGGTTCTCCTACACTTAAATTAATAACATCAACACCTTGTGCTTTGAGCTCACTACTCTTCTGCGACATGGCCAGCGTCGCTGAAGGCGACAAACTGTTCAAACGATCTGACAATTGATTCATTTTGTATCTATTTTATAATTGTTGAGTGAAATTTGTTGCAAAATAAATGATAAAAATCGGAATATAGAAACAAGGACAGCTTATCACTTATTCAAATGTAATATGTGCCCCATTCTTTCCTTCTTTGTTCTCAGATAACGTTCATTATATGGATTAGGAACAGTTTCAACAGGCACATTTTCTACGATTTCAAGTCCATACGCTTCCAACCCTACACGTTTTACAGGGTTATTGGTAAGTAAACGCATTTTGTGTACTCCCAGTTCACGCAAGATCTGTGCTCCGACCCCATAATCACGTTCATCAGCCAAATGTCCTAAACAAAGATTTGCGTCTACCGTATCCATTCCATCTTCCTGCAATTTATAAGCCTTCATCTTCTCCATTAGACCAATGCCACGACCTTCCTGATTCAGGTAGACGACCACACCTTTACCCGCCTTTTCTATCATCTCCATAGCTTTATGTAATTGCTCTCCACAATCACAACGCATAGATCCAAAGATATCACCTGTGGCACACGAAGAATGCACACGTACCAAAATCGGTTCGTTTTCCTCCCATGTACCTTTAAATAGAGCTACATGTTCTAAACCATTAGACTTCTGACGGAACGGAATCAGACGAAACATCCCATGTTCTGTTGGCATATCTACTTCTACTCCTTTTTCTACAATGGATTCCTGCTTTAGTCGATAGGCAATCAGATCATGTATGGAAATCAATTTCAAATTATGCTCATCAGCCATCTTACGTAATTCGGGAAGACGTGCCATCGTACCGTCATCATTCATTATTTCCATTAAAGCTCCTGCGGGATAAAGCCCAGCCAAGCGTGCCATATCAACAGTAGCTTCCGTATGTCCGGCACGGCGAAGCACCCCCTTTTCTTGAGCATAAAGTGGATTTATATGCCCCGGGCGGCCAAAAGTTGCTGGTGTAGAAGCCGGATCGGCCAATGCTTTAATAGTTGCAGCACGGTCAGAAGCGGAAACACCCGTAGAACATCCTTCCAGCTTATCAATTGTCACAGTAAAAGGAGTACCCAATACAGAAGTATTATCCATCACCTGATGCGGTAAATCCAACTCCTTACAGCGTGACACTGTAATAGGAGCACATAATACCCCACGGGCATTCTTCAACATGAAGTTTACCTTCTCAGGAGTTATTTTTTCAGCAGCTATAATCAAATCACCCTCGTTTTCACGATCCTCATCATCTACCACTATTACGAACTTACCGTCTCTAAAATCGGCAATCGCATCCTCTATTCTATCCAACTTGATCTCTTCCATAATGCTTATTTGTTAATATTCTGTATGATAAATTGAATTTGTTCATTATTCTTAATAATCTGTCCCATATCTTTTGATAGACGAATACGAAATGCCCAGATTCGGAAATAGAAGAATAGTCCAACTGGGAAAACGATTCCTGCTGCCAAGTTCAACCAATAGATATGGAACGGACGTACATGAGCAGAAACCGAAAGAATCGGATAATTGTTCAAGGTATTCAATAAAGTCGCAGATTTGGTATTGGACATCTCTTCCACCAGCTTCTCCAGCAGCTCATTAATAGCAACCACTTCATCATCTCTTTCGGCCGCCATCCACAGTTTAAAGTAATTAGGCGCTTTAGTCAAACGGTTCTGCTTCATATATTCCTGGCACTTGTTGGTAAGTAAGACCAAATCACCTGGTATACGGTAGTAGTCAGGATCATTGATAATCACCTCTTTCTTGAATAGATGGCGTACACTACGGATACCAACCGTCTTCTTAATCCAATGGATATATGCATCTGCATTAAGGACTACCGAATCTTTATTTGACTTGTAAGTCAAGAAAAATCCTAAAGGAGCTAACACTGCATTGCTCATCCACATACCCATCCACACAATCCAGCGACCGTCACGAGCCATTTTATATCCCGTGTTATCTATTATGTAATAGATAATAAATACCAGTACAGACACAATGACAGGCATTCCCAATCCTCCTTTACGGATAATCCCCCCTAAAGGAGCACCTATAAAGAAAAACAATAAACATGACAACGAGTAAGTAATCTTACGATGCCACTCTATTTTGTGCCTTCTAATCTGATAATCATTTCCATTCATTTCGTATGTCTTGAAAGACAAATTATTTGCTATATCATCAGCGTTTCGAGCCGCTGCAGAAATGATTTTCTGTTTCTGGGTTAACGATGCTACATCATAAAGGCTATCAATGTTATATACACCAACATCCTTCATTTCAGTAATCTTGACCGTATCTGCTTTAGTTAGCTTATAAGAAGGGCGAAAGTTACTTTCCGAGATTTCCTGATAATACTTTCTACCGATACTATCTCCAACAAGAGCCATTGAATCAATAGACGCTTGTAACTGATTCATATTTTTTGCACCAGACTGTCGCCCCATAATATCACCATCTACCATATTAAAGTCCGAATTGAACTCGATAATGGTATGCTTTTCCCGAAACGATTCTCGCCGATAAGGGACATTTTGTGACTTCAAATTCTGTGCTTTCAGATTTTCAAACAAATCCCCATCATACAGATGTAGCCATAGATGTTGTTTGTCCGCAGTCATTTCCAGCCGTCCTGAATCTGCATAAATAATATGTGCATTCTCAAAACCATCTTTCATGTTATAGATCAGGACGTCATACATCATTCCCGTTTTACGGTTTTTCTTCGCAATTTTCAGATTATAATCCGGTATTTCAGAATAAAACACCCCTTCGGGAATATCCAATTCCGGTGATTTCTGCTTCATCGAAAGAATCAAAGTTGACAATTTTGCCTGAGCGATAGGACCTACCACATTCTGAAAATAAAAGGAGACTCCAACTAGCCCACATACGCAGACAATCAAAGGACGCATGATTTTAAGCAAAGATATACCTGCAGCTTTCATAGCCAGTAGCTCATAACGTTCACCAAAATTTCCAAACGTAATCAGGGAAGCCAGCAATACAGCCAATGGCATAGATATTGGGACTAGAGTCAAAGCAGAATAAAAGAAGAACTGCGCCATCACATCCATTTCCAGTCCCTTACCAACCAATTCATCAACATATCGCCACAAGAACTGCATCATGAAGATAAAGAGACAGATGAAAAATGTACCGACAAAAAGCAGAAAAAAACTTTTAACAATGAATATATCTAATTTCCTTATCCGTAACATTTGAATTAATTCTTCTCGCATTTAAGATGCAAAAATAGGACAAAAAAGGAAGCCTAAGAAATTTTTAGTTGAAAGTTAACTAAAAACCACATGTTCTACGCAATTTTGAGACCTGCGATTCCCACAGTTCTTTCATGTCACTAACCTCATCAGCATCCGCAAAATCCGTTATCTCCAACACATAATCACCTGTTAATTCATTATAATTCATTTTCAATTCAAAATAGCCACGTTCATTTTCGTCATCAATCCAATGGAAGCGTATGAATGAATATCCACGAACAGCCACAATTTCAGCTTCACGTTGCTCTGTCTTTCCCCAACAGAACTTCACATTCTTATCATCAGAAAAAACTTTATCAGCAAACCAATCCTCCAACCCTGCCGGAGTACTAATAGCCTCCCATAGAATATTTTTAGACGTTGCATTCAATAAAAACTCCAAATGAATTTTTTCTTTTTTCATAATATATCAAAATTATTTGCGCGTGCCAAGATAAAGACTTTTTTCTACATATCTCTTATGAATGAGTGATTTTCTTATGGTTCTTAAAAAAGTCTCTGAACATTTTCTTGAATAAAAGTAATACAAATTGAATACCTTCTATTTTATCCAAGATTTGCGCCTATATATCCATGTTGTTCATATTTGAAACACCCAAAAGCAATTTAGTTCCACAACAATGTTACGACAAGAAGTGGTTACCAACGAGAATATCATGTGAAAAATAGACAAACGCTAAAAAAAGTCCTCTTTTATTTTGCCAGTTTAGAAAAAACCTCTACATTTGCACCCGCAAACAGGAAGCATGGCGGGATAGCTCAGCTGGTTAGAGCGCATGATTCATAATCATGAGGTCCCCGGTTCAATCCCGGGTCCCGCTACAAAATGAGAAAGGCATTTAAGATTAAATCTTAAATGCCTTTCTCATTTTCCACAATACATCTATCATTCCCTATGATAGAGGAAAACAAAAAGGCTCAAGATTTTCCTAACACAAAAAAAATGCTCAAAAAAACGGCAACAAGGATAATATTAATCAGGCAATGCTATAATAAACAATGAAAAATTTCTTATTATCAAAAACTTAGGTTACTTTTGTAATGATTTAGCATTATTGCTATTTCAAGACATAATATTGAACTTTAGCGTTTGCTATTGTTTTGGGCTGATAAAATCGCCAATTTAGTCAATGCCCCAAATAACAATAAGTAAATGCTCACGATATGCGTGGGCGTACTTGTTATGGGGCAAGGTGTTTGGCGATACCTATCAGCGTAGCATAGTATTTGCTCACGCTTTTTTATGAACTTTTAAAATATTTATCATGGGTATCATTTTAACAATCGTAATTGCAGTAATTATTATTTATTGCATCCTTAATTCTAAACTAAAAAAGGAAAGAAACAAAATAATAAATAAGTTTGGTGAACCAACTTGGAGTTCATCTGATGGAATTGGAGTTTTATTATATGATAATCTTAAAAAAATCATCATTTATGGGGAAGCAATAGATTACAAAGATATTATTGACTTTAATATAAATAATGATATATCATATAAGAAAACAATATCCATGGGAGAGACTATTTCAAAAGGAATAATAGGAGGATTGTTATTCGGAGGAACAGGTGCTATAATTGGTGCATCAACAACTTCTTCTAAAATAGACACAAAAATCAAAGAGTATAAATTCAACATTACAATTAGAAACATTAATAATCCATACATAGAATATGAAACTCAATCAGAAGAAGAAGCTAAAAGGATTGCAGCTACACTAAAATTAATTATAGACAACAGAGAAAATTTATAACAGATTAAAATAAACAATATGGCAAGAAGAAGATTAGATCCTTGTACAAGAAATGCAAGAAAAGGGGAGAAAATTTTAAGTTCGATAATTGGAACTGGATTAAAAATGGCTACAAGTTCAGGTAAAAGAAGTTCAAATAATGGCTGCTTAATGACTATTATATTTATAATCTCATTAACATTATGCATTTCATGTATATCCAATAATGAAAAAGATATTGCAAAAAAGAATATAGAGGAATATCTTAACAATAACTTGCAAGAAGGCTCAAGTCTGAAAATAGAAAAGTTTAGCGACTTATATATTATACAACCTAAAGATGAATCTAATATGCCCAAACCTGAAAAAGGAGATTTAGGAAATGAATTAATACTTAGAGCCTGTTTAAATTTTGCTCAGTAACATTCTTATCGCCGCCAGTTTCACCATTTCCTCAGCCGAATCGAACGT
>CALUOO010000026.1 GCA_944322345.1 uncultured Bacteroides sp. | reverse complement strand
TGGGTGTTTGTTTTGCAATCTGCTGATTTTCAGCGTTTGTTGCGGAGAGACAGGGATTCGAACCCCGGGTACCTCGCAGTACAACGGTTTTCAAGACCGCCGCAATCGACCACTCTGCCACCTCTCCTAGAAACTCTTAAAAGACCGGTTTCTTTTCAAAAGCGGTGCAAAGGTACGAATCATTTTTAATTCTGCAAACTTTCAGCCATTTTTTTCGCAGATTTATCGTATTTTTGCAGCCATCAGAAAACAGAGAGATATGATATACCCTCAAAACTTTGAACAGAAAATAGGATTCGATCAAATCAGGCAGTTACTGAAAGACAAGTGTCTCAGCACATTAGGAGAAGAGAGAATTATGTTGATGAAATTCTCGGAGAACTATGAGGAAATCAAAGAACAGCTGAACCAAGTAACTGAGTTTGTACGGATCATACAGGAGGAAGACGGATTTCCCGATCAGTTCTTCTTCGATGTACGTCCTTCGCTTAAACGCGTGCGGATAGAGGGTATGTATCTGGACGAACAGGAACTGTTCGACCTGCGCCGATCATTGGAAACAATCAAAGGAATTGTGCGTTTTCTGAACCGAGAAGAGGAAGAAATCCAAAGCCCATACCCTAGCCTGAAACAACTGGCAGGCGACATAGCTGTCTTTCCACAGCTTATTGGAAAAATAGACAACATTCTGAACAAATACGGGAAAATAAAAGACAATGCTTCTGCCGAGCTTTTACGCATCAGGCGAGAGCTTTCGAATACGATGGGAAGCATTTCCCGCTCACTGAACAATATACTGAGGAATGCACAGTCGGAAGGAGTGGTTGACAAGGATGTAACACCGACAATGAGAGACGGGCGACTGGTGATTCCCGTTGCACCGGGACTGAAACGTAAGATAAAGGGTATTGTGCACGATGAGTCGGCCAGTGGGAAAACCGTATTCATCGAACCGGCAGAAGTAGTGGAAGCCAACAACCGCATCCGTGAGCTGGAAGGAGAAGAACGCAGGGAGATAATTCGGATACTTACAGAATTTTCGAATCTGCTGCGCCCGCTGATTCCTGAAATACTGCAATCGTATGAATTTCTTGCCGAAATAGACTTTATACGTGCAAAGAGTCACTTTGCCATACAAACCAACAGCCTGCAACCCACCATAGAAGACAAACAGTTGCTGGACTGGACAATGGCCGTACATCCCTTATTGCAACTGTCACTTTCGAAACACGGGAAGAAGGTTGTCCCACTGGACATAGAGCTGAATCAGCAGCAGCGTATCCTGATTATTTCAGGTCCGAACGCCGGAGGAAAGTCTGTCTGCCTGAAAACTGTTGGGTTGCTGCAATACATGATGCAGTGCGGGCTGCTTGTACCGATGCACGAACGGAGCCACATGGGAATATTTGGCAGCATCTTTATAGACATAGGTGATGAGCAGTCTATTGAAGACGATCTGAGTACCTACTCTTCACACCTGACCAACATGAAAGCCATGGTGAGAAACTGTAACGAACGCAGCCTGATTCTGATTGATGAATTTGGAGGAGGAACCGAGCCACAGATAGGAGGAGCCATTGCTGAAGCGCTGCTGAAACGCTTCAACCAGAAAAAGACATTTGGAGTAATCACCACCCACTATCAGAACCTGAAGCATTTTGCCGAAGACCACGAAGGAGTTGTAAATGGAGCCATGCTCTACGACCGGCACCTGATGCAAGCCCTGTTCCAATTGCAGATAGGCAATCCGGGAAGTTCGTTTGCCGTAGAGATAGCCAGAAAAATAGGACTGCCCGAAGACGTGATTGCCGATGCAGCCGAAATAGTGGGAAGCGAATATATCAACGCTGACAAATACTTGCAGGATATAGTGAGAGACAAACGCTATTGGGAAAACAAGCGCCAGTCTGTGCGCCAACGGGAAAAACAGCTGGAAGAGACAGTTGCCCGTTATCAGAGCGAGATAGAAGAGCTGCAGAAGTCGCGCAAGGAAATCATCAGGCAGGCAAAAGAAGAGGCTGAACACATGTTGCAGGAATCTAACGCCCGTATCGAAAACACCATACGTACTATCAAGGAGGCACAGGCCGAAAAAGAAAGAACAAGGCAAGTGCGTAAAGAATTGAACGATTTCCGTACGTCACTGGACACGATGAGCACCAACGAGCATGAGGACAAGATAGCCCGGAAGATGGAAAAGCTGAAGGAAAAGCAGGAACGCAAGAAAAACAAAAGAAATGCCTCACCTGCGCCGCAGCCTCAGCCAGCACAAGCCAAACCTGCGCCACTGACCACAGGAGAGTATGTGAAAATAAAAGGACAAACCAGCACAGGACAGCTGCTGGAAATCAACGGAAAGAATGCCGTTGTTGCCTTTGGCAGCATCAAGACAACAGTCAAGCTGGATCGGCTTGAACGTACGAACGCGCTGCCTAAGACTGAACTTACAGCCAAACAGACGTTTGTCAGTTCACAAACCCACGACCAGATGTATGAGAAAAAACTGAACTTCAAACAAGACATCGACGTTCGCGGTATGAGAGGCGACGAGGCACTGCAGGCCGTCACTTACTTTATAGACGATGCCATACTGGTAGGCATGAGCAGAGTGCGCATCCTCCACGGGACGGGAACAGGTATTCTGCGTACACTGATCAGACAATATCTTTCTACTGTGCCGGGAGTGAGACATTATGCCGACGAGCATGTACAGTTTGGAGGAGCGGGCATTACTGTAGTCGATCTGGAATGATTCTGTAACCGACCACTATGTTCATCCCGGAAGAAAAGATAAGCAACAGCAGTTTACTGAAAATCAAAAAACATTTTTTGAAAGAAAACCGTTACCTTTGTGGAAACAGTTTGCAATAAAAGAGATAAAGCATGAAGAACAATCTGCTAAGCGAAAAACTTGTCTACACCGGAGTCAGCACAACTCCTACGCATCTGCATCTATGTACTTACAGCCCAACCGACATGAAAGAGCTGTCTGCCGATAGTTTTAAAAACATAAAAGAGGCGCTGAACAGCGACAACATCAATTGGGTACAAGTACACGGACTCAAAAACACCGAAAGTATCCGGCATGTATGCAGCCACTTCGGAATAGATTTTCTGGTGCTGCAAGACATTCTGAATGCCAATCATCCGACAAAAATAGAAGAGCATGAGAATTACATTGTTATTATCACCAAACTGTTTTTTCCGGACGAGACAGCAAAAGAGAACGAACCGGATGAATTGTCGCAGCAACAGGTATGCCTTATTCTGGGCAATAACTACGTACTGACTTTTCTGGAGAAGGAAAGTGGCTTTTTCGACAATGTCAATACAGCCCTGCGCGACAATGTGCTCAGCATCCGAAGCAGGCAAGCCGATTATCTGTTCAGTGTGCTTCTGAACAACGTAATGGGTAATTATATCTCTACCGTATCTTCTATCGACGACGCACTGGAAGATCTTGAAGAAGAGCTGCTGACCATAGCTGCAGACAGCGACATCGGTATCTGCATCCAGACATTACGACGGAAATACATGCTGATGAAAAAGGCTGTGATGCCTCTGAAAGAGCAGTATATCAAACTATATAGAGCCGAGAACCAACTGATACATAAAGTAAACAGAGCATTTTACAACGATGTCAACGACCACCTGCAATTCGTAGTACAAACCATCGAGATATGCCGGGAGACACTTTCGTCACTTGTCGACCTCTATATATCGAACAACGATCTGAGGATGAACGACATCATGAAACGCCTTACCGTAGTATCTACCATCTTCATACCGCTAACCTTCCTGGCAGGGGTATGGGGAATGAACTACAAATGGATGCCCGAACTGGACTGGCGCTACGGTTACCTTTTTGCATGGGGGCTCATGATAGCGATAGCCATTATCGTCTATTTCTATTTCCGAAAAAAGAAATGGTATTAAAACTATAACAACCACTTATCAACACATTATCACCACTATGAAATCAATTAAAGAACTATACAGAATAGGAACAGGCCCTTCGAGCAGCCATACAATGGGACCACGGAAAGCAGCCGAAATGTTTCTGAAACGCCATCCGGACGCAGCAGCTTTCAAAGTGACGCTTTACGGAAGCCTTGCAGCTACCGGAAAAGGGCATATGACAGATGTAGCCATCATAGATACACTGCAACCTCAGGCACCGGTAGAAATAGTCTGGCAACCCAAAGTATTCCTGCCTTTCCACCCCAATGGAATGACTTTTGCCGCAACAGATGCCAACGGTAAATTATTGGAGAACTGGACAGTTTACAGCATAGGCGGAGGAGCACTTGCCGAGAGCAAAGAAAGTACTCCGTCAGAAAGCCCGGAAGTATATGGTATGAACAACATGACAGATATACTGAACTGGTGTGAAAAGACAGGGCGAAGCTATTGGGAATACGTCAAGGAATGTGAATCAAACGACATTTGGGATTATCTTGCCGAAGTGTGGAAAACCATGCAGGAGTCTATACACCGTGGACTGGAGGCGGAGGGAGTATTACCCGGTCCGCTGAATCTGCGCCGAAAGGCTGCAACTTACTACATCAAGGCAACAGGTTTCAAACAGTCGTTGCAATCGCGCGGGCTGGTGTTTGCCTATGCACTGGCTGTCAGCGAGGAAAACGCTTCGGGGGGTAAAATTGTCACCGCTCCTACCTGCGGTTCATGTGGTGTTGTACCAGCCGTATTATATCATCTCCAAAAAAGCCGTGATTTCAGCGACATACGTATTCTGCGAGCACTCGCGACGGCAGGACTGGTGGGCAACATAGTGAAACAGAATGCATCAATATCCGGAGCCGAAGTAGGTTGTCAGGGTGAAGTGGGCGTGGCTTGCGCCATGGCATCGGCAGCTGCCAACCAGCTGTTTGGCGGCAGCCCGGCTCAGATAGAATATGCCGCCGAAATGGGGCTGGAACATCATCTGGGGATGACCTGCGACCCCGTATGCGGACTGGTACAGATACCCTGCATTGAGCGGAATGCATATGCTGCCGCCCGTGCACTGGACGCCAATCTCTATTCTGCTTTTACCGACGGAGGTCATCGTGTTTCTTTTGATAAGGTAGTGGAAGTGATGAAACAGACCGGACACGATCTGCCATCACTCTACAAAGAGACAAGCGAAGGGGGACTGGCCAAGGACTACCAGCAAATGTAGAAAAATCACAGCTTTTGTAAGGGCTGTAAAAAATACAGACTGCAAAAAAATGACAAGAGGCAGGAATCTAAAACTTCTGCCTCTTGTCATTTATAACCAAGAAATTAAAATCATTACATAATTGGAAAAATCCGGATTTTCCAAAGTCAACTTATACAGCCTATTCCTTTATCTCATCACCGGGATTTTCTTCAAGATTCTCTACCCGCCTTACTTCAAGCTTGCCCTGAGGTGTAATCGTAAGAGAAAGAGGGACATACAAATCGGTCTGAGGATAGCATACACTTGCAGCATAAACAAAACCACCGGCAGACGTTTTATCATAAACAATTCCTTCCAATACAGCACGTGCCAGAAATGCGCTGTCTACAAAAGAGGAAAAATCATTTTTAGTGAATGTCTTGTCGAATATTTTTTTCCCTCCCTCGGCAGTCAGACGCAACACAATGCTATTGTCCATATAGACATCGCCCAGACCATTAGTAACATGAGGAAGTTTTTCTTCGGGAGAGCGGAATACGTATGAGTGATAATTTTTGCCACGGAATTCAATCTCTGTCTCTGTTTTTGAACTCTGCATCCGCTGAATACCTTGCGCATCCGTACTGTCTTGCAAAGCCATAATTGCTGTACTGACCGACTCTTTAGGTTTCTCCTTGCAAGCTACTGCTACTAGCACAAGCAACAGGAACAAGCCAAAGGGAGATATTTTTTTTCTAAACATTCTTACTGATTTATTTTTTATAAATGATGTGCAAAGTAATGAAAACGCAACAATATATCCAAATTTTGCTATTGTCATTTTGCCTTTCATTCTATTTGATTACTTTTGTCAGTGTGCAGAATGTATACCCGAAATATTATTGAAAATCTTCAACCATTAGAACCATGAATAAAATGAATCTGAAACGTATCCGGAATGCAGTAACCATGTGTTTGCTGGCTACTGCCGGAACGCTGTATGCCCAACGGAGCGAAACTTTGCTCGAGAAAAACTGGAAATTCCTGAAAGGAGACCCGAAAGAGGCACAAAGTCCGACATTCGACGATTCGACATGGAAAGCCGTCCGCGTACCACATGACTGGGCTATCTATGGTCCGTTCGATACACGCAATGACCTGCAGGATGTTGCGATTACGCAAAACCTTGAAACAAAATCGTCGGTAAAAAGCGGACGGACAGGAGCACTTCCCTACATGGGAGTAGGATGGTATCGTACAGAGTTCAGCGTGCCTGAAGGGAAAGAAGCCACACTGCTATTCGACGGTGCCATGAGCGAAGCAAGGGTATACGTCAATGGAAAAGAAGCATGCTTCTGGCCTTACGGATACAATGCCTTCCACTGTAACATTACCCCACTGCTGCGGACAGACGGAGAGCCTAACACACTGGCTGTACGACTGGAAAACCATCCGCAATCGTCCAGATGGTATCCCGGAGCAGGAATATACCGAAACGTGCACCTTATTACTACTGAAAAAATTCATGTCCCAATCTGGGGAACATATATCACCACTCCACGCGTAGGCAATGATTTTGCAGCGGTAAAGCTCCGTACAGAGCTGTCGAATGCAGAGGGAAAACAAATCCGTATCGAAACTGTATTGATAGCTCCAGACGGGAAAATAGTAGCACAGAAAACTGACGAACAAACAATGATGCACGGGCAACCTCTGGAGCAGAACTTCATTGTGGAACAACCTAAGCTATGGTCGCCCGAAAGCCCATCGCTATATCGAGCCATCTCCAAGATATATGCTGATGGCCAACTGACCGACATCTATTCTACTCCATTCGGCATACGAAACATTGAGTTCGTGGCAGAAAAAGGATTCTATCTTAATGGACAACACCGTAAGTTTCAGGGAGTATGCAACCATCACGATTTAGGTCCCTTGGGGGCTGCTGTCAATACAGCGGCATTACGTCATCAGCTGAAGTTGCTCAAAGAAATGGGATGTGATGCTATCCGTACAGCTCATAATATGCCTGCTCCGGAGCTGGTACAGCTATGCGACGAAATGGGACTAATGATGATGATAGAATCTTTTGATGAATGGGACATGCAGAAATGTGCCAACGGCTATCATCGTTTTTTCAATGAATGGGCAGAGAAAGACATGGTAAACATGATACGGCATTTTCGCAATCACCCCAGCGTAGTCATGTGGAGTATAGGTAACGAAGTTCCTACCCAATGTCGCGCGGATGGTTATAAAGTAGCATCCTTTCTGCAAGAGATCTGCCACCGTGAAGATCCAACCCGTCCTGTCACTTGTGGAATGGATCAGATAGACTGTATATTATCAAACGGATTTGGTGCAGTGATAGACATACCCGGGTTCAATTATCGTACACATCGGTATCAGGAAGGTTACGAGAAGCTTCCACAAAATCTATTATTAGGCAGTGAAACCGCTTCAACAGTAAGCTCACGTGGCGTCTACAAATTTCCTGTTGAAGAACGTGACGGAGCCCGCTACGACGATTTCCAGTCTTCTTCCTACGATTTTGAGGCAGGAGGCTGGTGTAACCGGCCGGATATAGATTTTGCTTTGGCAGAAGATCATGAATGGACAATCGGGCAGTTTGTATGGACAGGATTCGACTATCTGGGTGAACCTTTCCCCTATGATACAGAAGGATTCCCCAACCACAGCGCATTGTTTGGCATTATTGATCTTGCCAGTCTGCCCAAAGACCGTTACTACCTTTATCGCAGCCAGTGGAACCGTCATGAACCGACACTCCACATACTTCCTCACTGGACTTGGCCGGGACGGGAAGGCGAAGTTACTCCTGTGTTTGTCTACACCAATTACCCCGAAGCAGAGTTGTTTGTCAACGGGAAAAGCATGGGAAAACAAAAAAAGAATAACAGTACACTGAAAAACCGCTTTCGGTTAATGTGGATGGATGTGGCCTATGAACCGGGAGAGCTGCGTGTGGTAGCATACGATAACGAGGGACATAAAGCAGCAGAAAAGACTATTAACACCGCTGGAAAGCCATACCGTTTGGAACTCACCAGTTATCGCACAGAGTTGTCTGCAGACGGCAAGGATCTGGCATACGTTACAGTCAAGGTAGTAGACAAAGATGGGAATCTCTGTCCTGCAGACAACCGGTTAATAAACTTCACTGTCGAAGGAGCTGGCTCATACCGTGCGGGAGCTAATGGAGATCCTACATGTTTCGATGCATTCCACATTCCGCAGATGCATGCATTCAGCGGTATGATGACCGCCATAGTTCAAGCCGGAGAACATGCTGGAGAAATTCAACTGACAGCCACTGCCAAAGGAGTGAAATCGGGATCCATACGTTTCCAAGTCAGGTGATTTCATTTTTTATCCAAGAAAATCCAGGTTGGACTACTTATAATTCGAATAAACGAGAGCACAGCAAACAATGCCATTCCGGAAACCCACCATGTTCTCGTTTTTTCTTTTCCATTACTATATAAAATATAACGAAACAACTTTCAAAAAAGAATAATTGTCAGCAAAAGCAGATTTTTTATCGACAAAAATTAGCAATTAATAAAATTCTTCTTTACTTTTGCCAACGACAAACTTAATATTAATAATTGATAATCATGAGCGAACGAAAGAAAAGATATTTCCTCGCGGAAGAGGAAATTCCGCGTTACTGGTACAACATTCAGGCTGACATGAAGACCAAGCCCATGCCACCGCTTAATCCGGCAACTCATCAGCCATTGAAACCGGAGGACATGTACCCTATTTTTGCCGAAGAATTGTGCAGACAGGAACTGAATCAGACAGACACATGGATTGAAATTCCGGGACCTGTACGTGAAATGTACAAATACTATCGGAGTACACCGCTTGTCCGGGCATACGGTTTGGAAGAAGCACTCGATACACCGGCACATATCTATTTTAAGAATGAGAGTGTAAGTCCCATCGGCTCACACAAACTCAACTCTGCATTGGCACAAGCCTACTATTGCAAACAGGAAGGTGTGACAAACGTAACTACCGAAACCGGGGCAGGCCAGTGGGGAGCAGCCTTGTCGTATGCAGCTAAAGTCTTCGGGCTGGAAGCTGCTGTCTATCAAGTAAAAATCAGCTACGAACAAAAGCCTTACCGCCGAAGCATCATGCAAACTTTCGGTGCACAAGTGACAGCATCTCCCTCAATGTCTACACGTGCCGGAAAAGATATCCTGACTGTTAATCCCAACTATCAGGGCTCATTGGGAACAGCCATTTCTGAGGCTATCGAACTGGCACGTATGACCCCAAACTGTAAATATACGCTTGGCTCTGTACTTAGCCATGTGACATTACATCAGACAATCATCGGACTGGAAGCGGAGAAACAGATGGAAATGGCAGGCGAATATCCGGACATGATTATCGGATGCTTTGGAGGAGGATCAAACTTTGGCGGCATCTGTTTCCCATTTATGCGCCATACCATACTTGAAGGACGAAAGACACGCTACATTGCAGCCGAACCGGCTTCATGCCCCAAACTGACACGAGGTAAATTCCAATATGACTTCGGCGATGAGGCTGGCTATACTCCCCTACTTCCGATGTTTACATTGGGACATAACTTTGCCCCTGCACATATCCACGCAGGTGGACTCCGCTACCACGGGGCAGGTGTCATTGTCTCACAGCTATTGAAAGACAAACTTATGGAAGCAGTTGATATCCAGCAGTTAGAGTCGTTCGAGGCGGGATGTCTGTTTGCCCGTGCAGAAGGAATAATTCCTGCACCAGAATCATGCCATGCCATCGCATCGGCAATCCGCGAAGCAAAACTGTGTAAAGAATCGGGAGAATCCAAAGTTATCCTCTTCAACCTTTCAGGACATGGTCTAATCGACATGGCTTCTTACGACAAATATCTTGCAGGAGACCTGGTGAACTACTCACTGACAGACGAAGATATCCAAAAGAACTTGGAAGAAATCAAAGGGATATAAATACTCTTCCGAAAAAACAGAAAAACAGTAAAGTCTCTTTAGAGAATCAAAATATGAAAACGGGCAAATAAGGAATTTTTCTTATTGCCCGTTTTCATATTTATGCTTTCCGTTTTTCTCAATCAGTGCAACAGTTTGTTTATGGACTGATTATTGCAAGAAAACATTTATTCAAAATCACTCTGCTGCTTCTCCACTTCTTTCAATTTCAATTGATGTAATTCCTGCTCCAACTGGCGAATACGCTGTTCACAATCTGACGATGATCCGGCTTTCTTTTCCACGTTGTTTTTCAGCTCCCTACCATGCTCTTCCATTTCTTTGTTGTTGAATACCAGCGAGTGTTCAGAAGGCATCGTTGTAATAACAAGCTCAGCCTCAACCGGAGTATGTTTTCCTTCCCATACAACTGATGCACGCACTTTAATCTCACCGGGCACTGTAGTAGAACGCACCAATACAGGAGCTGTTCCCCATAATACAGGACGTGGATTAGTAAAGGTTTCTTCGTTGGCAACCAATTCACCCTCGCCCTCAATCTCAAATTTCACTTCATAATTGTTCAGACGTTTAATATTTCCATTGCCATCTGCAATGGCTGCAATAACAGTTGTTATGTCCGAACCATCTGCAACCATCTGCACTTTCTCATTATCAGCCCACAGTAACAATTTAGACGGACGACGGGCAGGCATTACCTTATGAGTAGCCACTACCTTGCCATCCATCAATCCCTCAGCCAGAAGATAAGAATCCGCTTGCTTTCGCTCACGCGACAGCTGTTTGTCATACATCACGTCGAATACATCCTTGAAAGTGATAACCGGCGACGGCATCCCACTGTCCACTGCCGGCTTATGGTACGTATACTGTTTTCCACCCTTGCAATACGTCAGACGTACTTCCTCACAGTTGCTATACACAGTTATGTCTTTGGGTGAAAAAGGAGTCATTGCATGAGCAATGTAAACCATAGGACCGTTATCGGCTATCAGTGACTCATTGGACTGAGCCGGACGTTGAGCGCAAAACATGTAATAGGAAAATTTCGGTTGCCTGAAAGCATCCATGATTCCTCCATAAAACGGATCAGGATGATAACCGCGCTGATGATCGAATGAATGCCACAGACATCCACCAATATGATGACGCGGATTCCTGTAAAGGGCATCATAACAGGTATACTGATAGTCGGGTTTGGCATACCCTTTTGCCTGTACAAGCATTGGAACTTCTCCCCATGCCCGGTTAACGCGGCTCGGAGAATTATGTGATCCCCAATCGTCCACGTTGTCTCCCCATTCACGGGTAAAATAGCATATATCGGGATTCAGACTATCGAAATTGAAGTCGCCTCCGCTCCCATTAACCGGATGTCTGAAATGAATAGGGAAATATTCGTGTCCACGCGCTGTTTCGTCACATCCGGCATAGCAATAAGGATAAGGATATTCTTCGTGCAGAATATCTACCACGTTTTTTGCAAAATCGTCCGGATACCAGGTCTCATTCAAAATCGGCTCCCACATCCATACAGAAGGGTGATTACGGTCGCGTCTGACCATGTTGCGTATATCATCATAAACACGCTGTGCAAATATGGGCTTATCATTCCAGAATTGCCAACCGGGAGTATTGACTATCACAAAAAGCCCCAGCTCATCACAAGCATCCATAAATGCCGGATCTTGCGGATAATGTGCATTACGAATCACACGAAGCCCTGCATCACGGAGCTTCTTTGCATCGCGCCAATGCAAGCTGTTGGGCAGTGCATTTCCTATCACGGCAAAGTCCTGATGACGGTTAGCCCCAATCAACGGTTCCGGATACAGTTTCCCATTCAACCAAAATCCATCCTTTCCCTTAAACTCCACACTGCGTATTCCGATACGCCGGTAATATCCATCTACCACTTCTCCTTTCCTATCCTTCACATACACATTCAACTGGTAGAGATAGGGAGAGTCGGGCGACCAAAGATGAGGAGCATCTACCTTAACCTGTCCGGAAACCTGACGCGCTGTATTCTTGCCCAAAGAAAGCCGTTTTTCAAAAGAAAGCACTTGTCTGCCGTCACAGTCATACAATTCATAAACCATTTTTCCGTTAAACGATTTTCCGGAAGCGTTGCGCACATGCGTATCCAGACGGAGCAATGCCGACTGCTCGGAAACCTCGGAAAACGACACGAACAATCCTCCTCCTGCCACTTCTTTCTCATAGTTCGGATCTGTAATATATACCGTGTTGTGTGCAATCATCCAGCAGTCGCGATAGATTCCGCCAAAATATGCAAAATCGAGCATATCCTGCTGCTTTCCGGGAGGGTAGGAAGGATCGTCGCTATTGTCTGCCCATACGGCAATTACATTATCCTCACCGTATTTCAGGTAAGAAGTAACGTCGACAATAACAGGAAGGAAGCCACCGAAATGTTCCGTCAGCAGTTCACCGTTCACCCAGACTTTCGACTTTCCCATGATAGCCTCAAAATGAAGGAACAGCTGCTTCCCTTTCCAATTTTCTTCGGGAGTGAAATGTTTGCGATACCACACCCCTCCCTGATAATTAATACATCCACTTGCCTCAGTCGGCAAATATTCAATGCCATCAGGCAGTGAAACCACTCTCCATTCCTTGTCATCAAAATCCATTCGCTCAGCTCCTGCGACGTTTCCTTTATGAAAACGCCATGCTGGATTCATACTATAGACCGTACGTCCTGTTTCTGGAAGAGAATAAAATCCGGCTGTTGAATACGATGGCTGATGATCTGCATAGACAGCCCACGAAGATAGTGTCAGCAGACTTACCAACACCAATCTTTTGATAAACGATACTGATTTCATAAAATGTTAAGTTATTAAAGGGGTAAAATTATTTTCGGCCACTTTGGTCGGGATTCTGTTTCTTATAATAATCAATCCGCTCTCCCCACGGTTTGTTCTCCAACGGGAATACGTGATGCTTTTCAGCCCATTTATTCCACAGTTTTTCCAGTTTTGCTACTTTCTTAGGATACTGTAAAGAAACATCGTTCATCTCGAAAGGATCGGCCTCCAAGTCTATCAGTTCCCATGGCTCATTACGGTTGTTACGTACCAGTTTCCATTGTCCGGATATAACGGCACACGAGCTCTGGTGTTCGAAGTATAAAATTCTCTTCTGGCACTTTTCCTCATTGATAAACCGAAGTAGACTTTCTCCCGGTAAGTCAGAATGGGAAAATCTACGCGGATAACGGGCGTGAGCCAAGTCCATGCAAGTAGGGAGTATATCAATGATATGAGCAGGCTGCCGGCAAAGTGTTCCTTTACTGTCAATACCCACATCGTCACCACAAGACATGATAAACGGGGTACTGATTCCTCCTTGGTAGCACCACTGCTTGTAGCTCCGATAAGGGGTATTGCTCAAATCCGCCATCAGTTTCCCCAGATATCCACCTTCTAAAGTAGCACCGTTATCACTCAGGAAAAGAAAGACCGTATTTTCCAGCATTCCCTTTCTGCGTATTTCTTCTACCAGTCTGCCTATACCTTCATCCACAATTTCTATCATGGCAGCATAAGTAGCCATGTCCTTTACCCATTGCTGACGTTGTTTTTCAGTCAATTCATTCCACGCAGGACGTTTTCCACCAAATTCCCGATGATGCACCGGAAGTTCCATTCCTTCCGGGATAAGCCCCAGTTTTTTCTGCTTTTCAAAACGCAGCCTGCGTAATTCGTCATACCCAACTTTATAGCGTTCCATACACTGTTCTACACGTTCGGCCGGTGCATGCAAAGGAAGATGAGGAGCGTAATGAGCCACATAAAGAAACATAGGTTCATCGGAAGGATGTTGCCGCACAAAGCTGACAGCAGAATCGCTTATCGCTGTAGTATAATAATAATCGTCGGGCAACTCATTCACTTTTGTCATATTGTCATACAAAGGCTTCGGCTTATAATAACTTCCTCCCCCACTCAGGCATCCATAATAGCGCTCAAAACCACGCTGCACCGGGAAGTTACCATTGGGTGCATCAAAAGCACCATCTACAGTGACATGCCACTTACCTGCCATATACGTATGATATCCATTTTCCTTCATTACCTCTGCAACCGTAGGATATTCGCTGCTGATCTGCCCTCTGTATCCCGGGCGATGTTCGTCAACGGCAGTCATCCACCCCATACCCACTTCATGCTGATAACGCCCTGTCAGCAGAGCCGCACGACTCGGACAACTTCTTCCAGTATTTTTAAACTGACTGAAGCGGATGCCATTCATGGCCAGACTGTCAATATTGGGAGTATGAATCTCGCTGCCATAACATCCTAAATCGGAGAATCCCATGTCATCACACATAATCAGTACGATATTAGGCTGTTTATCTGCCTGAGCTTGGACTGCAACCGTAATGTTGCTTATAAACAGAGAGGTTAATAAGGTCTTATGTATCATAAGGCATAAATCTAAAATGTCTCAAAAATAGGAACTAAAATCAGAAAGACAAACTTTCTGACTATAAAATCTTTATAAATAAATTCCTCTGGAAAATTTCTTCTGTATTCCTTTTCATTCCTCTGATTCCCAAGTCCAAAGTTTCTCAAAATGTATAGTATCTGGCACCTTCAGTTCTATCTTCTTTCTTTCAAAATCTTCTTTAGTCAGTGGTCCAAACTTTTCATATTGCACTTTCAACGAATCCTGACCGTCATTAATCGAAATGAGATAATATTCTGTCACATCCTTATCGCAAGATTGATAAGCCTTGGCAATAATAAAATCATTATTGTAACCAGCCTCATAAACTCTTTCCCCTGTTATATTCCAATAGCTATTATTATCATCAGAATAACTTACACATATATTCTCCTTTACATCTACAGCTATCAGATAATAATTACCAACAAGGTGCTTTTTATAAACAAATCCCAACCCTCCACATCCTTGCAGAAACAATCCTAAAGTGATAATCAATAATATTACTTTTCTCATTTGTCAATATAAACTATCAATAAAAATATTATCTGCTCATTCCAAAAACAGACAAACAAATATACAAATTCAAAGAAAACCTCAAAAAGATAATTCCAAAGTATTCAACTAATGAATTTATGACCTACAGAGGAAAACCGGAAAAGACATTGAAGCCTCTTCACATAGCCGAAAGAAATTCGTACCTTTGCTTCTGGCATTGCACGAGATGCACATGTCTGCTGTATGAGATGTACATCTTGTGCTGCATGACACCCTCTTTCAGACTACATTCCGGCAAGCGAACTTCAGCCAGAGACGGGTAAGGAAGAGAAATGGGTAAACGAACGAGTGGACAAATAAACAAGAAGACGAGTGGACAACGAGAGTAGAGAACAAAAAGAATTATTTGCTTGTTTACTTGTCACCTCGTCAACTTATTTAAACTAAAAAGAAAAACTAAAATAATATGGGAAAGAAAAAAATCGGAGCACATGTCAGTGCGTCAGGAGGTGTAGAGTTAGCACCTGCCAATGCACATGCTATAGGAGCAGACGCCTTTGCACTATTCACAAAAAACCAACGCCAATGGGTAAGTAAACCTCTGACCACAGAGAGTATCGAGCTGTTTAAGAAAAACTGTGCAGACTTTGGATTTGAACCGGAATATATCCTGCCTCACGACAGCTATCTGATTAATCTGGGACATCCCGAAGAAGAGGGACTGACAAAAAGCCGTAATGCCTTTTTGGACGAGATGCAACGCTGTGAGCAACTGGGCCTGAAGCTGCTGAACTTTCATCCGGGAAGTCATCTGAACAAAATATCAAAAGAAGAGTGCCTGGATCGCATTGCAGAGAGTATCAACCTTGCATTGGAAAAGACCAGCGGAGTGACAGCTGTCATCGAAAACACAGCCGGACAAGGCAGTAATCTTGGCAATGAGTTCTGGCAACTGAAATACATTATCGACCGTGTGGAAGATAAAAGCCGGGTAGGAGTCTGTCTGGATACATGCCACACCTTTACAGCCGGATATGATTTCTTAAGCGACTATGACTGGGTGTTCGAACAATTTGATAAAGAAGTAGGATTTGAATATCTGCGCGGCATGCATCTGAACGACTCAAAAAAAGCATTGGGCAGCCGTGTAGACCGTCATGACAGCATCGGGAAAGGTCTGATAGGAAATGCTTTTTTCGAAAAACTGATGAAAGATCCCCGCTTCGACAACATGCCACTTATCCTCGAAACGCCCGATGAGACTCTGTGGGCAGAAGAAATTGCATGGCTGAGAAGTGTAGAATGATTCCACGGCAAAGAGTACAAGCCTCATAGAAGATTTTTGCCCAGAAACGCAGATTGGTGCAGATTAGGATAAAAGTTTGTACTAATCTGCGTTTCATCTACTCACTGCTATCACTTAATGCATGAAACTTATCTTCCAAACAGGTTCAGCCGCAGAATGGCATGAGCCATGAAATAAGATCCCAGTGCATTGTAGTCAACATCGCGGATAGCACTCGAAGTGATAGTACGCACCTGTGAAGTGTTCTGACGAAGTATATCGTAAATCTTGAAACGGATCAGAAGTTGCTTTCTTTTCAGGAAAGCCTTGCTAAACTGGCAGTTCCACAGAACGTTCTCCTTTGCCAATCCTTCATATCCATATCCTTCGCGCCGCGAATAACCCACATCCGAATAAAGTTCCATATTCCACGGAAGATACCACTGCAAGGATGTCCCTGCCTGATAATCGTATGTCTCGGTACGAACATCCTTTACATTATTGTAAGAATTGTTGTAGTTCACTCCAGCATGAAGTGCAATCTCAATCTGACGGGTACGGTATATAATTCTTAGCCGTTCACGGAGTGTCAGATGACGGACAGTACTTTTCAACGGATCCTGATTCTTTTGCGTTGTATAACTGTTCTGGTTGCGGTACTGAAAATTAGAATTTGAGCGTATGGTCCATGCACGGTTTTTCAGAGGGTTGGTTAGTGAAAAAGAACCCGACATTCTCCAGTTTCCGTTCATATTGACAGGAGTGGTAGTACGTCCACCGGTATTATCGTCATATGTCACTTGATTAGTAACACTGTTCAGCGTATTCTCCCACATCAGGGTGGCTGCAATATTACGCCTCGTCTCTTTTTCATACGAATTGAATTTCAGATTGAACGTATTGGTATACGAAGGTTTCAACGAAGGATTTCCTTTACGCACGTTCAGAGGATTAGTCTGATCAGTCACCGGCTGAAGATCCCTGATATTGGGCTGGCGGGTCTGTCCACGATAAGTGAACTGCAACCGTACACGTTTGGAGAACTTGTATCGGAAATTCACTGTAGGAGAAAAATTGATTACAGAACGTTCGAGATGGTTTTCAGGATCGTCTTGCAAAATAGAATGACTGACCGACTTCTGCGGAGTGACATCTACCCCGACATTATAATTATATTTCTCGCGTGTGGTACGGACGGAAACATTCATCAGGTGATTGCTGTACTGGTTTTCAAAACAATTACTATTGTCCTCATCGTAATCTTGGGTAAAGTCATCCGACTCTTCGTCCCAGTCGTACACATAACGTTCCGAATTAGCAACCTTATACTGATAACTGTAACGGAATTGCAGGAAATGCAACCACGGCAACGGCTCTACATACACCAGTTGAACCCGGTAATTGTAGCCATCGGTAGCATTGTCTATTTTCTGATTCTGCTTTTTGTCGCTATCATCCTTAAAATAATGGGTAGCCGAGAGATTCCTCCGATAATTTGATGAAGCATTTGTTCCATAGTCCACTTTCAATGCGGCTGTCCGTCCCTCGTTATTCAGTTTCCTGCTTAACTGTAACATCATTGCTACATTATAGCGTGAATTATCTGTACCTCCTGAAGACTCTTTTCTGTTCAGTATAGTGTCGTTTCCCCACCCTTCCTGCAAGCCACCGCTCGTTCTGTCTTCATTTCCAAAGTTGTATTGAGGACGGAATATCAGTGTAGTCAGCGTATCTATTTTCCATTCCACATAAGCATTGGCCACCAGATTGTGATTACGACTTAATGAATGGTTGGAAGCATAAGTAATGGATTTGTTTGCACGAAGAAAATTATCGGTAGTAGTACGGGTATTTTCATTGCGTTCATTGCCCGAATACTGAATGTTAGTACGAAACTGTACCCGCTCCCAGTCATACGTCATATTGACTCCTAGCGAACGGGAAGTAACCAGTCCTCTATTTGTGCGAGTATTTCCACTGGATGCTGATGATTCTTTCTGTAATTCCGAAAACCCCTGATTATTGGTATTGTTCAGGTTACCAATAACAGTCAGCTGAGAGTTCTCCCGAAAGCGGTTTAATGTGTTTGCTACTTCATACCGTTCTTTGCTTCCTACACCGCCCATGAAATTTTCACGCCATCCATGCTTCATCTCTTTCTTTACCGAAAGATCGAGGATCATTTCCTCTTCACCGTCATCAATACCTGTCAGCCGAGCTAAATCAGACTTTTTTTCATAAGCTTTCAGCTTGTCAATCATCTCTACAGGAAGATTCTTCAACGCAGCTTTAGGATCGTCAAAGAAAAACTCCTTGCCATCTACCAGAATCTTCTTCACCTCCTGCCCGTTGATCTGTATCTTTCCGTCTTCGTCAATCTCCGCTCCGGGAAGTTGCTTCACCAGTTCCTCAAGCATCGATCCTTCCGGAGTACGATATGCAGAAGCATTGTAAACTGTGGTATCTCCCTCTTCCAACACCATAGGAGCTTCACCAGTTATCACCGTTTCTCCTAACTGATAGCTTTCAGGAAACAGAAAAATATCACCCAAAGCTGAAGATGATCCTAACCCGACCGGTACACGACGGTATAATGTCCTATAGCCGACAAAGGAAGCAGAAAACAGCAGTGAATCGGTTTCCGGTTTTCGAAACGTATTTGCCTGTTCATAAAGCCTGAACACACCTTTTTCATCTGTTGAACAGCCAATCAGCATTGCACTATCCGGCAAAGACAACAGCCGGATCGTAGCAAACGATACCGGCTGCTGAGTTTCACTATCCAAAATACGTCCGTCAAAAATAACTTTACCAGATTGTGCACAGAGTTGCATAGCACCACACATCAGTATGCATAGCAAAAAACATCTAAGCCAAAAAGAATGTTTATCTGTGCTTTTCATCAATCCAATATAAAGTTAACAACGACCTTTTCTAAATTACACGCGAATCAACGTTTTTCCTGTGGGCGTTTTCCCGGTTCTTTCTTTTGGTCATTTCTTCTATTCAGCTCTTTCTTAAATTTATTAGCATTATTTTTTTCTTGCTGATAAATCTTCATAATCTGCTTTTGAGTCAGAATGTTGCTTAGTTCGTTATAATACTTTTCACGGATATCAAGCATTTTACGGCTTTGTTCAAACTGTGCTTTCAACATTTTAGCAATCTCATCATCAGTCATTGGCTGTTTCGGTTGCTTCTGCACATTTTGTTTTTCAACACCTTCTTTAGGAGCTCTTGGCTTACGATTCATCATTCTGCATTCGTTCAGTTCTTTCAGATAGTTCTGATAGACAGGTGTAAATTTAGCAGCAGTATCATCGTCCAGCATCAATACCTTGATCATCTGATCAGTCTGCATCTGCATCACTTGTTCAGGAGTAGGACGTTGTTTTCTCACTTTGTCATTCTCTTGTGCCATAAGGGTCATCTGGCTTCCCATCAACAGGAATGCCAACACTGCATACATAAAATTCTTCATAATCACATCAATTTAAATAATTTGTTTTATCAATTAAAAAATATATCATTCTCCGAGAAGTTGACGAGCTCCTCCAACTCCTCGTCCGAAAGATTCTTGATCCATCCATCCAGAGGATCGGCAGAAGTGAGGCTTACATCAGAGGCCAACGCCTTTGTGTCCGACACTGGATAATCAACAGGGAGAAACGACGGCACAAATAGCCATCCCGATATTACAGCAGCTATTGCCGTTACAGTGACTACGATTTTCAGTAAACGAGACTGTTTCCTTGTCCGTTGGGAGTCTACACGTTCCAAAATTTTCCGTTGCGAATCTTCAAAGAAATGCTCCGGGACACGGTAAGGAGTGTGTTTACCAATAGTTTTAAAATCAAAATCTTTGTCCATGACGTTACCCATTTAATATATATTCCTTGATTTTTTCTTTTGCATAATGATAGTTGACTTTCAACGTCACTACTGTACAGTCTAGGATCTGAGCTATCTCCGTATATTCAAGTTCATCATAATAACGAAGGTTAAATACAATCTTCTGTTTCTCCGGCAAGTTTAATATTGCCTCCTGAAATCTGACAGCCAATTCATTTTCATAATCTACATAATCAGAAGCTTTCAGCTTAGCAATCAGATCCTCCTGAACTTCCTCTGCAGAAACAACCTCTTCCCGACGAGTATTCAAGAAGCGAATACATTCATTGGTAGCAATCCGATAGATCCATGTACTTAAGGAACTTTCATTCCGAAAACTATCCAAATGGCGAAATACCCGGATAAACACCTCCTGTAAGATATCTTCGGCATCTTCATGAGATACCACCATCCGTCGAATATAATAATAGATCGGTTCTTGAAAATTCTCCATCAATATTCTAAATCCTTTTTCTGGATCGGAAGAACAAATTTCACGAATTTTGTGCTCGTCAATCATCTATTTTCTGAACTTTGTTTTATTAGAACCCTATAAACTCCGGAAGTTAAATAGCCAGATGACATTTTTATATTTATTAATAAAAAAGTACCTTTAAAGCACTGCATAAAGCAAACTTTAAAGGTACTATATCAATTGTGTCCTTTAATTATCGGAGACAATTACCAAAACTTATTATACTCCGGGCTATATTCAAAGCCTACAGCTTTTAATGTTTCAATAAGTTTGGACTTTTCTACATGCATATCTTCACAAAGTTCATCTAGTGAAGAATAGCAATCACGTAGTTTCATGTTAATGACACTAAACAGCATCATCGGATCCTCTGGTAATTCCATACTATTTTACCTCTTTATTACAAAACACATATATATTCACCCGCTAGGCCACATGTGTAACAACACTAGAATACAGCCAAGCCTAAAAATAAGTGATTGGGAAATTGACCGCAAATGTACGATTTTCTTCATAAACAATATGTTGGGAGCCAATAAAAAACAAAATAATAAATTATATCAATCTCGTTCTGAGCACCTAATATATCTCCTAAACTTTCTGGCTACAGAAAAAATAAGATTTCGAAAAATTCAAAACTTCCGTATTTTTTACGTAGATTTGTAAAAAATTAAATATTTCCTTGACTGTTCATAAAATATGGCATCAATATGGAGTAGATTTATAGGATTAATAAATACCGGAGACACACCAAAAGTCATCGGTCAGGAGCCTCCGCCGGCTATTTATAATGCCTCATGCTACGCCATCATCGATGTAGAAGTAGGAATAAAAGATCAGAAGATACACGACATCGGAGCACTCCGAAACGATGGTGCCACATTCCACAAAGCATCAAAAAAAGAACTTTTTGACTTCTTACATGGCATCGACTACATCTGTGGTCATAATATTATCCATCATGATGCCAAATACCTGTTCTCCGGCACAACTGATTGCCGTCCACTAGTAGACACACTGTATATGTCACCTCTACTATTTCCAGAACGTCCTTATCATAGACTGGTGAAAGACGACAAATTGATAAGTGACCAAATGAACAATCCGGTAAACGATTGTCTGAAAGCAAAAAATCTGCTATTGGATGAAATAGCACAGTGGAATCTGTTGCCCAAAGAAAAACAGCAGATCTATACATCCTTACTAAAAGACCAGAAAGAATTTAAGGGCTTTCTCCAAATGGTCGAAGCCCAACAGACAGAAAAGAACACAGCAGAAGAAATACGCAGACTATATAAATCAAAAATCTGTGAGCACTCCGACTTGGATACCTTGATAAAAAGATATCCTTGTGAATTGGCATACGCTTTGGCATTGATTGATACCACTGATCACCGCTCCATCACTCCGCCGTGGGTACTCTATCAGTATCCGCAGGTGGAACATGTAATCCGCATACTACGACACACCCCTTGTAGCGAAGGATGCACGTATTGTAACTGCCAGCTGGATATTTCCCACAATCTGAAAAGCTTTTTCGGATACGATCAGTTCCGCACCTATGAGGGTGAGCCATTACAGGAACAAGCCGTTGATGCGGCAATGAAAGGCAAGTCGCTACTTGCTATCTTTCCTACCGGCGGCGGTAAATCGATTACCTTCCAACTTCCAGCTTTAATGGAAGGACGTACAGTGCATGGACTTACGGTAGTCATCTCACCTCTACAATCTCTTATGAAGGATCAAGTGGATAGCCTTGACGAACGTGGCATTACAGATGCAGTTACAATCAATGGACTACTAGATCCCATCACAAGAGCAATGTGCATCCAACGCGTACTAGAAGGCGAGGTGTCATTGTTATACATCGCTCCCGAATTACTCCGTTCAAAAACCATTGAGAAGATTCTGCTAGCTCGCCACGTCGTCAGATTTGTAATAGACGAGGCACATTGTTTTTCATCATGGGGACAGGATTTCAGGGTAGATTATTTATATATCGGTAAGTTCATCCGAAACTATCAGAACAAAAAAGGCTGTAAATCGCCTATACCAGTGTCATGCTTCACCGCTACAGCCAAGCAGAAAGTAGCGCAGGACATCTGCGACTACTTCAAGCATACACTAGATTTAGATTTGCAACTTTTTGCATCAACAGCCTCAAGAAGTAATTTACGCTACTCTGTAATACATGCTGATACAAACGAAGATAAATACTCCAAATTAAGAAGTCTGATAGCAGAAAGCCATTGTCCGACAATCGTCTATGTATCACGCACTAGACGTACCAACGAATTAGCAATCAGGTTAACACGAGACGGTTATCCAGCCCTACCTTTCAACGGTAAAATGGATGCCGACGAGAAAATTGCTAATCAAGAAGCTTTCATGAACGATCGGTCACATATCATTGTAGCTACTTCAGCTTTCGGCATGGGAGTCGATAAGAAAGACGTCGGTTTAGTGGTACACTATGACATTTCTGATTCATTAGAAAACTATGTACAGGAAGCAGGACGCGCTGGTCGTGATCCTCACCTCAATGCACGCTGTTACGTGCTATATAGTGATAACGATTTGGACAAACACTTCATAATGTTGAATCAGACTAAACTTAGTATTAGCGAGATACAACAAGTATGGAAAGCTGTGAAAGACCTAACTCATCAACGCATGAGAGTATGCTGCTCTGCTTTGGAAATTGCCCGTAAAGCAGGATGGGATGATTCTGTATCAGACATCGAAACCAGAGTACGGACAGCTCTAGCAGCTTTAGAGCAAAGCGGATATCTGGTCAGAGGTAACAATGTACCTCATGTATATGCTACCGGTATCACTGTCAACAACATGGATGAAGCAAGGCAGCGTATATCATCCTCTATTCTATTCGAAAGTAATGAAATAGAAAAAGCAATCAGAATCATCAAATCACTTATTTCGCAAAAGTACATAGCCAAGGTACAGGACTCGGAAGCAGAATCACGAATTGATTACCTAGCAGATATATTAGGGTTAAACAAGGGTGAAGTAATATCGGTGGTAGAGCGTATGCGACAGGAAGGCATACTAGCAGACAGTAAAGACATATCGGCCTATCTACTTGATGTTGGCAGTTCGGAACGAAGATCTACCATTCTATTCGAACGATTTGCGAAATTGGAACAATATATTCTGAACAACATTCCTGACGAAACCCTGCGAATATCATGTAAGCAACTAAATGATAACGCTATTAATGCGGGTATAAGCACTTCTAAAGAAAAAGACATCAGAACTTTACTTTACTTCTTAACCATTAAAGGATATATCAGAAAAAAAGAAGATGCTGCACACAATCTAGAAATCAGTTTACGAGTAGACCGAGAAGCTATCCAAAAACAATTTAAGAAGCGACTGGAAATTGGACGATTCACTATAGAATGGTTATATCGTCAAGCGGCAGAAACCGAAAAAAGTTCACAATCCGAACAAGCTATCCAATTCTCAGTGATCGAACTTCTGAATAGTATCAAAGCCAATCCTTTGCCACTCTTCAGCGGACTGGATGAGCTGCAACTAGAGGATGTAGAAGAAACCTTGCTTTACCTATCAAAAATCTGTGCATTGAAACTTGAGGGTGGATTTTTGGTGCTCTACAATGCAATGGATATACAAAGACTCAAAGACAACAAATCGAGATACAAACAGGACGACTACCGAATGTTGAACGAGTTCTACAAACAGAAAATACAGCAAGTGCACATTGTAGGCGAATATGCCAACCTAATGGTGAAAGACTACAACGCTGCACTGCAATATGTACAGGACTATTTTCAGATGGATTACAAAAAGTTCATTGCCAAATACTTCAAAGGAGACAGGATTGGTGAAATTCAGCGCAATCTAACACCCAATAAATACAAACAACTATTCGGTCAGCTGTCCCAGCGTCAAATGGAGATTATCTCCGACAAGGAGTCACGTTGCATCGTAGTCGCAGCTGGCCCCGGAAGCGGAAAAACACGTGTACTAGTACATAAACTCGCTTCACTTCTATTGCTAGAAGATGTAAAACATGAGCAACTACTAATGCTAACATTCTCAAGAGCTGCAGCAACAGAATTTAAACAACGATTGATGGAACTAATCGGTAATGCTGCTCATTTTGTAGAGATAAAAACCTTTCATTCCTACTGTTTCGATATTTTAGGAAGAATTGGTAATCTGGAAGAAGCCAAGAATGTAGTAGCTAAAGCAGCCGAAATGATAAAACAGGGAGAAGTAGAGCCAAACAGAATTGGAAAAACAGTACTAGTTATAGATGAAGCACAAGATATGAGTGCAGAAGAACATGCTCTTGTACGCGCTTTAATGACCCAAAACGAGGAAATGCGTGTCATTGCAGTAGGCGACGATGACCAAAATATATACGAATTCCGTGGATCAGACTCAAGTTATATGTACCAATTGACCGAGGAAAGTGGTAGCCGATTCATCGAGATGACCGAAAATTACCGAAGTGCACGTCATCCCGTCAAGTTTGCCAACGAGTTTGTACAAGCCATTAGAAAACGGATGAAAACTACACCTATCATCTCAATGAGAGAAGAAAAAGGTCATGTAGAAATAACACATCACAACTCGGCGTATATGTATCAACCACTAGTAGAAGATCTCTTACTCCATAGAGGGAACGGCAGTTCATGTGTATTAACGCAGACAAATGAAGAAGCCGTTATACTAGTGGCTCTTTTACGAAAACGAGGTATTAATAGTAAATTAATACAAACAATGGATGGCTTCCGTTTCTGTAACTTAGCCGAAATGAAGTACTTTTTGAAGTACATCGTTAAACGAGTAGGGACTCCCTTGATTCCTCAAGAAACTTGGGACAATGCCAAGCATGCCACTTTCACTGCATACGAAAGAAGTATGAGTTTAATATACGTAAAACGTTGTATAGAACTGTTCGAGCAAACTAATAAAGTGAAATATGTCAGTGATTTCAAGGAATTTGTGTTTGAATCGTCAATTGAAGACTTCTGCGACATATCAGGAGAAGAAGTTGTAGTATCTACCATCCACAAAGCCAAAGGTAGAGAGTTCGACGATGTTTATATGCTAATAACAGACAACTATCAAAAAGATGCCCGACTGATGCGTAGATATTACGTAGGTATGACACGCGCTAGAAACCGACTATTTATCCATACTGATGGCAATTTCTTCACTCACCTGAGTGTTGACCAATACCTGATTGACAAACAGCAATATGATATGCCCGACGAGATAGTCCTGCAACTTTCACATAAAGATGTCTTTCTGGGATACTTCAAAAACCACAAGTGTGATGTATTGGCATTGAGAAGTGGAGATACCTTAAAATACAATGACTTTACACTGTACGAGGAATCCGGCAACAAACCAATAGCAAAGTTATCGGCAAGCATGCAAGCAACGTTATCTGAATGGCAAGCTAAAGGTTACAAGGTAAAATCGGCCTCCGTACACTTCATTGTGGCATGGAAGCCTAAAGATACTCCAAAAGATGAATCAGAAATCGCAGTCCTGTTACCAGAATTAGTGCTATCTCGGTAATCCATCTTACTTCATAACTTAATTGCATACTTGTGTCTAAAAAGTATAGCCATTCCTTTTTTTATCTCTCTTTATCTCCCCCCTAAATGTAGCGCATCCCCCACTGAGTCTCATTTAAAAATCCAGTTATATCACCAACCACAATAGAAGTATTATAAATACAAAGACATAACTCCTCTACTATTACTGTGCCATTTTCAGGATCATTCGTTTCTATACTCTAAAATATCACCTGGCTGGCAATCCAACTCCTTACAGATAGCCTCTAAAGTCGAAAAACGTATCGCTTTAGCCTTTCCGGTTTTAAGTATCGAAAGGTTGGCTGGAGTAAGATTTATACGTCCAGCCAATTCATTAAGCGAAATCTTTCGTTTCGCCATCATTACATCCAAATTTACTATTATAGGCATAATGCTGATTTAAATCTGTTAAACTGCTTGCTCCTGACTTTTAGCCCCTAATATGTTGAACCATGAGGAGATTCATGAAGGGCAAAGTAATATTATAACAGAAATAGATTTATAATATCTTACCCATTGCTTTTATCAATGCTTAGTCTCATACAGAATTGTACCATTTTATTTAAATGGTAAGATCGTTTTCTTCCTTTATCTTTATGGCTCGTCGAACTATCTTTCCAACAAACAACAGTATCATCCCCATAAACATAAGAGTAGTCCAGTCCATAGAATACAAAGTTTCATATGCTAAATGGTTTGCCCTTCTGGCAAATTGGTCTCGAATTAACATAAGAAGTATTGTAGAGATGCCCATCCATTCCAATAAACCGGCAGTTTTTTCACTCAACAGATTTCGACAATCTATCCTTATTATATTTATACATAAAATAAGTAAGGTCAATAAATTACAAGCATATACTCCTCCTAACAGAAGTTCATCACCACCAGCCATTACATGCTTTACTATACTTGGACTATAATGCAAAACTATACCTAACATAATGCATAATACAGCTACCAGTAAATTACCCATATTTTTATAACGCCGCATCATCTTTTTCCATAAAATATTCATATTCATTTTTCTAATTTTCATTATTACACAACATTTACATTATTATAATCAGACCGGTCTATTCCATTATCACGTACAAATTAATTCAAAGCAATAGTATCTATTATTCCTTTGCAATAATTAGTTATCGTTTATCGATATGCAAATGTAGATATAATATTTTTATGCACAAAAGAAAAACAAGAAATATTTATCGAAAAACAATATAATATTACTATTATACAATAATATCCATACATTATTTCAGCCAAAGTGTACTCTTTGCGCTCTCTAAACAAATTTGTTATCCGTAATTATAGCCACAAAAAAATGAGGCACAACTATTAAGTCATGCCTCATTTTAATCATATCACTTTATTAATTACTTCACTTCCTCAAAATCAACACATTATATCTATCAGCGACTTGCGTGAACGTGTTGCAAATATCATGCAAACCCGAAAATAAGCATTCATAAGCAACCACAGCTCTATGCCGCAAAAATATGTTTTTTCGCTGAAAATAACGAAAGAAAAACGATAAAAATATC
>CALUOO010000025.1 GCA_944322345.1 uncultured Bacteroides sp. | reverse complement strand
TGTTTAAAATTCATTGTGTTGGTAATGAAATGCTGTGCCACATACTTCTCTGTTTTTGTCTTGTCGAAGCCAAAAACTCGCTTCTTTACTACATACTTTAATCCCATAGTTTTTCTTTTTTAATGGTGAATAATACTTGTTGATTTTCTCTGTTTTGTGATCACGATGCAAAGGTATGTATTCCATTTTTCACCACCAAGCGATTTTCAAGAAGTGCGTTAATAAATGGATTTAAATATTTCTTTTTGTATTTATATATTACTGTTTGTCAGGCTAAGGGAAAATATTCTTTGCTGCTCGTTTTATGTGTTGGTTTATATTGTTATAAACACATTCGGACGTTTTCTGTATTTGTCAAATAAAAAAACTTTTCTTTGTTTGTCGGATAGCGTAATTTTATTCTTGCTGTTGTATAACAAATATTTTTCTTATGATAGTGTTACTTTTAGGGCTCTTTTTATGGATTGAATATAGTCCTGTTTACATCTTCTGTTTTTTTAAGTTGGACTATTTAAAAAGTGTTTATACAGACAGTACGACATCTGAAGAAGTGACTACTGTAGCAGTATGAAACTTCAATGAGCTGTCTACTGATTAAGTTTATAATGCAAAAAACGTCTAGCTAAATCAGGAAAAGTTATTGTCTTTTGTTTATGGAAATGTTCCATTGCAATGAGCGAAGAGTTCCATCGCAGCAAACTCACAGTTTAATAGGCAACGAACTCACAGTTCCATAGGCAATGAACAAAAAGTCTTTTACCTACAGAACAGCTTGTCCTATAAGCGAAAGAAAAGGAGAAGTGGCTTAAAGGGAAAAAACTTACCAGATGATTTCCTCCGTGTAGTATTCGTATACAGGCTTTACATTTTCGCCAAGGCTTGAAAACAGAGAATTTATGAATTGCTGCTCTTCGGGCGAAAGGTAGATTTCGCAGCGGTATATCCTGTAATATTTGCTGCGTCCGAGGCGTTTGATTATTTTGTCTCGAAGAGTGGATACCTCTGCATAAGGTACGGAGTCGTAAAGTTTGCGGATGCCCCATGCTGCCTTAATCTTTTTCTCGACGCGGTAGTAGCGGCACGACTCACCGGGTTTCGGGTAAAACTTGGGATTCAAAGCCTCGACAAACGGCTCGTCGCTCAAGCCGGCTATGGCGGCACGGCGGAGCACGCAGGTGGCGGCTTGCGGGCACGACTCATTGTAGCAGTATGAATTGCATTTTATAGCAGTAGTCTGGACAGTAGTGGTTGTTTCCATATTTGCATATTGTTTTTTCGGGGATAAAAGTAGTGAAAGGTGAGTGTAAAACGAAACAGGTCCGCCTGATTTCTTTTGCTGCTTCGGTTTAAAAAAACTTATCCTTCAAAAATATATTTACTTGTGCAGCCCGTCCGGAAGGAGCAGGTGCTGTAGATGGAATATAAAAAAGATTCAGCCCTGCTTTTTATTGTACAAGACTGAATCTTTGTATGCTGTGTGGCCTTTTTCTGTTTATCTGAAGTCTTTCAGCTCTTTTTGCAGCTTTTGGCGGGTAAAGAAGATGCGGCTTTTGACTGTGCCCAACGGTAAATCCAGTTTGTCTGCAATTTCGCGGTATTTGAAGCCGGAAACGTGCATGGCAAACGGTACTCTGTATTCTTTAGGTAAAGAGTTGATCACCTTGCGCATTTCTTTCAGGTCGTATGCCTTTTCGGTACTGTCAAATCCGGAATCTTGCGACAGGTTCAGGTGATACAGGTTGTCTGTCTGGTCGACAAATGTCTGGTCGCGCACCACTTTTCGGTAGTTATTAATAAAGATATTACGCATGATCGTATACATCCATCCCTTAAAGTTGGTGTCGGGCATATATTTATCTTCATTATCCAATGCCTTTAATGAGGTCTCTTGCAACAAATCATTTGCTTCTTCGCGGTCGGTCGTTAATTTGTATGCGAATCGGAGTAGCTCTTCTTGTACTCCAATTAACTCTTTTCTGAAGCTTAAACTTTTCATATGCGTTGCTTTTTTAGTGAATAATCGTTTGATTTCGATAATGCAAGTTTACGCTAATTTTTGAGGAGTGGCAGACGGATTTCAGACATTCTTAGGGGGGAAGAACTATCAGTTGATAGTTTTCGGGTGGTATTTGATAGTTTTCGGGTGGTATTTTTAAGCTCTTCGACCTTGAAAAATGTATTTTCTTCTAAATTATTGCGCATAATAAAAAAGAACCGTTAATTTTGCACCAATATTTGGAAGCTGTTTTTGATTTGTCGTTTCATCGTTTTTGAGATGGATTTTCGCTGGCTGTTTTCGGATTTGATGAGAAAAAGAAAAGCTTCTCCGAAGGAGAAACAGAAAAGGAGTTTCGGAAAATCACTTGAAATCGGGGAGATGAGAATCTCATAAGCTTCGGATGTGGAATATAAGATTTTATTGAAAGTCAAAATAGTTTCTTAGTAGCAAAGAATGGCTGATGACTCTTTATTTTTGATTGATGTAGATAGGATTCTCCGGGCAAAAGCACCGAAGCAATACAAGTATATTCCCGGATTTGTGATCTCTTATTTGAAAAAAATCGTTCATCAGGATGAAATCAACGTTTTTCTTACTGAATCAAAAGATAAAGTCGGTGTAGATTTTCTGAAAGCGTCTCTCGATTTTCTGGATGCCAAGGTGGAGGTGAAGGGTATGGAGAACCTGCCGGACGGGTTGTGTACTTTTGTCTCCAATCATCCGTTGGGCGGACAGGACGGTGTGGCATTGGGATATGTGCTTGGACGCCATTATGACGGAAAAGTCAAGTATCTGGTCAACGATCTGTTGATGAATCTGCATGGACTGGCCCCTCTTTGCATTCCCATAAACAAGACTGGCAAACAGTCGAAGGATTTTCCGAAAATGGTGGAAGCAGGATTTGCTTCCGACGACCAGCTGATTATGTTCCCGGCCGGGCTCTGCTCGCGCAGGCGGAACGGAGTGATCCGCGACTTGGAGTGGAAAAAAACTTTTATTGTGAAAAGTGTACAGGCCAAGCGTGATGTGGTCCCGGTACATTTTGAAGGTAGGAACTCCGATTTCTTTTACAATCTGGCAAACATCTGCAAGGCGTTGGGCATCAAGTTCAACATTGCTATGCTTTATCTGGCGGATGAAATGTTCAAAAACCGGCATAAGACGTTTACTGTGACATTTGGGAAGCCTATCCCTTGGCAGACTTTTGACAAGTCGAAAACGCCGGCTCAATGGGCTGAATATGTAAAGGATATTGTGTACAAACTATAAATTGGTAGAACAGGTATAAAACTATATGGAAGAGATTATCAAACCGGTAAGCAAGGAACTGCTGAAGGCGGAACTTACAGAAGACAGGCGTCTGCGCATGACCAACAAAAGTAATAATCAGATTTACATTGTTACTTATCAGAATGCTCCGAACGTGATGAGAGAGATAGGGCGTCTGCGCGAAATAGCTTTCCGTGCGGCAGGAGGCGGCACCGGATTGTCGATGGATATTGATGAGTATGACACAATGGAACATCCCTACAAGCAGCTGATTGTGTGGAATCCGGAGGCTGAAGAGATTTTGGGAGGCTACCGCTATCTGTTAGGAACAGATGTGCGCTTCGACGAAAACGGCAAACCGATTCTTGCTACCTCACACATGTTCCACTTCTCGGATACGTTTATCCGTGATTATCTCCCTCAGACTGTAGAGTTGGGACGCTCGTTTGTGACATTGGAATATCAGTCGACACGTGCCGACAGCAAAGGGCTTTTTGCACTTGACAACCTGTGGGACGGGCTGGGAGCACTGACGGTAGTGATGCCGAACGTGAAGTATTTCTTCGGTAAGGTGACTATGTATCCCAGTTATCACCGACGCGGGCGCGATATGATTCTTTACTTCCTGAAAAAGCACTTCGGAGATAAGGATGGATTGGTCTATCCGATGGAACCGCTACAGCTGGAAACACCCGAGGAAGAGCTGGAAGCATTGTTCTGTAAGACGTCTTTCAAGGAAAATTATCGGATATTGAACGGTGAAATCCGCAAATTGGGCTACAACATTCCTCCGTTGGTCAACGCTTATATGAGTTTGAGCCCCACAATGAGAATGTTTGGCACTGCCATCAATTATGAGTTTGGAAATGTGGAGGAAACCGGTATCCTGATTGCTGTAGACGAGATTCTGGAAGAGAAGCGGATGCGCCATATCCAGTCGTTTGTAGAGAATCACCCGGATGCATTGCATATGCCTTGTGCATCCGAGGATGTGTTTACTCCGAAGGTGGTTACACCGCAGGCAGACTGTTCCCGTTGATTTTGCGGTAGAGGTCTAAGGCAAAGACATCGGTCATTCCCGAGATATAATCGAGCACCGCCTGTATTCTTTCGTAGAGTACAGGCGATTTTATGTTGTACTGGCCGGATACGCGGTTGATGAGCAATGCGGAATAGGCTTTTTCGGGCGAAGTGACGGCATCGATCATCAGTTTGAGCAGCGTGCTGATAATCTGGAAACCGGCAAGCTCGATGTCCAGCACATCCCGTGAACGATAGATTTTCTGGAACGAAACTTCTGCGCAATGGCGGTAGGCCTTTGCCGGCCGTTCGGAAATGTGTTTGATAAGCGCTCCCTCAAAGCTTCCTTCCAACAGTTGGCGTTCGTTTGCTACAAACACTTGTGTACATTCGCGAATAAGCAGTCCGATGACACAAGAACGCAGATAGGCTATCTGCTCGTTAGTGTCGCTGACAATGCGTAGTGTCTGCTGCATATGTGCCTGCTGTGACTCGTCGAAATAGTTCATCAGCAAGGCTTTTGTTTCGTCGGTGCTCAGAATTTTCAGTTTGTGGGCATCTTCTATGTCCATCATCTGATAACAGATGTCGTCTGCCGCTTCAACAAGATATACCAGCGGATGACGTACATATTTGAGAGGCTGCCGGCTGGTCTGAATAAGTCCCAGTTCGCCGGCTATCTTTTGGAAACTCTGCTCTTCACTGACAAAGAAGCCGAATTTTGATTTGTTGCCTGCCAGACTGGAGGAATAAGGGTACTTGACAATGGAGGCAAGTGTGGTGTAAGTTAGTACGAAACCTCCTTTTCTACGTCCTTCGAACTGATGCGTCAGCAGGCGGAAAGCATTGGCATTGCCCTCAAAGTGTGTCAGGTCTTCCCATTCTGCCGGAGAGAGTTGTGAACCGTCGGGCTGTTTATCCTTCAGAAACTGTCCTTCCCCTTCTGAAAAAAATGTAGAGATGGCACGTTCGCCCGAATGTCCGAAAGGCGGGTTGCCTAAATCGTGTGCGAGGCAGGCTGCCGATACGATGGAACCGATTTCGGGTAGGAAAGAGTCTTGCAGTTCGGGACTGTGTGTCAGAATGGCTTTGGCTACATCGTTGCCAAGCGAACGCCCCACGCAGGATACTTCAAGGCTGTGTGTCAGACGGTTGTGTACGAAGATGCTTCCCGGTAGGGGAAAGACCTGTGTTTTGTTCTGCAGTCGTCGGAAAGGAGCTGAGAAGATCAGACGGTCGTAGTCACGTTGAAATTCGCTGCGATTTTCCTGTCTGTGGGAATGAAACTCTTCCATGCCAAAGCGCTTGGCAGATATTAATTGATGCCAGTTCATTGTTGTTTTTTGAGCTTATAGGTTACGGGGGTTGTGAGTTCTGTTTTATATTAGTACATTATTTAACTGCAAACTTACTCCTTTTTCAGTATAAAACCTGTATTTTTGTCGTTTAAATAGGGATAGAGTTTCTGGTTTTGTGGGCTTGTAAGCCTGTTGGCAATAAAAAAACAGTATTTACTGGCTGGAGAACCCAAAAACTTGTAAACTTAAGAACTTATAAACTCAAGAACTAATAAACTTAAAAAATATGGACGTTCAGATAATCAATAAATCAAAGCATCCGCTTCCGGCTTATGCTACAGAACTTTCTGCAGGAATGGATATTCGTGCTAATCTTACGGAACCGGTGACGGTAGCTCCTTTGCAACGTTGCCTCATCCCTACAGGTTTGTATATTGCCCTTCCAAAAGGGTTTGAGGCACAGATCCGTCCTCGTAGCGGCCTGGCACTGAAGAAAGGGATTACCGTGCTTAATTCTCCGGGTACGATTGATGCTGACTACAGAGGTGAAATCTGTATTATTCTGGTCAATCTATCTTCTGAACCGTTTGTGATAGAAGATGGGGAACGGGTGGCACAGATGGTGATAGCACGCCATGAGCAGGTGGTATGGGAAGAAGTGAATGTTTTGGACGATACAGAACGTGGGGCCGGAGGATTCGGCCATACAGGGCGAGAATAAGAAATATGGGAATGATGAAAAACTTATTATTATTGTTGATTGTGCTGTCGCTGGCCTCGTGTGACACTTTGCGCATGAAGGGAAATGCGAAGAGAACGACCGGGCAGGAATATCAGCTTTCTCCGGAACAGCAACGTAAGTATGACTATTTCTTTTTAGAAGCGATGAGGCTGAAGGAAAAGAAGGAATATACGGCTGCTTTTGATTTGCTGAAACACTGTCTTGAAATTCATCCGAATGCTTCGTCTGCCTTGTACGAGATTGCCCAGTATTATATGTATCTGAAACAGGTGCCTCAAGGGCAGGCTGCACTGGAGAAAGCTGTGGAAAATGCTCCGGATAATTTCTGGTATAGTCAGGGACTGGCAGCTTTGTATCAGCAGCAGAATCAAGAGGATAAGGCTGTGGAACTGTTGGAGGCGATGGCTGTACGTTTCCCGGAGAAACTGGATCCGCTGTTCAACCTGCTCGACATTTATGGCAGAGATGGAAAATATGAACAGATGATTGCTACGCTTGACCGGATTGAAGGGAAAATGGGGAAAAGTGAGCAATTGTCAATGGAAAAATTCCGGATTTACCTTCAAATGAAGGATGATAAAAAGGCTTTTCAGGAGATAGAAAGTCTGGTGCAGGAATATCCGATGGATATGCGTTATCAGGTTATATTGGGTGACGTGTATCTTCAGAACGGGAAGAAGGAGGAAGCTTATAATATTTATCAGAAAGTGCTGGAAACAGAGCCGGACAATCCGATGGCACTTTATTCGCTGGCTTCCTATTACGAACAGACAGGGCAGAAAGATTTGTATCAGCAACAGTTGGATACATTATTGTTGAACAAGAAAGTTCTTCCGGATATCAAACTCAATGTGATGAGGCAGGTGATTGTGGAGAACGAACAGGCCGGCAAGGATAGTGTGCAGGTGATCGGTCTGTTCCGGAAAGTGATGCAACAAGACGTGGATGATCCGCAGATTCCGATGCTGTTTGCACAATATCTGCTGTCGAAAAATATGGAAGAGGATGCTGTCCCTGTGTTGGAACAGGTCGTTGACCTTGATCCTATGAATAAGGCTGCACGCTTGATGCTGGTTAGTGCTGCTGCCAAGAAAGAGGATTACAAACAGATTATCAAAGTCTGTGAACCGGGGATTGAAGCGACTCCGGAAGCACTGGAATTCTATTATTATCTGGCTATTGCCTATAATCAGGCAGAGCAGCCGGACAGTGTGTTGAATGTATGTCGAAAAGCTTTGGAACATATTACTGACGAAAGCAATAAAGAGGTTGTCTCTGATTTCCATGCGATGATGGGTGATATGTATTATCAGAAGAAGCAAACCGAGGAGGCTTATGCTGCCTATGATTCGGCTTTGGTGTATAATCCGTCCAATATCACGGCACTGAATAATTATGCTTATTACCTTTCGTTGGAGCGGCGTGACTTGGATAAGGCTGAGGAAATGAGTTATAAGACAGTGAAGGCTGAACCGAACAATGCGACCTTCTTGGATACTTATGCCTGGATTTTGTTTGAAAAAGGAAAATATGAAGAGGCACGTATCTATATAGACAATGCTATAAAGAGTGAAGAGGAAAAAAGCAGTGAAGTACTGGAACATTGTGGAGATATTTATTTTATGACCGGTGATGCGGAAAGTGCTTTGAAATATTGGCAGCAATCGCTGGAGTTGGGAAATGATTCTGAAATTCTGAAAAAGAAGATAGAGCAGAAAAAATATATTGCAGAATGAGAAAACTTGCTTATGGCTTGTTGATAATTCTTTTGTTGATGGCGTGCAGAAGCAGCAAACAGATGGTTACTACGGAAAAGAAGCAACAGGCTTTTCCGGAAGTTTCTTGTTTGACTTCTAGAATGCAACTGCTGATCCCGGGAAAGAATGGGGGACAGCTGTCGGCGAGTGGGCTGATGAAAATGGAAAGTAATAAAAGAATACGTTTCTCGGTGTTGATGCCTGTTCTGCGCACCGAAGTTGCCCGTATTGAAATTACTCCTGAATACATGCTGCTGGTAGATCGGATGAACAAGAAATTTGTTCGTGCCTCGATGGACCGATTGAAGGAAACATTGTCTGTGCAAACAGACTATTACAAGATAGAAAAGATGCTGCTTAATGCCGCTGAATCTGCCGGAGAAACAGATCTCACAGGAATGGATTTAGGATTGGGAATTCCAATGTTGGCAAATGCAAGTATCCGTTTTTATGATTTTTCGGAAAGTGAAACGGCGGTCGAACCGACAGAACTTTCGTCTAAATATAAGCAAGTTCCTTGGGAAGTATTAGTAGAAGTGTTATTTGAGCAATTATGATGAAACGTATCTTTGGGCTTCTGATTTTTATCTTTTTACTGACAGTGCAGCTTTTTGCTCAGTCGAATCAGTTGATTCGTGACTTGGAAAGCAAAAGGGGAGCATTGCAGAAGCAGATTCGTGATGCTGAATCATTGCTGAAAAGTACACAAAAAACGGTAGGGAGCCAATTGAATAGTTTGGCTGCATTGACCGGACAGATTGAGGAACGGCGGCGTTATATCTTAATGATTAATAAAGACGTGGAGGCAATTGAACGGGAGCTTCGTTCGCTGGACAGGCAACTGTCTACACTGCAGAAAGACCTGAAGGGGAAAAAGGAAAAATATGAGGCTTCTGTCCGTTATTTATATAAAAACAAGTCGATAGAAGAAAAACTGATGTTTATTTTTTCTGCTAAAGACTTGGAACAGACTTATCGTCGGATGAGATATGTACGTGAGTATGCAACTTATCAGCGTTTGCAGGGAGAGGAGATATTGAAGAAACAGGAACAGATTCGGGCTAAAAAGAAAGAACGCCTGCAGGTAAAATCGGCTAAGGAAGCTCTGTTGAAAGAACGTGAAGAGGAAAAAGGAAAGCTGGAAGCGCAGGAAAAGGAACAAAAAACATTGGTGGCCAGTCTGCAGAAAAAACAGAGAGGATTGCAAAATGAGGTCAATAAAAAAAGAAGGGAAGCGAATCAGCTGAATGCTCGCATTGATAAACTGATTGCGGAGGAAATAGAACGTTCGCGCAATCAGTCTGCAAAAAATGCAGAGAGCGGAACAAAGACCGGAAAGAATGCGAAGACAAAACCTGTAGATGCTTATACAATGAGTAAGGCAGATATGGAACTGTCCGGTAATTTTGCATCTAACCGTGGAAAACTTCCGATGCCTATTACAGGACCATATATTATTGTCAGTCATTATGGACAATATTCGGTGAAAGGACTTAAAAATGTGCAACTTGATAATAAAGGTATTGATATTCAGGGGAAAGCCGGAGCAAATGCACGGGCGATATTCAACGGAAAAGTTGCTGCCGTATTCCAATTGAATGGGTTGTTTAATATTCTTATTAGACATGGAAGCTATATTTCTGTTTATTGTAATTTGTCTTCTGCAACAGTGAAATCAGGAGATACGGTACAGACAAAACAGATTATAGGACAGGTGTTTTCTGATGGAACGGATAATGGACGTACGGTATTGCATTTCCAGTTGCGGAAAGAAAAAGAAAAATTGAATCCGGAACCGTGGCTAAACAAATAGTAGTCAGCTAAAAAACTATGATTGTAATGAAGTTAGTCAAGATTCTTATATATTTATATCTGTTGGTATTTGCCATAGAACCAATATGTGCATTCGCTCATTTCCCGTTTAAGCAATATCGGGTAGAAGATGGACTGTCACATAATACGGTGTGGTGCGGTCTGCAAGACCGTTATGGATTTATATGGTTTGGAACCAGCGATGGACTGAATAGGTATGACGGGAGAGGAAATAAGGTCTATAGGAATGTATTGAGTGAAGATTTTTCTTTGGAAAACAATTTTATTGAGACCCTGCTGGAAGAGGGACAGAATATTTGGATTGGTACTAGTTCGGGAATCTATATTTATGATTATGTAACAGACCGTTTTTCAAGATTTGATAAAACCACAGATTATGGTGTGTTAATCAGCAGTGAGGTGAAAAAAATTGTAAAGGCAAAGGACGGGAAATTGTGGATTGCGACATTGGGACAAGGCTTTTTTGTTTACGATCCTCAGAAGAACTCGTTGATTCAGAATAGTATGTTCACCTCTTTTTTCTGGGATATATGTGTGGGAGAGGATGGAAAAATCTATATGGTTTCCTTGCAGGAAGGATTGCTTTGCTTTGATGAAGAAGGAAATCTTTTACAGACTTACAAGGTGCTGGACGAAGAGGATAGCAAACATCCGGATGGTCACAAAATAAACTGCGTACAGTGTATTGAAGGTGATATATGGGTTGGTGCAGATGTGAATCGAGTGTATCGATTGAACAAGCGACAAGGTAGGCTGGATATCTTTTCTTCTGCAATGAATTTGGGCGCTGTTCGTTGCATGGTGAAATATACAGAAAATAAGTTGTTGCTGGGAACGGATAATGGATTATATGTATTTGATTGTATAGAGAAGACTTTCCAGAGGGCAGATGATCCGTTAAGTACGCGTACACTGAGCGATTTGACTATCAATGCTATGATGTGGGACGCTGAGGGCACATTGTGGGTGATGACAAATCTGGGTGGAGTAAACTATATGCCCAAGGAAACGAAAAATTTTGCTTTTTATTCACCGGCTACATTGCCCGGTGTCTCTACTATAGGTAAGGTGATAGGACCTTTTTATGAAAATGCGGAAGGCAATATCTGGATTGGTACTAGAAATGGCTTATGTTATTTTGATGCTAGAACTGAGCAACTCTCTGAATATTATTTAGGAGGAGATAAGAAACTTAAGCCGGATATCCGGTCATTGATGCTTGATGGCGATGATTTATGGATTGGTACTTACGGTGACGGGTTGTATGTCTTGGAACTGAAAAGTGGAAAAATAAAAAAATATGCCCATTCACGGGGAGTGCCGAACTCAATTTGTAGTGATGAAGTGCTGTGTGTATATAAAGATCGCAAAGGGAATATTTTGATTGGCACTAGTTGGGGGTTGTGCCAATATTCGCCAAAGAATGATGATTTCTTAACGATGACGACTATAGGTTCGATGACTTCTGTGACTGATATTGCAGAAGATATGCATGGTAATATTTGGATCGCTACTTCCAATAGTGGAGTATTCCGTTATGAAACGGAAACACAGCGCTGGAAACATTTTACGCACAATCGTAAGGATACAACGACAATTACGAGCAATTCTGTAATCTGCTTGTTTAAAGATATGCAGGGGACAATGTGGTTTGGTACCAATGGCGGAGGGCTTTGCTCGTTTAATCCGAAAGAGGAGAGTTTTGTTAATTTTGACCCTCATAACACAGTATTGCCTAACAACGTGATCTATTCTATAGAGCAGGACATGGCTGGCAATTTCTGGATATCTTCCAATATTGGTTTGATCGAAATTAATCCTATGGCAAAAGGAAGCTATCGGCGTTTTACAGTGAATGATGGGTTGCAAGGTAATCAATTTACGGTACAGTCTTCTTTAAGAACTTCTGATGGGAAATTTTATTTTGGAGGAATCAATGGGTTCAATGTATTTGCTCCAGAACAGTTTAAGGATAATGCATGGCTTCCGCCGGTTTATATTACAGACATTAGTTTCCCTTCTTTGACTGATGGGCGCGAAGTGAAACAACTTCTTAACTTAAAGAAGCCTCTTTATATGACAGATCAGATTGTATTGCCGTTTAAATACAATAGTTTTACGCTTCGTTTTGTAGCTTTAAGCTATGAAGATCCGTTAAAGAACCGTTATTCATATATGCTGAAAGGAGTAGATAAGGAATGGGTGATTGCTCCAGAGGGAAGCAATAGAGTTTCTTATACAAATCTGTCTCCCGGTGAATATGAATTTTTGCTGCGTGGCTCTAATAATGATGATAAATGGAATGAAAGAATAACAACGTTAAAAATTGTAGTTACTCCTCCATGGTGGCTGAGTACAGTGGCATATGTTGTATATGTTATTTTATTACTGCTTTTAACCTTTTTTATTGGGTGGCGTTGGAATTTGCATGTAAAGAAAAAGTATAGACGGAGGATGGATGATTATCGTACCAATCAGGAAAAAGAAGTTTATAAGTCAAAAATTAATTTCTTTGTAAACTTGGTACATGAGATACGTACACCTTTAACGCTGATTCAACTTCCGTTGGAAAAAATGTTAGAGGCCAATAGGGAAGGTAAGGATAGGGAGTATCTCACCATGATGGATAAAAATGTCGGATATTTACTGAGTGTAACTAATCAACTGCTCGATTTTCAAAAAATGGAAAGTGGTGCTCTGCAGTTAAGCAAAAAGGAATGCTTGATTAATGAACTGATAGAGGATGTTTACAATCAGTTTACCGGGGTTGCCACATTGAAGGGATTAGAGCTAAACAAGGTATTACCGGAAGAAAATTTGTTTGCCATGATAGATCGGGAGAAAATCAGTAAAATTTTGGTGAACTTAACAGGGAATGCTTTGAAATATGCTAAAAATAGGATTGTACTGGCACTTTCTGCAAATGAGAAGATTCTGGAGATTATTGTTAGTAATGACGGCCCTAGAATTCCGGCAGAGGAGAAAGACAGAATATTTGAGGCGTTTTATCAATTACCGGGTGACAAGAAAGCCTCTACCGGAACAGGAATAGGACTTGCCTTTGCCAAGTCGCTGGCAGAAGCTCATCATGGTGATTTACGAGTAGAAGATGCAGTAGAAGGTGGAGCAGCTTTCACACTTTCTTTGCCATTAGAAAAAGCAGAGCTTATATCAGCAGATGATGAGCTCGTGGACAATGAAAAGACGGAAGATTCGGAAGAAAGTATTGTTGCTAGTAAATTTGCAGAACAGAAATATACTGTGTTGCTGGTTGAAGACAATGTTGATCTTTTGAATATTACTCAAGCCTCGTTAAGCGTTTGGTATCGGGTACTGAAGGCTTGCAATGGAAAGGAAGCACTTGCTGTGCTTGCCAATGAGAATGTGGATATTATTGTGAGTGATGTGATGATGCCCGAAATGGATGGATTGGAACTTTGCAATATGGTAAAAACTACGATTGAATATTCACATATCCCATTGATTCTGTTGACCGCAAAGACTACCTTAGAGGCCAAGCTTGAAGGATTGGAGTGTGGTGCCGATGCTTATGTTGAAAAGCCATTTCTTGTAAAACAGCTTCACATGCAGATAGAAAATCTTTTCAAACTGAGACAGCATTTCTATGAGCTGATGAGTGAGCCAAAGGATTCGGAAAAGATGGAAGAAATGATGCCGCGGCGGGATTATGAATTCTTGATGAAAGTGCAGGAGGCTGTTGTCGGGCAATTGGCAGATGAAAATCTCTCAATAGAGACCATTGCAGAACAGGTAAATATGAGCCGTTCTAATTTCTATCGGAAGATTAAGGCATTGTTGGGGATGTCACCTAATGACTATCTGAAAATGATTCGACTGCAGAGGGCTTCAGAATTGATAAAAGAAGGACTTTCTATCTCGGAAGTAGCTGAACGGGTAGGCTTTACATCTTCTTCTTATTTTGCTAAATGTTTTAAGGTCCAATACGGAGTCCTTCCTAAAGATTATTTGACACAGTTACAATCTGAGAAATCAGGACAGAGCTAATAATGTGATAAACGATTCATCTTTGTATAAAGGAGAGTGAGACTAATTTTTAGATTTATTTGTTGTTAGACGTATAAATCAGTTTATTTTGTTGATAATCTTTGCTTATTGTGTAGATAAATGAATTGTGCTTGTTCAACTTTGCTCTGTTGATGAGATATTTGAGCAAAATTGAACCTATATTTTTATACAATAGAACTGAGAAAATCTGTGCTATGCAGAAGAAAAATACAAACATCCCCTTATCTTTCAGACTTGTTTTTCCACAAGGAGAAGGATAAGGGGAACTTATAAAAAACGACTATGAGGTATTTATTTTTTGTCTTGTTGGGCATTCAGCAGTGCATAGGCACACCATAGGATAGGTGCTTGACCATGGTAATCACCAGCAATGCGTGGACGATCCATGTAATATTGTTTGCTGTTTTTCTTACCGGTTCCGATACATACTTCAGTCAGTTTGTCGTCATCGTTGATATAATTGCACAGTCCTAGCCACGCTCTGCGTGCTACGGGAGCATATTCTTTTTCATCTAACCATCCATTTTGTACACCTACTATCATAGCATAGGCAAACATGGCTGATCCGGAGGTCTCTGTCCAAAAATCTGGTTGATCAATAAGCTGATTCCAAAGTCCGTCTTTGTTGACATACTTTTTCAGGTTTTTCATCATCAGTAAATATCCCTTCATAATGCGTTGGCGATTTTCATCATCCTCGGGTAGATTGGCTAATAATTCGGTCATACCGACAGCCATCCATCCGTCTCCACGTCCCCAATAATATGGGACATCAGGAGCATGGTAGAATAGTCCGTTGGAGTGTTGCAATTCGTCCAAGTACATGACCATCTCTTTTGCAGCACGATTGATGTATTTTTTGTCACCTGTCACATGATAGGCTTCGGCTTGTACAATTGTGATCATATACATATCGTCTATCCACAAACGTGTTTGCCATGAATAGCCTTTTTTATCCCATTGTCGTTCTTCCTCATTGGCTTTTTGAGGTAGCGTCCATTGGGTATCTGCATAGGGTAATCCAAGTTCGCGATATCTTTCGTCTTTTGTCAACCGATATAATTTTAAAGGTAGACAGCCAAACATGTTTTGGTCTACATGAATAGGTGGAGGTAGTAGTTCTTTTTCGATGTGGAACAATAGCTCAAAACGATTCCTTAGTTGCTTGATTAGTTCTTTATTGTTGGTTTGTTCTGCAAATCGAAGCGCACCATACCATGTACATACTTCAGCATAATGTATTCCTCTGTCACCGTATAACTGATGTCCACTTTTCAGAAAACGTTTGGCTACTTTTTCACCAACCGTTTTAGGATTTGCGCCAATTGGAAAATTTTTGAAATAGTTTTGTGCTATCGCTGAGCCTGATATAAGAAAGGCTGCGATAAAAAATGTACAGATTAGATAAACTCTCTTTTTCATAAATAGTTTGTTTTTAATTTATTGTTGAATTGATTCTATTACTATGGTTGTGGGCTTGGAAACGTGCGTATAGGGCCGTTTAGTCGTGGATAATCATCCCATATATTATTTTCAGGATTAAGGAATCGTGTGTCTTTTGTCTTTTTTAGTAGTGTATCCATCTTTTTTCGTAAGAGACAAGCTTCTTTTTCGTATTTGCTGTTGCCAATAAGATTATGAAAGCATCCTGGATCTGTTTTTATGTCATAAAGCTCTTCATATGGACGTTTGGCTGTAGCATGTAGGAAATAGGGAAATATATCTATACTGTCTCTATTGCTTATCATGAAATTCCATGCAGGTCCTTTGTCTATATCAAAATAGGCTTCGTGCATTGGACTATGTTCTCCTTTGTCCGTTATGAAGTATGGGTCTCCTGCCGGCCATCTTTCGGGTTGGAAATTTCTGATATAGAGGAGTCCCTCAGTCCTGATAGACCGTACGGGATATCCCCAGTTGTTATGTCTTGCAGAAGAATGCCGTTCTCTGCCGGCACAGACAATATCTCTTCCTGTGTTTTCTTTTTTACCTTTAAGGTAGGGGAGCAAGCTGTTCCCTTCACACTCTTTTGGAGGATTAATTCCAACTGCGTCAAGTATTGTTGGAAATAAATCAATAGAGCTTACTAATTCGTTACTTATTTTTCCCTGTTTAATACTTTGAATCCAGCATATTGCTAAGGGTACATGAATACCGTATTCAAAACAAGTTGCTTTGGCTGCCGGGAAAGGCATGCCATTATCGGCTGTTACAATGATTAAAGTATTATCTAATTCGCCTCTTTGTTTTAGAATTTGGATAATCTGCATTAATTGGTTGTCATACCACTCTATCTCTGTAGCATAGTCTAGTAAGTCACTTCTTACAATTTTCTTGTCTGGAAGAAATGGGGGAATAGCAACGTCTGCTACTAATTTATTTTCTTTTTTCCAACTTCCACTTTCATATGGACGATGTGGCTCGTTGGCTCCTAACCAGAAATAAAAAGGCTGTCCCTTCTCTTTTTTGTCAATAAATTCGTTAAAATTATCTACATATGAGATGTTGGATATACCCTTGTAAGGTGGTTTAGTTTTATGGTGATTGTATGCAGGTCCTGCAGGATTTTGTTCACGCCCTGATATTTTCCAATTTCCCGGTCCCCATCCTTTTCCGGTATATCCTACATGATAACCGTTTTGGGCTAATATATCAGGAAGACACTCATATTTTAGGGGAAAGGAAGATGCATGTGTACCAGCTTCTTCAATTTGCCAAGGGTAAAGTCCTGTTAAAATAGAGGCACGTGAGGGACTGCTTCCAGGTGAAGTGACGAAAGCTTTATTAAAAAGCCAACCGTTATGGGCTACGAAATCAAATCCTGGAGTTTTGATGAAAGTTGAGCCGTATGCAGAAGCATGTGGATAAGATTGATCATCAGAAATGACAAACAGTATATTAGGCCTGTTCTCTGCTGCAGAGTAACACGCTGGTGCCAATAGCGAATTTGCAATTGTAGATAAAGCAAATACCCTTTTCATCCCTTTATGTGAGGAATACTGTTTATGCATGTAAAGTCTTTTATTTTGCTTTATGTAGTTCTATAATCTTGTTATTTAATTCCATTGATGGGAATCCATCGGTCCATATTGTCGTCGGCTGTTTTTTGAAGTGCATCTATAACCTGTCTGTTTGCCGTTATCGGAGATGTCCTAAAGGCTATAAACAGAAATATTTTAATAGCTCTTTCATAATAATTTGATTTTTATGAATATGTTATAAAAAGGATGAGAAGTCGGGGGAAAAACATTGCAGGAAAGTGAATCCTGCAATGCTTTGTTGTTGTGTGTTTATGTTCTTAACTAACTGGGCTTATAAGCTATAATATATTTAAGTTTGCCGTTCTTAAAGTCTTGAGCTTATTTTAGCTCTTTGATTTTTACATTTTTATACCAAACTTCATCTCCATGGTCCTGCAGCAGAATATTTCCTTCTTCTGCATTTCCGAAATTAGGCCAGTTCTTATATTTACTATATGCTACAAGTGCATTCCACATAGCGTTGTTACGTTCGTATTCTATCAGTTTTTCTCCGTTCAGCCAGTGCTCTACATGGTTGCCTTTAACAATAATCATTGCTGTGTTGAATTCTTTTTTATTGAATGGTTTCTTGGCTGGAGCTGGAATTAGGTCGTAGAGTGAACCTAGCTTGCGATTACCTTTTACACCTAATTTGGCATCTGGGTGTTTATCATCGTCAAGAATCTGGAACTCGCATCCGATAGCAGAACCTTCTCCTTTGTTTAATCCAGGGTTTACAAAGTATTTGATACCGCTATTAGCACCTTCTGTAATTTTGAAATCTACTTTCAGAATAAAATTCTTGTACATACGGGTTGTTACAATGTCTCCTCCGTTGGTCGATTCACCACCATCGCCTTTCTTAACTTTCAGTATTCCGTCTTCCATTGCCCATCCTTTGGCTGGGAATGTAGAAAGTTTAGCACCGCGCCAGCCTTCACTGGTTTTACCATCCCAAAGTAGTTTCCATCCTTCTTTCTCCTCTGTTGGAGAGATTGTATTGGCTATTAGATTAATTTCTGGAGCTACCTGTGCCTCTGGAGTCAGATAATTAGCAACGTCTGTTGTGCAGATTCGTATTTCTTTCCAGCTCACAGTTTTTCCTTCCAATGCCTTGTTGTTTCCGATGCCATGTACTTGTAGAGCAATAAAACCTTCAGCAGTCTTATCGTCCCAAATATTAGCACAAGGTACGCCGTTTACCCATGTACGGATGGAGTTGCCGTATGCCTCTATACGTGCTTTGTTCCAAACGTTATTCTTAAAAGCATTTTTTGCTGTCGGGTTCTGAGTCAATGGATAGAGCCATCCTCGGCGGGCTTCGTCGTAGATTCCACCTGTCCATGCGCGTTTAGATGGATCTATTTCGAATTGATAGCCATGCACACGCCCTTTGTCATAATCTTTTTTGCTTTCACTACGGATTTGTACACCAGAATTCAGTCCATCTTCTATTTTAAACTCAAATTCCAAAATAAAGTCTTTGTAATCTTTTGAAGTCGTTAAGAATGTGTTAGGGGTATTTGTTTTAGAAATCCCCACGATAGCGCCATCTTCTACCTTGTACTCTGCTTTACCATTCAGCTTTTTCCAGCCTTTGAGGTTTTTGCCGTTAAACAGAGGTTCCCATGTCTGAGCAGATATTGAACAAGCACAGCATAGGGCTAATCCGAATAAAAATTGTTTTTTCATGTTCTGTTGTTATTTATAAAAATTGTTGGTCTTTGATTGTAATCTTCTCTAATTCGATGGCAACAAAGGTAAAAAAGTTCTCCACTTATGGATAGTCAAGATGTCTGATAGATGAAAATTTTAATTCAAATTAAGTAAAAAGTCTCATTTGCGCTGTAAATAAAATATTATTTTAGATTTCCTTTATGTGAATCAGATATTTCTTTGGAATTGTAAACCGTGTACGAAAACAATTTTATGTAATGCTATTTCTTAAAGGATGGATTCTTTTTGATCGAAATCTAAGATCTTTGTTTTTTGTATATTATTTTGAATGTTCGATGCGAAGAATTATCAAAATCTCTCTTTTAAGAATAAAAAAAATCTGAAATAGATGTCTTTTCATTTGATGAATACCGACATTTGAGTATAGATAATTCTGATACTTGAATGTCGGTAAGAGTCTCTATGATTTACAGTTGTTTATTGCTCTGTATTTGCGTTGGAATCGTGTTGGCTTAAGCGTGCGACGCCTTCCATTAGAGAAGCACCACTGGCTTGTGCTCCCATTGATGCTATATCACCGTCAAAAGTCCATCCCCAATAAATATCACAATACATTTCAGGAAACTTTTGATGTTGCAGGTTCTTGCGCAATGCATTGGCATTTTTCTCGATAAAATCTTTTATATAAGTTCGGATTGAATACTGTGCGTTCTCATCTAAGGCTAGATTAACAGCATAAGGAATATAAACAGCTTTGAAAATACTTTGGTCCATGCTAGTCCCTTCATCTCTCAGCAGTCCGTCTCTAAGGCAGCGATCGCTGGTAGCGGCATAGTTGATAGCCTTTTCTGCCATTCTCATATATTGAGATTCACCTGTAATGTAGTATAACTGTCTGCATGCTTCTCCGAATGTCCCTTGGGTATAGGTTAGTGGTGGCTCTTCTACCTTTCCGTTCCCTTCTTTTAACGGGTAGTTAGTCACCATATATTGATATAGCATTTGTGCATTTTCTTTATATTTTTCTTCTTTATATTTCTTATAAAGTTTTGCTGCGATCAAACAGCCAGGTGAATTAGTACAGGCATTTCTTCCTTTATCATCTGCTTTCCATGGTAGTCCTGTTCCTTTATCGTCAGTCCATGCACGTGTGATGATGTATTTATCGTAGACTGTTTTAGCAGTGTTGAAATATGTGTCATCTCCGGTAGCTTCGGACAAGTGCATTAGCGTGAGGCAGATCCAGCACATATCATCGGTAAAGTTGTTATAGAACCCTGTTTCATCATCAACTTTATGTTCGTAGTTGTTGGCGTGATTCTGATACCAAAGACGGAAGTAGTTTTCATATGTAGCAGCTAAGTCTGGATTATCTTTCTTGATTCGTTCATAGGAATAGATTACTACGTCCATTGCGTGAGCCTGTTGCCAATAGATGAATTGTGAGGAGTGGCTGATGTCTTTAGGAGTACTCCAAAATGTGCCTTTTGATTTGTTCATAAACTGTTCGATAAGCACGTATGTACAGCTGTCTGCAACATTACTCCAGCTGAATACAAAATCTGTTTCTGCAGGTGTAGCGGTAATTTTTACTGGCTCAGAACGCTTTCCATAGTTGTCCATCGCGACAGCAGAGATATGGTAAGTTCCATATTGGGGTACGATAATGTTTTGTGTACTTTTTCTTTGATCATAGACTCTGGTCGTAACAGAATTCGCTGAAGATTCATCGCTTTCTTGTATCCAGTAAGAAAGTGCTACCGCAGTTATTCCAGATGGATTTTCCCAACTGATTTTTAGCTCATTAGCTTTAGTGGTGGCTTCTGCGGTCAGATTGATTACTGATGGTATTACCGTTGGGGTTATATCTTCTGTTCCGTTATCTTCTCCTTGATTAGAATAATTGTCTGTTTCTTTTTCGCAGGAATAGAAGAAAAAAAGTAAAAAGGTAAGAAGGTAATATTCAAAGTTATTTCTAGTCTGTCTCATTGTTGTTTAGTATGTTCGGTTTATAAAAAAATAGTATGTTGGCTCAAAGTTATAATAAATTGCAAGGTAAACAAAAAGGAGGTTAATAGCATGATGCTTAAGAACCTCCTTCTTATGTGCAGTGTGTAGTTACAATAAATAAATTGTTACCATTGTATCTGTTGATCTTCGTCTGGGATGAGAGTATTTAACTCACGCTGTAAAGCCATCAAACCGTCAACTTTGAATTTCTGTCGGAGTCCAGGTACGGTGGTGTAATCTTCGAATTGGTATGACAGATGAACCGTAATGTAGATGTATTTGATAAATGGGCGCTTCCCATCTGTGTCTTCTTCAACGGTGTAATATGGATTTTCATCCAACAGTTTGAAGTTGGCATCGGGGTTGTCACACCAGATTTCCAGTTTCTTTCGTTTGGCATCTTCTGTACCTTCGAATCCTTCGTCGAGAAAGCGGACATTCACCTTATAGTTTTTGCGGTTCAAGTCCTCTCCGTCAATCCGTCCGGCATAAAAGAATACAGTATTGTCGTCCACTACGTATGCTTTATGCTCGTTTTCAGTGAATTTTCCTGTACTCTCATCCTTGTCGTCCACTACGCCGTCACCATTAATATCACTGATAATGAATAATTGTGTTCCACCGTATATACCAGAGTAGTCATTAAACGGTGTAATGTGCATGAGTGCCTTACGGTAGTATTTACGTGGATTTGCCACGTAGTTATACGACGGGTCGTCTTGGATAGTCAACGGCAGAATCCATTTGTCCGACATGTCCAACGGGTTTTGATTGTTGTTACCTCCTAATGTGAAGGTAATGGGTAGCACAGTAGAATATTCTCCTGCCGGGATGTCGACTGTTTCAGGAAAAGAGTAGTATTGTGCGTCCAATTGTTGGTATTTTATTCCGTTGTTCCGATCGTCTGTCCCATACCGTTCAATATTCAGTTGTTTCAGTGTATCGGGGTCTACTGCAATATGTACCGTACGGTTAGCAGTGCTCATTGTCGATCCACTCAGGAGAACGGGAAGTTCGTACAGTTTAGAGCCTTCGGCATTGTAGCGTACATACAGCGGAGTTACGCCCGAATCATCAGGGATAGCTTTGAAGGATACCATTTGTTCGAATTGTTCATCCTCCCATTCGTTATTACAGGATGCAAGACCGATGGTAGCTGTTGCAGCTAAAAGCAAGTAATATATCTTTTTCATTTCTTTTTCTTTTTTAGTTGTTATTGGAAGTTATTCCGGATCTGTCCATCCTACGTTTTGGCTCAGTTCTTTGTTCCTTTTCAATTCGTCGTGGCTAATAGGCCAAAACCACATTTTGGTGGTAAAGATGGTTGGCATGTCGGCTATTTCGACCGGTGTATGGAACAGTTCTGCCTGTGTCTGCGTGCAATAAACGTTACAGCCATAAATAGGAGCTGATTCTTCAGCCGGAGCATCACACCAGCGACGGATGTCAAAGTAGCGGTGTCCTTCGGCAAAAAGCTCAATCTGACGTTCGCGTTTCAGCTTGATGCGGAATTTGTCGGGATCGTCGTATATGGATGCAGCGTAATCGGGCACTCCACCACGAATGCGGATGGGTTGTATCCCTTTTTTCATTTCATTTACATCGCGTTTGATAGAATAGGTTGTAGTGTTATCCCACGACGGAATGTTGTATTCCTGAGTAAGTTCATTTAATGCTTCTGCGTAAATTAGCAGCACTTCAGCATAACGGATAGCCGGGTCTACTTTTTTCACCAAGCGGCTTTGGTCAACAGAAGTCTGTTGTGTGTTACTGATATCATCCGGATGCACATATTTCTTGATACCAATGCCTGTGCGTAGCCAATACGTAGAGTTCTGATAGCCGTTGGGGGTACCACAATAGTAGAATACCTGTACATTGGGTTTTTCATCACTGTCTTTTTTATAGTTCAGTAGATTCCACGTAGATCCGTTGTAAGCGACAGAGGCATAGAAACGTGGTTCACGTCCTGCATATTGTTTGCATACTCCTGCGGCATTAGCACCTAATTCTGGATAATTTGCAATTTCTTCTTTTTTGACAATATCCGTCAGATGTTTGGGATTAGCGCTATTGTAGCGTAATGGATCTTCGTAACCCAATGTTCCGGCATAGCCCTCGTTCATTCCCGGACAATCGCTTCCATCAGCCATATAATAGGCGTCACATTGTTTCAAAGTCATGCCATGGCAGTTGTACCCTTTTCCTTCGCGTCGAGGAAGTTGGTGAACAACCATCGGGCCGATACCATAACCTCCTTGATTCTGTCCGCGTGTGAAGATAATCTCTTTGTTGTCTGCAGAAGATACACCAAGTGTTCCATTAAACACAGAACGATAAGATTCGAACGGATCTATATCCTGATACCCGTTCGGCCATGGTTTCTTGTCAAAATTATTCTCAGGATCCGGCTGGGGAGGAAGAGTGTTTGGATAGGCAATATTGTCACTGTTGGTCCGTATTCCTGTTGTATACAGTTCATAAATTCCTAAATCCATTACATCTTTAGCCGCTGCTGCTGCAAGTGCCCATTTCCGCTCGTCATAAGTAGCAGAGAGAAGTGGAGCACCTTCGCGGGTGATCATACCGGCTTGTACTTCTGCTGGAGCCTTTCCGTTGAACAATGGACTGGCAGCAAACAGCAACACCCGTGCACGTAGAGACAGTGCCGCTCCACGAGTGGGACGAACTATTTCTTGCTGGTTACGCGTAAGAGGCAATCTTGCTGCTGCCTTCACTGCTTCTTCAGCAATGTAGTTCGCACATTCGTCGTAGGTGTTCCGGGGCTGTGCAATCTCATCGTACTCCTTGGTATAGTCAACCCCTTCGTCTGGAACGATAGGTACCGGTCCGAATGTACGCAGCAGAATCCAATAGAAGTAAGCCCGCAGGAAATGAGCCTGCCCTTTCATGTCTTCCCGTTCCGCTTCGGAAATGTCTTGGTTCATATCAATGTTATTCAAAAAAATAGAGACCTGACGGATACCTTTATAAGCGTCTACCCAAATATTCTTACTGTTGCCATTCATGCCGGTCTCGTTATATTGCCCGTTTTTCCAATTTGCGTACTGGGGCACATTTGTGTCTCCATAATACATGTCATCGGCAAAGTTGAAATAGAGTTGGTTTTTAGCATAGACATCCTGCATCGTATTTTGACCAAGCCAAAAATATCCTCGTGCCAGCCATTTGTTGGTATAATCAGCGTTGGAGAATACATCTTCGATGGACATGCGCTCGTCAAAAAGGTAGTCTGAATCCAAATAATCAGAGCAACCAGTCATACCAAGACCTAAAGTTGCTGCTAATGATAAAATTGAAAATATTTTTTTCATATTGTTTGTTTTCTGCATGATTAAAGATTGATTGATACACCAAGAGAGAATGTTCTACTTAATGGATATTTTTTACCATCAGTACTTCCCATTTCCGGATCCCAAAGCTTGAATTTGGAGAAAGTCAGCAGGTTGGTTCCCACAAAGAAGAAACGTACTTTATTTATGTGAGCTTTATTAACTAAAGCAGTTGGCAGTGTATAACCTATATCCAAAGTTTTCAGACGTATATAAGAACCGTCTCGCAACCAGAAAGTGGACTTCTGTTCATTATTGGCGTTCCCACCATATGTCAGTCTGGGATATTCGGCATTTGGATCTTCGTTAACTCCCAGTATCCAGCGATTGCTGTCTGCGATTTCTTGCAATACATTACCAAAATCACTTCGTTGGAACATCATGACAGAAGAGCCTTCGATAAAATAAGTCGATTTACCTACACCTTGGAAATGGACATTGGCATCCAAGCCTTTCCAACGTGCCGAAATACCGAATCCGTATGTCAGGTTGGGCTTGGTTGTAGCACCAATTGCCACCTTATCATTATCGTTTATTACACCGTCACCGTTGATATCTTTATATTTAATGTCACCTGGCATTACATCTGTCCAGCTTTGGGTAGCACTATTACGGATATCGTCATAGTCTTTAAACAATCCTAATGCAATGAAGCCACGTGCTTGGTCAATACGGTGTCCTTGATTCAGCTTGTAGGTGTAAATAGTGTTCTCTTCATCCTGTTCAAGAATCTCATTTTTACTGTAAGTCATATTACCCCGTATAGTAACATTTACATTACCTATTTTTTGTTTTAATGCAAAATTACCATCGAAACCACGTGCTTTTGATTCACCAATATTTGCTTTAGGATTACTTTCAACTCCTACCATGAAAGGAAGATACTTCCGTTCCCAATAAATAGATTCACGATGCTCGTCAAAATAGTCGATTGTACCGGTAAGTTTATCATTAAAAAATGAGAAGTCAATACCTAAATCCTTTTTGATTGCTACTTCCCATGTAACATAGGGAGAGGCCAATGAAGAATAGCGCATGCCCCCCCAATAACGTTGGGTAACATCATAGTCTGCAAACTGATAGCCTCCATCATCGTACCATTTGTTTTTGTCGTTTTCATCTTGTCTTCTGATGGTCTCAATGTTATACAGATACGGGAAACGATTCTCATCACCCAAATTGTCATTACCGACTTTACCCCATGAGAAACGTACCTTGAACATATTTACCCATTTACCAAGGTTTTTCTTAATAAAAGGCTCTTCAGCTATATTCCATGCACCGGAAAGTGCTGGGAAGAATCCCCAACGATGGTCCTTATGGAAGTTCTCTGAACCTGTGTAACCAAAATTAAAATCCACGAAATAGCGATAATTCCAGTTATAATTAGCACGTCCTGCTAAGCCTTGGTTACGACGAGCCAAACCGTTTTTAAGATCTTCACCAATGCCTTGTGTAAACACCTTGGAATTTTGGGTATATTTCAGTGTTCCACCCACATGGTGTTCCTTGAATCCACGGTCATAATGCAATTCCCATTCAAAAAACTCACGCCGGTCACCTTCCGAACCGGATTTTTGCTCCATTTTTTGTTCCTCTTTGATACGAGTAAATAATAAATCGCCATCTGAATTTCTATCTTCTGCTTGCCATAATTCCGGATGTTTTTTACGTGTAATCCAGTTTGAGTTGTTGGTATCGTACCCAAAACGTCCAATAAAACGGAGTCCTTTAGTGATGAAATCCAGTTTCTGTTCCAGTGTCACATTGGTTTGTATATTGTTTTCCCAACTTTCGTTATATCCGGTTTGTGTGGCAAGTGTCCAAGGATTAAATCTTCCCCAGTTATCGTCAGGATTATAATCTGCTGGTATTCTTCCATCCGAATAGGTTATAGGAGTAGTTGTTGGATTGAATCCCATAATGGACGTCCACAAATCTGTTTGTCCTGCTCCTGTATCGTTTTGCTTACGTAATGAACCAGAAACACCAACTTTTAACAAAGTGGTTTTGGTAATATCAATGTCCAAGTTCATTCGATAAGTCCATTTACGGAAATTGGCATTTGTATTATATTTTTTTATGGCTTCATCTGTCTTATACATACCTTGTTGGTCTTGGTAACTACCAGAAACGAAATAACGTGCTGTTTTACCACCTCCACTCATATTCAGTGTAGCACGTGAGCTCCAGGCTCCATCTCTCATAATCACATCCATCCAATCTACACTTGGGTACAAGTCCGGATCAAGCCCCAAACGGAGTATTTCCAGTTCTTCATTTGTGTACAACGGCTGTTCGTTACGAGCTATTTTAGCTTCATTAGCCATAGATGCATACGTATATCCGTCTGCGAATTTTGGGAACTGAGTAAATGTACTGTAAAAACCTTCAAGTTTAAAGTCTACATTAATTTTACCTTCTTTACCACGCTTCGTATTAATCAACACTACACCATTAGCACCTTTACTACCATAAATTGCTGTAGCAGATGCATCTTTCAATACGGAGAACGATTCTATATCTTCTACGTTCACTTCGTTGATATCACGTTCGAACCCGTCGACTAATACCAATGCAGCATTGCTGGCACCAAAAGTAGAAATACTACGTACCCAGAATTCAGATACTGTTCCCGGACGACCGTCTGTTTGCATAGCCATGATACCGGGTACAACTCCGGCAAGACCGTCGGCAATAGAAGTAGTAGGTACGCTTTTCAAATCTTCCACATCTACAGTAGTGACCGCACCTGTCACTGCAATTTTTTTCTGTGCTCCCGTACCGGTAATTACAACCTGATCTATTACTGTGGCTTGTGATTCCTGCATGGTTACGTTTACTACCCGTTGGTCTTTTACTAAAATAGTTTTCTTGTCATAGCCTATGTATGAAAACACCAATCGATTGTAGGGTGGCATCTTTATAGAGTATTTACCATCCATATCAGTTATTGTTCCCAATCCGGGCATATTCTCGATAGATACATTGACACCAATCATGGGCTCGTTATTTGTATCTACTACGGTTCCTGTCACTGTTACATTCTCCTGTGCGGATATATTAATGATAACTCCAAGTAACAGCATACATATTAATAAAATTTTTTTCATCATAAAGTGTGTGTTATCATTCATTATTCTTCAGTTTTTTGGTTCTCTTCTCCTTCACTTCCTACATTGCCATCGTTCTCATCCTCGATAGCTTCCTGTTCATCATCTGTTCTTTCCAACTCAATTTTACGGATTACTTTGTTGAGTCCATCGCCTACATAGAAACAATTTCGTTTTTCATCGTAAGCAATAGCACGCGGTTCGCTGAAAAGAGCTTGTGAGCGTAAATCTCCATCGTTATATCCGCTTTCTTTATTATTACCTCTACCGGCAAAGGTGGTGATACGTCCGGTTGGAGTCAAGATTCGTATACAATGATTGTTTTTGTCACAGAAGTAGAAGTCATATTCATCTTTTTGTCCTTCGTATTCCGGATTATAAACGAATACGCCTTGAATAGGTCGGTTTATCTTAGCCCGTGTTCCCACTGCATCTACATATCCCCAGTCGTTAGGTTGTCCACAAATGGTGTAAGGAGCTGTAAAGGTTTTGCTTGCCCAGTCATAATCAGTTCGTGCAATATAATATCTCTCTTGTAATAATAGATAAGCATAGTTTCCCGTAGGATGCGGAACCATATAAGTTGCTACACCTGAATAAGGAAGAGGAAATGCCAATTCTTGTGTATTGGTAGCAAAATCATATCTCCACACATCTCCCGCTCTGTATCTTGAGAAATAGAATTCTCCGTTTATAGGATGTACCATATTGCCGTTTACACCTCTTGCGTATCCTCCTAACAAAGTTTCATTTTTAAATCCTGAAGCACGGGTGTACAGATAGTTAGCCTCTTTACTGTCACTCGAATGGTTCTCAGAATAAATCATATCCTGATCGTGAGCATTGTCAGTTGGAGCAGTCCATGTCATTGCTGTCACTCTAGTAAAGCGGGTATTTAAAGTACTTACATACCCTTTAGTCCCATCCGCATTTTCTTTTGTAAAATCAATCAGACGTATATTTTTCCCTTCTGTGGTAAAATACAACTTATCAAAATTAGACTTCGGATCCCACGAAAACCAAAACACATTATTAAATCCTCCACAATCATTGAATGGGCCATCTTTTTCCACAAATTGACTTGACTCCTCATAATGTGTTCCAATAAAAGTACTTACCAACCATTTTTTTATATACGTAAATTCTTCTTCTGCTTTAGCTAAGGCAATAGCCTCACCATTCTCATTAAGTATTTCTAATTGAACATTTTTTTTAGTAGCACTTTTGGGAACTACACAATAAATACTTTGATTCTTCAGACCTATGATTCTTGCATTTTTCCCTCCAATGGTTACTTTTACCTTAGAGGGGTCATTTCCGAAATTTTCTCCATACAAGACAATATCACTTCCATAACTTGCCTCTTTAGGAGTAAAATTTGTAATTACAACAGGCTTGGTCGGGTCAAATGCGGCATTCTCTTGTTCATCATCGTCTTTGCAACTAGTGAAGCAAAGAGCAACCGCCATTAGCATGACTCCCCACAGATAGCCATGCCTGTTTTTCCAATAAGTTCTTTTTCTCATAATTAATACTGCTAATTTGTTAATAAACTCTTGATATGTTTTGGTTAAATAAAATCATGTGTACGTGCACTACATCTCTGATAGTATTTTTTTATTTATACATTTTTCTTAGAGAGTCCTGCACAGACTCTCTAAATA
>CALUOO010000024.1 GCA_944322345.1 uncultured Bacteroides sp. | reverse complement strand
TAAAAATAATCATTTCCGAAGAAAGAAGAAACACTCTTTCTATATTAAACTTTAAAATTTAAACAGGCTCTAATAAAATGGCACTATGCCTAATTATTTTACAGGCATAGTGTCGCATTTCTTATAGAATTGATTTAGCAATTCCCATTTCCAGTCCACGAAGCTCTGCAAGTCCACGCAGACGTCCTAAACAAGAGTACCCGGGATTGGTTTTCTTCTTCAAATCATCAATCATCTGGTGACCGTGATCCGGACGCATAGCAATGGAGCACTTACGTCGTTGTTGTAGCAAGATAAGACTCTTCATAACACTATACATGTCCACATCTCCTTCCAAATGATTGGCTTCGTAGAAGTTTCCTTCAGCATCGCGTTGCGTACTACGCAAATGTACAAAGTTCACACGGTCGCCCCAACGTTCCATCATGCCAGCCAAATCGTTATCAGCACGTACCCCCAACGATCCGGTACACAAACATAAGCCATTAGATTCATTAGGTACAGCCTCTACCAACTTTCTAAAGTCGTCTTCTGTACTCATAATTCGAGGTAATCCTAATATACTATAAGGAGGATCATCCGGATGAATCACAAGCTTTACTCCTACTTCATCAGCAACCAGTGCAATCTCTTTTAAGAAAAATATCAGATTTGCACGCAACTTCTCGGCATCTATATCTTTGTATCTATCAAGTGCTTCTTGGAACTGCTCTACCGTAAAACTCTCTTCCGATCCGGGCAAACCTGCAATCATATTACGTACCAGCAACGTCTTGTCATCCTCGTTCATCTGTTCAAAACGAGCCTTTGCCTTCGCTTTTTCCTCTTCCGTATAATCTTTTTCTGCTCCCGGACGCTTTAAAATAAACAAATCGAAAGCCACAAAAGCAGCCTTTTCAAATCGAAGAGCTTTAGAACCATCAGGCAGTGTATATGCCAAATCCGTACGTGTCCAGTCCAGAACAGGCATAAAATTGTAGGTCACTACCATAATGCCACACTTAGCCAGATTACGTATACTCTCTTTATAGTTCTCAATATATTTCATGAAATCACCGGTCTGTGTTTTGATATGTTCGTGTACAGGAACACTCTCAACAACCGACCATGTAAGTCCGACCTCTTCAATCATCTTCTTACGTTTCATGATTTCTTCCACAGTCCAGACTTCTCCATTGGGAATATGATGAAGGGCATTCACTATCCCTGTAGCGCCAGCCTGCTTGATATCCCATAAACTGACAGGATCGTTCGGACCATACCAGCGCCATGTTTGTTCGCATAAATACATATCTTTCGAATTTTAAGTTTTTGTATTATCAGATAGAGAAAGCATCAAAACCGCCATCGATTACAGCTACCGTACCAGTCACGAAATTAGACGCATCACTAATCAGGTAGTGGATTGTACCGTAAAGGTCTTCGGGTTCACCGAAGCGGTTGAACGGAGTATGTGCCAAGATTGTCTTCGAACGGTCAGTCAGCGAACCGTCAGGATTAGTCAACAATGTACGGTTCTGATCTGTCAGGAAGAATCCCGGAGCAATGGCATTTACACGCAATCCGTTTCCAAACTTCAGTGCCAACTCACCCGCCATATATTTTGTAAAATTGGCAATCGCAGCCTTTGCTGCTCCATAACCAACTACACGGGTCAGAGGTCGCAATGCAGATTCGGAACAGAAGTTAACGATAGAACCTTTCTTTTGTTCTACCATTACAGAAGCAAAAACCATTGTAGGCAACACTGTACCGAACAGGTTCAAATCCACCACTTTCTTGAACGCATCAATCTGTAAGTCGAAGAAAGTCTTGTCTGGTGCAATGGTAGCTCCCGCCATGTTTCCTCCAGCAGCGTTCAGCAAAACATCTATACGTCCGTAGACTTTCATGATATCCTCGCGGTTACTTTCCAAAATTTCTTTGTTCATTACGTCGGTATAAAGAAACATAGCCTCGTTTCCTGCAGCCTTGATACTCTCAACAAGAGCTTTTCCCGACTCTTCACTACGGTCAAGAATTACCACTTTGGCACCTTCTTTTGCAAGATAAGCAGCAATGCCTCTTCCTAAAATTCCGGCTCCGCCGGTTATGACAACAACTTTGTCTTTTACATTAAATAGTTCGTTCATAACTTTTTTCGTTTTATTTTTAGGTATTATACTGTCTATAAAATAATATAGAAAGGTAACTACACAATTACCATCTTACTTTTTTCACCCACAAATGTAAAATGAATTATTGAATCGAGCAATAGTGTGTACGTACACATCACGCAACATTTGTACATACATTATTATAAATCAAGCACTTGAAAGCCAGCCTCTGTCACAGATACTGTTGTTAAACATAGTAAAAAGTGACAGAGGCTGGCAAAAGAGCGTTACGCGACAAGATAGTCTAATTAGCAAGATAGCCCATATAATAGATTGCGGCAGCCTGAAGAGCAGGATACTCTTCCTTATAAATATCTGTCAGGTCTACTATCAGAGAACAAGGTGTAGGACCTATAGAACGCACTCCACTCGTAGGCAGAACATTGCCAAAACACAAATCAAACTCATACTCCTGCTCATTGCAGATACCGTGGAATCGGAGATAGGCACGTGAATCTTCCCCATACATTGTTTCACGGGTGAATGTGGCCGTAACATCCTCCTCCTCACCGGAAGAGCGTACTATCGTCATCGTCCCCGATTCTTTGGTCTCGTACGTCCAACGGATACGGTCATTCTCCTGCATGACAGCACTCTGGAGGATGCGTTCTTTTAGTTCGTCGGTTGTAACCTCGTCCAGTTCGCCAAAGACATAAACACCTATTTTAAAGACCTTGAAAGACTGAGTGACTGTTCCCACTTCTATTGCCAATTGCACAGTTCTCCCCTCAGAATCCTTCACACGAAGCATAGCAGTCCCCAGTTGTTTGGGGAAGATGTGGATTATATCCCCCTCCTCGCCCAAAGAGGCCGAGGCAACTTGCGTATCGGAAAGCTCAACCGTATATGGTGCTTCCCCGCCCATAATGCCGACGCGCCCCCCTATGGTTATCGGGACATAGACGGATGATGCCGGCACGTTCGGGTCGTAGACCTCGGAGAGTTCGTAGAGATAGAAACGTTCGTCCTCGTCGTTGCAGGAAGCCAGTACGCAACTAAAGAGCAGAAATAGCAGAAAGAGATGTTTTGTTTTCATGTGTCGTATATATTATATACTAAAATTGGCAACAAATATACTGTTTTTCTAAGAGCCTGTTTAAATTTCGCTCAATACTTTTTTAGAGGATACCCTAAGAACGGATTTTGCATTGCTATATGCACAAAAGTGCATTGCTATATGCAAACTTTTGCACAGGTATCCACAATATAATGATTACTTAGAGTTTGCTTGAATCTTCCCGACACTTTAAATATGATTAGCCGATGGAATATGTATTTTTCCGAAGAATCTTTGTATTTTTGCCTCGCTTTCTTCGGAAAGCTTCAATTATCTACGTGTAAATAATAAACAATAGCTGATGAGGAGAATTTGTCATAACCAACGCCCGGTGCCCCGTTTCCGTTATTGGGGACGGAAAAGCTATGCTGCCTTTGCTAGCTTGGGTCGTGAGGTATTGATAGGCCATCTGCATACGAACGTGGTAGAGGCATCTCTCCAAAAGCAGAATCATCAACTTACTATTTCATCCCAACCATTTATGAACGTCAAAGAGCTAAAAGACTTAGTACTGTCCGGCGTCTGCTTGTCGCCCGAACAGGCTGCATGGCTTGCCGACAAGGCAGAGAGCAGTGAGCTCTACGCCGCTGCCCATGAGATTACAGAGGCCTGTGCCTCAAAAGAATTCGAAATGTGCTCTATCATCAATGCCAAGTCCGGACGATGTCCGGAAAACTGCAAATGGTGTGCACAATCATCACACTACCGGACTAAAGCCGATATCTACGACCTACTCCCCCCCGAAGAATGCCTACGCCAAGCAAAGCTGCACGAAGAACAAGAAATACAGCGATTCTCGCTTGTCACCAGCGGAAAAAAGCCTACTTCCAAACAGCTGGAACAACTTACCGAAACAGCACACCATCTACGCCGTCACTCATCCATTCACCTCTGCGCATCGCTCGGACTGCTTAACGAAACAGAGCTTAGACAGCTACGACAGGCTGGTATTACGCGCTATCACTGTAATCTGGAGACAGCCCCCTCCTACTTCGCCGAGCTCTGTACCACACATACGCAACAACAAAAAATAGAAACCCTCGAAGCAGCACGAAGGGCAGGTATGGATATTTGCTCGGGTGGAATTATCGGAATGGGTGAAACAATGGAGCAGCGTGTTGAATTGGCTTTCGAACTCCGCCGCATTGGTGTACAGTCTATTCCTCTAAATCTCCTCTCTCCCATCGCCGGGACACCACTGGAGCACCAGACTCCGCTGACAGAGGAAGAAATATTGCGTACCATCGCCCTATTCCGTTTCATCAATCCTACAGCTTATCTGCGGTTTGCTGGAGGGCGGTCGCAACTCAGTCATGAAGCTGTAGAGAAAGCGATGTATATCGGAATCAACTCTGCCATCGTAGGAGACCTACTCACCACACTCGGATCGAAGGTAGATGAAGATAAACAGATGATTCGTGAAGCGGGATATACGTTACCCGACTCATTGTTCGACCGTCTACATTTGTGGCATCCATATACCTCAACCTCACACCCACTGCCGGTCTACAAAGTACGTAGTGCTCAGGGAGCCGTCATTACGCTGGACGACGGTCGTGAGCTAATAGAGGGAATGTCGTCGTGGTGGTGTGCGGTGCACGGCTACAATCACCCCGTACTCAATCGGGCAGCAGAAGAACAGTTGCAACGTATGTCTCACGTCATGTTCGGCGGTCTTACTCATGATCCTGCCATAGAACTGGGACGACTGTTGCTCCCCCTCGTACCACCCTCAATGCAAAAGATTTTCTATGCCGATTCTGGTTCTGTTGCAGTAGAAGTCGCTCTCAAAATGGCAGTCCAGTACTGGTATGCACTCGGCCAAGCATCAAAAAACAACTTCGTCACCATCCGTTCAGGCTACCATGGAGACACATGGAATGCCATGTCCGTATGTGATCCAGTCACAGGTATGCACAGTCTCTTCGGTGCGTCACTACCTGTCCGCTATTTCGTACCTCAACCCTCGTCACGCTATGGAGGAGAGTGGAATCCTGCCGACATTGAGCCACTCCGTCAGGTGTTGGAAACCAAATCCGATGAACTTGCAGCACTCATTCTCGAGCCTATCGTACAAGGAGCCGGAGGTATGTGGTTCTATCATCCTCAATATCTGCGCGAAGCAGCAAAGCTCTGCAAGCAGCACAATGTGCTGCTGATTTTCGACGAAATTGCTACCGGTTTCGGACGTACAGGAAAGCTATTCGCGTGGGAACATGCAGGGACAGAACCGGATATTATGTGTATCGGTAAGGCACTGACCGGCGGATACATGACACTCTCGGCCGTACTGGCATCGAACCATGTAGCTGACACCATCTCCGGAGCAGCACCAGGCGTCTTCATGCACGGACCAACATTTATGGGGAATCCACTCGCCTGTGCCGTTGCTTGTGCTTCCGTACGTCTGCTCCTCTCTTCCGAATGGCAAGAAAAAGTAACTCGGATTGAGTCGCAACTTCGCCACGAACTCGAACCAGCCCGCAACCTGTCGCAAGTGGCCGATGTGCGAGTATTGGGAGCAATAGGAGTTATCGAGACAAAACATCCCGTTGATATGGCTTGGATGCAACGCCGCTTTGTGGAAGAAGGAATATGGGTTCGTCCGTTTGGCAGGCTGGTCTATCTGATGCCTCCATTCATCATTACGCCTGAGCAGCTGAGCAAACTGACAAGCGGACTGCTCAAGATAGTGGCAGAGATGTAGCTCCCAAAAAATAACAACTCTGCCCCTAATAGCAAATTACAAAAAAACGCAACAGCTGAGCAAACCAAAAAATGGGAATCGGCAAAAGAGAAAAAGATGAACCTCTACCCCTTGTCAGGATATCTTCTAACAAGGATAAATCTCGTTGGGCAACGGTAAATTCACAATTGGGCAAGCGTGAATTCACCGTTGGGCAACGATGAAATTGCCGTTGAGCAAGAAGGTTTGCGCTGTTCCCGCATCAACACATCAAGACCTGTTCCATTTTGCCTCAGAAAATAGTAAAATATATTTATGAACAAATTTACAGATTCACTCGAAAGCGAGCTAAAGGCACTCGAAACGAAAGGAAATCTTCGTCAATTGCCACATATCCGACACGAAGGACGTGAAGTGGTGGTAAATGGACAACGGATGCTCAATCTGTCATCGAACGATTATCTAGGGCTGGCTTCCGACCGGAAATTGATAAATGACTTCCTACGCACACTCCGCAATGAAGAAGTCCTCTTCTCTTCTTCCTCATCACGTCTGCTGACGGGAAACTTCAGCATTTACGAAGAACTGGAAGAACAGCTTGCATCACTTTATGGTGCAGAAAGTGCGCTGGTGTTTGGCAGCGGTTACCACACCAATAGTGGCATACTGCCCGCCATAGCAAATACACGTACGTTGATTCTTGCCGACAAGTTGGTACATGCCAGTCTGATAGATGGTATCCGTCTGTCGGCTGCCCGTTGTATCCGCTACCGCCACAACGACACAATGCAACTGCGGCGACTAGTCGACGAACATCATAAAAGCTACGATTATATCATCATTGTGACAGAAAGCATTTTCAGTATGGATGGTGATGAAGCAGATCTGACTGCATTGATTGAATTGAAACATGCATACAGCAATCTCATACTCTACCTCGACGAAGCACATGCTTTCGGAGTACGTGGTCCCCATGGATTAGGATGTGCGGAAGAACAAAACTGCATTTCAGAAATCGATTTCCTGGTAGGAACACTCGGTAAGGCAGCCGCATCCTCCGGAGCATTCGTTATATGTCGGCATGAGATACGCGATTTTCTGATCAATAGGGCGCGTACATACATCTACACAACCGCACTTCCACCTATTAATATCCAATGGACATCATTCATCCTAAGTCAGTTGAAAAACTATGAGAGCAAGCGTAATCACCTTTCATACATCAGCCAGAAACTGCGTAAAATCCTTATCGAATCCGGATACTCGTGCCCATCAACAAGTCAGATTATCCCCATCGTTGTAGGCAGCAGTACTGATGCCATTCTACGAGCAGAAGAGATGCAGCGCAAAGGATTTTATGTACTGCCTGTCCGTCCGCCTACAGTGCCCGAAGGGACATCACGCATCCGTCTCTCGCTGACCGCCGACGTGACCGAAAAAGAAATAGATCAACTGATAAACGCCATCCGAGAATGAAACAGCAACTGCTTATATCCGAACACAATCCCCACCTACTCCTTTTCTTTGCAGGATGGGGAGCTGATGAACATCTGTTCAGCCACATTCGTCCTGTAAATTGTGACTGGATGCTCTGTTACGATTACCGTTCGCCAGAGTTTAATGCCGGGCTACTCTCCGGCTACCGGGACATCACACTCATTGCATGGTCAATGGGCGTATGGATGGCTGGAGAGGTTATCCGCCAATACCCCACGCTTCCCGTAACACACAGTACGGCAATCAACGGCACGCCTTTCCCGATAGATGAACAGCGAGGCATTGCTCCATCTGTATTTAACGGTACACTGCAGAACCTCAGTCCACAGAATCTACATAAATTCCAACGACGCATGTGTGGTACAGCCGAGGCTCACCGTGCATTCCTACGCATTGCTCCCCAACGACCGATAGAGGAATTGGGAGAAGAGCTTGCAGCCATCCAACAACGTTATACGCCCTCTTCTGAGCCACCGTTTACATGGAAGAGAGCTGTCATCGGGACGGAAGACCGCATCTTTCTCCCTGACAACCAACGGCGTGCATGGACAGGAAGAGCAGAAAAAATTATTGAGACCGATGCACCACACTATCAGGAGGAAATGCTGAAAAAATATCTTTCGAATGAAGAATAAAGACAGAAAATGAAGCATACAATAAACAAAAATAGTCTGTTTATACCCACTTTTCCTGCTATAGACAAACAGCAGGTTGCCCGTCGCTTTGCACGTGCAGTCACAACATACTCAGAAGAAGCCACAATACAGAGGCAAATTGCAGAGAAGATGCTCCGCCTGCTACAAGAATATACAGCACCTCCCTACTCCGAAATCTATGAATTCGGATGTGGAACTGGCATCTACTCACGCCTACTGCTAAAGCACCTACAACCAAAGAAATTGTGGCTTAACGACCTTTGTCCTGAGATGGAAACATGCTACAACGATCTGCTCTCCTGCGATAAGGTACATTTCATAGCCGGAGATGCCGAAACACTTCCAATTCCCGGCAGTCCTTCGATAATTACCTCCTGTTCCACACTTCAGTGGTTTGTGTCTCCCGAACACTTCTTCCAGAAGTGTGCCGCCAACCTATGTGCAGGAGGCATCTTTGCTTTCAGTACTTTCGGCGAAAGAAACATGGAAGAACTCCGTACGCTCACCGGAAACGGACTTCACTACCGTACCCGTTATGAGCTCGAAGATACCTTGTATTCCCACTTTCAACTATTACATTCAGAGGAGGAAATACTAACACTATCTTTTACCAATCCAACCGATGTTCTCCGACATTTACGAAGCACCGGAGTCAACGGGGCAATTTCAGGAAATCGGCTGTGGACAAAAAACAATCTTACAGATTTCTGTAAGCAATATAAGCAACGCTATGGCAGTGGGTCGTCCGTATCGCTGACCTACCACCCTATTTACATAATTGCTAAATTGAAAATGAAAATTTAAAAAAAAGAAAATTATGAACAACGTCTACTTTGTAAGCGGTATCGATACCGATGCCGGAAAAAGCTATGCCACCGGCTTCCTTGCACGCGAGTGGAATGCAAAAGGCATACATACTATTACTCAGAAACTGATTCAGACCGGGAATGTGGGGCATTCCGAAGACATAGACCTTCACCGTCGCATCATGGGTATCAAGCCAACTCCTGACGACCATGAAGGACTTACCATGCCAGAAATATTCTCTTATCCCGCATCACCTCATCTGGCTGCTAAAATCGATAAACGGGAAATCGATTTTCATAAAATCAAGCAAGCTACCGAAACACTGAGCAAACGCTACGACGCTGTACTGCTAGAAGGTGCCGGAGGGCTAATGGTTCCCCTCACTACCGAATTGCTGACTATCGACTACATCGCTCGCGAAGGTTATCCGCTTATCTTTGTAACCTCTGGCAAGCTTGGCAGTATCAACCATACACTGCTAAGCCTGGAAGCTATTCAGAAACGAGGTATAACACTGCATAGCGTCCTTTACAATCTCTATCCTACAGTAGAAGACAAAACAATCCAAAACGATACTATGGAATTTATCCAAAACCATTTATCTAAGTATTTCCCTACCACAGCGTTTCAAATTGTGCCGGAAATAAAACTTACTGTCTGATAGATAAATAATAACAGAAAGGCGACGGAACAATAATATATCTGTTTTTTTAGGTTCTTATTTCTTTAAGTGTTGAGTATAAAATATTCTACTCTATAGAAATACAAAAAACTCACAAAGTTACCTGTTTTTCCGTCGCCTTTCCTTTTCTAAATAAACTGTCCCTCCCCAAAACAAATCATTTTTACTTTCTTTCAACTCATACATCAATTATTGTTTTTATCCAAATAAAAAAATAAAACTCCGACACATTAACAATTAAATTTCTACCTTTGTCTCTGTGATAAACCATTCCAATTATGCACTAGATACTTATTCGTAAACAGAAATATATGAACAACAAAGAACGATATTGGAAATATTCTCTTGTCATTATCATTTTAGTGATGGGAGTAGTTATCTTCCGGCAAATCAGTCCCTTTCTAGGAGGTCTGCTAGGAGCATTGACTATATATATTCTTGTGAGAAGCCAAATGATCTACTTAACCGAAAAGCGAAACATGAATCGAAGCCTTAGTGCCCTGCTTATAACAGGAGAAACAATTCTTGTTTTTCTACTTCCTGTTGGGCTGACAGTATGGCTGCTGGTCAATAAGTTTCAAGATGTCAATCTTTCTCCTCATTGTTATATTGCTCCGATCCAACAAACTGCCACGCTCATTAAAGAAAAAACCGGATATGATGTTCTGGGTAGTGATACTCTGTCTTTTATAGCTTCATTCCTCACACGCATCGGGCAAACACTTATGAGTGGAATCAGTAGCCTGACTGTCAATCTTGGTGTTATGATATTTGTACTTTATTTCATGTTGACAGGCGGCCGGAAAATGGAAGCCTACATCAGTAGTATTCTTCCTTTCAATGAGATAAATGCACAAAATGTCATCCATGAAATCAACATGATTGTACGGTCAAACGCTATTGGAATACCTCTACTTGCGGTCATACAAGGAGGAGTAGCAATGCTAGGGTATCTTATTTTTGGTGCGCCAAACATCTGGTTACTAGGTCTACTTACCTGTTTTACCACAGTTATCCCAATGGTAGGCACTGCATTGGTATGGATACCCGTTGCCGCCTATTTTGCCCTAAACGCCAATTGGTTTAGCGCCATTGGAATGCTTTTGTTTGGTGGACTGATTATCTCTCAACTAGATAACCTGATACGGTTTATTCTGCAGAAAAAAATGGCAGATATCCACCCGCTTATCACAATTTTTGGAGTAGTGATCGGATTACCGTTATTTGGATTTATGGGCATCATATTCGGACCTCTGCTCTTGTCGCTGTTCTTTCTTTTTGTCGACATGTTTAAAAAAGAATATCTGGATACCAAAGTATAAGTTTTGAGTTTTTGAGTTGACGAGGAATCAGTTGACGAGTAGACGAGGAACAATAGACGTGAACTCATAAACTCACAAACTTACAAACTCATAAACTTTAAAACTCACAAACTTAAAAACTCAAAATTATGGAACTGTTTACATATACACCGATCGAATTACTATTGCTGACAACCGTAAGTGTTCTTTTCATTGTTCAATTCATCTATTATTGGAAAATATATAGCCGGATACACAGTCATAACGTTGCCACAGAAAAAGGGAAAATAAATTTTTCTCAGGAACTTCCTCCACTGTCTGTCATTCTTTATGCACATAATGAAGCAGAAAATTTACAGAAAAACCTAAAATGCATTCTGGAACAAGACTATCCCACATTTGAAGTAATCGTCATCAATGATGCCTCGACTGATGAAACAGAAACCGTATTGGAACGTCTCGAAAAAGAATATAAACATCTGTATCATAGTTTTACTCCAAACACAGCCCGCTATATCAGCCACAAAAAACTGGCACTTACTCTAGGGATTAAAGCCAGCAAATACGAATGGCTGGTATTCACCGAAGCCAATTGTATCCCAAGCAGCGACCAATGGCTACGGCTGATAGCCCGCAATTATACGCCCAATACACAAATTGTATTGGGATATAGCAATTATGCACATGCCAAAGGGTGGTTTCATAAAAAAATAACTTTTGATACCCTGATGCAATCTATGCGCTATCTTGGATTTGCCTTGTCCGGTAATCCCTACATGGGTATCGGACGTAATCTTTCCTATCGTAAAGAGTTGTTTTTCAATGAAAAAGGTTATTCTTCCCATCTGAACCTACAACGAGGAGAAGATGATCTGTTTATCAATCAGTTTGCAAACAAAGAAAACACACGTATAGAGACCAGTAGCAATGCCATCGTACGCATACAACCCATTGAACATAAAAAGGAATGGAAAGAAGAGAAAATAAGCTATATGACCACCTCGCACTACTATCAAGGCATGCAACGCTATATAAACGGACTGGAAACCACCTCACGTCTTCTGTTCCATGCATGTTGTATTTCGGGATTTGTCGTAGGAATTGTCAACCGGCACTGGGTTATTTTCAGTCTCTTTTTATTGCTATGGGCATTACGTTATACAATGCAAGCCATTATTATCAACCGGACAGCAAAAGATATGAATGAAGGGCAAACCTTTTATTTTACATTGCCTGCATTCGATTTGCTGCAACCTATACAAACTGCAAAATTAAAGCTTGCCCGTGCTTTTCGCAACAAAGAGGATTTCATGAGAAAATAGTTGAATTACAATCAGAATAGTAATAAGCCCTACCTATGGGCATTTCTCTATAAACTCTTGTACAAGAGTTGTACAAATGTTGTACAAGAATCTGTCAACTGTTGTACAACATTTACTCTACTCTTGTACAAGAAATTAAAAAGAAATTCCCCCTCATTTCGAAAAATAAGGAGGAATCTTTCCACTTCACTGCAATAATCTATACAGCAAAGTTATCGAACATCAAAAGCGGTATCAATCAAAGCTTGTAGATTCTGATAATGACTACGTACTATTCCTGTAGAGGAATTTATCGCTCCAGATAATTTTCTCTTCAAATCGATCAACTGTCCACGCGCAATGGCCGGAGCGTCCGAAGGGGTATCCGAAGCCCCTACACTACCCATCAATGCGGCAAGTCCTCCAGATGCACCATTATCTTTAGGCTTGTCCAGCAGGCCTATTAACGCATTCACATAAGACTTTTGCAGAGCACGTTGATAAGAATCGGGACGTTTTCCACCGTTTAAATCTGACCATATTCCTTTCTGTAAATCGCGGAACAATTCATCTGTTGTATATGCTTTTGTTCCATTCAAGCGCTCATTATCCATCATCTTATTGAATGTGTTGGCACTCAACAGACGATTCAAAACACGGCTTTGTATCCCACAAATTGTTTTATAAGGATTTACTCCTCCCCTTTCAATCATTTGTTTGTCTATAAGCCATGATGGAGTTGCAAAGAGTTCTTTATTTAAAAAGTCGACAGCACGTTTCTGTATTTCCTCAGGCACGTATTCTACAGCTTTCACATCTGTTTGTTCCACAGAAATAGGATTACGGTAAATACCTGCCACGTTGGTTGTCACATGTCCCATATAAAGATTAAACTGCCCTAATACGTTCTGATAAACTTCCACCGCTTTGTCATAACCCTTATTAGGTTCGTATGTCCATTTCATAATCTCCGGCATGATGCGTTTCAGATTTTTTATTCCATACGAACTTGCCAACATAGCATCATCTCCCACCGCTTCACTTTGGTTACGAGGATCATCGCGATCTGTTTCTGTACCGAATGTATAGCGTTTGTCCTCTTTGAGTTTCTCCAAAATCCACTTGTTCAGATAAGGTTCTTCCTCTTCTGCAGTTTTATATTCCGGCATCCAGCGATATCCAAACTCAATAGCCCATTTATCATACATACCAATTCTTGGGAATATACCAGCATGAGAGATATTATCTTCAGGTTGTGCTACATAGTTAAAACGGGCATAGTCCATAATAGAAGGTGTATGTCCGTTAGCTTCCACCCACTCTTTATCTCTGAGTTTTTCTACGGGGACAGTAGCTGAAGAACCAAAATTATGACGCAACCCTAGTGTATGCCCTACTTCGTGAGAAGAGACAAAACGGATCAGTTGTCCCATCAATTCATCACTAAACACCGGTTTTTGAGCTTCCGGGTCCACCGCTCCTGCCTGTACTATATACCAGTCATAAAGCAAAGTCATTACTGTATGATACCAGTTGATATGAGTTTCCAAGATCTCTCCGCTACGTGGGTCATGCACATGTGGACCACTGGCATTTGGGATGTCCGATGGTTTGTAGACAATAGCCGAATGGCGCGCATCTTCCAAACTCCATGTCGGGTCGTCAGTAGGAGCCTCTTTAGCAATAATAGCATTCTTGAATCCTGCCTGCTCGAAAGCAACCTGCCAGTCATTCACTCCTTGTATCAGATAAGGAACCCATTTTTTAGGAGTGGCTGGATCAATATAAATAACAATAGGATTCTTCGGTTCTACCAGTTCACCTTTCAAATATTTATCTATATCCTCTTCTTTAGGTTCTAAACGCCAACGGGTAATTTTAGCCTTATATTCAACTCCATATGGGTTTTCGTCGAAATCTTTATAACCGACAGCAAAATAACCGACTCTAGCATCATAAAGCCTCGACCTCATCGGTTCTTTAGGCAATAAAAGCATAGAGCTGTTCAGCTCATAGGTCATAGGAACAGAAGCGGCACCTGTCATTGAAGCAACAATTTTATCTGCTCCTGTCGCTTTGCGTTTGAATGTGCGGACTGTACGGACCTCTATATTACAAGGAAAGGCCTTCAATGTATCAATATAGCTGGCATCATCTATCATCATACTTGCTCCAGCATTGTCTTTCGCACTACTAGAGAAAGAAAACATCTCATTATCACGACGAATATAGTCAGTCATATCTATTACATAGTTACAGGTATTTCCTTCTTTACGAATGGTTTTCAAAGGGAACGATGCTACAATAGGCTGCACATTAGAATTCAAAACAGCTTGATACATTCCCAACGTATCCTCCGAATGTTCCAAATATGATATTTCACGGACAAACAGCTTATTATCACGTCCTTTCTCAAAGCGAATTACTTTCTCACCAATATAATCGCCCGGATAACCCGACTTACGTTTTTGCCTGTCAACAGGAGCTTTTACTATACGGTTCACAATCAGAATATCTCTTCCAAACAACGAATCTGCCACTTCAAAGAAATATTTTCCTTCCACATTGTGTACTTTAAAAAATCCATTCATAGTAGAAGCATCTTTAGTAATCACCTTCTCATAAGGCTGTAGAGCATCTTTCTTTTTTAGCATGCTCTTTGCTATAGAATCAGCCTTTACTTTGGCGAGCTGCTCCGTTTGTTTTTTCTTCTTTTTCTTTTTGAAGATATCTGTCGACTGAGCTCCTGCATACGGAACAGCCATCGCCAGAATCAAAAACATAGAAATTAATTTTTTCATACTATCTCAAATTAATAAATAAATTCCGTATATATCCTTTTTATTATAAAGCCAATTCATAAATTTCCTTACTGTCTTTTCGGGTTAGCTTTACATAGTTACCTACCAATTCACCTTTATTATTATGTAAATTATCAACCAATCGGTCGATATCTGGATGCTCAATGCCTAATTCCTTAAAAGTAACAGGAAGTCCTATTGAACTTAAAAAACTCTTCAAACGTAAAATACCTTCCATAGCTATTTCCTTTTCAGTACCGTCTTCGCTAACTCCCCACACACGAATAGCATATTGAACTATTTTTTCTATATGATGTTCCGTCATCCATGTCATCCATGCGGGAAAAATAACAGATAGTCCAGCTCCATGTGTCACATTATAAATTGCACTTATTTCATGCTCTAAAAAATGAGATGCCCAATCCTCCTCACACCCAGTTCCACATGTTCCATTATGGGCAATGGTGCCACACCACATTAAATTAGCACGTGCCCCATAGTTATCGGGTTCTTTCATCACAACCTCTGCTTCTTTAATAATTGCGAGCAGTATTCCTTCACAAATACGATCAGCAATTTCTACGTCTTTGGTATTTGTGAAATAACGCTCCATAACATGAGCCATCATATCTGCGATGCCACACGCTGTCTGAAAAGGAGGCAATGTATAAGTCAGCTCCGGATTCATAATCGAAAATACCGGTCTCAAACTCTTCAGTGTACGCAGGCTCAATTTCTGAAGTGTGCTTGCTTTTGTAATTACCGAATTACCGGAGCCTTCACTTCCTGCAGCAGGAATAGTGAGAACCACGCCTACTTTCAAAGCCTTCTCCACTACCGCCTTCCCAATATAAAAATCCCAAAAGTCACCATCATACAACACTCCCGCAGCAATAGCCTTCGCTGTATCAATAACCGATCCGCCTCCTACTGCAAGTATCATGTCTGCCTTTTCTTTACGACAAAGTTCAATCCCCTCATAAACCTTTGCATCTGTTGGATTAGGCTGTATACCGCTCAACATACAATAAGAAAGAGATGATTCCTGCAATGACTGTTGAATACGCAATAAAAGTCCACTTCGTACTATGGAACCTCCTCCATAAACTATCATGACCTTACTGCCACCATACATTCGCACCATAGTGCCTACCTGAGCCTCTGCATCTTTGCCAAAAACAAACTCAGTAGGGCTATAAAATACAAAATTATTCATATAGCTTAGTTTTAAATAAAAGACAGACAAGAAAGATGTTTAATTATTCCAATCGGTCAAACAACACATTTCCTGTCTGTCTCTTTATCTTCAATAAAAGTTAAAAAAATATCAGCTGATATACTTGTAATACTTTTCAAAGAATCGCCGGAAACCACTCAACTTCATCAATACCTTCTCAAAAACAAAAATACCCAGCAAAGCACATCCGATGCCCAACAGGACATCTATAATATAGTGATGACCCGAATAGACAGCAGTAGCCCAGATACCTACCATAATGACAGCAAAAAGGGTAATGATATACCATTTGCAGCGCCGGATAATGGCATATACCAATGCAACAACCATATAAGCCGCATGAAGCGAGGGGACAGCCGCAAACACATTGGCATTGCGCCCATAAATAGAATCAAAGATGGTCAATCCGGTAATCTCATCGAAGCGTCCCAATCCTGCTACATTTCCCGGAGTATCCAACACGGGGTCGAATCCATACATCATTACATACCAGGGTGGAGCTGCAGGATGAATGTAATAGCCGGCAAAACCTATCAGATTGACAAACAGGAATACCATAGAAAAACGCAAATAGATATTCCGTGATTTCGTCAGGTACAGCCAGATTCCAAACGCTATCGGTACTGGAACCCAGCATAGATAAAAGATTCCGGCAAAGACATCCGCAATAGCCCAATGGTGAGCTGCAAAAAATTCGCAGGGAGTAACCAATACACCATTATCCATCACTCCAAACAATGATTTTTCAGCATTATACAGACCGGAAACATCTATTGGATTTACCTCATAATTTGGGCAAATACGCATCCAATCATACGAGATTCCGAAAATTACAAATGGCAGCAAGGCTACTGCAAGTTTACGGGTTGGCAATCCTGCAAAGAAAAGTATCAGATACAGCATTGCCATCACCCAATGCTCAAAACGCAGGCCGATAAACAGTCCTGTCATCAATAGAAACAATGACATTATCCCTATAACCGTCCATGTTTCTTTACTCGAAGGCATTCTATCTGTTCTTATCATAATTTGAGTTGGTAAGCAACAAAGAACTTAACATTTATGATTCATCACTTTCCAGCAATGTCTGACACGCACAAATGCTGTGATATTAGCAAAAATCGCTATAATAGCCAATGGAACAACCAGAATCAAGATGGGATCAAAAGCTGTGATATTTCTGAAAATTCCACAAAACAATGCTCCCAGACTGGTCAATACCACTCGTTCGGGACGTTGCATGACACCCACTTTGCACTCAATATCCAGTCCTTCTGCACGGGCACGTACGTAACTTACCATTAACGAACCGATCAAAGCAACAAAAGCAATGATGGAATAGAAAAAGTATCCCTCCATCTGCAGGAAATAACAAAGTCCGAACAACGTAACCAACTCGCTATAGCGGTCGAGTACAGAATCATACAAAGCTCCAAACGTCGAACTCATATTTCCGACACGTGCCACACGCCCGTCCATCATATCGAACAGACCGGCAAACAGAATGATACCTCCTGCCCATCCCAAATAAACCAGCTCGTTGGCCTGAGCATAAATGCCTGCATACACTAGCACTGCAGCAGCAACCACATTTAAAATAAAGCCTGTAGTGGTAATAAAGTTAGGAGTAATTCCAATCTTTATCATTCCATGCACTACCGGATTGATAATCCTGTAAATCAGTTGTTGTAAATAATCTCTATAATTCATATTTAGTTATTTTTATTTGTTTCTTAATTGATATTATTCTACAGACAGGGGGGCATGAGGATGCATCCCAAGCACGTTTCCTCAACGCAAGCTATTCATCACCTCCATCTGTTTTTCTAAAAATACGTTTTATATCAATATCCCGATACACAAAATACCGTTGCATAGTGTAGTTCCAACACAAAGCTACCACAATTGCCACTATAATCTTAGGAATAATAAAGAAATCGCCAAAATAGAGACTTAACGTATCACGTACCCAAGGTATCTTACTTAAAGATTCCGTCAAAGCATATGTTCCCCATGTATTCATCCAGATACTGCCAAGCCATACAATCACGAATTTTACTGCGATATGTGTTTTTTTTCCATGTGATTTAAAAGTCCATTTATAGTTAATAACACAGTTTACTATACCTCCATACACTGCTCCTGCCAGTGTGGCATATACATAGTACACATCAAACCATGTTACCAACAGAATAGTTACAAGAAAATCTGTCACAGTAGCCATCTGAGCCGAAAGCTGTGCTCTCAGAAACATAAAGATGCCTCCTTTTTGTGACACCATCCGTGTAAATTTTCTCAACCAATCCAGCATCTCACTCCGGCTAATAGAATCAAACTATATATTCCGGCAAGGATATCATCCATCATCACTCCTATCCCACCGGAAAGAGTTTCCATTTTTCTGATACCCAAAGGTTTGACTATATCAAAAAAGCGAAATAGAACAAAGGCTCCCAACACATACCAATACCAATGCTTATCGGCAGGAACTGCAAGCAGCGGGATCCATACGCCCACCATCTCATCCACTACAACACGCGACGGGTCTTCTCCCCAATAAGGTTCGAGCCTGTTGGTGGCCCAGACTCCCAAAATTGTAAAAAGAACAATAAGAATAACGATTACCCCCGACAGAACACTCCATGGAAGAGACCAATAGAGGAGAATCCAAATAACAGAAGCAAGTAAAGCTCCGGCTGTCCCGGGAGCTACAGGAGAAAATCCGGAACCAAAGCCTGTACCTATCAAAACAGGTAAAAAAGGAGGGGTTTTCATCAATTACAAGAACTTGTTAAGTACTTCCAAGGTCATAAGTTTTTAAGTCCACATCCTATAAACCACTGATTTACTTAAGTTTAAAAAGATTAAAAACTAACAAAACGACCTTTTTGTTACAAAATTCATAAAACCAAAAGTTGAGGTTGAGTTCTTACTTGCCTTATTTATAACAAGAAAAACTCAATCTCAACTTACTTATTTGATATTCTCTTATGCCAGATAATCAGGTTCTTTCTCACCGATCATAGCACGCAATGTCTGTTTCACCATTCTCCACTGAGTAAACAAATCGTGCTCAGGCTGATGTTCGAAGTCATGCATCGGGCTCTTGCAGAAGAATGACAGCCATGTCTGTATGCCACACATACCTGCACGCAAAGCCAGATCACTGAACAACACAAGGTCGAGAGCAATAGGAGCAGCAAGAATAGAGTCGCGACACAGGAAATTTACCTTAATCTGCATCGGATATCCCATCCAGCCAAAGATGTCGATATTGTCCCACGCCTCTTTGTTGTCCTTGCGAGGAGGATAATAGTTGATACGCACCTTATGATAAACGTCTCCATACAGATCCGGATATTTCTCCGGTTCAAATATCGTATCAATTACAGACAACTTGCTGACTTCTTTTGTCTTAAAGTTATCCGGATCATCCAATACCTCACCATCACGGTTACCCAGAATGTTGGTAGAGAACCATCCGCTGACACCTAGCATACGTGTTTTGAACATCGGAGCCAATACAGTTTTCATCAGTGTCTGTCCACTCTTGAAATCCTTACCGGCAATAGGAATATTCATCTGTTTTGAGAACTCCCACATGGCAGGAATATCCACACACAGGTTAGGTGCACCCATAATGAACGGAGCTCCTTCTGCAATTGCGGCATAGGCATAACACATACTTGGAGACACTACATTCGTGTTGTTTTCCTTCATTGCCTTTTCCAAAGCAGCAAGTGACTTGTGCTCTTCAGACATGGGAATATAGATCTCAGTACTTGCAGCCCAAAGCACTACAATACGGTCGCAGTTGTTGGTAGCCTTGAAGTTACGGATGTCCTGACGGAGTTGTTCCACCATATCCCAACGTGTAGCAGCATTCTTGATATGCGTACCGTTCAGACGCTTTGCCCAGTTATGGTCAAAAGCAGCAGGCATGGGTTGAATAGCTTCCAACTCATCTTTCACACCGTTCAGGTCTTTTTCCTTCAATACTTCTGCATACATGGCAGCTTCATATGCGTTATCAGGGAAAATATCCCATCCGCCGAAAACAATGTCATTCAGATCAGCCAAAGGCACAACGTCTTTGATAAGTTTCTCTTCGTTGTTTTCCATGCGCATTGTTGCAAGCTGCGTTATAGATCCGATGGGCTTTGCCAGTCCCTTACGAGAAGCCAATGTTCCTACAATCATTGTGGTAGCAACCGCACCACCTACTCCGACAACCAATACGCCGAGACGTCCAGTAGCGGGCTTAATGTCTTGTTTCATTTCTTTTCTATTAAAATTAAACTAAAATTGATGCAAAAATAAAACTAAAATATGACTATCACGTTTCTTATCCATTAGATAAACATTTCCATTAGCAGGATTTAACGTTTCCGATACCGTCGGAACTGAGGAAAGCTCATCGCAGCCTCAGGCGGTCGCCCACCTCCGGTATATAATCGCCGTCCTTGCGGTTCATCTTATACAGATTTTTCAGGCGAATGCCATATTTTTGGGAAATGCTGTGCATTGATTCGCCGTCTTTTACAATGTGAACCGTATACTGCTTCAATGCCTTCTTGTTTTTACTCTTCAAGTAAATTATATCACCCGGCATCAGCGTATAGTCGCGTTGCAGATCATTATAATCCACCAGCCGTTTCCAACGGATATCAAACTCTTTTCCCAGATTCTGGAACGTATCTCCACTGCGGGCTATCACATAGATAAGACCGTTGGCTATATACACCTGATGCGGATTCATCAGCCAGGGTTCTTTACTAAGCTTGCGTTTAGAGTAGATACCTTTACGGTCATACTTATACAAGTCATAGTCCTCGATAATCGTGATAAGGCGGTTGGCATAAGAAGGATCGGTGGCATATCCGGCTTTCTTCAGTCCCTTTGCCCATCCTTTATAATCCGTAATCTCCAGTTTGAACAGAAAAGCATAACGGGCACCCCGTTTCAGAAACTCCGAATGGTCTTCGTACGAATCACGAGGATTCCGATAAGCCCTGAAGCACTCGTTCCGCGCATCGTCATCGTGACGCACCGACCGCCCCCGCCAGCTGCTGCCACACTTGATACCGAAGTGATTGTTGCTTTTCCGTGCCAGCTCGCTACGGCCGGCTCCACTCTCCAGCAGTCCCTGAGCCAGCGTGATGCTTGCAGGTATCTTGTGAAGTTTCATCTGCTCCACAGCCAGATCGCTATACTTATTTATATATTCTACATACCGGGCATTCTTTTTCTGTGCCAGCACCCCTGTAGCTGCCAGCAGGAAGAAACAGATAAAAAAAAACCTCTGAAGTCTGCCTATCATATTGCCAATGCGATTTTATTGATTATACGACGCAAAAATCATAAAAATAATCGGAATTACCAATCTCTTTACTAACTTTGTGAATCGCCGCGCAGTCTGTGCCTCTCCTCTTTCAGAAAGAATCAAGGAGGCACAGCATATTATTTAACCATTTAAAATCATTCATCGGTATGAAAGAACTTACGCTAACCACCCACGTCAAAGTCTATCAATACGACGAGTTGTCCGAAGAAGACCGGAAGCTTATCGACAAAGCAAAGGAGGCCACCGCCAGAAGCTATGCCCCCTATTCGCAGTTTGCTGTGGGAGCAGCAGCCCTTTTGAGTGACGGAACTATCGTAACCGGCACCAATCAGGAAAACGTTGCCTATCCTTCGGGCATCTGTGCAGAACGCACCACCTTGTTCTATGCCAATTCCCAATATCCGGATCAGGCTGTCCGCGTGCTGGCCATCGCAGCAAAAACAGAAGGCGATTTCATCGGAAAGCCTATTTCTCCCTGTGGTGCCTGCCGTCAGGTAATGGCTGAAACGGAAAAGCGTTACGGACAGCCCATGCGCATTCTTCTATACGGCAAACAGGGTATCTATGAGATAGAAAATGTTGCCGGATTGCTGCCACTGGCTTTTGATTAGTGAGTTTTTTAGTTTTTTAGTTTTTAAGTTTGTGAGTTTGTAAGTTTTTGAGTTGACAAGTAGACGAGTAGACAAGGAATCAGTTGACGTGAACTCATCAACTCAAAAACTAAAAAACTCATAAACTCAAAAACTCAAAAACTCATCAACTTAAATGTCTTTCCCTCACCTCCAGCTCCACTACCGCATACTCCGTCATCCCCTTGTCCGTCGTCCGGCTGCGGAATCCGTGATTCTCGAGCACGGTGACCAGTGTCTGCAGCGTAGCCCTGTTTGCCTGTATGTGGGCATAGATGGTCAGCTTCGACATCAGTTCCGAAGCCGACAGCCACTTGGCATAGTAGTCCGCTTCGGTGGCTATGCGGTAGTAGACAAACAGGTGTTCCTCGATGGGTTCGCGCAGGCGGAACGCCTCGTTGCGCAGGTTCAGCAGCTCCACCTCGTCTCCTTCGTACCAGTAGTGGTAGCCCGAACGCCAGAGTGCCAGCGCCTGTGCATAGATGCCGGCATGGTTCACCTCGCGGTGGTAGTCGATGCTGCGGACGCTATTGAACAGCATGCGGCGGTTCTCGCCGATGTCCTGCAGGCAGTGCGGGTTGTTAGTACTGGCGGCAAACGAGGCACGGCGGACAAAGGTGTGTGCCTGCGTGTCGTACACCTTTCGTTCGGTCACCTTCTCCTGCGTGATGATGCGTTTCAGGTCGGCAAGGCGTGAGGCAGACACTCCGTCAAACTCCTCCAGATTGATAATCAGGCAGGTGGATAGCATCAACATGTGGTCTTTGTTGTCGGGGTTGAGCATGCCGTTGCGGTAGTAAGTGCGCAGGGGTGGCGGCAGCAGGTTGCGGATGAATCTGCTCTTTCCTTTCCCCTGACGGCTGTAGAGCAACAGCAGTTGCTGGTTCTGGCTCTCGTCGTCGATGGCGCATGCCACCAGTCCCACCAGCCAGCGGCACAGGCTCTCGTGCCAGAACTCCGGGTCGTCCGTCTCCACACAGTCGGCAAGCTGGCCGATGTAGTCAGTGGTGCCGTCCCATGCAGGGAGCGAGAGGAAATAGTCCTCAAAGGGGTTGTAGTCGGGCGCAAAGTCCGAGTCGATCACCGCCCGCAGGGTGGCGAGCGGACAATATGTCCGTGCCAATTGCAATTCCGTATAAATGGTGTTGAAATCCTTTCCCCGCATAGTCAGAAAGGATAGATTGCGTTCGTCAGTTCCCGGTATGAGTTTGGCAAATTCCACACGGTCCAACACAACGTTTCGCCGGAACCGGTAGTGCACCCTCAGGTACTCCATCACCCGTTCGACGGGCGATTTCTTGTTTTCCTCGTCCGTCTCTTCGTTTTTCGACGAATAACGGTATCCATTGCGCAAAGGCGGTTCTGCATCAAAGTCAGGTTCGTTACCATATTTCTTCAGTGTCATGCGCAGGGCATCCTCTTCATCGATATGCCGGCTTCGGCATCGTGCACCCAGACAATAGATGAAACTGTCGCGGCTGCCCGGTTCGAATCGGAATTTACGGCGTGTATAGTCTACTGCCTTGCGGAACTCCAGTTGGGTAAGCGGGTCGATGTCTTCTGCCTCCGTCCCGTTTCCTGTCGGTTGCGGCAATGGTTTCCTGCCTCTCTTCTTCGGTACGCTCTTTTCCGCTGTTTCCGGTTCGGGCAGTGTCAGTGTGATGTGCAGCGGTTGCAATGCTTCCACCCGTTCGGGCGAATAGAAGGCTTCGGGATCGTATGTGGCATACATGCCCCGTGCCAGGTCGCTGCCGCTGGTGTCTACCTTGCATCCCAAGAGTTGCTCGTAGTGGGCTTTCTCCAGTTCGAACATCCGTTTGTGATATTGCTCCAGTTCGGCATACGAAGCTGTACCCTTTGCTTCGAATGCTTCGCGTTCCAGCCTTGCTTCGTCAGTTTGCAGGCTGACCAGCAGCTTCAACCCATGCCGTCGGGGACTCAGTGCACAGGCAAGTGTCGCCTTGTCTGCTTCGGCAATCCGGCGTGTCCGTACAATGTCGTCGGGAGTCATTTCGTCAAAATCCAATATACGGGCATTCTGATAGAGAGTCAGACTATATGGCAATCGGCGTTCGGCATAGACGGCAGTCAGGGTGAAATAAGGGAGCTGCCGTTTGATGCGGTCGGCACGCATGGTGTCATTGGCAGTCAGGGCTGCCTGAATGGCTTCGATGGAGCGACGGTAGTCGTTGCCCCTGATGCGTTGGATAAACTCTTCGAGGCCCATCTGTCCTATGACGTGTGAATAGCCTCGGTAGCATGTGACAATCACGGTTTTCATGATACTTCTGTTTTAGTTGTTAGCTGAATTAATGTTCTCTTTGCGACGCAGTTTTGCCATTTCGTAAACTGGTGGTGTACACCATTCCGTCCAGCGTTTTGTGTCACTGCAAAGAAACAGATTATCTCAAAAGTAAAAAAGTACACGTTCTGCCCCGAAAAACAGCCGAACGTGTACAAAAACAGAAGGCTATTCTTCCCGTTCCTCCCTAATGATTCGTTGTATCTCCCTACTCAGCTCTTTATCAACCAGATACCCGTCTTCGATGTTCTTTTTGGGGCAATCGATAAGATGTAGTGCGAGGGTGGCAATAAACTGTGGTGAGGTGTTTTCAAGAAACTCTTCTGCCCGACGACAGAAATCAATCAACAGCTTCAAGAATCGTTTCCGTTCCTTCTGTGTCAGCCTTTTCTTTCGTTTCTTCTTGAATTTGTGATACTTATAAGCCGCATTCAGCGTTCTTTCCTCTTCTTCGTCGCAATGTTCGTACACGATGGTCTCTTTCACCCATCGGATGTTTTTTGTACACAAAATCAGTTTGTTCCATGTTGAAAATGGTAGTTTAATTGATTAATAATTTAAATTATTTTAATAAAAATGAGGCCAATGTAGACAATATCTGCGAAAGATAAACATTCCGTTTTCGCAAGTGCACCGATTCATAAACTTATAAATCCACTTATCTATATATATTTTATATTTATGGCGGCGCGCGCACCAAAAAATAAAAGAGGTGGTGGTACCACTACCTCTTTGAATTTATTTGCAAAAAAAATCCATAAAAATAAAAACATATAGTGCGGGTATGTGCGCGTACCTATATAACGCCCCTCTATTCACCAAAGAGGACACAGAGTTACACGGATTGGCACAGATTATAAGATTCAAGAATACAGATTGACGCGGATTATTCGTCAAACTCTTGTACAAGGTCCGGCCGGTTCTTGTACAACTTTTGCACAACTCTCTTACAAGTTTCGGGCTTCTCTTGTACAAGAAAAAAAGCCCTTCAACCCCTAAGTTTCCAAGCCCTTCCCTAACCTTCCCCCGTAGAGAGGGAATTGGCTGCGCGGTTCACCACAGAGGACACAGAGTCTCACAGAGGAGAATATTTCAGTAAGAAAATAATCCGCGTAAATCCGCGTTTTTTCAATATCCTAATCCGTACCAATCTGTGTAATCTGTGGTGAAAAAAACTCTGTGGTGGATAATGTACTTTTTCTTTCGTGCAAACGAAAGAAAAAGATACCAAAAAGAAAGGTTGCCGGCTGCACGGTGAAGAATAATCCGCATTTTTTCAATATCCTAATCTGTGCCAATCCGTGTAATCTGTGGTAAAAGAACCCTGTGAAACTCTGTGTCCTCTGTGGTGAAATTCAAGGTTCTCCCAGAAATCTCACAATCCGCTCCACCTCCTGCCGCAGGAAGCGGTGCCGCCGGTTGTTATACCCTATCTCCTCCAATGCCTCCATCAGCGGTGCACATTGGCGTATCCATCGCAGCAGGGTGCGCAGGGCGGTCTCCCCACTCCGCCCCGGACAGTAGAGCAGGGCAAGCTCCACCTTGTCGTAGGCACGTATCTCGAATTCTTTTTCTTCTTCTTTGTTTTTCATTGTCTGTTTTTCTTTTGGGATTCACCACAGAGGACACAGAGTCGCACAGAGGAGATAATTATTTTTAAAACGCAATTAACGCGGATTATTGTATTCATTCACCACAGAGGGACACAGAGTTTCACAGAGAAGAATATATTAGTAAGAAAATAATCTGCGTGAATCCGCGTCAATCTGCGTTTTTCAAACCCTAATCTGTGCCAATCCGTGTAATCTGTGGTGAAAAAACTCCGTGAAACTCTGTGTCCTCTGTGGTAAACCTTCTTCGTTTCTGCTATAAAGTTAACAAATTTCTTCCGTTCCAGCAAGCAATATCGTCAAAATATTTCATAAAAAATACCGACAAAAACAGACATTTCCCGACAAATACCGACATCTGCCGACAAATACCGACATTGCCCCTGCGGGTTGCCGTACCTTCGTGGTGTCCAGAAGTAAGGAACCAGCTTCGGGACAGCGAGAGAAAAATAACCGAATTATTAACCTGTAAAAAAAGACGAAAATGGCAAAAGTATTTCAATTTACCACCGCTTTCCGCCGTAACATGATGGAAGAAGGTAAGCCGGGATTGTACTACGCCCTTGCCAAGTCGACCGGCGACGTCAGTCTGGACGAGATGTCCGAGCGCATCCAACGCTCGTGTACGGTGAACCGTGCCGACGTGTTGTGCGTGCTCCGCGCCCTCCAGACGGAGATGATAGACAGCCTGCAACGTGGCGAGATTGTCCGCTTTGGCGACATCGGCTCTTTCTACGTCACCCTCCACAGCTCGGGCGTGCCGTTGCAGAAAGACGTCAGCGTCAGCCTGATCAAGGGAGCACGCATCCGCTACCGTCCGGGCAAGGAACTCCGCAACGCGCTGAAGACGCTGACCTACGGCAAGTATCGTGCCGAGGCGGACGAGGAAGTGCCCGACGAACCGGAAGAACCGGGTGGAGGCGAGGACGACGGCGAGTCACCAGATCCGATTGTGTGACACTTGGGAGGAAGATGCCATCATGCACCTTCCATTCTCCCAAAGAATTGCATGTTTAACTTAAAACTTTTTGAATTATGGCAGAAAGAAAAACTGTATGGGACACTGTCCTGAAGGTAATCATCGCCGTAGCTTCGGCCGTGCTTGGAGCACTTGGAGCAAGTGCGATGAATGTGTAATCAAATGAAGAATTTCACCACAGAGTTATTTTCACCACAGATTACACGGATTACGCAGATTATTTTTTACTAAAAATTCTCCTCTGTGAGACTCTGTGTCCCTCTGTGGTGAACCCTTTTTCAATTAAAATGACCAAGAAATATGAGAATCGTACAAACTTTTTGGACTGACCGCCAGTCCTTGCTGGAAAACAGTTTCGGATGGATCAATCCGCAATTCCATCTGATGTCGTGGGCACTCAGTTGCCTGAGTTTGCGGAAAAACTATGATGAAGTGGTGCTGTACACCGATTCCGAAGGGTACAGGGTATTTATCGAACTGCTGAAGTTGCCCTACACGGAAGTTGTGGTACAGTACGATGGGTTGCAGTGTCCGCGTCCACACTGGGCATATCCCAAGATGCTGACCTACTCGTTGCAGAAGAAGCCTTTCGTCCACGTGGACGGCGACCTGTATATTCCTCACCGTCTGGACAAAAAGATAGAACAGAGCGGGCTGATTGCCCAAAACGTGGAGACGGGCACGGGATACTATCACCACATGATGGGCGACATCCTGCGCCGGGGCGTAGTGCTTCCGGACTTCCTGACGAAGGAGCTGGAACGCGACTCCATCCGTTCGTACAATGCGGGCGTGCTGGGAGGCAACGACCTCGACTTTATTCAGGAGTATTGCCGCACCGCCTTCCGCATCATCGAGGAGAACCGGCTGCTAGAAGAGGGAAATCCCCGCAACCATGTCAACAACAACCTGCTCTACGAACAGGTGCTGTTCTTCGCTCTTGCCGACCGACAGGGGAAAAGCGTCGCTTCCGTCATCGACCGCGTCGTGCCGGACAACGGGTATTGCTACGCAGACTTCTGCGACCTCTACCGCTACGACCAGTTTCCTATGCTTCATATTCTGGGCGGCTATAAACGCAATCCGCGTATCTGCAAGCTGCTGGGGCGGACGCTGCTGGACAGGTATCCCGAATATTACCGACGCATCCTCAACCTCTTTGCCGACAGTCACCAACGGCTACGGACGGACGCTACACCGGCGCCGACACCCGACTTCTCGGTTCAGATGTGTCTGGCGTTCTATCAAGACCATCTGGAAGCCCTGCTGGACAAATGGAAACGGATTCCAACGGGCGACCTGTATGAGATGGAACGACGCATTTCCCGTTTTCCCGCTTTCCTGAATGCTTCGGTGGAGGAACAACAGCGCTTCACGCTAAGGCGCAATCCTTACGTCGACCTGTTCAAGATTCCCCAGAACTGGCCGGAAAAAGCCAAGACACTGCTGAAGGAACGGATAGAGGGAAGCGGCCTGCTGAAACAGAACGACATTGCCTGCGTCCCCACCCTGCTCGACGCTGGGTATAAGGAGTGGATGCTCAACGACCTCGACCACAATGTGCTGATGCTGCTGAAGCACGAACGCACGTATCGGGATTTATACACGCGACTTCTTTCGCTCTTCTCGTCCGGAATGCGCAGGAACGAGGCTTATGTCGACCGTCTGATACGGGAGTCGCTGGAGAAGCTTTCCTATAATGGATTGATTTACGTTAAGTTTTGAGTTTTTGAGATTTTGAGTTTATGAGTTGTTGCATGCCAACTCGGAAACTAAATAACTTAAAAACTAAATAACTTAAAAACTAAATAACTTAAAAACTAAATAACTTAAAAACTAAATAACT
>CALUOO010000023.1 GCA_944322345.1 uncultured Bacteroides sp. | reverse complement strand
TCGGAGCAATGGTCAGACCTGCAAGAGCTGCTGCTCCTGTCTTGAGAAAATCTCTTCTTGAAATGTTTGACATGATTGTTAAATTTTTATTTAAAGTTATTTATAAAAATAAGTGACTTCTGATTTTAATCTATTACCGTTTATCATGGTAATAATAGTATTCTATAATATCCATTACCACCTAAATTATATAATATATACTAGCTATTCTGTGTCTCATGTTTTTATTATTAGTAGTTACGCAACAAAAATACAATAAAAAAACATAAAAAGAAATTTTACACACATTTTTTTGTAAACAAAGCAAGATTACTCATTTTTTGTCTTCACTTTCAACCATACAAAATCTGCATGCTCAAACATTCATCCAAAATTATTATTTTTGCGACATGAAACTATTTTTGAAAGAAAACCAAGGATTACCAATCTCCATTTTATGGTCACTTGCCATTATTGCTGGCATATCTGTCGCTAATCTTTATTATAATCAGCCTTTATTGAGCATGATACGTCATGAGCTAGGCATCTCCGAATTTAAGGCAAACTTAATATCAATGGTTACCCAAATAGGATATGCTATCGGATTACTATTTATCATTCCTCTAGCTGATTTATACCAACGTAAAAAGATTATTCTGTCCAATTTTATATTTCTTATTTTTTCTCTTTTATCCATTGCATCAGGAAAAAATATCCATATTATTCTTATAGCCTCATTTGTTACAGGAGTCTGCTCTGTTATACCACAAATCTTTATTCCTATAGCTTCTCAATTTTCTCAACCAAAGCATAAAGGCAGAAATGTAGGAATAGTAGTATCTGGGCTTTTGACGGGTATTCTTGCATCTAGAGTTATCAGTGGCTTTATTGGAGAATTATTCGGATGGCGCGAAATGTACTACATTGCAGCGGGAATGATGCTGATATGTGCAATCACTATAGTCCGCCTATTACCTGATATTCAACCTAATTTTACAGGTAAATATCATGATCTAATGGCATCTATTTGGACTTTATTAAAGAAATTTCCGCAACTACGAATTTATTCTATACGAGCAGCTCTCAACTTTGGTTCTTTTCTTGCCATGTGGTCTTGTTTGGCTTTTAAAATGTCTCAAGCACCATTTTTTGCCAATAGTGACACTGTTGAAATGTTGGGAATTTGTGGCATGGCAGGTGCACTGACTGCCTCTTTTGTAGGGAAATACGTAAAAAAAATAGGTGTCCGCTCATTTAACTTTATCGGTTGTGGACTTATCCTTCTTTCATGGTTATTTCTTTTCGTTGGAGCAAATAGCTATATAGGCATTATTGCTGGTATTATAATCATTGATATAGGAATGCAATGTGTACAATTGAGTAATCAGACAAGCATATTTGAGCTTGCCCCACAAGCATCCAACCGTGTCAATACAATTTTCATGACAACCTATTTTATAGGTGGAGCCACAGGAACATTTCTGGCAGGAACTTGTTGGGAGTTATATGAATGGCATGGAGTAATTTGTGTAGGTGTTGTTCTTACAACCATCTCATTACTCATCACATTTTTTAGCAAAAAATAGTTTCAATCAGATGAAAGTATTTCCGTTATACAGTCTATCAAAAGCGTTATTTTGTAAACAACAAAATGCCGTTTTCAACGCCATAAATCAACGAGTTAGTTTTATTAACATCATACCATAGCAATATTAACAAATTTTCAAATCCTAACAAGAGTCTGTTTTTGGTTGTCCGCCAAGCATGATTTAACTTTGTAACAAAAAAGAACATCTCTCCAATATGGATAATTATATTGTATCTGCCCGTAAATATCGTCCTTCTACCTTTGAGTCTGTTGTTGGACAGCGAGCATTAACTACCACGTTAAAAAATGCAATAGCTACAAAAAAACTGGCACATGCATATCTGTTCTGCGGACCTAGAGGAGTCGGGAAAACCACTTGTGCACGTATTTTTGCCAAAACAATCAATTGCATGGCTCCAACTGCAGACGGTGAAGCATGTAATCAGTGTGAATCCTGTGTAGCCTTTAATGAACAACGTTCATATAATATTCATGAACTTGATGCTGCTTCTAATAACTCAGTAGACGACATACGCCAATTAGTAGAACAGGTAAGAATTCCGCCACAAATCGGTAAATATAAAGTATATATTATCGACGAGGTACACATGCTTTCATCTTCGGCTTTTAATGCCTTCCTAAAAACTTTGGAAGAGCCTCCGCATCATGCCGTCTTTATATTGGCAACAACAGAAAAGCATAAAATTCTTCCTACCATCCTGTCACGTTGTCAAATTTATGATTTCAATAGAATCAGTATTGAAGATACAGTCAACCATCTGATGTATGTAGCTTCAAAAGAGCACATCAATGCTGAGCCTGAGGCTTTGAATGTAATCGCGTTGAAAGCAGATGGTGGTATGCGTGATGCGCTTTCTATTTTTGATCAGGTAGTAAGCTTTACAGGAGGGAACATAACCTATAAAAGTGTTATTGAGAACCTGAATGTACTGGACTATGAATACTACTTCCGCCTTACAGATAATTTCCTCGAAAATAACGTATGTGAAGCTCTTCTACTTTTCAATGAGGTATTGAACAAAGGTTTCGACGGCAATCATTTCATCACTGGCCTGTCATCCCATTTGCGAGACCTACTTGTCAGCAAAGACCCTTCGACAATACCTTTATTAGAAGTAGGAGCAAGCATTCGTCAACGCTACCAAGAACAGGCACAAAAATGCTCCCTACCTTTCTTATATCGTGCCATGAAACTGTGTAATGATTGTGACTTAAACTATAGAGTCAGCAAAAACAAACGGCTATTAGTTGAATTGACATTAATAGAAGTTGCTCAATTAACACTTGATCAGAATGAAGCAAAAAATGGGAATATATCTGAAAATAAGCAAATAAGAAATACTTTCATACAACAAAAGCAACAAACAAATACTCCTATAACTCAGAAAACTACCCCTACTCCACCCCCAGCGCCTTATGCGACTGGAAAGCCTACTGTAGCTCCACAAGTAACCAACGAGACGACAAAAGGAATAAATACTTCTCCAACCGTATCAGTTAGCTCAGTAAAGGATTCTACTCAAGTTAATAATGAGAAACAGACTCCTGTCATAAAAGCGACTAAATTAGGAATATCAATAAAGCAACAACCTGTTGAAACTGTTACAGGTCCAAAAACTGTAGAAAGCAATAAACAAGAATATAAAGAGGAAGAAGATTTTATATTTAATGACAGAGATCTGAACCATTATTGGTTGGAGTATGCAGGACAACTACCCAAAGAACAGGTAGCAATAGCCAAACGTATGCAGGGTATCCATCCTACACTAATCAATAATTCAACAACTTTTGAAGTAGTAGTCGATAATGAAATCGCAGCTAAAGACTTTACTGCATTAATCCCAGAAATACAACAATACCTTTGTGCACAGCTAAGAAACAGCAAAATAGAAATGAGAGTAAGAGTAAGTGCCCCTTCCGAAACTGTACGTGCAGTGGGACGTGTAGAAAAATTTCAGCTAATGGCACAAAAAAATCATGCTTTAATGCAGTTAAAAGAGACGTTTGGACTTGAATTATCATAAAAAATTACATTAATATGAATAAGCTTACCACCATTTGGAATTTTATATGCAAGCGCAAATATCTGATTACAGTTCTTGCATTTATTGCTATCATCGGATTCCTAGACAAAAATAGTTTTATCCAACGCATCAAATATCAACGTGAAATCAGTCTACTAAAAGATGAAATAGACAAATACCGATCTGATTACGAAGAAAATACCCGTAAGCTTAATGAGCTGAATTCCAATCCAGATGCTATTGAACAAATAGCACGAGAAAAATATTTAATGAAAAAACCCAACGAAGATATTTACGTTTTTGATACAAAAGAATGAAACAACTAGTATTTGCTATATATATAATAGGAGCTGTCATGCTCCTTACAGGAGCTTCCGTATATATAACCGGATGGTCGTATGCGCCTTACCTATTCACAATTGGCAGTGGTTTCTTTGCACTTGCCCAAATCAGCACGCCAGTAAATGGAAAAAGTAAAGCACTCAGGCGACTACGAATCCAGCAGTTAGTAGGTGCCCTCGCACTCGTTATCACAGGAGTTTTAATGTTTATTGCTCACGGTAATGACTGGATTGCATGTCTCACCATCGCTGCAATTCTCGAGCTTTATACAGCTTTCCGGATTCCGCAAGAAGAGACTAAAGAACAACAGAAATAAAAAACCTATTCATGTTTGAGACATGAATAGGTCTACAATAAGATTTACTCAAGAAATTATTCTTTTGCAGGTGATGAGTATCTGGCATTCAGTCCGTCTACAATCTCATCAGTAATGTTATATGCATCATCAGCATACAACAAATTATCAAGTCCGGTATTACTGAAAATCAGATTATAGCCACGGCTTTTATTATATTCTTTTAAAAAAGCATTTATAGAATCACGGAAAAGCAAGTTGTTTTTATTACTTTCTTCAACAAGACCAGCTTGCAGTTTATTGCTCAATTCTTGCAAATCTTGTTCCATTTTGACCAGCTTGTTATACTCGCTTTCTGCCCTATCTTGTGACAAAAACGCATTGTTCTCATATTTTTTCTGCCAATCCTGCTTAGCTGCAGCCAGCTCATTTGCTTTTTGGTTTAAGGTCAGACGCACATTCTCGCTTTTCTTTACCATTGCTTCATTTAAATCTATGCAAAAATTATATTTTGTCAGCAATGTATCTATTTCCACATACGCTATTTTCATACCAGAAAGCCCAGCAGTAGACTCTTGTACTGGAGCAGTAGTCGCCTGTTTGTCCGTTTTACCAGCACATTGTGAAAATAAAGCAACAAACACAAAAGCTGCCAAACCATTCATGAGGTAGTTCATTCTATTCATAATCTCAAAATATTGTTTTAATTTAGTTCATACTATCGTTCAAGGCTTTCTCTAACTTATCAATAGAAAAGCGTGTTTTTCTCTGTGCCTCCCGATCTTGTGACTGCGCACAACCAATTCCCTGTTTACGCAATGCCTTATTACCACTGACATGCCCATTAGGGAATTTTCCATTCTTAGTAAAGAAAACTTTTACTCCCAATAATACGAGAGAAATAGCAACTATTAACAAAGTTATCAATACAGTCTCAAGCATTTCTATTAATTTTGTGAGTGCAAAGATAGACTTTAATGAGAAACGTGTTCAGAAAAATCAAACGAATTAACCATATTTAGCAATAGAGAGAAGTCTACAGACTCCCCTATTCTTTAGTTATAAATATAGAACAGCATGGAAAAAAAAGATTTAAAACCAGCAGAAGTATTTAAATATTTCGAAGAAATCTGTCAAGTGCCACGTCCTTCAAAAAAAGAAGAGAAAATGATTGCTTATCTGAAAGAATTTGGAATAAGGCATAACCTCGAAACACTGGTAGATGAAGCAGGCAACGTATTGATCAAGAAAAAAGCTACTCCGGGAAAAGAGCAGCTGAAAACAGTCATATTGCAATCACATATTGATATGGTATGTGAAAAAAACAATGACGTACAACATGATTTTCAGACCGACCCTATCGTGACGGAAATAGACGGAGAATGGTTGAAAGCCAAAGGTACTACGCTTGGGGCTGACAATGGTATCGGCGTGGCTACTGAACTGGCTATTCTTGCCAGCAATGAGATTGAACATGGTCCGTTGGAGTGTTTGTTTACGGTGGACGAAGAGACTGGACTGACTGGAGCTTTTGCCCTGAAAGAAGGATTCATGAGCGGAGACATCCTGCTCAATCTCGACTCGGAGGACGAAGGAGAAATCTTCATTGGATGCGCCGGTGGCATCGACTCTGTAGCAGAATTCAGTTATAAGGAGGTGGAAGTACCTGCCGGATATTATTTCTTCAAAGTAGAAGTGAAAGGACTGAAGGGTGGACATTCCGGAGGTGACATTCACTTGGGAAGAGGCAATGCCAACAAAATACTGACCCGTTTCCTCAGCCGGATAATGGGCAAACAAGACTTATATATATGTGAAATTAATGGCGGTAACCTACGCAATGCCATTCCACGGGAAGCGTATGCCATCTGTGCCGTACCGGAAGACGCCAAACACGAGGTCCGCACTGAGCTGAACATCTTTGCAACTGAAATTGAAGATGAATTTGCAGTGACCGATCCTGATATTCAGTTTGTGCTTGAGTCCGAATCTCCACGCAGCCATGCCATCGACCAAGATACATCCGAAAGGCTGATAAGAGCACTCTATGCAGTGCATCATGGAGTATACAGCATGAGCCAGGATATTCCCGGACTTGTGGAAACTTCGACCAATCTGGCATCGGTCAAAATGAAACCCGGGCAGGTGATCAGAATCGAAACGAGCCAACGTAGTTCCATCCTTTCCGCACGGGATAATATGGCAAATACTGTCCGTGCGGCCTTCCAACTGGCAGGAGCTACAGTCACCCACGGGGAAGGATATCCGGGATGGAAGCCCAATCCACATTCGGCTATTCTGCAAGTAGCCATGGACTCATACAAACGTCTGTTTGGAGTAGAAGCCAAAGTAAAAGCCATTCATGCAGGGCTTGAGTGCGGTCTGTTCCTCGACAAATATCCGACATTGGACATGATCTCCTTCGGACCGACTCTGACCGGTGTACACTCTCCTGACGAGCGTATGCTGATTCCCTCAGTCGAGAAATTCTGGAAACATCTGTTAGATATCCTGGCAAATGTGCCTGAAAAATAACAGACAGACGAATGACATAAGGCCATCCGGCAACAGCCCCGTTAAGCGGGCTGTTGTTGTTTTACTGTCCGCGATATGGGTTGTATGCCATGCTTGTGGACAAACCGGAGAAACTTACCGCATTCCTTTCAGAGTGATGGAATGGAATGTGGAGAATCTTTTCGATACCCGCCACGACACACTGAAAGAGGACCAAGAATTTCTTCCAGCCTCCGTCCGCCATTGGACTTATTCGAAATACAGAAAGAAACTGACCGACATCGCCCGCGTAATTGTTGCCGCCGGAGAATGGACTCCCCCTGCATTGATTGGACTTTGCGAAGTCGAGAACAACTCCGTACTGGACGACCTCACCCGATATTCGCCATTGAAAGAGCTGGGATACCGGTATGTCATCACCCAGTCTCCCGATACCAGAGGAATGGATGTTGCCCTGTTGTATCAGCGGGATGTTTTCAGGCTACTCTCCTACTCTTCCATTTCCATACCACCACTCAAGCATGCCCGCCCTACCCGGGATATTCTGCACGTCAGCGGATTGATTCTCACGGGAGATACGCTCGATGTGCTTATCTGCCATCTACCTTCGCGAAGCAGAGGAGCCAAGGAGTCTGAACCCTATCGTCTCCATGCAGCCAGCCTGCTCCGGCAACTGTCGGACAGCCTGCTACAGCAACGGAGTAATCCCAAACTCATTATCATGGGCGATTTCAATGATTACCCCTCTGACAAATCTATCAGAATGGTGCTGCAGGCAAACGAGATTCCTCATCCGGTACACGGTCCGCACTCTTCTTCCAGACAACAAGTGGTCGCTTCCCAAAAGCTTTACCATCTTCTTGCAGGCAGGACGCAGTCGCGAGACTTCGGCTCTTATAAATATAAAGGAGAGTGGGGACTGCTTGACCATCTGATCGTATCCGGCTCTCTGCTCGACAGGGCAGCCAACTTTTATACAGAGGGGCAGAAGGCAAATGTGCTCCGTCTGCCATTTATTCTTACCGAAGACCACCAATATGGAGGCTATGAGCCATTCCGTACCTACAAAGGAATGAAATATCAGGGAGGAATCAGCGACCATCTGCCTGTCTATACTGATTTTGAATTGATTTTAGAGAAATAAAGAGTGCCCATATATAGGTTTTCGCCTACATACCCCGATATAAAGCAGCCTGACCGGTTGAGCGAATCTCCGGAGCCCTCGGTAGAAAAGCCCGACCGGTTGGGCAAGCCTCCAGAGACCTTCGGAAAGCTGCCCAACCGGTCGGTTACATCACCAGCTGTCAAACGGATGGAACCATTGAGGATAAATGCCATCCGTTATCCTGTTTTCTTTCTACAGAGGCAATCCGTAGCGACCATCCACAATCTCTTCCAACTGCTCAGCCAGCTTCCGTACGCGCCGCGGATACTCTTTTGCCACATTATGCTTCTCGCCCGGATCAGCCTTCAAATCGTAGAGCTGAGGCTCCATACTATTGCCCAGTTCAATATTGACCAGCCTGTTATACGCTGCTCCTTTGCCGGGAGCCAGATATTTCCATTGTCCGTCCGTCAGTGAAAGGTTATTCTGTGCATTCTGGAGCACCAGCCATTGCCGCCCTTTCTTCTGCTTCCCTACCCATGCTTTCAGCATAGGCTGACTGTCGGGCGCAGCCCCTTCCGGGAGACTAAGCCCTAGCATTTCGGCAAATGTGGCAAACCAGTCAATCTGGCACAGCAAGGCATCGGAAACCGTCCCGGGACGTATCACGTTCTTCCAGCTCCAAATGCACGGTACCCGCGTACCTGCCTCGAACGAGCTGTATTTCCCTCCGCGATAAATACCACCGGGTTTATGGTCACCCAACAGCTCAACAGCCTGATCCTTATATCCGTCGTCAACTACCGGTCCATTGTCGCTGGAAAGAACAATCAGCGTATTCTCGTCCAATCCCAAACGTTCCAGAGTCTTCAATATCTCACCTACCGACCAGTCAAATTCCAACAGACAATCACCTCGCGCTCCCATTCCACTTTTACCGGCAAAACGTTTGTCGGGAACTCTCGGCACATGTGCATCCTGCGTTGCAAAATAAAGGAAAAAGGTAGTATCCCGATGTGCTTCGATAAATTCAACAGCCTTATCAGTCAGAGTTTCCGCAATTTTATCATCCTTCCAAAGAGCTGCTCTCCCGCCTTTCATGTACCCGATACGGGAAATTCCGTTCACAATACTCTGATCGTGTCCGTGCGAAGGATGCATCACCAACAGTTCCGGATTATCTTTCCCCGTCGGCTCACCGGGAAAATTCCGGGTATAGCTGACCTGTATCGGATCTGACGGATCAAGATTGACAACCTTGTCATTCTCGACAAATACACATGGCACACGGTCGCCCGTAGCAGCCATAATAAAAGAATAATCAAAACCGATATCATCAGTTCCCGGCTCCAAAAGCTGATTCCAGTCCTGTTTGCCGGTTTTATCGCCCAGTCCTAAATGCCACTTCCCCACTACTCCGGTCGTATATCCGGCATCCTTGAACAGGTCTGCCATCGTATACCGGTCAGGACGGATAATCGAAGCTGCATCTCCGGCAGCAATGCCCGTTCCGGCTTTTCGCCAAGCATATTCTCCCGTCAGCATTGCATAGCGTGAAGGAGTACTTGTCGCAGCTGCGCTGTGTGCGTTGGTAAAACGTATCCCCATCGAAGCGAGTCTCTCGATATTAGGAGTATGGATCGTCTTTGCTCCGTTGCAACTCAAATCTCCATAACCAATATCATCGGCATAGATAAAGACAACATTCGGACGAAAGCATTCTTTGTCTTTTGCCCAAACCTGAGACAACGAGCAAGAAGTCAAAACTACAGACAATATTTTATATAAATTTCTTTCCATCACATACAACTCTTAATCCGTAATTACTGTAACCCCAATCTCTTTCATATCTATCTTGGCATTATCTCCTTCCATTGTAGTAGCTTCCATCTTAATGAAACGCATTCTGACTATTTCTTCAAAAGTAACAGTCTGTGGTATCGGATTATTCATTATATTACTGAACTCACCATCTTCCACAATCTTCTTCCATGTCTTGCCATCGGTGCTGGTATAAAGTGTATACCGATATGCAATAGATGGTTTCGGCTCAGCCTTATAAGGAGCATATGTAAATGAGCTGACTGTTACATTCTTGCCCAAATCAATCACCAGCGGAGTATCAGAAAGCACCTTCCATTCGGAACGGGGCAGCGTATTCCAACTTTCCAACGTTCTCTCCTCTTGCAATGGAGGAGCATAATAAGCTGCAACCTGTTTAATATGAGCAGATAAACGGCACTCGTCAATCCTTACCCGTAAACGAGTTGCTTTTACAGTTGGAAAACGCAGCAAACGCTTATATCCGACAGTGGTACCTTGGGCTATTTCAGTCCACCCCTTATCTGTCAACGCCTCCAATGTAAATTTCTCCACCCTCTGGCCTTTTGTTATATCCTCCTGTAACATTACGACATTAAATTCTGCATTTTTCTTAAGCCGATATGTCAACTCATCTCCCGGGGAAGCATTCCAATATCTGTTTCCTTTCCTTATTTTATTATCCGCAAAAGTCTGCTTGCGATATTCTGCAAATTCTTTTAAGCGCTGTATATCTGTTTCATGAATCAGTCCTCTTGTGTCAGGAGGAATGTTCAGCAAGAGTACTGAGTTATATCCAACCGATTGAAAATAAATATCAACCAACTGTTTTAATGATTTAACCTTACTATCTTCGTTTTTATGATAGAACCATCCCGGACGAATGGATACATCCACTTCGGAAGGATACCAGAAAGCTTCTGTAGCCTGTTCCAACATTGCACGACTTCCCAAATCTTCTGACAGATTGGAAATATTCAAACGGCTGTTATTCTGGGTTGATCGTTCATAAATGCCCGGTGTCAGTACTGTTGTACTCCATTCCGTTTCACGCCCTAATCCTTTTTCATTCCCTACCCAACGGACATCATCTCCCATAATAGCCATCACAGCTTTAGGCTGTAAGCGCTGGATAGTCTTATAGAATGCGTTCCAATCATAAACCTGCTTTTTTCCGTTCGGTCCTTCGCCATTTGCTCCATCAAACCAAACTTCATGGATCTCCCCATAGTTTGTCAATAGTTCTGTCAATTGATTGATAAAAAATTGATTATATCGTGGTGAATCTCCATAACAATCTGCATTTCTATCCCATGGAGAAAGATATACTCCAAATTTCATATCATACTTACGGCAAGCTTCACGAAGTTCTTTTACCACATCTCCCTTCCCATTTTTCCAAGGAGAAGAGGCTACAGAGTGCTTAGTTGTAGCAGTTGGCCATAAACAGAATCCATCATGATGTTTTGCTGTCAGAATTACCATCTTAAATCCTACCTCTTTAAGATTACGTATCCATTGTTCTGCATCTAACTCTGATGGATAGAAAAGACTTGGATCTTCATTACCATCTCCCCATTCACGATTAGTAAAAGTATTTATTCCAAAATGAAGAAATGCCGTCAGTTCCATCTGCTGCCAAGCATATTGTTGAGGAGTAGGAACTAACTTTGCAGCCATTTTTACTTTTTCCTCTAAAGTAGCTTGGAAAGGAAACTCGAGATGTTTCACATAATATTCTTCTTTTTCTTGTGCCTTTCCGTTTATCGAAAGCAATAGCAAGATCAAAAAGGATGTAATAGATAGTCGGTTTATCATAATCTATTTTATTTATTGGGGGTTAAAATCACATTTATTCTCTATCACGAGATAGAGAGAGACGAACTGGGTCGTTATATTGTTCTTGAAGTTCTAATAATTGTTTTTTCAAATCCTTTACAATAACCTCATATTCTTTTTGTCCGTATAAGTTACACATTTCCATAGGATCTGCTTGCAAATCATAAAGTTCCCAACAATCAATATCATTATAAAAATGAATCAGCTTATAACGCTCCGTTCGTATTCCATAGTGACGTTTTACCATATGTTCTGCAGGGTACTCATAAAAATGATAATATAAAGCTTTCCGCCAATTTTTAGGAGACTCTCCTTTTAATAATGGTACTAAAGATACACCCTGTATATCAGAAGGAATTTCTGCTCCTGCCAATTCCAAAAACGTCGGAGCATAGTCTATATTCTGAACCAATTCAGAAATATCCCCTCTCCGTGCAAATCCCTTAGGCAAACGCATAACAAGCGGAGTACGCATAGATTCTTCATACATGAATCGCTTATCAAACCAACCATGCTCTCCCATATAAAAACCTTGATCTGATGTATATACAATCAACGTGTTATCAAGTAACCCTTTTTCTTTCAGATAATCAAGAATTCTTCCAACATTATCATCCAATGATTTGACCGTTTTCATATAATCCCGCATATAACGCTGAAATTTCCAATTAGCTAATTCCTCCCCCTGTAAATTTCTCTTATAGAAATCATTTATAACAGGAGTATAAAAATCATCCCACGCTTTCCTTTGAGCACTATCCATCCGTGCCAATTGTTTTTCGTACAACGCTTTCAAACGAGTATTTTTATCAGGCTGAAGCATTTTAAGATCATATATCATATCCATATCTTTGACAATACTCATTTCTTGAGCAGCAGCAGCCAAACGACCATCATAATCATCAAAGAAATTTTTTGGTAAAGGGAAAGATTTATCTTCATAATATGACAAATTGCATGTATCAGCCAACCAGTTACGATGAATCGCTTTATGATGAATCATCAAACAAAAAGGTTTATTGGGATCACGCTTATTCTCCATCCAATCAATCGCATCATCCGTAATAATGTTGGTTATATATCCGTGTTTCTGGATAGTATCATTATTTTGTGTAATAAAATCAGGATTATAATAATCTCCTTGCCCAGGTACGACCTCCCAATAATCGAAACCAGACGGCAAACTCTCCAAATGCCATTTGCCCACAATTGCAGTTTGATATCCAACCTTTTGCAGAAGTTTCGGAAAAGTCTGTTGTGAACTATCAAATACACAAGTCGTATTATCGTAGAATTTATTTGCACAGCTATGTTTGCCAGTCAACATACACGCACGACTTGGACCACTCAAAGAATTAGCAACAAAACTCTGCGTAAATCGAACTCCTTCCGTTGCTAAACGATCAAGATTTGGAGTTTCTATATACCGAGAGTCATAACAACTCATCATCTGCGCAGTATGATCGTCTGTCATTATATAAACGATATTTAAAGGAGATGTTTGAGATTTCTTCTGCTGGTTACCACAAGATACTAAAGAAGTAACAGTCACAAGACTTACTAACGAATAGCAAAAATTTGGATTTACTCTTTCCATGATATTTCTTTTTTAAAATGACATAATCTAATATGCAAAAATAAGTTGTGTACTATAAACTTAAGGTATACAAATGTAGAATGAATATCTAAAATCTACTATTTAAATCAAAAAATAACAATAATCAGATTGTATATAAGCAAATATAGCAAAATCAAAGTACTATTTTATATTCTAGTATCAATCAAAAATAGTACTTTTGTATTTATTATTTTTTCAAATATCCAACAATGAATTACAAAGCCTTTGCCTTTACAAGTTGCACATTATTTTCTACGATAATGTCAGCTTATGGAGAAAATAAACATTCATCGCCAAATATCATTTTTATCCTTTGTGATGACATGGGATATGGAGATCTGGGATGTTATGGTCAACCTTTTATTCAGACTCCCAACTTAGATACAATGGCAGCTGAAGGCATGAGGTTTACTCAAGCATATGCAGGAAGTCCAGTCAGTGCACCCTCAAGAGCCACTTTTATGACAGGACAGCATACGGGTCATTGTGAAGTGAGAGGAAATAGAGAATACTGGAAAAATGTCCCTACTATAACATATGGTAACAATGAAGAATATTCTATTGTTGGGCAGCATCCATACGACCCTGAACATATCATTTTACCAGAGATTATGAAAGATAACGGTTATACAACTGGTATGTTTGGGAAATGGGCTGGAGGATATGAAGGATCATGCTCAACACCAAATAAAAGAGGTATTGATGAATATTTCGGATATATCTGTCAGTTTCAGGCTCATCTTTACTATCCTAACTTTCTTAACCGTTATAGTAAATCATTAGGAGATACAGCCATTACCCGTATAATAATGGAAGAAAACATTCAATATCCTATGTATGGAATTGATTATTATAAACGACCTCAATATTCAGCCGATATCATTCATCAGAAAGCAATGGAATGGTTAGATAAACAGAATGAAAAACAACCTTTTTTTGGTATATTTACTTACACATTACCACATGCCGAACTTGTACAGCCCAACGACTCCATAGTAGATAAATATAAAAGCATCTTCAAATCTGATAAGAATTTCCAAGGAAGTGAGGGATCAAGATATAACGCAATCACTAACGTACATGCTCAATTTGCAGGAATGATAACCCGTTTAGATACATATGTCGGAGAAATATTAGCAAAACTAAAAGAAAAAAAATTAGATAACAATACATTGGTTATTTTTTCGAGTGACAATGGACCTCATGAAGAAGGAGGAGCTGATCCTACATTCTTTGGAAGAGATGGTAAATTACGTGGTTTAAAAAGACAATGTCATGAAGGAGGGATTCGTATTCCATTTATTGCACGTTGGCCAGGACACGTTCCTGCAGGTACAATTAATGAACATGTTTGTGCTTTTTATGACTTGATGCCTACCTTTTGCGAATTAATAGGTATCAAGGATTATCAACGAAAATATTCAAATAAAAATAAATCTATAGACTATTTTGATGGGATATCATTTGCTTCAACATTGTTAGGGAAAAAACAGCACAAGAAACATAAGTTCTTATATTGGGAATTTGAAGAAACCAATCAGATAGCTGTTCGTATGGATAACTGGAAATTAGTAGTAAAAAAGGGAATTCCACAATTATATAATCTATCTACCGATCTTCATGAAGATAAAAATATAGCATTACAATATCCTGATATTGTAAAACAAATGATAAATATAATTTATAGAGAGCATATTCCAAGTCCATACTTTAAAGTTACACTACCCCAATTATAAATACATAACTTACAAATAAATTGATAAGTATTTAGAAAGTAAAATATTATAAATAAACAAACTATTTTCTACTTTTGTAACGATAAAAGTTCTTTCACTATGATACGTATTAGAAAAATAATCATAATTCCTATCTTACTTATTTCTTTGATCAATGGTATTATTTCTTGCGGGGTAGATCGATGGTCTGAATATGCCCCTATGACAGAATTAGATACTTGGATATATGATATTATGCAACAAAACTATTTGTGGTATAGTAGTATGCCTTCTTATAATGATTTGAATTTATTTTTAGATCCAGCAACTTTCTTATCTAAGGTAAAAGCTAGTAACGATAATTACTCTTTCGTTGATTCTGTAATGAGCATGCCATTGCCTACTTATGGATTTGATTATTCGTTAATTCGAAGTCAAGATATTGATACAGCTTACAATGCCTTAATCACTTATGTCATCCCTAATTCTCCTGCAGATCAAGCAGGGTTAAAACGAGGTGATTGGATAATGAAAGTAGATACATTTTATATAAGTAAAAAATATGAAGAGCAGTTATTGCAAGGCTCTCAAGCAAGAAAATTATCAATGGGAATTTGGAAAGAAGTTATTCCAGAAGAAGAGGAAGAAGACACCATTTACAAAGTTGTGCCTAATGGTGAAATAATAGAAATGGGAATCGCACAAATAGTAGAAGATGTTCCTCTACATAGCTCTAGTATCATAGAGCTGAGTACTCAAGAAAAAGTAAGTTACCTTATGTACAATAGTTTTACTTCAGGTAACAATGACGATTCTGAAAAATACAATAACCAACTGCGAGATTGGTCAGCTCAAATTGCAGAACAAAATATAAATAAAGTCATTTTAGACCTTCGCTATAATGGAGGAGGATCATTAGAGTGTGTTCAATTATTGAGTACAATCCTCACCTCTTCTTATTATTTAGATCAACCCATGTCATATTTAGAATATAATGATAAAAATAAAAATAAGAATACCTCTTTAACATTCGACTCGCAATTACTTAAACAAGGAAAGAACTTAAATCTAAATACTCTTATCATCTTAATCAGTGGAGAAACAGCTGGTGCATCAGAAATGTTAATAAATAATCTAAACGGGAAAATACCTAATATTATTGCAATAGGTAGCAATACAAAAGGACAAAATGTAGCAACAGAAAAATTTGTTAATGAAGAACATTTATGGGCTGTAAATCCTGCAGTATGTATTGTGTATAATTCTGAATATATTACATACAGTAGCTTCCAACCTACATACTCAGTTAGTGTTTCTACTGATTATTCCAATTTCTTATCATTTGGTGATCCTAATGAAACATTATTAAGAACAGCCATTGATGTATTAGAAGGGACATATCCTCCTCAAGAAGACGTTAACATTATAAATCAGAAACAGTTAAAAATAGAGAAGAAAGTTAATTGTCCTGTAAGCAGACAATTTATCAAAGGTTTGCAAATTAACCAATAATCACAAATAGTAATTATTTTAATATGGATACTCATTGTGAATATATAACAAGAATTACACCTAGATAAAAAATCAGCGAGATATTGCTTGAACAATATCTCGCTAAATATACTACTGAAAGACAACTATTATTCTTCTACATTAATTTAAATAAACCAACGCACATAACAAAAGTCTTGACGATGAGGAAGCAATGGATGTTTTGGGAACATACGATAAGATAATTTAAAACTACCTGCATTTGATAAACTACACGTTGCTTGGAAAGTAAATAAGTTACCCTCTCTCCTAACTACTTCAAAAGGCTGTACAGAATACACATGTTGCTTTCCATCAGCTGCTGAATAAATAGCAACTAATTCCAGTCCAACAGCGTCATCCAATCCTTTTTCATCAATCACATAAGTAATAGTATATTCCTTACCATTTTCTACTGTTCCATTTTTCAATTCTTCGGCCTTATCACATGAAACAACTTCAATAGAATCCCACTTAGAAACGACCTCTTCTTTCCAAGCTGCAAGTTCTTTTGCCTTTGCATTATTATCGGCAGCTAAAAGATGGAAACGTTCAGCCTGTTTACAATAGAATTTACGATAATAATCATCCAATTGACGTTTCATTGTATAATGAGGCGCAATCTGAGCTATTGAATTTTTAATTACCTTTATCCAACCTTCAGAATATCCTTTTTTATTACGAGCATAATACAACGGCAAAATTTCTGTTTCAAGAATACTATAGATTGTTGCAGCATCTAATTGATCTTGATATTCTTGATTTTCATAGGTTCGTTTTTCAGTTAATGCCCATCCTGCACCTTCTCGATATCCTTCTAACCACCAACCATCTAATACAGAAAAGTTCACCACACCATTCATCAAAGCCTTTTCGCCTGATGTACCTGAGGCCTCCAACGGACGAGTTGGAGTATTCAACCAAATATCAACACCTGAAACTAGGCGATGTGCCAAATGCATATCATAGTTTTCAAGGAATATTATTTTTCCTAAAAATTCCGGACGACGAGATATCTCAATAATACGTTTAATCAGCCCTTGTCCAGCTCCATCATGCGGATGAGCTTTTCCTGTAAATAAGAATTGTACCGGATAATCTGGATTATTTACAATCTTGGAAAGACGATCCAAATCAGTAAATAATAGATGTGCACGTTTATAGGTGGCGAAACGGCGTCCAAAACCAATCAACAATGCATTAGGATTAATCTTGTCCATCAATGAAACGATACGCGAAGGATCTCCCTGATTCTTTAACCATGTATCCCTAAAAGATTTACGAATAAAATCTACTAACTTATTTTTCATTGTTAGACGAGTTTTCCAAATTTCCTCATCTGGAACATTATAAATAGCTTCCCAGATTTTTGGATTAGACTGGTCAAACCAAAAATTCTCATTGAAATATTTAAAGTATAATTGCTTCCATTCAGTAGCACACCATGTTGGGAAATGAACTCCATTGGTTACATAACCAACATGATTTTCCTCAGGGAAATATCCTTTCCAGATTGAAGAAAACATTTCTTGGGAGACTTTACCATGTAACCAACTTACTCCATTTACCTCTTGAGAGGTGTTACATGCAAAAACTGACATACAGAAGCGCTCACCTTTATCTCCAGGATTATTACGTCCAAGATCCATCAAATCATCCCAGCTAATTCCCATTTTTTCAGGATAGCCACCCATATATTTTCCAAACAAGCCTTCATCAAAATAATCATGTCCTGCAGGAACTGGTGTATGAACTGTATAAAGAGAGGATGCACGAACTAGTTCAATAGCCTGATCATAACTTAGTCCCGTAGCTACATAATCACAAATACGTTGAACATTAATTAATGCAGCATGCCCTTCATTACAATGATATATATCTTTTTTAATTCCCAATGCTTTAAGAGTCAAAATGCCACCAATCCCCAAAAGTATTTCCTGTTTCAGACGATTTTCCCAATCGCCACCATACAACTGATGTGTAATGGAACGGTCAAATTCACTATTCAACCCATTATCTGTATCAAGTAAATACAACGATACACGGCCAACATTTACCCTCCATACACTTGCATGTACATAATAATCCAGATATGGAACATCTACAATCAAAGGTTTACCTTCTGCATTTAATACACACTCAATCGGGAGTTGTCCAAAGTTTTGTGCCTCATAATTGGCTATTTGTTGCCCATCCATCGATAATGTTTGTGTAAAATAACCATATCGGTAAAGAAAACCTACCGCACACAAATCTACATTACTATCAGATGCCTCCTTCAAATAATCACCTGCAAGAACACCTAAACCACCTGAGTATATTTTCAATACATGATTCAAACCATATTCCATACTGAAGTAAGCCACAGAAGGACGTTTATTATCTGGCTTAACATTCATATAATCTTTAAACTTCGTATAAACCTCGTTCATCCTGCGAAGAATGACCTTATCTTTTGCCAAAGCTTCCAGTTTTTCATAACTCATACGCTCTAGTAAAAGTACCGGATTTTGTCCAGATTCTTTCCATAATTCAGGATCCAGATCTCTGAATAGTTCTGTCGCTTCGAAATTCCACGACCACCAAATATTGCGTGAAATCTCTGCAAGGTGTTCTAATTCCACCGGAATATGAGATTTAACCGCAACCTCTTTCCAATTAGGAGTATTCACATTACTTACTCGAATCCTCATAATATTCTTAATTTATAATTAATAAATGAACTATCTTAATTAGTTGTTAACTGTCGTTTTATCGCATGGCGTAAAGCTATATCATATGCCTCATAATAATACTGGATAAAATGCTTCCATAATGCTTGTTCTGCTACAGCAGAAGCGCGTTTACGAATATCTGAAATCTTTTTATCTGTTTCATTAGAGAAAAGAATAACTGTATTCTTTATACCATCTGCGACCTCAGAATAGTTATAATCTGAACGATGTAAAACCTCTACCCCATCTTCTATTCCATGTTGGTGCTTTAAACTATTCACCCATAATCCAAAACCTGCCAAATCAGTAGTTATAGTAGGAACACTAAAGGCAACACTTTCTAATGGGGTGTATCCCCATGGCTCATAATAAGACGCATAGACACTTAGATCCTGTCCGAGCAATAAGTCATAATAGTTTTTATTCAATATTCCATCTTTCCCATCTAAATAACACGGAACAAAAACAACTTTGACTTTATCCTCTGGAAGGTTATTCATGCCTAAGTATTTCAACATATTCAATACTTGGTCATGCTCCATATTATGTAACCAATGAGTGACGAAAGGTTTATCAAGCGGAGAATCATACTTATCACGGCTTTTTAAGCGCATCTGCAAATCTTTACGAGGTTCCCCTACCCAAGCAGGTACACACACAAATGCTAAAATTTGCTTATGTAAATCCGTAGCATGATTCAATCGTTTTAAAGATTCTAAGAATACATCAATTCCTTTATTCTTAAACTCATACCGTCCACTTGTTCCAATTATTAATGTGTCATCATCTAAATTAATACCTAACAATTTATTAGCAACATTTAGCAAAGCTGCACGCGCTCGTTTGCGTTTTCCTTCAAATGTCATGCCCTTAGGCACAAAATCATCTTCAAAACCATTCATAAGAATAACATCAGCCTGCTTATCTAATAACTCTTTACACTCATTATTAGTAATTTCACTAACCGTTGTGAAACAATCCACATAATGAGCAGTCTGTTTTTCTATAGAATGCTTGGATTGGATATTCAATTCCTGTGCCATCTGATCACCATTATAAGCGAACAAATAGTCATATAAAGGCTTATTATTTCCCGCAATTGAGCGCCCTATAGAAGTAGCATGAGTAGTAAAAATCGTAGCAATTTCAGGCACATTATCTCGGATATAAAGTGCCCCCATCCCTGTCATCCATTCATGTGCCTGATATACAACTTTATCTGAATCTGTTAAATTATAATGATAAAAGCTCTCAACCACCTTTCCTGCAGCATATGAAAACATTGAAGCTTCATCATAATCCCCATAAGCATGTAGCGAATCGACTTGAAAGCGATTCCACATTTCTGTATATATTATATTTTTATCCTTAAAAAAAGATTGAAAATCTACTAATATAACAATGGGGTTACCGGGTACACGCCAACGGCCTATACGTACCAAAAGTTGCTCCTTATTACATGCATATTCTCTCCAATCAGCACAAAGATTATCTAGCTCTTCAAATAAAGGATTATCTTTTCCTCTCCAAATATCAGGGCCAATAAAATATATTCTATCATGAAATTGTTCTTGCAATGTATTTGCTCTCGTTGACAAGACCGTATATATTCCTCCAACTTTATTACATACCTCCCAACTTGATTCAAAAATATAATCGGGGACTAATAAATTTTTCACCATAATATTACTAATCTTTTGTATGTGAGTGCAAAAGTACATAATCTTCTTTGAAGAAAAAGCATACTTCCTATATAAAATAGTAAAAAGAGAGCTATTCTTTTAGAAAAATATAATGATGCTATTACATTTTTTAGACAGCAAATACCTGAACATAATAATATTTCAATCAATAAAAAACAGGTTACCCATTTAAGAGCAACCTGTCATACTATAATCATAAATGCTAAAAGGATCAAACAAGCGCACTTCCAATTAAGAAAGTTGCAGCTAATGCTACAATTGCATAAAGTTCAGGGAATACAGCTAATATCAAAGTATTACTAAATACATTATGTCCTTGGCCAATCGCTGCAATACCATTAGCGCAAACCTGCCCTTGACGTATAGCGGAAAACAAGGCAACTATTCCCAATGCAATACCTGCTCCTAGAACTGCTGCAGACTGAATAGGTGTAATTTCTGGAGTCAAAATACCAAAAATCGTCTGAAACATAAAATAACCGGCAAATCCATAAAGTCCTTGTGTACCCGGAAGAGCTGTTAGCACCAAGAAGTTACCGAATGCACTGTCATTTTTCTTCAATGCACCAATAGCAGCATTACCGGCTATAGTTACTCCATAAGCACTACCAATACCAGACAAACCAACCATTACAGCAATGCCAATGTAGGCAATAAATAAATTCATTTCCATAACTTTATTCTATTTAATTATTTAATTTTAATTCATAATTCACTCTTCTGTTACTTTTTTAATTCTGAAAGGGTTTATACTCTTTACCTCCACCTTCATATCCGGAATTCTTAAAGAATTCTACAAATGTCAAACGCATCGGATGAACCATAGCTCCAAGTATATTCATAAACATATTAATTGCATGTCCTATTACAAAAATCAATACCATAACAATAGGACCTGCAATCACATTATCTGGACTCATTCCAACAGCTAAACTATTAAACACTCCAGCCAAAATGCCTCCAGAAAGTCCCAATGCAAACAAACGTACATAAGACAATACATCTCCAAGCAATCCCGTTGCCATATTATACGAATCCCATAATCCCAAACCAATATTCATAAGAATATTCTTTCCCGGACTATTAAACAAAAAGATCATTATGCCACTAACTGACAATATAACCAGATGTAAAGTACCACCCATCATCATTATATCTGGTAATAAAGCCGAAAAAGCAGTAGAAACAAGCAACATAATCCACCCAATTGTTGCAATCGAATACTTAAATCCAAACTGGATAGTCTGATTAACAGCCTTTAGCATCATTCCAAATATTATTTGAATAGCTCCTAATATTAATGATAATTGAAACATATCATTATTATCCATAAAAACAGTATTTTTTAACTGCTGTAAAAAAGGCCAATCCAAATCATAAATATTTGCTCCGAAAAAAGTTCCAGTCAACAAACCGCAAAAAAATGTAGAAACTGACAAAACCTGTACAAGTGAAAGAACAGGTCTTAATGTATCGCTAATTTTTTTAGTCATCAGGCGATATCCCGTAACAACTAAAAATAAAAACAAACCGTAGCCAGAATCTCCTAAACATAATCCAAAAAATACCATAAAAAATGGGCCAAAGAATGGAGTCAAATCCAGTTCATTATATTTCGGGAGCATATATAGACGGCAAATAGGCTCAAACCATGCAAAGAACCCCTTATTTTTTAGTTGTATAGGAACATCATCGCCTGGAACAGGATCTGAGATTTCATAATAAACTTGTATGTCTTTCAAATAAGTCTCAACCTGTCTAACACACGAAGCTGGTACCCATCCTTCTAACATCATTAACTTATCATCCACCAGATGTTCTGCACTCAAGACAACTTTAGAAAATTCCATATGACTTCGAACCTCTTGTAAAGTTTCCTCCAGTAAAGGTATTGAAGTGCCTGAAAGCTCTTGCATTTTCCTTTCATTGTCTTTTATACATCGTTCCGTTGATTCATACTCTGCTTCTAAATGTGATAAAGAATAAGCCGGCAATTTAACATACTCCGCATCTATATTTATTTCTTGTTCCGATTTTGTTACTGAGACAAAAAATACTTTAGAAGAAATATGATTTATCACTATTGTATTATAGTCTACCTCCCATTCTTTTTTATAGTCAGACTCAGAGCAAACATAGAAATTTATTACATATCCATTCCTTTCCAGCCGTTGAAGAGTAGTAGGATCAAAATCACCCCATACCTGAAGCTTTTCTTTTTCTTTACTATAATTCTGCAATTGTTGAAGCAACAGATTATGTTCTACTTGTAAATCATCCAACACATCCAATATCTGCAAACCATTTAAAGCAGATATTTCTTTCGAAATAGGAATATCATTTTTCTCTTTTTTCTGTTGGCGAAGCAATTTTATCGCAGAAACAAGACGACTAATGAGGCGCATATTTTCCTGCAAATCTTTATCATCTACACCCCCCTGTTGCTTTTCTACAATGTGTACTACACCAATATTCCTCAGTTGATTCAAAAATGCTTCATATTCTTTGTAATAAACAAGAAACATGATTTTTTTCATTTTGGCAATCATGCATCTACCTCCTTTCTTCGTTCCTGATGCGATTTCATAATCTTTTGTGAAGATTTTGACAAATTTTCTTCATCTTCCATAAAGCGTTTAATCTTCCGCAAGGCATCTTGGTATCCTGGAATTTGTACCTTTTCAAACAGATTTACTTTCTGCGTTGTTTTTTTTCTTGCATGTTCCAGCAGATTCAATTTCGCTAGTACAAATTCACGTTCTATAGCAGTATGAGTGAGTCCTTTTAATAAATATATTCCATCTGCATACCATTTAGGTGTATTAAACAAGCTATATTGTTTTATCTCAAAATCTATATTTTCAAGTAAAGGAACTCTTACTCCTGCTATTTTTTTTATTCCAAGATGCACATCACTAATCTTTATTAATGACGAGTCAAACTCATTCCAAAGAGCAAACATGGCTTCATAAGTCTGAATCTGACTTTCAAGCGTTTTTTCCAATTCTACCGCTTCAGTCTTACAACGTTTCACTTCTATACGCAAAGCACTTTCTTTATTTTTAATAATAGGAAGTGTTCGTACTCTCACTTTCAGTTGTTTCTCAAGTTGCTGAAGAGAAGTTTTATTATATTGAAATTTTATAGCCACGTTATTACAAATAATTTAAATGACTGTTTAAATATTATCAGTTTTTAGGCCAATATAAATCTACCAACTCTTTTTTAATATTAACCTCTTCTGGTCGGAAATACTTGCCAAAAAGACTCCAAGCAACATCAAGCATTTCTGTTGTGTCAAGATTAACATCAATGGCCAATAATTGATTGGAATAATCTTTTGCAAACGCCAAAGTACGTTCATCATAGTTGGTCAAATCAAAACCATTTTCCATCTTAGTTTTAGCATTGGCCGCATCTGCATATAAACGTACAGCAGCATTCATAACCTGAGGGTGATCTTTTCTAGTTTTCTTTCCTGTCACTAATTGCTTCAATCGTGACAATGAGCGGAATGGATCAACGATCACTTTGCCTATATCACTATCACGTCTTAAGAACAATTGTCCTTCTGTAATATATCCAGTATTATCTGGCACAGCATGAGTAATGTCTCCACCAGACAATGTAGTCACAGCAATGATAGTGATAGAGCCTCCAGAAGGGAATTGTACTGCTTTTTCATATATTTTAGCCAAATCTGAATAAAGCGAACCGGGCATAGAGTCCTTAGATGGGATTTGATCCATACGATTAGAGACAATCGCTAAAGCATCAGCATAGCTGGTCATATCAGTCAGTAGTACCAATACTTTTTCATTTTTTTCCACAGCAAAATATTCAGCTGCCGTTAAAGCCATGTCTGGTATCAGTAAACGCTCTACTGGAGGATTTTCCGTTGTATTCATAAAACTAACAATACGATCAAGAGCTCCTGCATTAGAAAATACATTTTTAAAATACAAATAATCGTCGTTAGTCATTCCCATTCCACCAAGAATGATCTTATCTGTTTCAGCACGTAATGCGACATTTGCCATTACCTGATTGAACGGTTGATCGGGATCTGCAAAAAATGGAATCTTCTGCCCAGACACCAGTGTATTATTCAAATCGATTCCAGCAATTCCCGTTGCGATCAACTCTGAAGGTTGCTTACGACGTACAGGATTTACAGAAGGGCCTCCAATTTCTACCTCCTGTCCTTCAATGTCAGGTCCTCCATCTATTGGTTCTCCAAAAGCATTAAAAAAACGTCCGGCTAATTGCTCACTCACTTTCAAAGTCGGAGCCTTGCCTAAAAATATAACCTCAGCATTTGTCGGGATTCCCTCTGTCCCTTCAAAGACCTGTAAAGTAACATCATCACCTGAAATCTTCACAACTTGTGCTAATTTTCCATCTACTGTAGCCAGCTCATCATAGCCTACTCCAGTTGCCTTTAAAGAACAAGTTGCTTTAGTAATTTGAGTAATCTTTGTATATATCTTCTGAAAAGCCTTTGCTGCCATATTTTTCTAATTAAAAATTATCACAAACAATAAATATTATTTCTATTTATCAAGAGCTCTTTCAGCAATCAAATCTTTCAACTGCCGATTGAATTCTTCATATTGTTCAGACATATATCTCGAATAATTCATCTGCTTACAGATATTAATCATTTTTTTAAAGTAATCAATTACCTCATTAAAATTATCAAATCTAAATTCTGTCCGGCAAATATCAATTATCATATTAAGAATAGCCTCCTGGCGTTCCATAGGTGTTACAGCATCTATTTCATCAAAAGCATCTTGTTGTAAAATCACAAAGTCAATCAATTCCGATTTCCAGAAAATAACATGATATTCAACAGGGACTCCATCATCACCAAGAATATTAATCTGCTCTGCAATTTCTTTACCACGTTGCAAACGGTTTTTAATTTCATTCACCTTGGTTATCCATTCTCCGCCTATATGTTTCTCAATATACTCCTCAAACTCAGGATATTCTATATACTTAGAATAAGAATCTATAGGATTGACAGCTGGATATCTTTTTTTATCAGCTCGCTCTTGTTCAAGTGCATAAAAACAACGAGCAACCTTCTTGGTGTTTTCTGTTACTGGCTCCTTTAAGTTACCACCAGCAGGAGATACTGTACCTATAAATGTTATTGAGCCATTCGAATCATTATTTAGTTTTACATAGCCAGCACGTCCATAGAAATTAGAAATAATAGCCGATATATCCATAGGAAACGCATCTGGACCAGGTAATTCTTCCATACGATTAGACATCTCACGCAAAGCTTGTGCCCATCGAGAAGTTGAATCAGCCATAAGTAGCACTCTCAGTCCCATAGAACGATAATACTCAGCCAATGTCATCGCTGTATAAACAGATGCCTCGCGAGCAGCTACAGGCATATTGGAAGTATTTGCAACAATGATGGTACGTTCCATCAACTTTCGTCCTGTATGAGGGTCAACCAATTCAGGAAATTCTGTAAAAATTTCGACTACTTCATTAGCACGTTCTCCACAAGCAGCTATGATAACAATATCGGCCTCTGCCTGTTTTGATATGGCATGTTGCAATACCGTTTTTCCTGTACCAAAAGGACCGGGGATAAAGCCTGTGCCTCCCTCCACTATTGGATTTAATGTATCAATAACACGTACCCCCGTTTCCAACAACTTAAAAGGACGTACTTTTTCCTTATAATTTGTCATTGCACGTTTTACTGGCCATTTCTGAACCATAGTCACAGGTATTTCATTCCCTTCTTCATTCAATAAAACAGCAATAACATCTTCTACCTTATAGTCACCTTCGGGGACAATCGTCTTCACTTTAGCCACTCCTTGAAGTGTAAATGGTGCCATGATTTTCAAAGGTTGAAAATTCTCTTCTACCTGACCTAACCATGCAGAAGAAACAACTTGATCACCACTTTTCACCATTGGAACAAAATGCCACAAACGATCTTTATCCAAAGGATAGGTATATTGTCCTCTTTTCAAGAATACACCTTCCATCTTGTCAAGATCGTTTTGAAGACCATCATAATTTTTAGATAACATGCCCGGACCTAGAGTAACTTCAAGCATATGCCCTGTAAACTCAGCTTCTGCTCCGACTTTCAATCCACGTGTACTTTCAAAAACCTGAACATATACTTGTGAACCTACAATCTTGATTACTTCTGCCATCAATTTATCATCACCTACAGAAATATAACATATCTCGTTTTGGGATACAGGACCATCAACAACGAGAGTCACCATATTAGCTATAACTCCACTAACAGTTCCTTTTGTTACCATATATTATTCAAATTATTAAATAGACAACTAATTACCTTTTCAATATTGCATACAAGAAAATAAAAAAACATTGAAATAATTATATCAAAACAATGGAATGATTGAAAAGAAGCAATGTACTATTCATCTAAACTCTGCCGGAATCTGAACCTCGTTTTTCAACGAATCAATCAATTTCCTAAACAATACATTTCCTTTTTCTTTATCCAAAGCAATCCAGCGTTCAATCATTTCTAATTTCAACAGAAACACAAAAATACGTTCAATCGTAAAATAGTTAAAGAAAGAAGCATCTTCCATCCATTCCCATTTCATAAGATCTATCTTTTTTTCACGTTCTGCTAAATCTTCTACTTCACTGATTCTATTTAATGACTCAAAAATGTCTATTTCGGCAGACAATCCGAAATCACGTGCATTAGAAGTCCGTAAAGCCTCACTTACCATAGTATTACCTACAATATAAGAAGCTGCATTCCATTTATACTTACGAGCTATAAGAGCAGATAGTATATTATTTATATTCAAATTAAACTCAAACCATGAAGAAACAAAGGCATTACCACAGTTCATTGCATACTCATAATATAATGTAGCCAAATAGTTTTCCTGCAACAAAACATCATCAGTCATGCTAGAATAACTAGTAATATAATTTGATAAATAAAGAGGAAATAAGTTATCATCAATCGTATTACCTTCCTTCAAATCCGAAATATAATTCGTGAGCTCTACGACAGAATAAACTCCTTGCTTAGTGATCTGAGCATCTTTGTCCCTTAACAATTTCAAGACATTAATATTATCAATCCTCAGATAAAGCAAATCAATCAGCTTACGGTCTTTTAACGAAAATTCCGTATAATACTCTGCCCTAAAATTATCTATCGTGTAATCCAGCCTACCATCTTCTAAAGAAAGCTCAGGCAGACTAGCTACAATATAATAATAATTACGATTCATAAAACCCATCATTCAAATAGTAGCTCTATCAACTGAGGACGTAGAAAAGCTTTGAAATAATTTACAAATTCTTCTTCTCCAAAATTTATTTTGTAAGATCCATCTAATGGAGCAATTGTAAATAAAGTATTAATGCCATTGACTTGCTGAATAGTTATTCCCTTATCTAATAAAGACTTCGCATGAGAGATAAAGTAATCTCTAAGAGAATCAGCATTAGATGTTGATATAATTACAGGCTCATCTATATTCCAATTAGATGCTAATGTAAGAATAAACGAATTAAGAAAATCCTGATTTTGGACTACTTCCTTCACAGAAGTTGCAACCAATTTATCTGTTATAACATTTGCTATTTCAGACTTCAAAGCATTCAAAGCCTGTCCCGCAAATAATCTTAATTCCGATTTCGTTTTATCAGCCAATTCATCTGCAGATTTACGAGAAGAAACTACTATCGATTCCGCTTCCTCATGAGCATTAGCAATAATTTCTTTTGCTTCTTCCTGAGCTTTTGCAATTATTTTTTGTGCTTCCTCATTAGCTTTATCCACACCTTCGCGATAAATCTTATCGGCTAATTCTTGAATTTTATTTTCCATACAAACCGATTTTAATATTATTACAACATAGTGATATACTTCATCAGATACCGCCAAATTTACAAAATTCAGATTGATACCAAAATGTAAACGAACAAGAATCCCTTTTGTTTATCCAAATAAACAGATATTTATACTTTTTTCACGACATTGAAAGATATATTGCGCTCAATGCATTCAATAATAAAAGCCTATTATTCTTGTTTCATTTATGAAAGATATAAACATTTTCTATTTCAAATGCAAAGCTAACAGAACTAATAAACCTCAAATCCGCAACTACGCGCCTATATGATACAGAAGCGAAAATAATCTGCATCGTTAGTAAAAAGGGGGCACAG
>CALUOO010000022.1 GCA_944322345.1 uncultured Bacteroides sp. | reverse complement strand
TGGATTGAGGAGCAGAACCGGTCTATCGCCAGCCGATTCGTGAAGATTGTCCGTCAGATTGAAGAACTGTATCGGAAGGATGCCGAACAGCAAATACAGGCGGTGCAGAATAATGCGTTGCTGGACTATCGGGAGTTTAAATGGCTGCAACAGGAGTATGCACGACTGACGGATCTCAACGACAATCAGACTGAACAGATGCAGACATTTCTTGACCAGCTGGCTGAGCCTTCTGTGCGGGAACGAATCTTTTCTATCGCTGATGCTTTGATTGGCGGACAACCTGTTGCTGTTTCATCCGGCGGAGGTGGTGGTAACTCCGACTCAGATCTTCGCTGGGACGGAAGAAGGCCGGATGAGGAGGAAGAGGTGTATAGGAGGAGGTGTCTGATGTTTGCGATGCAGGTTGTTCATAATTCTCAGAAAAAAATTTTTCGTAGATAAGCTTTGTTGCATATAAATAGTAGATATTAATATATAGTTAGGATGGTTACTAATTCCTGTAGCTATCCTAACGGTATTGATACATTCCACTAAATCAGAATTTAGAGGCGATGGCTAAACAACTCTACGATTACTGGTTTGTACAGTTTGATTTTCCAGATGAAAATGGAAGACCATATAAGTCTAGTGGTGGTGAAATGGTTTGGAATGATAAGTTGAAACGGGAAATTCCTAAAGGCTGGAAAGATATTACATTTAATTCTTTTATAAACAAAAACAAAGCTGGAGATTGGGGTGATGATATACCCAAAGATGGGACAATCAAAGTGGGTTGTGTGCGTGGAGCAGACATTATTAAGCTAAATGATGTACCCACAAGATACATTACATCGAAACATTCTGACAGACTTTTAGAAGATGGTGATATTGTAATTGAGGTTTCTGGAGGAAGCCCTATTCAAGCAACAGGTAGAGTGGCATTGATAACAAATGGTGTCATTGAAAGAAATGGAGGAGCTTTAGTGTGTTCTAATTTCTGTCAATCATTTAGCATGAAGAAACGAGTGTTTTCTGAGTACTTTTATTATCTATGGAAAAATCTTTATGATAATGATAATATGTTCAATTTTGAAGGGAAAACATCTGGTATTAAGAACTTTCAAGCAGAAGTATTCTTGGCAAATCATTGGTTTGAAGTTCCTAAACAATTAATAGAAACATTTCATGCTGTTGTTTCGCAATATCATTTAATGATTGACCAGAATATAGCTGAGAGCAATAACTTGATTAAGCTGCGTGATGAACTTCTACCGCTTCTGATGAATGGTCAAATATCGGTAAATTCTGATTTAGTAGCCCTTTATATTATAGAGGACTTAAACAACGGAATTTATGAAAGAGAACATCATTCAGGCGATAGTTGCGGAAATGCAGCGTGACTTGGATTGCCGACAGATGGCACGGCTCAAAGCTGTGCTTGCATCAGAACTGCATAATGTAGAAATAATCGAAAAGAAAGATTGTGCTAACCAACAGACACAAGAAAATGAGCAACTTCTGAACACTTTTATCTCGGCAAAAAAGATAGAGGGCTGTTCGGACAAGACACTGGCATATTACCGCAATACCATTGAACGATTGTTAGTTACACTTTCTGTGGCTATTTACCATATCACCACGTCAGACATTCGCTCTTATCTTTCCACATATCAAGAAGAACATCAATCTAGTAAAGTAACCATTGACAACATGCGGCGCATCTTTTCAAGTTTCTTTGCGTGGTTGGAAGACGAAGATTATATCCCCAAAAGCCCGGTCAGACGCATCCACAAGGTAAAGACAGATTCACTCGTGAAAGAGGTGCTTTCAGACGAACAGTTAGAACAATTACGGGACAGTTGTACCAATAAACGAGACCTTGCCCTTATAGATATTCTTTCGTCCACAGGCATACGTGTAGGCGAATTGGTAAAACTGGATCGAGCAGATGTAGACTTCCACGAACGGCAATGTGTGGTGTTCGGAAAAGGAAACAAGGAACGTATAGTATATTTCAATGCCCGAACGAAATTGCATTTGCAACAATACCTTGATGAACGCACAGATAACAATCCGGCCTTATTTGTTTCCCTACATTCGCCTTACACACGCCTTACAATCAGTGGCGTGGAAGTACGAATCAGAAAATTGGGACAATCCCTTTCTATGCCCAAAGTTCATCCTCATAAGTTTCGACGCACTCTTGCGACGATGGCTATCGACAAAGGTATGCCCATTGAGCAGGTGCAGCGCCTGCTGGGGCATGTACGCATTGATACTACGCTTCATTATGCCATTGTGAACCAAAACAACGTTAAGTTGGCTCATAAGAAGTATTTAGGGTAAATAATCGTGCTGGATTCTGCCTGAAAATGCGTAACTTCGCATCCCCAAAAAGGATGCAAATGAAGATAAAAGATATTATAGATCAATTTATAGCTGGTGATTGGGGCGAAGAAACTTGTTCCAACGAAACGCCTTGTGCGGTAACTTGTGTACGTGGAGCAGATATTGTTCCTATATCCGAATATGATTTTTCCGCAATTCCAATCCGTTATATCAGCCAACAGTCCTATTCAAAAAAATGCCTTCAGGTTGGCGATATTATAATTGAGAAATCTGGCGGTAGTCCAACGCAATCAACAGGACGTGTTTCTTTTGTATCACAAGAATTGTTGGATAGTGTTGGAGCTGTTGTCTGTTCTAATTTCTGTACTGCTTTTAGAGTTAAAAAAGACTGGAATCCTCTCTATGTCTATTATCATTTGCAGTTTGTTTATAACCTTGGTGTGTTTTTTAACTTCGAGGGAAAAACTTCTGGATTGAAAAATCTTCAACTGGAAGCCGCATTTGCCGCTATACCAATTGAAGATATTAGTAAAAACGCCCAAGATAATATTGTGTCTATTCTTCAAGGTTTAGACAGGAAAATAGCTATCAATCGTCAGATAAATCAGAATTTACCAATACTTGACCGTTCATTAAAAGCGGTAGGAGTTCGTTACGCTGCTTAGTAAGGCTTTCGTTTTCCTTTTGAATTTCTAACTGTCTGTCATTGAGGGGTGATACCATTTCTTCCCATAAATCTAATACATTATCACTTGGCTTTAATATTGGGAACTTCAGTATATCCTCACGAGAAACCTCTTTGAAGGTTGTTCCTGTACCCAATTGTTCTACCTGTCTGATATGATGTTGTAGATAATAATATAGATAAATGGCTGTGTTTCCCGATTTAGGGACAAAGCTCTTAAAACCTTGGTTTGTACACAATTCGGTTTTTGCAATTGCCAATAAACCTATTGGTGCACGGCTTGACATCAATATTGTATTTGAAGGTAACAAATGAGTGCTGCAAGAATCATAGCCTACCTGTGAAATGTTTCGTTCTCCTTTATAGACAAACTTTTGCTTTTGGTCAGATAAATCCTTTGGAGTGATCCAAACTATGTCCCCTCCATAATTTAATTCATTAATAGTTGAGGGAGTTGCACCATTATAAATCTCAGCAACATCATCTATCAGCTTTGTTTCCCATGAGATAGGTATATCACGCTTCAGTTTCTCATTCCAAACCATTTTTCCACCACTAGACTTATATGATCTTCCATTTTCATCTGGAAAATCAAACTGTACAAACCAGTAATCGTAGAGTTGTTTAGTCATCGCCTCTAAATTCTGATTTATTGCACGGTTAAGTTCGATTTTAGAATCAAGAGTGCGGAGCAATTTACCCATGCGCTTCTGTTCAGTCAATTCAGGAATCCATACAATACAATCCTTTATTTTATCTGGTGATGTGTGCCGGATTTTTGTTTGCTGAGCGGCTGCACTCAATTGTTGTTTTACGACATTAGAGGATATAAGATAGAAAGCAAAATCCTTGTCTAGCAGATTTTCTTTACAAACAATCTTTGCCACATCTTGGCTTTGAACATATTTCCCACTTTCAGGAATAATGGCAGTAGAACCAAGCAAACCTATTGCCTGTTCTGTCAAGGGGGTAATAATATCACCCTCTTCCATTAAAAACTCAGGTTTAAAATCGCCAACATAATAAAGGTTATCTTTGGATTTATTCTCCTTAAAACAATTGTTCAGATAGTCAAAATTACCGCATGTCAAACGAATGTATTTACCCTCAGTCGCATAAAACTCACCACTGAGGCTTGCACCCCTTGCGACATTTATGATTTCTCCTAACTTATATTTTTTCAATTCCATTACCTAAAGCTTTCTTTTTAACTCTTCGATCTCTTTCTTCAATTTGGATTTCCTTGCATCCAACGGCGTAATAATACCTCCTTGTCCTCTATTTAATCCGTAAAGTTGAACGAGTTTAAAATCAATATTTCGTATTATTTTTTCTTTCTGATCTATTCTTTTCAAAATATAGCCTTTGCTGTTACGGACTGTAAATATTAATGCAATTACAGACGCTATCGCAGCAACAACAGAAACTACTATCCCCACTATATCCATAAATAATTCAAGATTTACTATTTAACATTCCTCTAACTTGTTTATCAAAGTCAGAATCAATACGCTGTGTGCGATTAAAGATATCGTATTCACTTTCAGCCTTGGCTTTTGCCTGTGATGCAGAGATACGGCCTTTGTCCGGAAGAATCTGATAATCATTAAATGTAAGGAACTTATTGACACTTGCAGCAAATTGTTCCATCGTGAAAGTATTATGCCGTTCAATCTGATTTTCAATGTAATCAAAATACGATGTTACAGCCCTTTCCAGTTGCCTAATCTCTTTTTCTGTCAGATAATTTTTGGCTACGGACACATCCGATTTGAGAATTCTACCATCTGGAGAATTTTTCCACGTGGTCAGTCCCATGTGTTCTTTTGTATGATCGGCTTTCGAATAGATAATCTCTGCTGCAGTCTGTCCTGTAATCGCATAATGAAAGCGATTTTGTACCATTGCATAAAACTCTTGAGTAGTCAGAGAATTTTTGTCGTAGTCAATACTGCATTCCGCATATATATCAGTTATCTGTTGCCAGATACGTCGTTCGCTGGCACGAATAGAACGTACCCTTTCTAGCAATTCACGGAAATAATCCTTGCCAAACACAGCCGTTCCTTGTTTCAACCGTTCATCATCGAGTACGAAGCCTTTACGGATGTACTCGTTTAGAATCCTGGTTGCCCATTGCCGGAACTTCGTAGCTCTTATTGAATTAACTCTATAGCCTACGGCAATAATTGCATCAAGGTGATAGAAATCGACAGAAGATGTTTGTGTCTTGCCTTCCATAGCGCCATGACGAGTGGTTATTTCCATTTTGGAAACAACCACTTCTTTCTGCAGCTCTCCTTCCTCAAAAATATTCTTCAGATGCTTACTGATAGCAGGAACCCCAACCCCAAAAAGCTGTGCCATAGCCTTTTGGGTACACCAAATGGTTTCCTCTTTTACGATTACCTGTACCTTCCCCTCTTCATCTGGAAGACTATATAACAAAAAATGTATTTCGCTATTCATTGTTCCCGATATTAGCATTAAACCTTAAAGCGTCCAACTGCTTCATTATCTCTTCTTCCAGGCGATGGCTTTCGGCAAACTGTTCGCTCAATGTCTTTTTATACTCTGTCATACGGGAATTAAACTCCTCTTCCGTAATATCAACATAATCAATCTTGATGTCAAAATATTGCCCGGCAGACAACGAATAACCTTTTTCTTTAATTTCATCATAGCTTACAGCAGCCGAAAAATCCTCGACGGCTTCTTTATTTTTGAATGTATTGACAATCAAGTCAATGTCGTCATTCAGCAATCTGCGCTTTTTATTTTTCCCTTCCTTATATTCCTCTCCTAACTTGCTCGCATCAATCAATATGACTTTCTCGGCAGAAGCAGCTTTGTCAAAGAACAGAACGGAAACATTCGTACCTGTATTTGCAAACACATTGCTTGGCATTGAAATACATCCATATACCCAGCGGTTATCAATAATTTTCGTCAAAACCTTTCTTTCAACACCGCTTTTGGCAGTAATGAATCCTGTAGGAATGACAATTGCCCCTTTCCCGGTCGTTTTCAGTGAATTGACAAGATGCTGTATAAAGCACAAATATATCGACATTGACTCTTTCTTCTTTGCCGGAACAGATGGTACACCAGCCCAAAAACGTACTGTATCAGAAGCCAATGTGTCTCTAAAATCCGAGAAATCCAGGTTGAATGGCGGATTGGAAACAACGAAATCGAATTTTCGAAGTGTTCCGTTTTCTTCCTTATGGTAAGGTTCTGTAAGCGTATTACCTTGTACAACATTCGGAAGACTTCCTGAGAGATTGTTCAGAATAAGATTCAGTCGAAGCATCTCACTGGATTTTTCTGATATGTCCTGACTGAAGATCGTACAACGGTCTTCCCCGATCTGATGAGCCAAAGCCATAAGCAAAGTGCCCGTTCCTGCTGACGGGTCATAACAGGTCATACCACGCAAGTCTGCATTATCTCCGACCAACAGACGGGCCATTACCTGCGCAATTGCTCTTGGAGTATAATATTCCGCATATTTTCCGCCTCCTGCGTTATTGTAATCTTTTATAAGATACTCAAATATTCGTGAGAAGAAGTCATATTTTTCTGCAAAAACACTTTCAAAATTGAATGACGCAACGGAACTCATCAATGAACGTGCAAACTCATCCCTTTTCTGCGGATCTGTTACAAACTGTGTAAGTGCACTAAATATATTGACCCTGCTTTTCCCGGAAGTTACAACAGAAAAAGTATCTGCATTCAGATTGGCAATATCAATCAGTGTAGCATCCAGCCGTGTAGAAAAATCTCCTGCTCCGGAGGTATTGTACAAATGCGCTAATGTATGTTCAGGTTTAAGCAAAGGAACAGATGCCGGGAGATAGCTGAACAAATCTTCGACTTCTTCTTCCGTAAATTTGTCATATTCGGCATCCCATTTGTCTGCCTTGCTCAATCGTTCTCCGTAGATTTTATCACGTTTTGCCTCATATCCGAATTTGTCATTGAAATACTTGTACAGGAACATTTCCGTAATGATCTTGTACTCCCCACCACTATTGGCAAGACCGAAATGGGAAGTTGTCGATTTCAATGAGTCGATAAGGGCTATTGTAGCTTCTGATATATTCTGGGTATTTGCATCCATATTATCTTAAGTGAACTTGATTGTATTGGTTTATATATTCATTTGCAATGAGATTGTTGATAAACTTGCGGTCAGAGATACTTGCATTTATTCCCAAATCTATGAGTTGATGACCTATCATAGCCAATGTGTCTCTCTTGAAACTGTTTTCATTCGCAATGATGTTAATATCAAGGTAAATCCGGTTATCAATCTCGCGTTTCATTTTTGACAGACTTTCTGCTATTTCGTATTCGGCTTTAGAAATAATAGGGTTTTCGCGTTTTTCATTTTCTTCCTCAATACGTTTGTGAATACGGACAAATCGCTCGTCTCCCTGATATTTCTTTTTGAGTATATTGTTGCGACGGTTGATTTCACGAATTTTCTTCATCACAGAATCCATATAATCAATGCTTTCTTTCGCATCTTGTGTACTTTGAGGAACGAAACCTTTCTTTCTGAAATATTCTCGAAACTCGTCAACTAAAATCACATATTTGTCTTCTGTTCTATCAAAATTGGCTTCAAATTCAGCCTGAACTCTTTCGCAACGTTCCCGGATATCATTGACAATAATACGCAATTCCTCAGAAATTCCCTTTTTGAACTCAAATTCCAACTCAGAAAGAGCCACATTGATAATTCCTGACACATCTGCTTTATGTTCGGTACTTTCCAGCAGATTCATTCGTTCTATGCGGTGCGAAACCTCTGTTATGAGTGTAGGAACAGTTCCTTGTGGAAGACTATCGATCTTCTCTTTAAGTTCTTCATCTCCAAATGCTCTTATTTGGTTTATGATTGCCTTTGCATTTTCAAGAGTAGAACGGAGTGTGTATAGATTTTCTTTATTTTTAATCTCGTCTATTTCCTTTCTGAACTCTTCAGGATTATCGCAAGTAAAATTGAACAAAATACTGCGGATTTCCTTTATCTGTTCTATAATCTGCTCCTTATCTACAATGAGAGCTTCTCCAACTGTTTCCTTTTCACCTGTTTCCTCAATATCGGCAGTACGGTTCAATTCACGCAGATAGCGGTCATTGGTAGCATCAAAATTCTCCTTGATGTTCACAAAATCAACGACATAACCATACTTAAATTTATGGTAAGGCCTGTTTACTCTTGTCAATGCCTGCAGCAAATCATGTCCGTCAAGGCTACGCCCCAAATAGAGTTTCTTCAAGCGGGGAGCATCAAATCCGGTTAGAAGCATCTGATTGACAATCAAGATATCAACTGATAGCTTCTTCTTGTATTCATCAATGTATGTCTTACGTTCTTCTTTGTCTCCTTCATCATGCAAGATTAAAGAAGCCTTCAGCGGTTTTGTATGGTGTCCGTAAGCAATCATCGGTTCAGCAGCCATCATCAGATTTTCATCATGTTTCTCTTCTATATACAAAGCCTTGTTGAAACGTTCCTGCCACAAACGATACATTTCACGGGCTTGCGGATTGGTCTTGCAAACAATCATCGCCCCCACTGTATCATCAGCCTGTTCTATGCGAAACCGTCGGAAATCGGAAATAATATAGTCTATCAATGCATTGAGATAAGATTCATGTTCAATGATCTTGTTGCGGTCAATATCACTTTTTCTGACTTCTATACCACCTGCCAATTTGTCAAGAATACTCTCTATTTTCTCTTTATAGATTGTTTCTACAGGTTCTCTCATAAGTTTTAGAGTATAGCCGTCTGCTATTGACTTGTCATAATAATACGTGTCAATATAATCACCGAATACACGCCATGACTCCCTTTCCTCTTTCAGCAAAGGTGTACCTGTTAATGCAATCTTTATAGAATCTTTATCAGCAGACAACAAATTTGCCAAGAAGCTCCCTTGTGGGTTATAACCTCTATGGGCCTCGTCAATAAAGAATATACGCTGCAAACGGGTATTGTAATTGGAATCAATCTGTATTTTAGCGGAGTCCTGTTTGAATTTCTGAATATTGACCACCATTATCTCCGCTTTTCCTTCTGCATTTTCCGTCAAATTTGTACTGCGTATATCTGACATCAATTCGTCCCTACTGTTAGCCGTTCTGACAGACAATCCTCTTGCCACGAATTCATCCTTAGCCTGCTCCATCAAGTCAAGACGATCCACAATGAAATAAAACTTCACGGCGGTTTTCTTTGCTGCATAAAAATCAGTCAGACTACGTACGGAATAATATGCCAAGGCTGTTTTTCCGCTACCTTGTGTATGCCAGATAATCCCGCTTTTTACTCCATTATCCAATTTCTTTCGGATAGCAAAAGAGGCAAAAAGCTGTTGGTAACGCATTACATGTTTTTCCAACTGGGTAGTCTTACTACCGTCTTCTAATTCGATCTTTTTGTCCACATAGGCAAAACCATATCTTAATAAAAACAGAAATCTTTCTTTGCTGAGCATCGATGTTAGAATCCTGTTGGTCGGAGTATTGATATCTTTATTTGTATTATATTCAGGTAGGTTCTTGATAACTACACAATTTCTGTGTTGCAATATCTGTTTCTCCGTACTATCAGATACAGCCTTGTAAGGATATCCTGCCACAAAACCTTTATCAGCCTCACGGAAGACGTTGAAGAAAGCTTTACTTTTGGATGTACAGCAATAAAATGCACCTTGAATCGGAACTCTACTTTCATTGTCATATTCCTGATTGTTGGAAAATATCATCAACTGAGTAACATTCAGGAATCTTCGGAATTTTTCGTTACGCATCCGCACGTTGATACGTTCCCTTTCTGCCAGAATACCATCATGGTTATTTGGCTTCTTGACCTCAATAAAAGCTAATGGAAGACCATTTACAAAACAAGTTATGTCTGGTCTGAAGCTATCACCGCTTTCCTGATTCTCACACTCAAATTCAGTGGTTACATGCCATTCGTTACGACTAGCATCTTGGAAGTCTATCAGTTTGATATTACTATTGGAAGAAAGTTTATTATAAAACTCCCTCCCAAGGTCATTATTGTTAAGTATCAATATGATTTCACTCAGCAATTGATTTGCCTGTAAATCGGACAGCTTTGGGTTCAGACGTTGAACGCTACGCAAAAACACATCCGTCAGAATATTAGTCTTGCTGTCATATTCTGTTATATTGTCCAAATATGTATATCCAAGCCTACACAAATGCAAAGCAGCTGGGACCTGCACTCGTGTATTTTCATTGAATTTGTATTCCATGACTTTACCTTTCTTCTTTATCAGTTATCAGGTCTTTTAAATCCACTTGTAGGATAACAGCTATTTGCTGAAGAGTTTCTAGATTTGGCTGAATCCTATTGCAAGCATATGCATTAACCATACTGAAACTTTTGCCAAGTTGTTTAGCCAACCATGTCTGTGAAATGCCTTTTTCTGCCAATACTGCTTTTATCCTATTTAGTTTCATATTATTTCTTTATCAAGTAACGCAAATGTAGTGAATTATATTTGATAAATAGTCAAGAAATATATTTGTTTGTAGTATCTTTGTGAAACAAGTATAAACGGAATGTGCCAAAGTCCTAAAAACTATATTTAGTTTAGGGGATCAATTATATTGACAAGATTAACTTTAGGAATTATGCCATATATTTTTAGACTTAAGAATAATGAGAGTATTGAGTTAACTGCATTAGAAGTAGAAAATAGCACTTACGCATTAATAGATTCTACAAATAAATGCTTTTTAAACTTCGGTATCAATTCCGAAAATCTTTCTTGGGAAATCATGAAAGAGAACGGGGATATTTTGCATGATGATAATTTCAATGAAAACATGACACAAATTATCAAACATGTGATTTCTTCGAAACAATCTGGAATTGAAGAATCGTTAGATGACGAGCATGACAGAGATCCATTTAATCCAGATGAAATCTCAATTGATACAAAGCCAATAACTATGGAAACATTAATGAGAAGGCTTCAGCAAGGGACAATAACACTAAATCCTGACTTTCAAAGAAAAGAGGTCTGGAACAGTGAAAGAAAGTCGCAGTTAATTGAGTCCATATTGTTAAAAATACCAATTCCGATGTTCTATGTCTCTAGTGATGAGAAATCTAATTGGACTGTTGTTGACGGTTTACAACGCATAAGTACATTGAGGGATTTTGTTTTAGGAAAATCATATTTAGAGGACACTCAGAAAAATATAGATAAAAAAGGCTATGGGTTCAAATTACAAGGGCTTGAATTTTGGGGAAAAGATTTGGATGGTAAGACCTTGAATGATCTACCGATTAATTTACAAAATAGAATATTGGAAACTACTTTTACTTTTACTATCATAAATCCAGGCACACCAGAAGAAGTAAAAAGGAATGTTTTTAAAAGATTGAATACGGGAGGTATGCCGTTAAGTAGTCAAGAGATTAGGAATGCATTATATACAGGTAAATCTACAATACTGTTAAATAAATTGTCCGAATCAGAGGCGTTTAAACATGCAACAGGAAACTCAATCCATACAGAAAGAATGGAGGATAAAGAATTGATTCTTAGATTTGTTTCTTTTCTAATACGTAATTATAGAACTTATAATAAGACAGTTACGATTGATACATGGTTATCGGATACAATGATATTATTAAATTCTATGCCTAACCTAGATTCCAGAGAATTGAAAAAGCGAGTTGATTCAGGAAGAATAGATTTGGGAACAGTACGAGTTATGAATGAAGATGAAATAGTTAGTATATTTAATATAGCAATGGATAGGTGTTATAAAATATTTGGTAGTCACGCTTTTAGGAAAAGCTATGATGGCTTAAGACGTTCACCTATCAATAAATCATTATTTGAAACATGGAGTAATCTTTTTGCCAATATCTCTGATAGTGAGTTTTCTATATTATGTTCTCATAAGAACCATTTTTTAAATGAATATAAACCATTCTTGGATGATACAGATTTCATAATATCTATATCTCGTGACAGCATGAAACATGCTGCTGTAAAATCACGCTTTGATTCTTTGAATAATCTATTACAAAAATATATATCATGATAAATCAACTTATCATCAAAGGCTTTAAGTCATTTGTAGATAAAAGTATTAATTTTAATCAGTTAAATGTTTTAACTGGGTTAAACAGCAGTGGGAAAAGTTCAGTTATTCAAGCTTTACAGATACTGAATAAATATTCTAGACATTTTGAAAATCCGTTAATAGAGGGACATGGTGATTACAAAGAACTCCAAAATCCATTTTCTCCTTTGCCATTTAGTATCAATGCAAGATACTGTGAAGATCATATGATTTGTTATTCTCCGTTAACGAAGAATAACATTTATGCAGATGACTTTCCTGACTTGATTGTTATTTCAGCAGATAGATATGGTCCTTTGGTTTCAATTCCTCTTTTATCAGATTGCGAATTGGGTCCCAAAGGAGAGAATGTTATAAAGTGTATAGAAATGCATGAAAATGATATTCTTGACGAATTGGTAATTCATCCTTGTTCTGAAGGTGATACTTTCCTCTATAATTTAAGAGCTTGGTTGGGAACTATAAGTCCTGGGGTGCAGTTTGATTATAACATTATTGATAAGGCAGATACTTCCTTTTCCTTATTTAATGGCTATAGAGCAAAGAATGTCGGATTTGGACTAAGCTACACATTACCAATAATTGTTGCTTTGTTTTTGGGGGCTATAAAGAAAAACACATTGGTAATATTAGAAAATCCTGAAGCTCATTTGCACCCACGTGGGCAAACTGAAATGGGGAAATTAATAGCATCAGTTGCACATTCAGGCTGCCAAGTTATTGTTGAAACCCATAGCGACCATCTTTTCGATGGCATTCGAATTTATGCCAAAAAAAACAAAGGATTTGCGGATAAAGTTTTGACTCATTGGTTTGAGCAAGATAAAGGTATTTCTAATGTCACAAGTATTAAGATGGATAATTACGGCCGTATTAAAGAATGGCCAGAAGGTATGTTCGACCAATTTGAAATAAATGCATCGGATTTATTATAAAGATGATAACATTTTACTTTAATTCAAATTTACCAGGAAACTATACAGGTAATCTGTACGAGGTTTTTGATAATCTAATGCTTAAATTTATATGCTTATTAAATGACAAAAGACTACCTATAAATGGGTATATTGCGACAAATAGGGAGCCTTCTGCTATTTTAATTTGCAGGGAAACCTTAAAATCTCTTATAGATAATTTTAAGATTGCAGAAAAGGGCGAATATAAAGAATACAGAAAAAAATTATATTCATTTTTTACAAGGTATCCAATAGATGTAGATGTCCACATTGAGGATGTATTTACTGAAGAGGATTTAAATAGTTCTATAAAATTTCATGGAAGGGATGCGACAGATTTATTTATTGCCGGTAAGCTGAAATATTATTTTATGTCATTGCCATTAGATACAACGCTTAAAGTCGATAGTCTTGAAATTTTAGTGAATGAAACTGTATTGAAGAACGTAAATTGGCATGGCTTGAATACGAAGAATCTAATACATCGTATTACTGAGGATGAAATGATTGATGATGCAAACTTATTTATATTGAAATATTTGTTTGATGATAATGAGTGCATCATGAGTGATTCATTTATGGATAAATTTAAACTGAGCCCACCGGATTTACAGGAGTTTATAATTAGTTTATTCGTCAAGGCATTACAAAGTGGATTATTGTTCCCTGCAAGAGGTGATGATAATATAGTTAAAAAGTGTGAAGCTGATAATGTATATGAACTTCGCAATCATGCATATGGCGGGATTCGTATATATTTTAGATGTGTAGATAATAAAATATTTATTGGCAATATGGGAACAAAATCATCATACAAAGGAGAATCACAATCTAATGATATTACTCATGCAGGAGAACTAATGGATAAATTATGGAGATCTATACAGAATTAGTTTATCCGCCAATTCTTCCCATCGCCTCAGACCGTCTCAGACGGCGCGGTTTGTTTGCGCAAAATTCATTGATTATTGCATAATATATTGATAATCAACACAGATAAATTTCTTCAACGAGGAAGAATATTAATAGCCTACAGATAGGTTAAATGATTGAATATCAGCGCGGCAAACAAAGGTGATTTGTTTGTCGCGCTGGTGTTTTATCCCATGGGGTGGTACAGTTGAATTAGCAGGAATCCGGATATTATGGCTATGATGGTAGAGATCAACCCGGGCATTATGAAAGAATGGTTAAGTATGTATTTGCCTATACGTGTTGTTCCGGTACGGTCAAAGTTGATAGCTGCTATTACAGTTGGATAATTAGGTATGAAAAAATATCCATTAACAGCCGGGAATAATGCTATTAATGTGTAAGGAGCAATGCCAAGTGCAATGCCTAGTGGCATTAAAGCACGTACTGTGGCTGCTTGGCTATATAACAGGATGGACATGGCAAATAGTGCAACACCGAAAAGCCATGGTGTCTGTTTTATAGTTTCCTCGATGGTGGATGTAAGCTCTGCCAGATTCCCTTGGAGAAATGTGTCGCCCATCCAAGCTATTCCGAAAATGGCGATTACAGCCTGCATGCCAGCTGAAAAAACGGATCCTTGTGCAGCTTTTATTCCATTTGTCTTGGTTGCTAAAAGAATGAGGGCTGCGGCAGAGAGCATGATAATTTCGATGATAAAGGGCATATTTAGACGGGTAGTTGTACCATTAATTTGAAAACTGGGACGCATTTCCTCAAAAGAACCGAATAGAACAATAAAAAAAGTAGCCATAACAAAGATGAGGACGGAAATGAGGGCTGCGTGTCTGTTGGGTATTTCCTTGAATTGGGTTGTTGTATTGTCGATAATACCTGCTTTTATACGCCTTTGGTATTCTGGATCATCAATAAGCTCTTTTCCGGTTTTCATTGAAAATAATGCCGCTATAGCTACACCGAGTATGGTAGAGGGAATAGATATTTTCAGGATGTCCAGCATTGTAATGTCAAACCCGCTTAACATTCCCAAAAGGGCTACAGTAGCTGCAGAAATGGGACTTGCAGTAATGGCTTGTTGAGAAGCGATGACAGCGATTCCCAGCGGACGTTCGGGACGTATTTTTGTTTCAGTAGCGACTTCGGCAATAACTGGTAGAATGGAGTAGGCTACGTGGCCTGTTCCTGCAACAAATGTAAACAGATAGGTGACCAAAGGACTAAGCAGAGTGACGTGTGACGGATGCCTGCGGAGAAGCTTTTCTGCCAGTTTTACCAAATAGTCCAGTCCTCCTGCAGCCTGCATGCAAGCGGCGGCAGAAATAACCGCGGCAATCATTAACATAACATCAATGGGCGGGGCTGTTGGTTGCAAGCCAAAAGCAAATGTTAGTATACCCAATCCGATGCCTCCCATTACGCCTAACCCTATTCCTCCCAAACGGGCACCAACGATAATTGCAGTCAGGATAAAAAACAATTGTATTATCATGAATATAGCTTTTTGGATTGATACAAAACTAATAAAAAAGAGTCATATCTTATTGGAAAAGCTCTCATTTGGCAAAAACTGACCAAGATTTGTCTTTTTCGTGCAAAAAGCATCAAAATTTTCTTTTTTTGAACGTTATTTTTCCTTTTCTCTCTATTATCTGTGCGAACTTTGCGTTCGGTAAAAGAAATGTTTAAGGGGTATACATGTATAATTTGAATTAAAGGATTAAATAGTAGGTAACGTTAGTTTTCTTCGGTAAAAATAAGATTGTGTTCAGGGATAACTTTTTTTATGATTAACTTTTAATAAACGTATGAAGAAACTACTACTAGCTATGGGCTTGTCGCTGGGTTTGTTCTCTGGTGTTCAGGCTAATGATTTATTTTCTCCGGTACGTGAGAGCGTTTTGCGCGCACCTTCAGTACCTTTGGTCGTGTCAGATCCGTATTTTTCTATTTGGTCCCCGTATGATAAGCTGAACGAGGGAGCTACAGAACATTGGACGAATGCCAAGAAACCGCTTTTGGGCGCTTTGCGTGTAGATGGTGAAGTATACCGTTTCATGGGTAAGGATAAGGTGAATCTGGTACCTATCATTCCTATGACCGATGTAGAGCGTTGGGAAGCTAGCTACACAAGAGAGAATCCGGGTAATGGCTGGCAGGAATTTCAATTTGACGACAACAGTTGGAAGAAAGGCAAGGCTGCTTTTGGAACACGCGATCAGAAACGCATCGGAACAGAATGGAAAGGTGAAAATACCGATATTTATATCCGCCGCACTTTCGAAATCAATAACACAGATTTAACAGAAGACATCTACTTGATTTATTCTCATGATGACGTTTTCGAGCTTTACCTGAATGGAGAACAACTTGTTTCTACAGGAGAAGTTTGGCGTGATAACGTCTATCTGAAACTTTCGGACGAAGCTAAGAAGAAACTTCGTAAAGGCAAGAATGTAATTGCAGCACACTGTCACAACACAACCGGAGGCGCGTATGTGGATTTCGGACTCTTCAGCGAAAAGAAGGGCGCTGTGAAATTCTCTAATGAAGCCGTACAGAAATCGGTAACTGTAATGGCTACTTCTACTTACTACACATTTGCTTGCGGACCGGTAGAACTGGATGTCGTATTTACGGCTCCTCAGCTGATTGATGATCTGGATCTTTTGTCTACTCCAATCAACTACATTTCTTACCGTGTGCGTTCGACTGACAAGAAGGAACATGATGTTCAGCTTTATGTAGAAACAACTCCCGAATTAAGCATCAACGAAGCAAGTCAGCCGACTGTAGCACGTACACTGGCCAAGAATGGCATCAGTTATGTAGAGGCAGGTTCTATCAACCAACCGATCTGCGACCGTGCAGGCGACCTTATCTGTGCAGACTGGGGATATGCTTATCTGGCAGGCGTGAATGGTGCCGGTAAAGCTGTAGGATTGGGCGATTATTATAAGATGAAAGAATCATTCGTTAAAAACGGTAACATCAATTCTTCAATCAACAAGTGGACAACCCGTAAAGAACAGGATATGCCTTCTATGGCTTATGTACATCAGCTGGGCAAAGTGTCAAAAGAGACTTCTGCCGAAGGTTATCTGATGATGGGCTACGATGATATCTACTCTATCGAGTATATGTACGAAAAGCGCATGGGCTATTGGAAGCATGATGGTAAAGTGACTATTTTTGATGCTTTCGAGAAACTTCGTGATAACTATAGCTCTATTATGGACCGTTGCCGTGCATTGGATGCCATCATCTATGACGATGCTGAAAAGGCTGGCGGACAGAAATATGCAGAAATCTGTGCAGCTTCTTATCGTCAGGTAATGGCAGCTCACAAGCTTTTCACCGACAAGGAAGGAAATCTGATGTGGTTCTCGAAAGAGAATAACAGTAATGGTTGTGTTAATACAGTAGACCTTACTTATCCGTCGGCTCCATTATTCCTCATCTACAACCCGGAACTGGAGAAGGCAATGATGACAAGTATTTTTGAGTACAGTGCAAGTGGTCGTTGGAACAAGCCTTTCGCTGCTCACGATTTGGGTACTTATCCGATTGCCAACGGACAGGTGTACGGAGGTGACATGCCGGTTGAAGAAAGCGGTAATATGGTGATCCTTGCTGCTGCCATTGCCAAAATTGAAGGAAATGCAGACTATGCCAAGAAATACTGGGATCTGCTGACTTTGTGGACTGATTATCTGGTACAATACGGACAGGATCCTGAAAACCAACTTTGTACTGACGACTTTGCCGGTCACTGGGCTCACAATGCCAATCTTTCTGTAAAAGCTATCATGGGTGTAGCCGGATATGCTGAGATGGCACGCATGCTGGGTATGAATGACGTTGCAGACAAGTATGCTGCTACTGCAAAGAAAATGGCCGATAAGTGGAAAGAAATGGCAGCTGAAGGCGATCATTACCGTTTGGCTTTCGACCGTCCGAACACTTGGAGCCAGAAGTACAACATGGTATGGGACAAGATGTGGAACCTTGGACTCTTTACAGATGTCATCGATAAGGAAGTTCCTTACTATCTGACTAAACAAAATGAGTTTGGTTTGCCGCTGGATTCACGTAAAGAATACACTAAGTCAGACTGGATCATGTGGACAGCAGCTATGGTTCCGGATATGGAGACATTCCAGAAATTTGTTGATCCGATGTATAAATATGTCAACGAAACAAAGACTCGTGTACCTATCAGCGACTGGTATCATACCGACAGCGGTTTGTGGGTTGGTTTCCGTGCCCGTTCTGTAATCGGTGGTCACTGGATGAAAGTCTTGATGGATAAGATGCTGAACAATTGATTTTAGAAATTACATAACTGCTTGGAGGCGTATCGTTTGAACGGTACGCCTCTTTTTGTGAACAAAATGTTAGGCTCTTTGTTTGATTTATTGGCAAGATGTTTATCTTTGCCCTGAATTATAAAAAGTAATGATTATGAAAAAATGGATTAGTGGTTTACTGATGGTGCTTTGCATGGCAGTGGCAATTCCCGCGCAAGCACAGTTTCACTTGGGTGTAAAAGGAGGTGTAAACCTCTCGCAGGCAGACTTCTCGAATATAGGAGATAATTTCAAGAAGGATAATTTTACTGGGTTCTTTATTGGACCGATGGCCGAATTCACTATTCCCGGATTGGGATTAGGTGTAGATGCATCGCTGCTCTTTGCGCAGCGCGGTGTGAAAGTGTCTGATGGAGAAAGCAGCACTACGTTGAAGCAAAACGGATTTGATATTCCGGTCAATCTGAAATATACTATAGGATTGGGAAGCATGTTGGGTGTCTATCTGGCTGCAGGTCCCGATTTCTATTTCGACTTTTCAAAAGACAAGAAAGTCTACGATACAGATGTTGATAAAAGAAAAAGTGAAGTCGGAATTAATGTTGGAGCTGGTCTTAAACTATTCCGCCATCTGCAGGTAGGAGCCAACTATAATATACCTCTGGGCGATACAGCCAAATTGAAAGATGAAGGTGAGGAATTAGGCTCCTATAAGACAAAGACATGGCAAGTGTCTGTAGCTTATATTTTCTAAGAGTCTTTCGTATTTACTATTTTATATAGCAATATTTTTGTTAATACCCTGCGGTCTTTGTGATAAAGACTGTAGGGTTTCTTTATTCTAGCTAAATCAGGAAAAGTCGATTTCATTGCAGCGAACTGTGAGTTCCATCGTATCGAACTCACAGTTTCATAGGCAACGAACTGGGAGTTTCATAGGCATGAAACTATTTGTTCCATGTTTATGATTAGAATTTTCTATAAAGATGGACAATAAATCTAGGATTTTTCCGTAAGTTTGCTGTATGGATGTGCTCATCTTTTATACCTTATTTTATATATAGTAACATCGGATGAAAAAATATGTAGATGTCATACTTCCGCTTCCCCTACCGAAGGCGTTTACTTACGGGTTGCCCGATGAATGGGCAGAAGAAGCTGTGATTGGCTCTCGTGTAGTGGTGTCGTTTGGAAAGAAGAAATTCTACACTGCAATTGTACAGAATATTCATTTTTGTCCGCCGACAGATTATGAGGTGAAGGATATCACCGCACTGCTCGACAGGACTCCCATACTGCTTCCTGACCAGTTCCGCTTCTGGCAATGGGTGGCAGATTATTACCTTTGTACTACAGGAGACGTTTATAAAGCTGCACTGCCTTCGGGATTGAAGTTGGAAAGTGAGACGGTGGTCGCTTACAATCCGGACTTTATGGCTGACACACCACTGCCTGATAGGGAACAACGAGTGCTTGATCTGTTGGCGGCGGAATCGCCACAGAGTGTCACGAAACTGGAAAAATCATCTGGCTTTCGTAACACACTGTCTGTTGTCAAATCACTGCTCGACCGTGAAGCGATTTTCGTCAAGGAGGAGCTGAAACGTACCTACAAGCCCAAAACGGAAGCTCGGGTGCGGCTTGCTGGTGCGGCAGACGAGCGGCGTCTTCACATTCTCTTCGACCTGTTGGGACGGGCACCTAAACAATTGGCGCTGCTGATGAAATATGTCGAAGCGTCCGGCCTGCTGGGTGGAGGAACTGTGCGTGAGATTACAAAACGCGATCTACTGAAACAAGCCGGTGTGTCGGCAGCCGTGCTCGATGGACTGGTGGAGAAGAAAATCTTCGAGGTCTATCATGCTGAAATTGGCAGATTGTCGGCAGAGACACACGAAACGGTTGGACTGAATCCGCTTAATGCATTCCAACAACGTGCCTACGAGGGAATCCTTCATCAATTCACAGAAAAAAATGTAGTCTTGTTACATGGAGTCACCTCCAGTGGAAAGACTGAAATTTATATACATCTGATACAAGAGACGCTGCGGCAGGGAAAACAGGTGCTCTATCTGCTGCCCGAGATTGCACTGACTACACAGATCACTGAACGGCTTCGTCGGGTATTCGGTACACGGTTGGGTGTTTACCACTCCAAATTCCCCGATGCAGAGCGTGTCGAGATATGGCAGAAACAACTGTCGGAAGCGAGTTACGACATTATTCTTGGTGTACGTTCGTCGGTTTTCTTGCCGTTTCACAGATTAGGGCTTGTTATCGTCGATGAGGAACATGAAACCACTTATAAGCAGCAGGATCCTGCACCACGGTATCATGCACGCAATGCCGCTATCGTACTTGCTTCGATGTTTGGTGCCAAAACCCTGTTGGGTACGGCGACTCCTGCCATCGAGACGTGGCAGAATGCCCATACTGGCAAATTCGGGCTGGTAGAGTTGAAGGAACGTTTTATGGAAATTCAGCTACCGGAGATTATTCCGGTCGACATCAAGGAGTTGCACCGCAAGAAGCGGATGATAGGGCAGTTCTCACCGTTACTTGTACAGTTGATGCGTGAAGCATTGGAACGGGGCGAACAGGTGATTCTCTTCCAGAACCGCCGAGGTTTTGCACCGATGGTAGAGTGTCGGACGTGTGGCTGGGTGCCACGCTGTAAGGACTGTGATGTCAGCCTGACATATCATAAGAACTTGGGGCAGCTGACCTGTCATTACTGTGGCTATACTTATCAGCTCCCACGACGCTGCCCTGCCTGCGAGGGAACGGAAATTGTGCATCGCGGTTTCGGTACGGAGAAGATCGAAGATGACATCCGAACACTTTTCCCGGAGGCATCTGTGGCGCGTATGGATCTTGACACTACCCGTACGCGTACTGCCTACGAAAAAATCATAGCCGACTTTGAACAAGGACGTACGCAGATACTGATCGGCACGCAAATGGTGTCGAAGGGACTAGACTTTGACCGTGTTTCGGTGGTGGGTATTCTGAATGCTGATACAATGTTGAATTATCCGGACTTCCGGGCTTACGAGCGTGCCTTTCAACTTATGGCGCAGGTGGCTGGTCGTGCCGGGAGACGCGGACAGCGCGGGCGGGTGATTCTTCAGACAAAGAGCATCGACCATCCTATCATCCGACAGGTGATGCACAACGATTACGAAGAAATGGTGCAGGCACAGCTTGCCGAGCGTCAACTTTTTCACTATCCGCCTTTCTTCCGGTTGGTTTATGTCTACCTGAAACATCGGGACGAAGCATTGCTCGATCGTGCAGCGGAAAGTATGGCTCAGCGATTGCGTGTTTCGTTCGGACGTCGTATTTTGGGACCTGATAAACCGCCCGTAGCACGTGTGCAGACACTGTTTATTAAGAAAATAGTGGTTAAGATTGAACACAACGCTCCGATGACGCGTGTACGCGAATTGTTGCTCAGCGTACAGAAAGCAATAGGAGAGGAGCCAGATTACCGATCGGTGATGGTCTATTACGATGTCGATCCGCTATGATTCTTTTCGGAAGGATAAAAACGCATTTTTCACCTATATTATATATGTAACCATGAAACAAACAATTCTTTTTGCGGCTTTTGGGCTGCTGGGCGTTGCTACAATGTTTGCCCAACAAGGCGTAACACAGTGCGGTGTTCCTACTGGACAGCCGCGTTTCCCTGTCGGTTCCTATCAGGAACTGCCAGATCCTGATCGGCCTCAAGAAACGGAGTGGGCAGAAGTAACCTCCTCGTTCCTTTCGTGGGGAACAACCGATGAACGGTATGCCAAGCATCGTGTGCCACAGTTAAAACAGCATAATTCATTGTCGTTGACAGGCTGGCGTGGCGAACGTGTCAATGCTCAGGCTGTACTTTGGACAGGACGGGATTTGAAGAAAATTCGTACCTGTTTTTCTGATTTTAAGGACCGTAAAGGTAATCTACTGTCTTCCGAATCTCTTTCTGCTTCATTTATCCGCTATGTGATGACCGACGAACTCAATAAAGATGGCCGTGGTGGTTGTGGTTATCGAAAGGCTGTAGATTTTGATTCTTCTCTGGTAGCTGATGTGATAGATCATCGTGTTGCCGAGATGCAGTTGCCTGTATATACTGTGCAGCCTATATGGGTACAGTGTCGTATTCCGCAGTCTGCTGTTCCCGGAACATACAAAGGGGAGTTGTTGGTTAGCGAGGGTGAGGTGGTGCTTCATCGCCTTTCATTGGAGATTCAAGTTTCCGAACGCGTCTTGCCCGAACCTTCTAAATGGGCATATCATCTGGATTTATGGCAGAATCCGTATGCTGTGGCACGCTATTATCAAGTACCTTTGTGGAGTGAAGAACACTTGGATGCTATGCGCCCGTTGATGAAGATGCTTGCCGATGCTGGACAGAAGATCGTTACAGCAACTATTACCGACCGGCCGTGGAATGGTCAGACGGAAGATGCTTTCGGATCAATGGTGACATGGATGAAACGTGCCGATGGTTCGTGGCTTTTCGACTATACCATCTTCGACCGTTGGGTAGAATTCATGCAAAGTGTTGGCATCGACAAACAGATTAATTGTTATTCGATGGTGCCATGGAAGCTTTCGTTCCGTTACTACGACCAGGCAACAGATTCGTTCCAGTCACTAGAATGCGCTCCGGGCGATGCTGTATACGAAGAGTTCTGGACTACAATGCTACGCTCTTTTTCACGTCATCTGCGTGAGAAAGGCTGGTTCGAACGCACGGCCATTGCTATGGACGAACGTCCGATGGAGGTTATGCGGAAGACGCTGAAGGTGATCCGTGCGGCCGATCCGGATTTTAAAGTTTCACTTGCCGGGAATTATCATCCGGAGATTGAAAAGGAATTGTATGATTATTGTATAGCCATAAACCAACGCTTTCCGGATGAGGTGCGTGATCGGCGCATAGCAGAGGGGAAGCCGACTACTTATTATACTTGTTGTTCCGAAGCGCATCCAAATACGTTTACTTTTTCTGATCCGGCAGAGGCAGTTTGGCTAAGTTATTATTCTGCTAAAGACCAGCTGGATGGTTATTTGCGCTGGGCTTATAACAGTTGGCCACTTGAACCTTTGCTTGATTCTCGTTTTCGTACTTGGGCGGCTGGAGATACGTATCTGGTTTACCCGGGTGCCCGTAGTTCTATTCGTTTTGAACGTCTGATCGAGGGTATTCAGGCACATGAGAAGATTCGTATTCTTCGTCGGGAATTTACAGAATCCGGTAACCGCTCTGGACTGAAACGGATAGAGCGTCTTTTAGCACCCTTCCAACTGGGTTCTATGCCGGAAGTCCCGGCTGCCGTTACAGTGAACAAGGCGAATGAACTACTCAACAAGCTATAATCGTGTTCTGCCAGTTCTCTGATTTTTCTTACTTTTGCACCGTTTTTACAACTATGTTCTTATGAAACGTATATTGTTTGTCTGTCTTGGAAATATTTGTCGTAGTTCTGCAGCAGAAGGTGTGATGTTGCACTTATTGAAAGAAAAGGGACTGGAGAAAGAGTTTGAAATAGATTCTGCCGGCATACTTTCCTATCATGAGGGAGAGTTGCCGGACAGTCGTATGCGTGCTCATGCCGCGCGTCGTGGTTATCGGCTGGAACATCGTTCGCGTCCTGTCCGGACGGATGACTTTGAACATTTCGACCTGATAATTGGTATGGATGACCGTAATATTGACGACTTGCAGGAGAAAGCTCCTTCGTTGGAGGCATGTACAAAAATTCATCGCATGACAGAATATTGTACACGAACCATTGCTGACCATGTCCCCGATCCGTATTATGGAGGTGGCGAGGGCTTTGAGTACGTTCTGGATATTTTAGAGGACGCTTGTGCCGGATTGCTTACTTCTTTAACTCAGGATAGCTGATGCGTGTGTGGTAAGCAATTTTCAGCTTCTCTTTGAAAACGGATTTTACGGTAGCTATGTCCTTGAAGGTAATAGGACATTCCTTGAAGTATCCTTCCATCACCTGTGAATCGATGATTTTTTCCACTAATCCGCTGATGCTTTCCTCGGTATATTCCTGAAGACTACGTGATGCAGCTTCTACAGAATCTGCCATCATCAGAATAGCCTGCTCTTTAGTGAATGGATTAGGACCGGGATAGGTGAACATCTCTTCGTTTGGCTCTTCTCCCGGATGTTCGTTTCTCCATGAAATATAGAAATATTTGGTTTTACCACGTCCATGATGGGTGCTGATGAAGTCTTTGATAACAGTTGGCAGATTATGTTTGTCTGCAAGTTTTAGTCCGTTGGTAACGTGGCTGATAACGATTTGAGCGCTTTGTTCATAACTGAGATTTTTGTGCGGATTTATATTTCCCGACTGGTTTTCTGTAAAAAATGCGGGATTTTCCATCTTTCCGATGTCATGGTATAGTGCACCGGTACGAACGAGTTGGCTTTTAGCCCCTACCCGTATGGCTGCCTCGGCTGCGAGATTGGCAACTTGCATAGAATGTTGGAAGGTGCCAGGAACGGTTTCAGACATTTGCCGTAACAGTTCATTATTAATATTTGAAAGTTCCACCAAGGTAACGTTGGAGGTGAATCCGAACATCTTTTCCAGCAGGAATAATAATGGATAAGCAAATAACAATAGGATACCATTGATGATGAAGTAAATGTACATACGTACATTCAGTTTAGAAAAATCATTGGAAAGTGCGCTTTCTGTCATTAATTCAAAAGCGAAATAGGTAACTGCATAAGTTAGAATGACAAGCACTGCAGTTCGGAAAAGCTGCGAACGTTGTGAAAGTTCCCGTAAACTATAAATGGCTACTAATCCGGCAGTTAGTTGTGTCAGGATAAATTCGTGTGGAAAACGAAGTGATATGGAACACAAAAGAATGGTGGCTGCATGGGTAATGAAAGCCGTTCGTGAATCGAGAAAAACTCTGATAATGATGGGCAGCATGGCATATGGAATAATGTATACATTGGCTATGCTATGTGACATCATTAAGGCTGTAATGACACTGTAGAAGACAATCAGTGTAAATAGTAGCGACAAGCATCTTTTGCGCTGATAATAATCTTTCCGGAATAGATCTAGATAGAGCATAAAACATAATATTAATATGCCTACAAATAGAATTTGTCCTCCTAAGATTAGTCGTGTCTGTTCAATAGAATCACTCCTTTTTTCAGACTCTTTGCGTAATGACTCAAGAATGTTGTAAGTAGCCGGGGTAACAATTTCTCCTCTGTCGATGATTTTCTGACCACTGAGCACCAGACCATTGGCCCATGAGTAATTGCTCAATATTTCATGCTTGGCAGTTTCTGTACGTTGCTGGTCAAATATAAGATTAGGGTTGAGATATTCATTGAGTGCACACTGACGTAAAATGTCTCTGCTTAGATGCAGAGAATCAGCTGCAGCCATTAAATGTTCGTATGCTTTTTTTACAGTGAATAGACTTGCTGTTGTTTGAGTACTGGCTAATTTGTCGTCGATTACCATGATAGCTGTTGTGCTGTCTTTATGCAGCTGTTGCATATCATCCGTAGAGATTATCCCAATATGATAGATGTCTTTCAGTATCTTTTCGATGTGATAAAGATAGTCGGTAGAAGGGAAAATATTTTTCAGATGCTTTTGATAGTTGCTTTTAAACTTATCAATTGCTTCTTTCTCTGTGTCTTTGTTAATGTCGTAATAGGGCTGGAAAGAAGCCATCAGACTGTCTTGCTCTCGCTGTACGATTGCATCTTCTTTGTAAATAGGGAAATCGAATGTTGCGATTAGTTGTCCGTATTTCCATGGCTTGTTAATATCAAACTGGTAATTGAATTTTCCGTCCCGTGGTAGAAAATAGACAATCAGTGTAACTGTACCCGCAAATAATAATGTTTTATAGAGCAGATCTCTCCATGAGAGTCCTTTTTTCTTATTCGGATGTTCCATAGCCATTGAAATTTTGGCGAAAAGTACAAAAAAAAACAATAGTGTGGAAAAAAAGATATAATTTTGCCCCGATTTACCTATACTAACCTCAGATTATGTCAGAAAGAAAAGTGAGAGTTCGTTTTGCTCCAAGCCCGACAGGAGCGTTGCACATTGGTGGAGTACGTACGGCTTTGTATAATTATTTATTTGCACGCCAACATGGCGGAGAGTTAATATTTCGGATTGAAGATACTGATTCTAACCGTTTTGTTCCGGGGGCGGAAGAATATATTCTTGAGTCATTCAAGTGGCTGGGTATCCATTTTGACGAGGGTGTGAGTTTCGGTGGGGAGCACGGACCTTATCGCCAGTCTGAACGTCGTGAAATTTATAAAAAATATGTACAGGTACTGTTGGATAGCGGAAAAGCATATATTGCTTTTGATACTCCGGAAGAACTGGATGCTAAACGGGCAGAAATAGCTAATTTCCAGTATGATGCTTCTACACGTGGCATGATGCGCAATTCATTGACTTTGCCAAAGGAGAAAGTAGATGCGTTGATAGCCGAAGGAAAACAATATGTAGTCCGTTTCAAAATAGAACCGAATGAAGATGTACATGTCAACGACCTTATTCGTGGTGAGGTTGTGATTAATTCATCTATTTTGGATGATAAGGTACTTTATAAATCTGCAGACGAGCTTCCGACCTATCATTTGGCAAATATTGTCGATGATCATTTGATGGAAGTGTCCCATGTCATTCGTGGTGAAGAATGGCTGCCTTCAGCTCCGTTGCATGTACTTTTATATCGTGCTTTTGGTTGGGAAGATACTATGCCTCAGTTTGCGCATTTGCCATTGTTGCTGAAACCTGAAGGAAACGGGAAATTGAGTAAGCGTGATGGAGACCGTTTGGGATTCCCGGTATTCCCATTGGAATGGCATGATCCAAAGACGGGAGAGATCTCTTCAGGTTATCGGGAGTCCGGCTATTTACCGGAAGCGGTGATCAATTTCCTAGCTTTATTAGGATGGAACCCGGGTAATGATCAGGAAGTAATGTCAATGGATGAACTTATTAACTTGTTTGATCTTCATCGTTGCAGCAAATCTGGAGCTAAGTTTGATTATAAAAAAGGTATTTGGTTCAATCATCAGTATATTCAGCAAAAACCGAATGAGGAAATTGCAAAGTTATTTGTCCCTGTTCTGAAATCACATGGTGTAGAGGCTCCTTTTGATAAGGTCGTGACTGTGGTTGGCATGATGAAGGATCGCGTGAGCTTTATTCGTGAACTATGGGATGTGGCTGGTTTCTTCTTTGTTGCCCCTACGGAATACGATGAAAAAACTGTTAAGAAACGCTGGAAAGAAGATTCTGCTAAATGCATGGCCGAACTGGCAGAAGTGTTGGCTGGAATTGACGATTTCAGTATTGAAGGTCAGGAAAAAGTCGTTATGGACTGGATTGCCGAGAAAGGTTATCATACCGGTAATATTATGAATGCTTTTCGTCTGACATTGGTCGGTGAGGGAAAGGGTCCGCATATGTTTGATATTTCTTGGGTGTTAGGTAAAGAAGAAACGCTTGCCCGTATGAAGCGTGCTATAGAAGTGTTGAAGTAATTTATAAATCATGCTTTATAACTTGGCAATCGTCCTTTATGACCTGTTGGTGCATTTGGCAGCGCCGTTTAGCCGGAAACCTCGTAAGATGATGAAGGGGCATTGGGTGGTGTATGAACTTTTGCGGCAGCAAGTAGAAAAGGAAGAACGATATATTTGGTTTCATGCAGCTTCATTGGGGGAGTTTGAGCAAGGGCGTCCATTGATTGAGAAAATTCGGGCAGAATATCCGAATTACAAAATCCTGTTGACATTTTTTTCCCCATCAGGTTATGAGGTGCGCAAACATTATAGAGGTGCGGATATTGTTTGTTATCTGCCTTTTGATAAACCAAGGAATGTAAGGAAGTTTTTGGATATTGTAAATCCTTGCATGGCTTTTTTTATCAAGTATGAGTTTTGGAAAAATTTTCTGGATGAGTTGCATAAGCGGCGTATTGCGGTATATAGTGTCTCATCTATTTTTCGACGTGACCAGATATTTTTCAAGTGGTATGGAGGTACTTACCGTAATGTGCTGAAAGATTTTGATCATTTGTTTGTACAGAACGAGGCTTCTAAGCGTTATTTATCGAAAATCGGGATTACTCGTGTGACAGTGGTTGGTGATACGCGTTTTGACCGTGTACTTCAAATTCGTCAGGAGGCAAAAGATTTGCCTTTGGTAGAGAAATTCAAAGGGAACAATTCCTTTACTTTTGTGGCAGGTAGTTCATGGGGACCTGATGAAGACTTGTTCCTAGAATATTTTAATACCCATCCCGAGATGAAGCTTATCATTGCACCGCATGTGATTGAGGAAAATCATTTGGTGGAAATTATCAGTAAGTTGAAACGCCCTTATGTCCGCTATACTCGTGCTGATGATAAGAACGTATTAAAGGCAGATTGTTTGATTATCGACTGTTTCGGCTTGTTGTCTTCTATTTATCGTTATGGAGAAATTGCTTATATCGGCGGTGGATTTGGGGTAGGTATTCATAATACACTTGAGGCTGCCGTTTATGGTATTCCTGTGATTTTTGGACCGAAATACCAAAAATTTATGGAAGCCATTCAATTATTGGAAGCAAAAGGAGCATATTCTATAAAAGATTATGCAGAACTGGAAAAAATATTAGATACTTTTCAGGCAGATAAACAATTCTTGTGTGATACGGGAATGAATGCTGGAAATTATGTAGTGGGTAATTCTGGAGCAACAGAACGAATTATGCACATGATTAATTTCTGAAAAATCTGGTATCTGTAAAATTAAGGGAACGGGTAAGTCGCTATTTATTTGTTTACCCGTTCTCTTCTTTTTTATCAGTTTTATTTATACCATTCAGAGTACATCAGATAATTGTGAGCAATTTTCTGATTGAGTTCTTTTGCTTGTTCCGGATCTACTCTTTTTATAAATTTAGCGGGTACTCCTCCCCAAATACTTCCAGGCTCAATGATTGTATTGCTTAGTACAAGCGAGCCGGCGGCAACAATTGCACCTTCTCCGATTATGGCATGGTCGAGGATGGTGGCGCCCATTCCGATTAGGGCATAATTTTTGATTGTAGCACCGTGAATAGTGACATTGTGGCCTACTGATACATGATCGCCGATTTCAATAGTTGATTTTTCATAAAGCGTATGCAGTACACTTCCATCCTGGATGTTTACTCCGTTACCTATGCGTATGGAATTTACATCGCCACGTATTACAGAGTTAAACCATATACTGCAATCATTACCTATCACTACATCGCCTATAATTGTAGCGTTGTCTGCTAAAAAACAGTTCTCACCAATTGCCGGTGTGAATCCTCTGACTGATTTTATTAAAGCCATTGTTTCTTTTGTTTGAATTCAATTTTAATATTAGATATTATTGGAAGTTTCCCGTTACTCGGATGTTGGTATGTTTGCCTCGGGATCTAAGTTCTAAATGTTGGAAAACATTATTCTAGATAGATGCCGTTGCACGCTTTAACCATACATTTTCGTCTTCGTTAAGAAATGGAGATAGCTTTTCATATACCATTTGGTGGTAGTTGTTGAGCCACTCCAACTCTTCTGTTGTCATCATCTCTTTAATGATTCCTTTTGTACAGATGGGACATAGTGTAAGAGTCTCAAATTTTAGGTATTCCCCAAACATGCCTACCTTATCTTTGCAGACCAAGGTGAGGTTTTCTATACGTATCCCATGACTGCCTGCTTTGTAGACGCCTGGCTCGTTCGAAGTAACCATTCCCGGTTGTAGTACGACTGGATTCTCGTTCATGCGGATACTTTGTGGTCCCTCATGTACATTCAAAAAATGGCCAACACCATGCCCTGTGCCATGCAAAAAGTTCATGCCGTGTTTCCAAATAGGTAGGCGTGCTAAAATATCAAGTTGAGCTCCTCGTGTTCCTGCTGGAAATTTTGCCATGGCCAAGGCTATATGGCCTTTCAGAATCAAGGTGTAATCTTTTTTTTCTTCTTCTTCATTTAGTTCTCCTAATGCGATGGTTCGTGTGATGTCGGTTGTCCCATCAAGGTATTGGGCTCCGGAGTCGAGCAGTAAAAAGCCTTTTGGCTGTAAGGTAGCATTGCTTTGGGGGGTGGCTGTATAATGTACAATGGCTCCGTGCTCTTTATATCCGGCAATAGTATCAAAACTTTCTCCTTTATAAAGTGGTTGTGAGGCACGTAGTTCATGCAGCTTTTTATCAATACTCAGTTCACTTTCTTTTTCAGATGGAACTGTCTCTTCTAGCCATTTTAAGAATCTGACTAGTGCCACTCCGTCACGTACCATAGCAGCGTGGATACCTTTTATTTCTTGTTCGTTGCGAATAGCTTTTAGAAGTGCAATAGGAGAGTCACCATAGCAAACTTTACAATTGGGATGGATAGAAGAATAAATGGCATAATTTGTTTTATAGGGGTCAATTAGTAGACTCTTACCTTGATAAGAGTGAAGATAAATCTCTGTTTCGTCGTAATTTTGTAACTCTATTTCTTGTTCTTTCAGGTATTCTTGAACTTCAGTTGTCAGTTTTTGAGGATTGATAAAATATACTATTCTATTTGGAGCAATTAGTAAATAACTGATTACGACCGGATTGCAGTGTACGTCATTGCCTCTGATATTGAGTACCCATGCAATTTCGTCAAGAGCGGATAGGAATAGTGCATCTGCTTTTTTTTTCTTTAATTCTTTACGTATTGCTTCTACTTTTTCCTTACAGCTTTTTCCTGCATATTGTAGATCGTAGATGAACGCCGGAGCCTCGGGTATTGCTGGACGGTTGTTCCAAATGAGTGTCATTGGGTCATTGACAGTTTTAATTTTTATTCCATATGCAGCTAATTTCTCTTGCATTTGTTCTACTTGGACAACAGAAAACATTTTCCCGTCTATTCCAACAGTCTCTCCTGCTTGCAGCCGGGTCGCTAGGAATTCTATGATGGTAGGCGTGTCTGGAAGCATTTCTTTATACAGATCGATGTCACTCCCGTCAAGTTCCTCTTCGGCTTGCAAAAAATAGCGTGAATCTGTCCATAATCCGGCTTCACTTTCGGTGATAACTACAGTCCCGGCTGACCCTGTAAAACCTGAGATCCATTCACGTGATTTCCAATGCGGAGCTACATATTCGCTAAGGTGTGGATCGGTACTAGGAATGATGAATGCCTTGATATTCTGTGACAAGAATGTTGCCCGTAAAGCGGTTATTCGTTTCTGAATTTCTTTTTTCATATCTATTGAGATTATAAGTAATTGTTTTCAAAGATACTGACTTTTTATCTCTTTACTTGTTATTGTGTAGTAATGATAAATGCAGTTAAGATTAATAATTGTTTTTTTTGAGATATCAACTCATATTCTTATTATAATCGTCTGAAATGATAAACAGTTTTGGCTGAAGATGAACTACGAAATGTATAGAGCAAAAGTTATCTTCAAGATGCTTTTGGGATGCATTTTTATGTGTTGGAAGCTGATAAAAATGGGAAAAAGAATAGCGAATATATTATTCGTCCTAACTATTGTGTGCTATGTTAATGCTCGTATGAGGCAATAGAGTTTTCTGACTAATAATCTTTTTATTGCCGAAAGTTTTGTAAATAAGGAAACTATGTGTAATTTTGCGCCGCAAATGAACTGTGGATACTTTAATTTATAACATAAATTTATAAAAACAAAATGATTGTAGTACCTGTAAAAGAAGGCGAAAACATTGAAAAAGCGCTGAAAAAATTTAAAAGAAAATTTGAGAAAACTGGTATTGTTAAAGAACTAAGAAGCAGACAGCAGTTTGATAAACCGTCTGTGGTTAAAAGACTTAAGAGAGAACGTGCTGTTTACGTACAAAAACTTCAGCAAGTAGAAGATTAATAATTCGTAAAATACTTTGAATTATTGAATTCTTTTCATACATTCGTTGCATGATTTTGGATGTAGCAACTTATGTTGATAGAGTCTTTTTTAGATTATTTGCGTTTTGAACGGAATTATTCCGAGAAGACGATACTTGCATATGGTAATGATTTGAATCAATTGCAGGTATTTATTCAGAAAAGATTCGGAAAATTTGCTCCGGAGGAGGTGAAAAGCGAACAGATTCGTGAGTGGATTGTTTTATTAATGGATGATGGCTGTTCTCCTTCTTCAGTAAATCGGAAATTGAGTTCTATACGGTCTTTCTATCGTTTTCTGTTGAAAAAAAGGTATGTTGATGTGGATCCGTTATGTAAGATTGTGGGTCCTAAGAAGAATAAAAAACTACCTTATTTCTTGAACGAAGCTCAAATGGATAGATTGTTAGATGATGCAGATTTTGGTGGTGGATTCAATGGGTGCCGAGATCGTTTAGTCATAGAAATGTTTTATGCTACAGGTATGAGACTTTCTGAATTGATAGAGCTAAATGATGTGGATATTGATTTTTCCTCCTCTCTTTTGAAGGTGGTTGGGAAAAGAAATAAAGAACGGTTGATCCCATTTGGTGATGAATTGCGGGAGCAGATACTTAAGTATATTGATATAAGGGATGAAGCAGTTTTGCGAACTGATGATGCTTTTTTTGTTAGGGAAAATGGGAAACGACTTTATCCGGTGCTGGTCTATAATATAGTGAAACGGAACCTTTCGAAGGTGACAACGCTGAAAAAGAAAAGTCCTCACGTGCTGAGGCATACCTTCGCGACATCGATGTTGAATCATGAAGCGGAGTTGGGTGCTGTTAAAGAACTTTTGGGTCATAAAAGTTTGGCAACGACTGAGATTTATACGCATGTCACATTTGAGGAACTTAAAAAAGTGTATAAACAAGCTCATCCAAGAGCTTAAAAAAGGAGGTAAGTATGGATATTAGAATTCAATCAATTCACTTTGATGCGTCAGAGCAATTGCAGGCATTTATTCAGAAGAAGGTGTCTAAATTGGAGAAATATTACGAAGATATAAAGAAAGTAGAGGTGTCATTAAAAGTTGTTAAACCAGAAACTGCAGAGAATAAAGAGGCTGGTATTAAGATTTTAATTCCTAACGGAGAATTCTATGCAAGTAAGGTGTGTGATACATTTGAAGAGGCTATAGATTTGGATGTGGAAGCTCTCGAAAAGCAGTTGGTTAAATACAAGGAAAAACAACGAAATAAATAAAAACGTGCAAATATTTTGCGTAGAAAAAATAAATAGCTAAATTTGCAGCCGTTTCGCTCGCGTTAGAACGTGATGGTTGCAAATTTTGATTAGATTGCCTCTTTAGCTCAGTTGGCCAGAGCACGTGATTTGTAATCTCGGGGTCGTTGGTTCGAATCCGACAAGAGGCTC
>CALUOO010000021.1 GCA_944322345.1 uncultured Bacteroides sp. | reverse complement strand
ACTTAAAAATAATCATTTCCGAAGAAAGAAGAAACACTCTTTCTATATTAAACTTTAAAATTTAAACAGGCTCTTAGTGGATGTACTAATACTTTTTTGCAGAAAAGTAATAAGTCCTTTTTTGCAGAAACCAAATAAATCAACTAACTTTGCATGCGATTTAAAGAAATCGTAACTACGTAATTTTTTTATTTATCTTTAAAAAAGAGCTAATTATGACTTATTCACACGAAGTGGAACACATGTGTGTTGTAAAGAAGGGTCCTAACCATGGTCCGGCTCCCATACCCGAAGAAGGCAAATGGGTAAAATCAAAAGAAATCGTTGATATTTCAGGTTTAACACATGGTATTGGTTGGTGTGCTCCCCAACAAGGTGCTTGCAAACTAACACTGAACGTAAAGGAAGGTGTTATTCAAGAGGCTCTAGTTGAAACAATCGGATGCTCGGGTATGACTCACTCAGCAGCAATGGCTTCTGAAATCCTTCCAGGAAAGACCATTCTTGAAGCCTTGAATACAGACTTAGTTTGTGATGCTATTAACACAGCTATGCGTGAATTATTTTTGCAGATTGTTTATGGACGTACCCAATCTGCTTTTTCTGAAGGTGGTCTGATGATTGGTGCTGGCCTAGAAGATTTAGGTAAAGGTCTGCGTAGTCAAGTAGGTACATTATATGGTACATTGGCAAAGGGACCTCGTTATCTAGAAATGGCCGAAGGTTATATTAAAACTATCGCTCTTGATAAGAACGATGAAATCTGCGGTTACGAGTTTGTACACCTTGGAAAATTTATGGATGAAATTAAGAAAGGAACAGATGCTAATGAAGCATTGAAGAAAGTAACTGGAACATACGGTCGCTTCACTGCGGAACAGGGCGCTGTGAAATATATTGATCCACGTCACGAATAATATAAGGAGGAAGAAATAATGATTAGAGAAGTAAAATTTGAAAGCCAAGACCGCCGTATCAAACAGATTTTAGCTGCATTGAACGCTAATGGAATAAAAGACATTGAAGAAGCTAACGCTATCTGTGAGTCTTATGGTCTCGATCCTTATAAAACGTGTGAAGAAACTCAACCAATATGCTTTGAAAATGCAAAATGGGCATACGTAGTAGGTTGTGCTATTGCTATCAAAAAAGGCTGTAAAAATGCTGCTGAAGCTGCTGAGGCTATTGGAATAGGGCTACAATCATTTTGTATTCCAGGTTCAGTAGCTGATGATCGCAAGGTCGGTTTAGGGCATGGAAATTTGGCTGCAATGTTGTTAAGAGAAGAAACTAAGTGTTTTGCATTTTTAGCAGGTCATGAATCTTTTGCTGCTGCAGAAGGAGCTATTAAGATTGCAGCCAAGGCAGATAAGGTACGTAAAGAACCTCTTCGTTGTATCTTAAATGGTTTAGGCAAGGATGCCGCTCAAATCATTTCTCGCATCAATGGATTTACATATGTTCAAACTCAATTTGATTATTATACAGGTGAACTGAAAGTTGTCCGTGAGATTGCTTATTCTGATGGTCCTCGTGCAAAAGTAAAATGCTATGGAGCGGATGATGTTCGTGAAGGTGTAGCTATTATGTGGAAGGAAGGTGTAGATGTATCTATTACAGGTAACTCTACAAATCCAACCCGTTTTCAACATCCAGTAGCAGGTACTTACAAGAAAGAGCGTGTTTTGGCAGGTAAGCCTTATTTCTCTGTAGCATCAGGTGGTGGTACTGGGCGTACACTTCACCCAGATAATATGGCTGCTGGTCCTGCTTCTTATGGTATGACAGATACTATGGGTCGTATGCACTCAGATGCTCAATTTGCTGGTTCTTCATCAGTTCCTGCTCACGTAGAAATGATGGGATTTCTTGGTATTGGTAACAACCCTATGGTAGGATGTACAGTTGCATGTGCAGTTGACGTTGCTACCGCTTTGAATAAGTAATCTATACTTAATCAAGATAGTAAATCCCTGTAACTCCATGAGTTATGGGGATTTTTATTTTACTTCTACTGCAATGATTATCCCCTATCTAATTACTCATTACCTCTTGCTATTCTTTTATAATAGGCTGTGATTGAATAATAGAATTGAAGCAAATTATGGCTTAAATGGAGCTTGAATCTTTAAGGGTAAATGTGACTGATTATCCTTAAAATGGAGCTAAATTGAAGCTATATTTGCGACCATATTGCGACCATTTTATCAAATCTTTACAAGTGGTCGCAAAATCAATTATATTATTCTAATATACAGATAGATACATCAATTTTAAAGGACTTCCCTAATGTCTAATTTTAAATGATTAAACTATGGTAAGAAGTTCATTCTCTATTCTCTTTGCCATAAGAGAAAGTAAAGCAAGAAAGAGTGGTAAAGCTCCTATTGAGATTACAATTACAGTAAACGGTGACAGATGCACTCTTTCAACAGGCAAACTAGTAGCCATTGATAAATGGGACAAGGTTAAGCAACAAGTAAAAGGCAAGGATGAAGAAGCTCAAAGCCTCAACAACTACCTAAAAGCTATTAAGGCTAAACTATATCAGAAAGAAGCAGAACTGTTAGACAGAGGTTTTATAATCACAGCAGACCTATTGCGTGATGCTTACTTTGATAAGGTAGAATCCATTAAAGAGAGAAGCCTGTTTGAAGTCTTTGAAGAACATAACCAAGAGCAAGAGAAGTTGATAGGTAATGGAGTTTCTAAAGCTACTCATTGGGTGTCTGTCTATACCATCAGATTATTAAGAGAATTTATTCAGCAGAAATACAAACGAGAAGATTTATACTTACGTGAATTGAATCTAAACTTCATCCAATCTTTTCATTCATTCCTAAGAATCGATAAGGGCATGGCACAGAACTCATCCACTAAACATTTAAAGCTATTGAAGAAGATTATCAATCTATCAGTAGCCAACTCCTATATGGCGTTCAATCCATTCTCTACTTATAAGGTGGAACGTGAACCTGTAGAAATTGATTTCTTGGATGAGGAAGAATTGAGGAAGATTATCAATTTTGATACTCCCCTACCAAGATTGGAACGAGCTAAAGATATGTTTCTGTTTGGATGCTTCACTGGGCTTAGTTACATTGATATTAAGACCTTGACTCCAGAACACTTTGAGAAAGACAGTGCAGGCAGAATATGGATTAAAAAGCGTAGAGTTAAAACAGGAATTCTATCACGCATTCCCCTACTCCCTATCGCCAAGCTGATATTGGATAAGTACAAAGATGGAGAGAAGTTACTCCCTATTCAAGACCCTGCGGACATCAACAAATATCTAAAGGATATAGCTATACTCTGTGGAATTAATAAGCGAATCTGTTTTCATACAAGTCGCCATACGTTCGCAAGTACAGTTACTTTAGCTAATAGCATATCTCTGGAAGTTGTTTCTAAGATGTTAGGACATACCAATACGCGAATGACTGCCCATTATGCAAAGCTAATAGATAAGTGCATAGGTGAGCAGATGGATAAACTCATGGATACGTTTACTGGAAATTCTGATTACTAAAGCATATCATCCACAAATTCCCCACTTGCAGCAATGCAGGTGGGGATTATTTTTTAATTTTGTACTGAATTATAGTAAAAAATACTATGACAGATACCCCAAACGTAGAAGAACAGAATATTGTCTTCAATATTGATCGAAAATTGTTAGCTGAAATGGAGCAAAACATGGAAGATGATTTCAAACGCGAATATCTGCAGGAAGATATTGTGTCCATTCTAGGCAGTATAGAATATATCAGAATCTATTGCAGGAACTATCCACTCTTCAATGGGTACGATTACCAACCGCTTCAAGCACCATTCGCATACTACCGTAGCCGTTCTACTTACTTAAAGGAGTTGCCATTTACAGAAGATGAATTTTATAATTTTGCATTGATACAGGGAGCTATCAGCAAATTAGGGTTACTACCCCAACCTACTTTTGAGTTTATAGTGTTCTTATACCATATTGTCAAAGTGTGGAGCGAGAATCAAATAACCACAGGGATTAGCAGGGTAAACAACATTCTCTCAATTTTAGAGGAACAGCCTAATACCAAATTGAAAATGAATATCAAAGTAGGCGGCAAGAATTTCGAATTTGATAACTCCTTATTTATTCATTCTATGCTGGAATTTTATTCTTCTCATGAACAGGTTTCACACTATCTTGTGGAGCGAGAGAATAAAAGAATACGAGAACGCACTATCCAATATTCTTTGGTCAAGACATTGCTGGACTATCTTCCCATCAAAGTAAAGAAGCCAGAGGATGTAAAATTTGTACAATCAGAAAGAGATTTTGCCTTATGCACCCTATATCTCTGCAAATTACTAATGGGCATCCCTGCATACGTTTGTACCAAAGATAACAACGCTACATTTGACAAGTTAATGAGAGACTTCAAAGACTTTAATATTACACTTTATCAGATGCTAACATAATGATATTCAGTAGCGTAAAAAACAGGGATGTAAAACTTACTCTTACATACCCTATTTAAGAGACATATCTTTGCTCCGCTTTCAGAAAGCTGGCAGGCACGTTGCCACAGACTAATCCCTGAAAGCCTCAAAAAAATGAATTTATTATTTATTAAAGGCAACCGCACTAAAATTGACAATTCTAACGTAGTTGAATCTTACAACAAGATTAAGGCATGGGGATTCATTGAAACAATGCCTATTGAATACTTCCCAATGGAAGAAGCTAAGAATAAATTAGGCGGTAGAAAGTTGTACAAACCTACTATTGCTCGCAAGAAAGGGGAAGGCTCTGCTACTATCAGCAATTTCGAGATTAAAATGGTTGAAGTACAGGAAGCAGACTATGACAAGTACGATGGTGTTTGTGGCGATGGCCAGCATAGAACAATAGCCCTCATGTTTGATGAATTGAATGATGTTACAGCTACTTATCAGCCAGTAAAACTCTCTAAAGAGAATATGGATATATTGGCTTACATATCAATACGTAACAATGGCAGGAAATGGTCTAATGATGATTTTTATGCTTCCAATATTTCAACAGGAGATACTAATGCAGACTATATTCTTAGTAAAAGAAAAGAAGGCTATATTCCTGCATTCCTTTTCAACATTTATACTCTTGGAACATCTAATCTGACAGCAGCACAAATCAAGTCAATCCAACAAGGATATAAGAAACTCTCTGACTTTAGTAAAGTCCAAATCAGCAAAGACACACAAGATAAGGGAGATAGAATCTTAGCGGCATTAGAATCTAACAGTTTCATCTCTAATGATAGGTTTACTGGACGTTTTGGAGCAGGATTGAAAGCATTCTTTACTGAATGTAAGGATATAGAAATAGTTGTAAATACTATCAAACATATCAATAAAGAGAATTGGAATAAGTACTTCACCCCAATCGCAGGTCAGAGTATGGAAGCCAAATCTTATAAGGAAGCTCTAACTAAATTGACAGAACAAATAAAGAAGTAGCCTGTTCGATAGCCCACGTGACAGGTGGGCTTGCTCTCCCCAAGTCCTTAGACATTCTGAATAGTCTAAAGTCTGATTCTTAAATGTCTGGTCTTATTTAGTTACCCACTCATAGAATTACTGCCTTTTATAGTACCCATCCAGATAATCCCACCACACAGATAAGCGGACTACAAACTATTCAGAATATCTAAAATGGAAGAATTTACCTATGGACAGATAAGGGCTAAGGCTCTTGAATAGGGAGTAAAAGATAACAGGGTTCACATTGGATTGTAGGCTAATCTTAACAACTATCTAAAGACAAAGAGAAAGAAGAATGGAAAGGTTCTACTTATTATATCGCATTGCAGAAACTATCTTATTAATTTACTAATATTTAAACCAATATGATAATTCATCTATCAATAGGAAAGAAGTTCCATAACAGAAAGGAAGCCAAGATATATTTTGGAACTGCCTATTATTACAAAATGGAACGTGAGAAGAAAGATTTAGTGTTTACCAATACTATTTAATTATGCAGGGATGAATACTATTATGTACACATTACTTTAGACGAACTTAAAAGGACAACAGGAGATAAAAGCCTGAATGACTTTAACAGGCAATTCAAAGAGTTCTTAAATATCAAGCCCTATTATGTAGATAATGGATTTGTGTTCAAAACTAGACGCAACGTCTATCGTGTTCCACCTATGGAACAAGAATGCGTAACCTTTTCTGATAAGATTATATGGCTTGATTTAGAAGCTGTCCAGATAGGTTTCTTTATGCAATTGGTTCTTATTTCCAAGTTTGCCAATATTGAACTGACAAAACCTAATATCACTAAGCTGATTCACATGGATAATAAGACTTATGATAAATATGTAAGAGCACTATTGGGGGAAGATCTACTATCTATTAGAGAAAGAAAACTGATTCTTAAAGGTGATGAATATATCTTGGAAACAGACTTTAAAGACCAAATAAAGTTTAGCAAGAAAGACCTGAACGAAAGATTCGTACCTCAGTTCATTCTAAAGACTAAATAAGTCAGAAGTGGGGAAAAAGACTGTTATATTATATAATTAAATATCAATAACTTTTTCCTCACACCTATCTTATTTTGACTTTAGAGACATCTAAAGCAGGATTTCTAAGATGGGCACAACATTTAAGGCAAAAAATGAATTTTATAACACCAATCTCCAAAACGTTGCACGAGATACCATACCACTATTTTACTCCCCCTCTCACCAAGCAGAAGAAAAATGAAAATTAGTAGACACCTACCCACCCCCTCAACCATTATAAATTTTACTATTCACCTCACATCATTGATGGACTCTATAGGATGATACACAAATACACGGATTATATAAATAGCCTAATCGTATCACACCTATAAACGTACCAAGAGTATTTGTAATCGTACCAAGAGGCAATCGAAGCAATTCATTGCTTCATGGACGATTCATTGCTCTGGAGTTAATTCAATCAATAATCATTTTAAACAATTAATCATTATGAGAAATTTAATTATTATGCCATCAATGGCAAACAATCGTGAGAGAATGAATTTGGGTGAATATGCAGAAGAAGCTACCATTATCATGGACGAATCAGTAAAACCAGCCAATCATTTCATCGAAGCCAACACACAGGAAGTAACATTGAATCATTTGAAGAATGATTGCATCACTCCAGTGTTCTCTAAAGACAATGAACTGACCATTAATCATGCTCAGTTTGTGGAAACCATACAGGATGCAGCATTGTCTTTCTTTAATGGTGAGAAAGTGGAACAAGCCACTATCAGGACAAGCCATATCATAAAAGGCAGAATCCCTGAAGCTATCCACAAACCAGCCAACCAACTGTTGGAATCTGACAAAACTATCTATTATGAAAGGGCAGCATTTAGCATTGACATTCCTACCATTTATGAAACGGTAGGTGAAAATAAACTGAATCTTTCCATCGTAGGTGTGAGAGCTTATAACCAAATGAACTTGTACAGCAAGAAAGTACCGGAACTTTTCCGCTTGGCTATAGGTTTTAAGAATCAAGTCTGCTGTAACATGTGCATTTTTACGGATGGCTACAAGGATGATTTGAGGGTAAGCAATACTACAGAACTCTATCGTGCAGCATTGGAACTTTTCAGTAACTACAACCCAGCCAAACACCTTTATCTGATGCAGCAATTGGGCAACACTTGCATGAGTGAACACCAATTCTGCCAAATAATAGGCAAGATGCGTCTTTATCAATGCTTGCCAACAGGCTATCAAAAGGCACTGCCAAGAATGTTGCTTACTGATACACAGATAAACAGTGTTGCAAAAGCATATATCAATGATGATAATTTTGGCAGTTTTGGGAGTGAGCTTAATATGTGGAAATTCTATAATTTATTGACAGGAGCTAATAAGTCAAGCTATATTGATTCATTCTTAGACCGTTCTCTGAATGCTACAGAAATGGCTTTGGGAATCAATGCGGCTTTGCATGGTGATGAAAGATATAAATGGTTCATTGATTAAATGAGCTTATTGATTGAGAGAGAAAAGGGCATTCTTTATGGATGTCCTTTTCTTAAATATCCAATAATTAACCATTTATATTTGTAGGTACGTAAATAAGTACATATCTTTGTAACACAGCAAAGGAGGATTTATGAAAACAGCCAATTACACAGATTTAAGAGCCAACTTGAAAAGCTACATTGATGCGGTCATTGATGATTATGATACCGTAGTTATCAATCGTGGAAATGGCAAAGGAGTGGTAATGATTTCTTTGGATGAATACAATTCTCTAAAGGAAACGGAATACATCATGTCTTCACCTGAAACAATGGAAGCAATACATAAAGGTGAAGAGGATATTAAGAATGGTAATTCTATATCCCAGAATAAAGGTGAAAGCATAGAGGATTTCTTAAAACGGGCAGCATGTACAGAATAACATTATCAGAACAGGCACGGAAAGAATATCTATACTTCATCCAAAGCGGGAATAAGGCTATCTTAAATAAAATCAAAACTTTATTGGAAGATATTGTCGTACATCCATATACTGGAATAGGAAAACCAGAACCGCTTAAATATGAGCTGGCAGGGAAATGGTCAAGACGAATCAATGCCGAGCATAGAATTGTCTACTCTGTGCACGATGATACAATAGAGGTTTATATCTTTTCCATGAGATACCATTACGCCAAGAAATAAAAGATACCACATTATTAATAATGAAGAAAGAACAGCTATTCAGTTAGTAGTCCTTTTTTATATTCACTTCTACAGGTAGGACAGATTAAGAGCAAGGTTAGCTTTATATACCCCAATCCAAGTTTGTCCTACCCCCAAAAAATCAGCTGGAGATATAGCCTTTAATAGGCAAAATGTAGTAACTTAAAGATATTGAGCTTAGATACATCTAAAGTCTGATTTTCTAAAGTTTGGTTTTTCTCTATTATAAAAGTAGTTCAATTCCACCAATTAACAGACTGTAGAACTATCTCAACTCTTATTAATTCGGTTAGAGATAGCACTTTCTGAATCACCAACAATATGTTGACCTAAAGATTGAAATTCAAGGCGGGTAAGAAAATTCAAAAAATAGTCTTTATATGGGGAATTTCCATTTTCATACCTAACAGGAAAAACGAAGTTCAGATACATTTAAAGTTTGATTTTCCAGAATTGACATTTGAGCAATTATAAGAAACCAACATATGTTGACTTGAAACAGAATCTTTCAGCTGGGTGGGAAAATGCAGAATTTCTTCTTTATATGGGGAAGATTGGTTCTCATACCAACTTTAATTGTTAAAATTCAGTGCTTTATATAGTTTTATTTCTTTTATGTTTCTTTGATGCTGAATAATATTAATATATTTGCAAGGTTTTATAAGCATTGATAATCAGATGGTAGTTTGGTTATGTGTTCCTCAATGCTTTTTATCAGATTATTAATTGCTTATATGGGGACGATAAGCATAATAATAAAATATATGGGACAGTTTTTGGGAAATATTGTAGGACGAATTTTGGTAGCCTTATTAATTACCTTAGGAGCTTTTATAATTAGCTCAATAATATTAGGTTCGCTAGGTTTCGGTGGTGAATCAATAAGAGGATTTATTTGTTTGGTAGCATTTATTATTGGACTATTTATTCATCCAAATACATTCTTTGGTTCTTCTGATTAAGAGAGTACCAACTCTTCTACAACTACATAAATAGGAATATTCAATATAAGTAACCATCTTTATTGATAATATACGCATCGTTTCAAATTCTTAACAATCTATCTTTATGGGATTTTTTTCAAATTACAATGCTATTGGACGCATTAATACTCTTATTAAACAGCTAGAACCACATTTAGATTATATTGCAAGAGAACTGAACTATCCTAGCCATATCAACAAAGAACGTCTGAGAGTAGAATGTGGTACAGTATCTGTTCTAATGGGCGAAATAACAGATATATTACAAAACGCAGGACGAAGTGTTTTTCTTGCACCCTATTATTTTAAGGGCAAAAAAATGACAATAATGGATCTGCATGGAATAGCAGCATCTTTAGTACAGCAAGCGGAAGAATTATTATAAGAACAAAACGTCAATTTATTTAAATATGAATGAAGATCAACAGAAAAAAGTGATGCGCTCTATTTTTGGAGCTATGATGGTCGGTGGACATCTTAATAATCAAATGCAAATGGCAAAGGAACTTAAAGCCATTCATTATCTACTCAAAGAACAAGAACATCTTTCTGAACAAGAAAGGGATAACTGTTTATTCTATTTCTTTAAAGAATATGCACAAGGATGCAAACCTCCTATTTCTGATTCATATATTATAAATAATATGATTCCCATTATTAAAGATTTTGGTAGCATGGATTTAATTACAGGCTCTTCCTTGCTATTAGCAGCAAAAATGAATCTGTAAAAATAATAAGAAGAGGATTTATTGCAAATAGAATGAGAACACATAAGTGGATATTATTCCTATCAATGATAGGAATGACGTCTTGCTCGAACAATAAAAATGTTAGCTCTTCAATAGACTGTACCTTGCAAACTAAAGTTACCTCTATCTTAGAGAATAAACTAACAGAACTCAATGCCTTATCTGGACAAGCCATAATCATGGAAGTTCAGACCGGGCAGATAAAAGCTATGGTAGGACTTGAAAGGAAAGATAGTGTAAACTATCAACCAAGTGAGAACTTTTTCCAATCACGTGAAACAGGACTCATGCACCCCGTATCCATATTGGCTGCATTGGAAACAGGTAAAGTTCTTTTGTCCGATACTGTAGATGTGGGAGAAGGAGTTTATTCTATACAAGATCGAGAGTTGAAAGATCATAATTGGCATAGAGGTGGATATGGAAAGCTCACAATTAACGAAGGTTTAGCTGCAAGTTCTAACATTGTTATCTATAAAACAGTGGAAAAGTCTTTTAAACCACAAAGCTATTCCAATCAATTAAGCAAAATGGATTATGGCAAACCAGATAGCATAGTGGGGATAGCCAAGTTAAAACCTGCATTTATAAATGTTCCTACAAAAGAAACAACTTTTGCATGGCTCAGCATTGGATATGAACAAAAGATAGCTCCTATCCAGATATTGACTTTCTATAATGCGATAGCCAATAATGGTAAAATGGTACAACCGCAACTTTACAAAGACAGCACAACAGTTATCAATCCACAGATAGCAAGTCAAGCTAATATTGACAGTCTGAAACAGGCTTTGGAATATATCGTTACTGATGGATTTGGACAATCTGCAAAATCTGAGAAGGTAAAAGTTGCAGGTGAATTTGGGACGGCACAACTTGAAGATGAAAGTTATTTAGTAGAATTTTGCGGTTACTTTCCTGCTGATAATCCGCAGTATTCTATTATCGTTTCTATCAATAAAGAAGAATTACCTGCTGCTGGATTTATGGCTGGTGAGGTGTTTAGGCAGATAGTAGATTATATGGTTAAATAGCCGATTTTAATTTTTATGTAAGAACAGCATTTGAGCTTAAAAACTCTTATGCTGTTTTTTAAAATAAATAATTATGACAGTATCAGTAGAAGCTTTGATAAAAAGAATAGAGGGAGTGTTAGATAAATTTGGATTATCTAAGGAAGAATATTGGAAAGACCCAGACAAATTCTATGAGAATATCAAGGATGAAGAAATTAGAGCCTTTTTATGGTGGGCAAGAGAAATGAATTAATACAGTATTTGAGGAATCTCTCATGCTGTTTTCTTTTATAAAGCTACTACATCTTAAGAGAATATTCAGATTATAAGTCCCAAGAAATAAAATGTTGTAGCATATCATTGTGGTTTAAAGGATAAAGAGTATCTTTGTTTTATGGAATAACAAAGGTCAGTAATTAGTCATTTGTGACTTATTCACGACCAATTGACAATATTACAGTAATTAATAAGCTGGATAGTTCTTTCTAATATTGATATATAAGACTGTAACACAACTATTTATAGAAGAATAATTCAAGGTTACAGGGATACATGGTCGCTGCTTCTTATGGTATGACAGATACTATGGGGCGTATGCACTCAGATGCTCAGTTTGCTGGATCTTCATCAGTTCCTGCTCACGTAGAAATGATGGGATTCTTGGGTATCGGCAACAACCCTATGGTAGGATGTACAGTTGCATGTGCAGTTGACGTTGCTACCGCTTTGAATAAGTAATCTATACTTAATCGAATATATAAACTCCTGTAATCTAAATGGTTGCAGGAGTTTTTTATTTACCGTAATTTATAGTTTAGGGATATTCTAATAGACTTCTCTTTGTTTATCTTGTCTTATCAAGTAAGAAGAAAAATAAGACTATGATAATCTAAAAATATAGTTTTTCCAAAGGCTATTGCAGTCAAGCCCCAGGAGCAGAGCAATTATCACTTAATTAAGTCCTGAAAAAGTGATTTTTGCAGCCCATTTGCAGCCCAATTTGCCATTTTTCAAAAATGGGCTACAAAAACTTATATTATCAGCTATAGTACAATGGGATATACTCCATTTTACAATCATTTTAATATGGAAACATTGTACGATAGTTTACTTTTCATTGAGAGAAAGTAAGCAAAACAAAAGAGGTTTATCACCTATTGAGGTTTGAGGAATCTTAGCAAGTTTCAGAACGTGATAAATCTCCAGTAGATGAAGTCAAGCAACTACTGGAAGCCATATCCCAATATGAAGAAGCTCCTAATGACAATCCTCTTATAGGCCATATAATTTTAAACAAGAACCTTAAAATTCAATGGAAAAATTATCCTTAAAATAGCGACAGCCAATGCCATTAAATTCATACAATTATGCTGTCAAGAACACTTCGAAGATTTAAGCCTAGAAACGAATTTGACATAGCACACTTGAATGATAATATAGAAATGGTGAGTTACTCGAGACAAGAACAGACTAACATAAGCACAACCAAAAGAATCTGTCTGTTTGCCCAAAGATTCAAATTATTTTTTGATTCTTTATCACCGCTTTCACTAATTACAGGAAGGGAGAGAAGGACGCATATAATGTAACTTATAGGAATATCAGATAACGAAGATTTCCAAACTGACAAATCTACCCTAAAAGGATATTTAAGTAAAAATAAAAATTTAAATTGGGATGTCTATAATAAATTTTTATTAATAATCAATGATTTATATAAGAGAGAGTAACATTTCCCTTATTTTTACTCTCTTATATCCACTGGCATCTCTCTATCTTTGTAGCGTCAAAAGAACAGAACTTGCAAGGTAAGCAAGTAAAGAGAGAGAACCTACAATTGCCATTTTGACATACGGACAGAAATACTCAATCCCGAAGACTACGACAACTATGATGGCGTTTGCGTGGACAGTTAGCACCGTACATACATTGGATAATTTGCAGAATGAAGAACCCCTTATATAGAAGCTGAGATACCTCAAACATGGATATTCTTGCCTATGTCGCAATGCGCAGCAATGTGAAGTCGTGAAAGAACAACGACTTCGCACATTCAGGGATTACTACTAACTGTCTTTTGATGGGCCAAGTTTCGCAAGAAGAAAGGTGGTGCAAAGCTCATTGTTGTATCTTCCATATCTATATGGCAACTGTATGTGATTAAAAAACTATGAAGTAGATGGAGACACAGATAGACAGAGAACGTACCTACCAATTCTGTGATAGAACTTACCGACATAATTGCTCGGCAGAGGTATCCTGAACGGTTGCGATTAGTGAAGTACAGAGACGAGAATCATGGTAGAGAGTTTGTCTTCTTTACTAATGCTTTTTATCTCATTTCACTTGAAATCGTCTAACTTTATAAAAATGCTGGTACGTTGAACTGTTCTTCATATGATTAAAACTACATCTAAGAATTAAGAAGTTTTGGAGTACTACGAAGAATTCCGTTTGAATTCAAATCAGTACTGTCATTATCAATTATTGTCTTGTTTTATGATCCAACATGGCATGAGATTAGAACGGTCAATATATGAAGTTCTGCCAGCTCTAAGTATCTCTCTCTTACGGACAACATGGTTTAAAGATTGTTTGAAAAGACTAATCTCAATGATGTCAAAAAACTTAATTCTCCACTTTTTCCAAGGTTGCTTGATTAATATTAATTTATTCCGATTTTAACGAGATCCTAATGATCTGAATTTGAAAAAGATGTATCTTTGCTGTATCAAATTAAGATATAACTATATGAGCATAAAAGATGCAATGATGGGTGGAATCGTGTTTAAAGGGAAGAAAGATCAGCCCAAAGAAGAAAAAGTAAAGACAAAGGCGAAAAAAGCAACGTATATTCGTGGATTACATGGTTCAGGAGCTGCGAAAATGAAGGCAGAAATTCGTTGGAAACGTGCAAACCGTAATAAGAAAAAATAGTTTATTTTTTAGGAGATATTGTTGTTTATAAAAAACTACTAAAAAGGACAATGAATTACTTGGTAGTTCACAATCCTTTTTTTATTTTTACCGCTATTATTGGTAATGTAATAATTTGTAAATAAATATGACTTTAATAGACAGATTCTTAAAGTATGTAAGTTTCGACACACAGTCTGATGAGTCGACAGGACTTACTCCTAGTACTGCTAAGCAAATGATTTTTGCGGAATATTTAAAATCAGAACTAGAAGCATTAGAACTGGAAGAAATAACATTGGATGAACACGCCTATTTGTTTGCCACACTTCCCGCTAATACTGACAAGGAAATACCTACTATTGGATTTATCGCACATATGGATACTAGTCCTGATATGTCAGGTGAAAATATACATCCTCGTATTGTGAAAAATTATGATGGAAAGGATATTGTACTTTGTGAAGAAGATAATATTATTCTTTCTCCTATACAGTTCCCTGAATTACTTGATCATATTGGAGAAGATTTGATTGTAACCAACGGTAAAACATTGTTGGGCGCTGACGATAAGGCTGGTATTGCAGAAATCATCTCAGCTATTGCATATTTAAAGGATCACCCTGAAATTAAACATGGCAAAATTAGAATTGGATTCAATCCGGATGAGGAAATTGGAGAAGGAGCTCATAAGTTTGATATAGAAAAATTTGGTTGTGAATGGGCTTACACAATGGACGGAGGGGAGATAGGAGAATTAGAATTTGAAAATTTTAATGCTGCTTCTGCCCAAATTGTATTTAAAGGAAGGAATGTACATCCTGGATATGCAAAAAATAAGATGATTAATTCTATTCGTATTGCTAATTATTTTATGTCACTTTTGCCAACGAAAGAATCACCTGAATATACATCTGGATATGAGGGATTTTATCATCTGATAAGTATACAAGGAGAAGTTGAACAAACTGTGTTAAACTATATTATTCGCGACCATGACCGATTAAAATTTGAAGAGAGAAAAAAAGAAATAGAGCGGCTAGTTACTTTGATTAATGCAAAGTATGGCGAAGGAATAGCTACGCTTGAGCTTCGCGATCAATATTATAATATGCGTGAGAAAATAGAACCGGTTATGCATATAATAGATATAGCTTTTGCTGCAATGGAAGTTGCAGGGGTGAAACCGAATGTTAAACCTATACGAGGAGGTACAGATGGAGCACAACTTTCTTATAAAGGATTGCCGTGTCCTAATATTTTTGCTGGTGGTCTAAATTTCCATGGACGTTATGAGTTTGTTCCAATACAAAATATGGAGAAAGCAATGAACGTTATTGTAAACATTGTAAAATTGATATCTGAGAAATAAGAAGATTTCTTTATTCTCTACTAAAATAGCGCTTATAAAGATACAAACTAAAAAATAATTATTGTATTTATTTCATGAAAACCACTCCATTTACCAAAAAGCATATAGCCTTAGGCGCTAAAATGCATGAGTTTGCTGGATATAATATGCCAATAGAATATTCTGGTATTATTGATGAACACATGACCGTTTGTCAGTCTGTAGGAGTTTTTGATGTGTCACATATGGGTGAATTCTGGGTAAAAGGTCCGAAAGCACTAGATTTCCTACAAAAAGTGACAACTAATAATGTAGCAGTACTGTCACCTGGAAAAGCACAATACACTTGTTTTCCAAATGAACAAGGGGGAATTGTTGATGATTTACTCATTTATTGCTACGAATCAGAAAAATACTTATTAGTAGTCAATGCCGCCAACATCACAAAGGATTGGAATTGGTGTATAGCACATAATATTGAAGGGGCTGAATTAGAGAATAGTTCCGAACATATAGCACAGCTTGCAGTGCAGGGGCCCAAAGCAATACATGTATTGCAGAAACTTACTTCGATTGACCTTTCAACGATTCCTTATTATTCTTTTAAAGTTGGTGATTTCGCTGGGGAAAAGCAAGTAATTATCTCAAATACAGGTTATACCGGAGCTGGTGGCTTTGAACTTTATTTTTATCCAGAAGCCGCAGAAAAAATATGGGATGCTTTGTTTGAGTCTGGTCGGGAATATGGCATCAAACCCATAGGACTGGGTGCACGTGATACGCTTCGACTCGAGATGGGGTTCTGCCTTTATGGAAACGATTTAGATGATAGTACTTCTCCTATAGAAGCAGGATTAGGATGGATTACCAAGTTTATAGAAGGAAAAAATTTCATTAGCCGAACATTACTTGAACAGCAAAAGGCAGAAGGAGTTATTCGTAAATTAATAGGGTTTAAATTAATAGATCGTGGTATTCCTCGGCATGGATATAAATTGATGAATATAGATGGAGAATGCATTGGAACTGTAACTTCTGGAACTATGTCACCTACATTAAAAGTGGGTATCGGCATGGGGTATATTTACCCTCAATATGCAGAACTTGGTACTGAGATTTATTTGGATATACGTGGGCGAAAACTAAAAGCTCAAGTTGTAAAGCCTCCATTTAGAAAATTGTAAAGATCGATTTATTGAACAATGATATGAAAGTATATCAAAATAAAGCAGATATATTTTCATATCATTCGTTTTTATAAAGAAATAGACTATGGAATTATAGGATATGGAATTTCCTTAGTTTAGCATTTTTATAAGTATCTCAATAAGTCCAACGGCTCAATTCTTTAGAGTTGTTACAATTTCATCAAGTCTTGTTTTTAACTAAATCTATAGAGAGCTACTTTAGAACATTACCGATAATAAGCTATAAATGAATTCCTTCTAAATCCATTTTTAACCATGAGAGTTTAATTTTAACTCTATCGATATTTACCTTAAAATAGCAACTTTCTTTTTGTCTCTATTAGTATGTAAAAGAGCTTCTTTATGTTATTTACATATCAAAAATGGCTACTACCGTCAAAACAATGGGTGCAAACCTTACATTTAGGCAATCCAATTGCTTCAATCAAAGTTTCTAAAGTGTTGAATTTTAAAGAGGTGAGGCCAAATCGCTCAGCTATAATACTTACCATTTTTTCATATTCAGGAGAACCTGTTGTGGCATATTTATCGAGATTTTTATTTTCATCTCCCTCTAATTCTTTGATAATTCTACGGGTAATCAGCTCTAAGTCACTTTTAGAAGCTGAAAATCCCACAAAGGGGCAAGAATAAATAAGAGGTGGGCAAGCTATTCGCATATGTACTTCTTTTGCACCATAATCATAAAGGATTTTTACATTGTCACGTAATTGTGTTCCACGCACGATTGAATCATCACAGAACAACAAACGTTTTCCTTGCAGCATTGCTCTGTTGGGGATAAGCTTCATTTTAGCTACTAACGATCGTAATTCTTGATTACTGGGAGTAAAACTACGTGGCCATGTCGGAGTATATTTTGCGATAGCACGGTGATAAGGCACTCCTTTTCCTTCAGCATATCCTAAAGCCATACCTACTCCTGAATCTGGAATACCACATGCACAATCAACATCATATTTGTCTTTTTCCCCCATTTTTAATCCACTCATAAAACGTACTTCTTCTACATTTTTTCCTTCATAACAGGAAGTGGGAAATCCATAATATACCCATAGAAATGAGCATATTTGCATATCTTCATTAGGCTTACGTAGCTGTTCAATACGATTATGATACATTTGTACTACTTCACCAGGACCTAAATATCTATCAATTTCAAAATCAAGATTAGGAAAACTTGAAGATTCGCTTGTTGCTGCATATGCACCATCTTTTTTCCCTATTACAATAGGAGTACGTCCCCATTGGTCACGAGCTGCAATGATACTGCCTTCCTCTGTTAATAATAACATGGAACAGGACCCTTTGATGTGCCTGAAAACATTTTCAATACCTTCAACAAAAGTCCTACCTTGAATAATTAATAATGCTATTAATTCTGTCTGATTGGTGGTACCTGAGCTTAATTCAGCAAAATGCATATTTTTATTAAGTAGCTCTTCTACCAGTTCTTGGATATTGGTTATTTTAGCAACAGTGACAATTGCAAAACGTCCTAAATGCGAATTAATAACAATGGGTTGAGCATCTGTATCACTTATTATACCAATACCAGCATTTCCTTGGAATTTATCTAATTCGCCTTCAAATTTTGTACGGAAATAGGTGCTTTCTAAATTGTGGATAGAACGGATGAAACCTTTTTCTTGACTATAAGTAGCTAATCCTCCTCGTTTTGTGCCTAAATGTGAATTATAATCTGTTCCGTAAAATAAATCTGTGATGCATTTATCTTTCGAGACTGTTCCGAAAAAACCTCCCATTGTAATTCTCTTTATTATTAATTATATTTTAAAAAGATGGCGCAAAAGTACAAAAAAGTACGATACATGAATAGGAAAATATGCAAGTTTTTTGAGCTTAAATCTATCCGATTTAAATCATAGGATTGAAAAAGAAATTTGCTAAAATACCATTACAATATTAAAAATAAATTTTTATATCAAAAAACAAATCTCGATATGATAAACATTTTTCTTGTGGAAAAGTTGGTTAAGCAGAATCAATTGGGATATAAGAATTAAAACATCGATTTGTGATAAAAGAAATATTGTTTTATTAATTAGAACTCACTGTTATTTTAAAAATGTGTTCATTTTTATAAGTAGTTTCTCTGCTTTAATCGGGTGTACACTTCAATTCCTCTATTATACAAAGCAATCCTCAAAACAATTGTTCAAACAAAAAGCCGTTTTTATTGTTGTTTTATATAAAAAGGAAAAACTGTTTGTTACAAATTATTCAAATGGAATTCCTTGAGTTAAAAGAATTTATCAATAAAATAGTAGAAATAATGAAAATAAAGAAAATTGTAGCAAGGGAAATTCTCGATTCAAGAGGAAATCCTACAGTTGAAACAGACGTAGTATTAGAATCTGGTATTATAGGGCGCGCTTCTGTTCCATCTGGAGCATCTACGGGTGAACATGAAGCATTAGAACTCCGTGATGGAAACAAACAACGTTATAATGGAAAGGGTGTACAAAAAGCTGTAGAAAATGTAAACAAAATTATTGCTCCAAAACTTGTAGGACTTTCTTCCTTGGATCAAAGAAAAATAGATTGTACAATGATAGCATTAGATGGAACCAAAACAAAAAAACAATTAGGTGCCAATGCTATTTTAGGAGTGTCGCTAGCCGTAGCGAAAGCAGCTGCTAATTATCTAAATTTGCCATTATACCGCTATATCGGAGGAGTGAACACCTATATAATGCCAGTTCCCATGATGAATATTATTAACGGCGGCTCTCATAGCGATGCGCCTATTGCTTTTCAGGAATTTATGATCCGCCCAATAGGAGCACCCTCTTTTAAAGAAGGGTTAAGAATGGGAGCAGAAGTATTTTATGCATTAAAAAAAGTCTTGAAAGAGCGAGGATTAAGCACAGCCGTAGGAGACGAAGGCGGATTTGCACCCGAACTGGAAGGAACAGAAGATGCACTGAATGCTATCTTATCTGCCATTCAGGCTGCCGGATACAAACCGGGTAAAGATATAATGATCGGTATGGACTGTGCTTCTTCCGAATTTTATCATGACGGGATGTATGACTATACTAAATTTGAAGGCAAAAAGGGTAAGAAAAGGACATCCGAAGAGCAAATCAACTATCTAGAAGAGCTTATCAATAAATACCCGATTGATTCCATTGAAGACGGTATGAGTGAAAACGATTGGGAAGGATGGAAAAAACTTACCGAACGCATTGGTAATCGATGTCAATTAGTGGGAGACGATCTTTTTGTCACAAATGTTCAGTTCTTAGCTAAGGGTATTGAACTAAAATGTGCCAATTCTATTTTAATTAAAGTCAATCAAATTGGTTCATTAACAGAAACTCTTAATGCCATTGAAATGGCACATCGGCATGGATATACAACTATAATCTCGCATCGATCTGGTGAGACCGAAGATACAACTATAGCCGATATTGCAGTTGGTACTAATAGTGGGCAGATTAAAGCAGGCTCCTTAAGTCGGTCTGATCGTATGGCAAAATATAATCAATTATTACGTATTGAAGAAGAATTGAAGGATTTAGCTGTATATGGCTATCAAAGAATCAAATAATTTAATAGAAAAAAAAGAAGATCACATTTAGTGAATCTTCTTTCTTTTGAGCCTCTTGTCGGATTCGAACCAACGACCCCGAGATTACAAATCACGTGCTCTGGCCAACTGAGCTAAAGAGGCGGGTGGGTAAGCTTACTATATCGCGCCGCTACAACCAACTACCTTTGCTGCGATCAAGCCCTGGAGGATTCGAAGGGAGCTGGCCGTATAGGACTTACCCGTTTTGCGAGTGCAAAGGTAGATATTTTTTATGAATATGCAAGGACTCAATTTATTTTTTTCAAAAAAAAATATACATCTTTCATAAGAAAGGAAATATCTGTATTTCCTTTCTTATTCTTATGATATAGCATTTAGCGGTGCGAGGATATTTTAATTTCATAATAAGTAATATATCTACAGATAATAAGTAATAATCAATATATCAGTAATATACATATTAAATGCCAACTCAAAAAAGTAAGTTTTTGAGAGAATATTTATATTCTTTATTGACTATTTTTTTACTTTTATTCGTCCATATCGTACAAAGTCACTATCTTTACCCAAGATATTTTTATTATTAACTATAAAATGTAGAGATTATGGCAAGCAGAAGACAACTAAAAAAAAGTGTAAACTATATTATAGGAGAATTGTTCACAGAATGTCTAGTTAATAGTATGTTCATTCCGGGGACTGATCAGGAAAAAGCCAATGTCTTAATGAATAAAATTCTGCAAGCGCAAGATGAATTTATCGGCCGGATTAGCCATACAGAACCTGGAAGCGCAAAAAAATTCTATAAGAAATTCAAATCTGATTTTAATGTTAAAGTAGATGAATTCATTGAGGCTATTGGAAATCTGAAATAAAAGCAGGATGAAAAAAGCCGTTTATAGCTTTATTTACCATCGTATTTTGGGGTGGCAAACAAATGTGACAGTCCCTAATCTCCCTAAATGTGTCATTTGTGCTGCCCCCCATACTACTAATTTCGATCTTTTTCTTGGTAAACTGTTTTATGGTTCGTTAGGACGTAAAGCAAGTTTTATGATGAAGAAGGAATGGTTTTTCTTCCCTTTAGGAATCTTTTTCAGAGCTATAGGTGGTATTCCTGTAGATCGTAGTAAAAAAACGTCATTAGTCGAACAAATGGCGACACGTTTTATCTCATCTCAAGAATTTCATCTTGCCATAACTCCGGAAGGAACTCGTAAAGCGAATCCTGAATGGAAAAAAGGATTTTATTATATTGCTCTTAAAGCGAATGTTCCTATTGTTTTGATAGGGATCGATTATGAGAAAAAAATAATAACTGCCACTAAATATATCATTCCTTCAGGAAACATAAAGGAAGATATGCGAGAAATAAAAATGTATTTCAAAGATTTTAAAGGAAAATATCCTGAAAATTTTGTCCTTGGAGATTTTGAATGACTATATTCCAACCCTATGAACAAATGGATATCCTCCATATAACAATTATACAGACAAATATTATTTGGGAAAACAAACGGGAGAATCTTCGTTTGTTTCGGCAAAAGCTTGAGCAAGTGCATGGAGCCACAGAAATTGTCGTTTTGCCAGAGATGTTTTCTACAGGATTCACTATGAAAAGCTGTTTACTTGCCGAAAACGCATCTGGCGATACATTATCGACATTAAAACAATGGGCTTCGTTATATCAGACTGCAATTTGTGGTAGTTATATAGCAGAAGATAACGGTCATTTTTATAATCGTTTTTTCTTTTTTACACCAGAAGGTGAAGAATACTATTATGATAAGCGACACCTATTTAGAATGGGACAGGAAAATGTGAACTTCTCTTCAGGAAATAAAAGACTGATAGTTCCTTATCATGGTTGGAATATATGCCCCCTTATATGTTATGATTTGCGCTTTCCTGTATGGAGTCGGAACATTGATAACGAATACGACATTTTGATATATATAGCAAACTGGCCTGCTTCCCGCCGAATTGTATGGGATACTCTGCTGCGCGCTCGTGCTTTAGAAAATCAATGTTATGTATGTGGAGTTAATCGTGTTGGCACAGATAATAATCAAATTGACTATAATGGAGGAAGTATTGTATATTCACCTTTAGGAGAAGAATTAACATCAATACCTGATGGAGAGGATGGAATAAGCACAATAAGTTTAAGTTTATCTTCACTCCGTACATATAGAAACAAATTTCCAGTATGGAAAGATTCAGACTCTTTTCGAATCTTATGTAGTGATTAAACAAAAGTTAAAAACATCTTATCAATACTACAATACATAGAAACAAACGAGCTATATCCATACTCTTTTGTACCTTTGCCATATCCAAAAGAACAGTCTTAAGGCTCTAATATCTTAAATTACATAACTTAATAACAACTTCTTATGAAAACAAATCTTAGTTCTCAAATCACTCTCCACAGAGTCTCCCCCAAATACTATAGACCGGAGAATGCATTTGAAAAGTCGGTGTTGACAAGGCTTGAAAAAATTCCTACAGACATTTATGAGTCAGTGGAAGAAGGGGCACGCTATATAGCTTGTGAAATAGCACAGACTATCCGTGAGAAACAGAAAGCAGGACGTTTTTGTGTATTGGCATTACCCGGAGGAAACTCTCCTAGTCATGTATACAAAGAATTGATTCGCATGCATAAAGAAGAGGGGTTAAGCTTTCGCAATGTGATAGTATTTAATATGTATGAATATTATCCTTTGACATCAGAAGCTATCAATAGCAACCTCAACGCTTTGAAAAGCATGTTGCTGGATTATGTTGATATTGACCGGCAAAACATATTTTCACCAGACGGAACTATTGCAAAAGATGCAATTTTTGAATATTGCCGGTTGTACGAACAACGTATTGAAAGTTTTGGTGGTATTGATATTGCTTTACTGGGTATCGGACGAGTAGGAAATATAGCTTTTAACGAACCGGGATCACGATTGAATTCTACTACACGTCTTATTTTGTTGGACAATGCTTCGCGTAACGAAGCCTCTAAAATATTTGGGACTTTGGAAAATACTCCGATCAGTTCCATCACAATGGGAGTCTCTACCATATTGGGAGCGAAAAAAGTATTCCTGCTGGCATGGGGTGAAGATAAAGCTGCCATGATTAAAGAATGTGTAGAAGGAGCTATTTCAGATACTATTCCAGCTTCTTATTTGCAGACTCACAACAATTCCCATGTAATTGTCGATCTTTCGGCTTCCATGAATCTGACGCGTATCCAACGTCCTTGGTTAGTGACATCATGTGAGTGGAATGATAAATTGATTCGTAGTGCAATTGTGTGGTTGTGCCAATTGACAGGAAAACCTATTTTAAAACTGACAAATAAGGATTATAATGAAAATGGGTTGAGTGAACTTCTTGCTCTTTACGGTTCTGCATATAATGTAAATATAAAGATATTTAATGATTTACAGCATACTATTACGGGATGGCCTGGTGGTAAGCCTAATGCAGATGATACATATCGTCCAGAACGTGCCAAACCTTATCCAAAACGAATTATCATTTTCTCTCCTCATCCTGATGATGATGTGATTTCCATGGGAGGAACTCTCCGTCGTTTGGTTGAACAGAAACATGATGTACATGTCGCTTATGAAACTTCCGGAAACATTGCTGTAGGCGATGAAGAAGTAGTTCGTTTTTTGCATTTTATCAATGGATTCAACCAGCTATTCAATAATAGCGAAGACCAAGTGATAAATGAAAAATATGCGGAAATTCGTAACTTCCTGAAAGAGAAAAAGGATGGCGATATGGATACAAGGGATATACTTACAATAAAAGGTTTGATTCGTCGTGGAGAAGCACGTACAGCCTGCACATACAACAATATTCCGCTGGATCATTGCCATTTCCTCGATTTGCCGTTCTATGAAACTGGTAAAATTCAGAAGAATCCTATTAGCGAGGCAGATGTGGAAATTGTACGTAATTTACTTCGAGAGGTGAAACCTCATCAAATTTTTGTTGCCGGCGACCTTGCTGATCCACATGGTACACACCGTGTATGTACTGATGCGGTATTTGCGGCTATAGACCTCGAAAAAGAAGAAGGAGCCAAATGGCTGAAAGAATGTCGTATATGGATGTATAGAGGTGCATGGGCAGAATGGGAAATTGAAAATATCGAAATGGCAGTTCCTATCAGTCCCGAAGAGCTTAGAGCAAAACGTAATTCCATATTGAAACATCAGTCACAAATGGAAAGTGCTCCATTCCTTGGTAATGACGAGCGATTGTTCTGGCAACGGAGTGAAGATCGCAATCGGGGCACAGCTACTTTATACGACCAGTTAGGATTAGCTTCCTACGAAGCAATGGAAGCATTTGTAGAATATATTCCATTATAAATTGTATAAAAATGGTAAGGAAGAGTGAGGGGTAGAATGCCTCTCACTCTTTTTTTGTCTACATTTGCAGAAAACATCAATGAAAAATGAAAAAGAGATTATTATTTTTGATTTGCCTTACTATCGGATTACAATATACACTATTTGCACAAGATATTGAAAGAAACGTAAAGGAGCGGCTGATTCATTATTTTAATACTTATTCAACACAGGCTAAAATCAGCTCAGTTAAACTGGATAGCCTAAATATTGACTATGAGCATAAGCGACTTACTATCTATGCTTCGGAAAGTTTCGCTTATCAACCTTTTAAACAGGAGACTGTAGATGCTATATATAAACAAATCCAATCCATTCTTCCTGGTCCTGTTTATTATTACAAGATAAAACTAATGACCGATGGAAAAGCTATTGAAGAGCTAATCCCTAATATATATCGTAGCAAGAATAAAGACAGAGATAAGGAACGAATGTCTTTACATACGGAATATAGGGGCGCTCCGTGGATACAGAACATGTCTCGTCCTTACGAAGCTCAGCAGGGGTTACAGAACCGTCATATTGCCCTGTGGCAAAGTCATGGTAGTTATTTCAAGAATGACAAGGGAGAATGGGGGTGGCAACGTCCTCGGCTTTTTTGTACCACTGAAGACCTATTCACCCAATCATTTATTTTGCCATACGTAATTCCTATGCTCGAAAATGCCGGAGCTATCGTCTATACCCCTCGTGAACGAGATATACAGGCACATGAGATTATCGTTGACAATGATACCCCAAACGCCTCCCTCTATCTGGAAGTAGGAGGCAAAAAGGCGCAATGGGAAACAGCATCCGGTCAGGGATTCGCACAACACAAAAAAATCTACACTGAAGGAGAGAATCCTTTTACTACAGGAAGTTGCCGTATTATTCGCACAGAAAAACCTAAGAAAAAAAAGCGGGAACAGGTTTTTGCCGAATGGGTACCTACCTTGCCTGTACATGGCTGGTATTCCGTATATGTATCCTACCAGACACAGCCTAACAGCGTCAGTGATGCCAAATATCTGGTATTCCACAACGGAGGAGTTACTGAATTTAAAGTAAACCAACAGATTGGAGGCGGGACTTGGGTTTACCTTGGCACGTTTGAGTTTGACGAAGGAAGTAACGATTATGGCATGGTGGTGCTGAGTAATGAAAGCGACGAAGAGGGAGTCGTTTGTGCCGATGCAGTGCGTTTTGGTGGTGGAATGGGCAACATAGCCCGAGATGGAAAAACGAGCGGGCTGCCCCGTTATCTTGAAGGGGCTCGATATATGGCACAATGGTCGGGGATGCCCTACGAAACCTATGCCGGACGACAGGGAGAGAACGACTATGCAGACGATATCAATACACGCTCCAATGTTATCAATTATCTTTCTGGAGGTTCAGTCTACAATCCTAATCAACATGGATTGGGAGTACCGTTGGAAATGACAATGGCACTCCATAGCGACGCCGGATATAATCCGTCTGATGATATCATCGGCACTCTTGGCATTTACACTACTGATTTTAACGATGGAAAATTGAACGACGGTACAGATCGCTATGCCTCACGGGATTTGGCAGATATACTGCTTACCCAAATACAGAGTGACATACAGTCGGCATACAACCTGCCGTGGACAAGACGCAGTCTGTGGAATCGTAACTATAGCGAGACTCGCTTGCCTGCCGTTCCATCAGCAATTGTAGAATTGCTTTCACATCAGAACTTTGCAGACATGCAACTTGGTCACGACCCGAACTTCAAGTTCACCGTCGGACGTGCTATTTACAAAGGTATCCTGCGTTTTCTGAATGGACAACACAACCGTGAATCGGTCGTACAGCCTCTTCCTGTCAGTCATTTCGCTATACGTTTTGGTAAGAAGAAAAATACTGTCGAACTGACATGGACACCCGAAAATGATCCACAGGAACCTACAGCACGCCCACGACAGTACATTGTCTACACCCGTATCGGGCGAGGAGGATTCGACAACGGAACGCTCGTCAACCAACCCTCGCACACTGTAAAGATAGAGCCAGGCATCGTCTATTCATTCAAAGTGACAGCTGTCAATCGCGGAGGAGAAAGTTTCCCATCCGAAATTCTTTCTGCCTATAAAGCAAAACGCGAACGAGAAAGAGTGCTTATTGTTAACGGCTTTGACCGCATCGGCGCACCTGCCGTTGTCAATACCCCTTCACAGGCAGGTTTTGACCTCAGTAAAGATCCCGGAGTACCCTATCTGTACAATACCTCCTTCTGTGGGGCACAAACTTGTTTTGACCGTGCTGCAGGAGGTAAAGAAGGTAAAGGTAGTTTAGGTTATAGTACCGACGAATTAGAGGGAGTGAAAATTGCAGGCAACACTTTTGACTATCCTTTTATTCACGGAAAGGCTATTCAGGCAGCTGGCGCATACAGTTTTGGCTCCTGCAGCGACGAAGCCGTTGAAGACGGCATTGTATCTTTAGAGGACTATCCAATCGTCGATCTCATCTTGGGATTGGAGAAAGAATCGGCAACAGACAGAGTCTATTATAAAACCTTTTCATCACCCATGCAACGCGCCATCAGCAGTTATTGCCACTCGGGCGGTAGAATTTTTGTAAGCGGCTCCTATGTGGGAAGCGATATGAACGCTACGCAAGGCAACCGTGAGTTTACGTCAAACATCTTGAAATTCTCTTTTGAAACAAGCCTGTCCGATTCTTCTTCCGAAGCCATTACTGGATTGGGGCGCACGGTCTATATCCCGCGCTTACCAAACGAAGAGAGCTATGCAGTCTGTCAACCCGACTGCCTCCTCCCCTCTCCTGATGCTTTTTCTGTCTTTGTTTATGAATCCGGAAATCAAAGCGCTGCCATAGCCTATCGTGGCGACGATTATCGTACATTCGTCATGGGGTTCCCTTTCGAAAGTATTCGGTCCGAAACCGATCGTGCCGCAATCATGGCAAGTATCCTGCATTTTTTGGGAGAAGAGAATGGTAAGTAATGAGTTCTAAAATACGCAAGTTATAAAACAATTATCTTATAATGGAAGAAGACATCAAATATCAGATTAATGTAGATGTGGTAGACAATCCCGTGGCTACCAGCGAGGAAAATCAGAAAATCTTCCGGGTATTCCATCCACGGACAGTCGACGACGAGGGAGTGGTAGAAGAAATCATGAATATCAATCCCGGATACGAGAGGGAGACCGTGCGCTCCATCTACCAGTTCAGCATGCGCATTCTCAAAAGCCTGCTGGTCAGCGGCGCACGTGTCAAGACCTCGCTTTTCGATGCATCCATCCAAAGCCGTGGCGCAGCAAACGGCATGCAATGGGATGACAATCAAAATTCACTCTACGTCCAGTTTAAGCAGAGCGCCGAGTTGCGCGAAGCCATCAGCAACAACATTGTCTGCGTGCAAGGGGCCAAACAGTCTACCATCACTCTGCACAACTGCTTCAACGTCTCCACACAGACCTACGGATTCACAGCCACCATCGGACGCAACTTCATCCTGAAAGGAAAGTTCATCAAGCTGGTAGGGACACATCCCAGCGTAGGTGTCACGTTGACAGCTCCCGACGGCACCGTCACACGCATCGGAAAAGGACTGATTACCACCAATACCCCTACTCAACTCAATCTTCTAATCCCCGAAACCCTCTCTCCCGGCGAGTATACCCTGACCGTTACCACGCAATACAGTACTTCGCGCCTGCTCAAGCATCCCCGTTCGGTGAGCCACTCTCTGCAAGTCCTCCCCTGCACACAGCCTGACGAACCTTAGCTATATATCCATCCACAGATTCCCTATGCAAGCACTCTCCTATCCACATTTAAAGGTATTGATTCAATTTTGAATCGGATATACGTTCAATATTGAATCAATATTCAATTCATCCATAATTAATATTTAATTCAACATTGAATCATTACTGTCAGATACGGATAGTAGAGAGCCTGCATAGAGAATCATACGTACCTTGTATAGGGAATCAACTCCTCTCCATCAAGAGAATGAAACGTTTTTTAGCCTACCGAGGCAAAAGAAACTCTTTAACAGGTGGAAGAAATCAATAATTATCCGTAAGTTTGCCTCTGATAAAACTGAAAAGCAATATTCTTTAAAAAACAGAATAACTATGTATACTATTCAAGCAAATCCCAGTGGCACCCGCAGCATCAAGGTGTCTGACGAAAATCTGAGAACTATCGAGAAATACGGACTCTTCCGCCATCTTATCGACAGTAACGGCATTGTTGACGAAAGTGTATTGGAGAAACTTCGGCTTAATATTCGTTCGCTTATTGCCAGTCAGGAAGAAGACAGCAAAGACCTGTTGGATCTCTGCATTGACGTTATCTATCATAACAATATGAAAGCCTTCGGGTTGCAACAACTCATCAAATTATACCTCACTTGGATGTCCTCCACCCAAGATGAGGAGGAAGAAGGCGAGGCAGAGTCATGAAGCGTATAAATACATGCGATACAACGGCATACAGCCAACTGATTCCAGCCATGAAGGCTATATGCCATGCCACACCGGAAGAGAAGATTGAGATTGTCATGAGCCAACCGGATGCATTTCAGGATTTGAAAGAATATTTGGCAGAGTGTAAAATCGGATTTCGCGAGATATACGGTGATGAACAGATGACACTGCAATTTGTGATCGGTGACGGATTGGTAGAAAAATAAGTTGACTTATAAAAATCAGAGCAAATCAGGCCATTTATGAGAACAAGATTTCTTTTACCGGCAATAATGATGCTTGCCTCTCTTTCGATAAATGCACAGACAAATGAGCGTTATATCGAAGTAACGGGGACTTCCGAGATAGAAATCGTTCCCGACAAAATTCATTACATCATCGAAATACGAGAATATTTTGAAGAAGAATTTGACGGGAAATCAAAACCGGAGGAGTATCACACTAAAGTTCCCTTGTCGCAGATAGAACAGAAGCTGCGAGAAGACCTTGTCGAAGCTGGTATTCCTCAAGATGCCGTCCGTACACAAGAAATCGGTGATTATTGGCGAAAGCAGGGACAGGATTTTCTGATATCCAAGCAATTTGACATTACACTGACCGACTTCAATCAGATAAATGACATAATCCGATGTATCGATACGAAAGGCATCAATACCATGCGTATCGGTGAACTGGAAAATAAGGATATGCTGAAGTATCACCAAAAAGGCAAAATAGAAGCTCTGAAGGCTGCACAGCAAAAAGCGACTTATTTGGTAAAAGCGGCAGGAAAGAAACTGGGAGGTGTAATTCGCATCGTAGAAGAAGGAAATGCAGGAGTCGGCACATTATTCAGCGCACAAAGCAACGTCCGTTCATCCGACGCTTCTTCGTTCGATAGTTTTCGTACAATAAAAAAGAATTATTCTATTTTGGTACGGTTTGAAATTACAGATTAAGGTCCGGTTCCTGTCTTCTTGTTAACTCATCAACTAATCGTATCTTTGCAGCATGAAAGAATATAGACTGACCGACTGGTTGCCCACAACCAAAAAAGAGGTAGAACTCCGCAAGTGGGAAGAATTGGATGTCATCATTTTTAGTGGCGATGCTTATATAGACCACCCTTCGTTTGGCGCTGCTGTTATCGGACGTATTCTTGAGGCTGAAGGATTGCGAGTAGCGATTGTCCCTCAACCCAATTGGCGCGACGATCTGCGTGATTTTAAAAAATTAGGACGTCCTCGCCTTTTCTTCGGTGTATCAGCCGGATGTATGGACTCGATGGTAAACAAATACACTGCCAACAAGCGGTTACGTAGCGATGATGCCTACACGCCCGATGCACGTCCGGACATGCGTCCCGAATATCCCTCTATTGTCTATACACAAATTCTGAAAAAACTCTTTCCCGACGTTCCTGTCGTTTTGGGCGGTATCGAAGCCAGCATGCGTCGTCTGACTCATTATGACTACTGGCAAGACCGCGTTCGTCCCAGCATTCTGACAGACAGTGGTGCCGACCTATTGGTATATGGCATGGGAGAAAAGCCCATTGTTGAATTGGCACACCGTATGCTTCGCGGAGAAAGTCTGGAAGAGGTCCCTCAAATTGCCTATCTGTCCAGCAAAGTCACCCCACAGGAAGGGGACATTATCTTGTTCTCTCATGAAGAGTGTCTGAAAGATAAGAAGAAAGAAGCGGCAAACTTCCGTCACATAGAAGAAGAAAGCAACAAATATGCTGCATCTCGTATTCTTCAGGCCGTAGACAGACGGACAGTAGTGGTCAATCCGCCCTATCCGCCAATGACCACCGAAGAGCTTGACCACTCGTTCGATCTTCCTTACACTCGCCTGCCCCATCCCAAATACAAGGGAAAACGCATTCCAGCATACGACATGATTAAGCACTCGGTCAACATACATCGAGGATGTTTCGGAGGATGTGCTTTCTGTACAATCTCAGCCCATCAGGGAAAGTTCATAGTAAGCCGTAGTAAAGAAAGTATTATTAAGGAGGTAAAAGCTATCACTGAACTACCCGATTTCAAAGGGTATTTGAGTGATTTGGGAGGTCCCAGTGCCAATATGTACCGGATGGGGGGAACCAATCAGGAGCTGTGCCGTAAGTGCAAACGCCCTTCGTGTATCTATCCTAAAATCTGTCCGAATCTGAATACTGACCATCGGCCACTGATGGAACTCTATCACATGGTAGACTCATTGCCGGGCATCAAGAAGTCGTTCATCGGAAGTGGTGTACGCTATGATCTTCTGCTTCATGAAAGCAAAGACTCCAAGATTAACCAAAGTGCCCGTGAGTATACTCGGGAGCTTATCACACGTCATGTCAGCGGACGTCTGAAAGTTGCCCCTGAACACACCAGTAACCGCGTTCTCAGCATGATGCGCAAACCTCCTTTTGCTCAGTTCGGGGCATTCAAGAAGATATTCGACAACATCAATCGTGAAGAGGGATTGCGACAACAGATTATCCCCTACTTCATCTCCAGTCATCCCGGGTGTAAAGAAGAAGATATGGCGGAACTGGCAGTTATCACCAAACGTCTCGACTTCCATCTGGAACAAGTACAGGATTTCACCCCTACACCTATGACTGTCAGCACCGAAGCATGGTACACAGGCTTTCATCCTTATACATTAGAACCGGTGTTCAGCGCTAAAACACAACGGGAAAAGCTTGCACAACGTCAATTTTTCTTCTGGTACAAGCCGGAAGAACGGCGAAACATCATTGGTGAGTTACGTCGTATCGGACGCCAAGATCTGATAGACAAACTGTATGGAAAGAAAAAATAATAGCAACGGGAGCATTATGAATAATTCAGAAAATAATTCAACAGGCATTACACTCTCATGTGTTGATTGCGGAACTCAAAACTGTAAATATAAAGAACGCACCTATCCAGAGTTCTGCCTGACAACTCATTTACAGGACAAAGATTTACAATGGGCAGAGAAACGGTATGAAGAAGATAAAAACCACAGCATCATGGTAGCCAGTGCTGAAGTAGAATATGAGGGATATTGCCGATGGACACGTGTAGAAGAGATTATGGAGTTTGCACGAAAAATTGGAGCACACAAAATTGGAATAGCCAATTGTATAGGGCTCATCAAAGAAGCGCGTATTTTTGCCCGCATTCTGCGTGCCAACGGATTTGAACCCTATAGCGTTATATGTAAGGTAGCTGGGAAAAAGAAGTCGTCGGTAGGAATTCCGCAAGCATGTGAATCAATTGGCGCAGCTATGTGTAACCCCATTCTTCAAGCACGCTTGCTGAACGAAGCACATACGGAGTTGAATGTAGTTATTGGATTGTGTGTGGGACATGACAGTCTGTTCTACAAATATTCGGAAGCGTATGTTACTACGCTTGTCACCAAAGATCGTGTAACTGGTAATAATCCGGTAGCAGCACTTTATACGGCAGAATCTTATTATCGGCAAAAGTTTCGCTTAAACAAATAATAACCTCCAACAATATCCGCTAATGCCCATCCGATGGGAACCGACCACCAGATGCCTATATATCCCACCGAAGGAATGGAAGCCAGCACGTAGGCCAATGCCACTCGAGTTCCCAAAGAGAAAAGTGTGAGCACGACAGACATAGACGGTTGTGCCACGGCTCGGTAAAATCCATATAGCAAGAATAGATAACCAATACCTACATAGAAGCTCCCTTCTATACGGAGATATTCCACACCGATAGCAATAATCTCCTTTTCGGAAGAGGAAACAAACAGCGCCATAAGCCATGGAGAAAGTAGAAAAACAAGCGTAGAAACAAGTAAGGAAAACACTGTGATCAGCAAAACTGCACTGCGGATTCCCCGACGGATGCGGTCGTGTCTGCCGGCACCAAAGTTTTGAGCGATAAAAGTAGAAAAAGCATTACCAAAATCCTGAACAGGCATATAGGCAAAAGAATCAATCTTGACTGCTGCCGCAAAAGCTGCCATTACTAATGTGCCAAAGCTATTGACTAATCCTTGAACCATCAGAATCCCTAAATTCATTACAGATTGCTGCACACAAGTCAGAGAAGAATAAGATGCTATTCGGCGAAGAGAATGGGAATCTATTACAAGATCTTCACGAGATAGACATAATTCTGGAAAATATTTTCTGACATACATATACAATCCTACGGCAGCTATCATCTGTGATATGATTGTTGCAAGGGCTGCTCCCTCTACACCCATTTCAATCCACAACATCAAGACCAGGTCGAGAGTAATGTTAAGTATTACCGATACAACAAGAAATACAAGAGGAATAACAGAGTTTCCCACAGCACGAAGTAGAAAAGCATAAAAATTGTAGACACAGATAGGAATCATGCCTAAAAACACGATAAACAAATAGTCATAGACCATCTGTTCCAATTCAGGTGGAGTCTGTAACAGGTGTATAATAGGTGTCAGAAAAATCAATACAAGTATATTCAGCAATAGTGTAACTCCTCCAATAATCAGTATGGCTGAAAATACACTTCGTTTCATTCCCTTCAAATCATGGGCACCGTACTGCATAGAAAAAACAGTACTGCACCCCATACAAAGTCCAATAAAGACTGATGTGATAAATACAATAAACGCATAAGAAGATCCCACAGCAGCCAATGCTTTTGCACCCAATACCCGTCCTACAATCAATGTATCGGCTATATTATAACATTGTTGTAACAGATTACCGAACATTAGAGGCAATGCAAATCGTAGTATTGATTTTGTAATATTTCCGTTTATTAAATCACTTTTATGTATATCTGCTCCTATCATCATAACAATAACCTCACAAAAAAACGTTCAAAAGTATAGCATATACAATAAACGGACAAGAAGTATTATCAAAGATTCTTTCTCATATTTGGCTAGTGTCATCAATTACCATGGGATGATACATGCAACTAGGTAAAAGAGTAGACATTAAAAGGATTGATTGCATATTTATTTGGATTATATGCATATTTGCATTACCTTTGCGCCCACAAAAACAATATATAATGAGTCCAATGTTTCATATACATAGCAAATACAACTTCTATTTCCATCTGCAACATGGAATGGACAATCGTCAGCCTGTACATGTACATTGGTTCAATGGCTTTTCTTAAATATTTCTTTACTATTTATTACTTCTTTATCCCATTGATTAAAAATCAAGTTGGATAATTGGGATAGTCATTAATATCCTTTATTCTGTATTAAATAGGTACTGCGAATTGTTTGGCAGAAGATGTGTTAGGCTTTTTATGTCCTTAATTCTGCAATCAATTTTAGTCAATTGTTTCATCTAACAGTTTTTTTATTATGTTTAGCATCATCTCTACAATGGCCATCGGGGTTATTGCCGGATATCTTCTGCGTAACCGGAAGTTCTTACAAAATATAGAAAAAAGTACATCACTTACTGTCTTTCTTCTTTTGTTTGTGTTAGGGTTGTCTATTGGCTCTAATCAATTGATTATAGAAAATATAGGACATTTTGGATGGCAAGCTGCTGTATTAGCTGGATCAAGTCTTGGAGGAAGTATACTAGTTACCCGTTTCATATCTCAATATTTTTTAGGAAAGGAGGTGAAGAATGAAAAATAGCTTAATTGTCATTGCTATCTTCTGTATAGGTTGTTTGATTGGCGTAATAAATAAAGTAGAAGCGTCTGCTCATAACATATCCCTTTACATTCTCCATATACTGATGCTACAAGTTGGTATCAGTATAGGCTGCAATCAAAACTTGCGACAAAATTTACGTAAAGTTAGTCTCAAAATGCTACTTATTCCTGTCGCTACCATTATAGGAACATTATTATTTTCGGCTGTAGCTAGTTTGCTATTAAGCCAATGGAGTGTATTTGATTGTATGGCTGTAGGTAGCGGATTTGCTTATTATTCTCTTTCGTCTATTCTAATTACACAATTTAAAGAACCTTCTATAGGTCTTCAATTAGCAACAGAACTTGGTACTATTGCTTTATTAAGTAATATTTTCCGTGAAATGATGTCATTAATAGGAGCGCCACTGATACGCAAATATTTTGGTCATTTTGCTCCTATCTCAGCAGCGGGAGTGAATTCGATGGATGTATTGTTACCTTCCATTACTCATTACTCTGGTAAAGAGATGATTCCAATTGCTATTATGCATGGCGTTTTATTAGATCTCAGTGTCCCGTTCTTTATACATCTTTTTTGTAATCAATAACAATCAACGATAGAATAACTATCTTTGCATTCTCTATTCAATATAACCAACGAATATTAATAATTTATGAACAGTCTGAAAGGTTTTATTTATGGTTTGGCCACTTCTATCACATTCGGCCTTATTCCCTTATTTACATTACCTCTAATGCAGAAAGGAATGGAAGCGGACTCTATTCTTTTTTATCGTTTCCTATTTGCTACTATTGCATTGGCTGGTATGATGAAAATACATAAAGAACCATTTTTTATTAACAAAAAAGATATTCTAATCATTGTCGTATTAGCTGTATTCTATACTGCTTCTGCACTGTTTCTTCTTTGGGGATATGAATTTATGGGAGCTGGGGTAGCTACCACTATTCATTTTACCTATCCTGTTTTTGTAACACTATTAATGTTTTTCTTATTTAGAGCCTGTTTAAATTTTAAAGTTTAATATAGAAAGAGTGTTTCTTCTTTCTTCGGAAATGATTATTTTTAAGTT
>CALUOO010000020.1 GCA_944322345.1 uncultured Bacteroides sp. | reverse complement strand
ACGTTCGATTCGGCTGAGGAAATGGTGAAACTGGCGGCGATAAGAATGTTACTGAGCAAAATTTAAACAGGCTCTAATTTGAAAGTCTATATTATATTTTCTTAACACAGTACTTATTTGTTTTAATTTTTTCAAAGTTACTCGAGCTTAAATTTTACTGAAGTATTGTCTGAAAATAGAATATGTTACGATCAAATTTTAAATTAGGAAGAGAAACATTTGGTCCAAATAAGCCAAATATAGATGAACCAGATCCGCTCATAGAAGCATAAATAGCCCCACATTCATATAACTTTTCTTTTATTTTTTTTATGATAGGATAACGTGGATATACACTACATTCAAAATCATTAATCAGTAAATCTTTCCAATATTGAATAGGTTTATGAATAATTTCTTTTACTGAATATTTTGGTTGCATAGGTTGTACGTTTGCAAAAGCTTCTTTGGTTGAGATAAAAATATCCGGTTTCACCACAACAATTTGATATCCTTTTAAGGACAATTGAATCGGGAAAAACTCATTTCCAATTCCTTTTGCAAAAACAGGCTTATTTCTAATGAAAAAAGCACAATCAGCTCCTAAGACAGATGCATATCTTTCCAATTGGTAATCAGATAAGTTCAATTGAAATTTTTCATTTAACAATTTAATCATAAAAGCTGCATCTGCAGATCCTCCTCCAAGACCAGCCCCAGAGGGAATATTTTTATATAAATGAATGTCAATCGGAGGAAGATCAAACTCTTTTTTTAATAATAGATAGGCTTTTACTGCTAAATTACTTTCGGGAATTCCTAGTATAACTTTACCATATTGATGTAAGGAAAACTTTTCTTGCTTATTTGATAAAGAATAAATTTCAAGCGAGTCTCTCAGAGGAACTGGATAAAACACCGTTTCCAAATCATGGAATCCATCCGTTCTTTTTCTTATTACTGATAATCCTAAATTTATTTTCGCATTTGGAAAAGTAATCATTCTACAAGTAATTGATATTTTAAAACGATTGATTAGTTAAATTGATTTTGTATTTGCAAAGTTACTAAAATCTGTTTTATCTTTGTCGGTCTATTATAAAGAAAATTATGCCAGAGCAAAGACGAAATATCCGCAATTCTAAATCGACAAAAATTCAGCCTATTAATGATTATGGACGAATTCAACCTCAGGCTCCCGAACTAGAAGAAGCAGTTTTAGGTGCATTGATGATTGAAAAAGATGCATATTCACTTGTCAGTGAAATCCTTCGTCCTGAATCTTTTTATGAACATCGTCATCAATTAATTTATTCAGCAATTACAGATCTTGCCGTTAATCAAAAGCCCGTTGATATTCTAACAGTAAAAGAACAGCTTAGCAAACGCGGAGAATTAGAAGAAGTAGGAGGTCCATTTTACATTACTCAACTCAGTAGTAAAGTAGCATCTTCAGCTCATATAGAATACCACGCCAGAATTATCGCTCAGAAAGCATTAGCACGAGAATTAATAACATTTACTAGTAATATTCAAAGTAAGGCTTTTGATGAGACCTTGGATGTAGATGATTTAATGCAAGAAGCAGAAGGTAAGCTTTTTGAGATTTCACAACAAAATATGAAAAAAGATTATACGCAAATCAATCCTGTAATTGATGAAGCATATAAACTGATTCAAAAAGCAGCAGCAAGAACTGATGGATTAAGTGGGTTGGAAAGTGGATTTACAAAATTGGATAAGATGACTTCCGGGTGGCAAAATTCAGATCTCATAATTATTGCCGCCCGTCCAGCTATGGGCAAAACAGCATTTGTTCTCTCTATGGCAAAAAATATTGCAGTGAATTTTCGAAATCCAGTCGCCTTATTTTCTCTTGAAATGAGTAATGTTCAATTAGTTAACCGATTGATATCCAATGTTTGCGAAATACCAAGTGAGAAGATAAAAAGTGGACAATTAGCCACATATGAGTGGCAACAGTTAGACTACAAGTTGAAAGATTTATTAGATGCACCTTTATACGTAGATGATACCCCTTCATTATCCGTATTTGAGCTCCGCACTAAAGCACGTCGTTTAGTACGTGAACATGATGTAAAGCTAATCATTATTGACTATTTACAATTGATGAATGCCAGTGGAATGGCTTTTGGAAGTCGCCAAGAAGAAGTGAGTACTATTTCACGTTCATTAAAAGGACTAGCCAAAGAGCTGAATATTCCTATCATAGCTTTGTCTCAATTGAATCGTAGTGTGGAAAATCGTGAAGGAATTGATGGGAAACGTCCCCAATTGAGTGATCTCCGTGAATCTGGAGCCATTGAGCAAGATGCAGATATGGTATGTTTTATCCATCGACCAGAATATTACAAGATTTATCAAGATGATCGAGGCAATGACCTCCGAGGAATGGCTGAAATCATTATAGCTAAACATCGTAATGGCGCAGTAGGAGATGTTTTATTGCGTTTCAAAGGAGAATTTACTAGATTTTCCAACCCTGAAGATGATACAGTTATACCAATGCCGGAAACAGAAAGCACAATGTTAAGCTCTAAAGTCAACGCGGATATTCCCCCTGTCACTTCCGACTTTATATCTCAAACAGAAAGCTCTTTTACGTCCACTGAAGGACCTTTACCTTTTTAAAATAATCTATGCTATTAATAAAAACATATAAATCAAATTTGTAATCTTTGTGAAAATAAAGTATCTTAGAACTATGCGCATTGATATTATTACTGTTTTACCAGAAATGATTGAAGGTTTCTTTAATTGTTCAATTATTAAGAGGGCTCAGAATAAGGGAATTGTTCAAATCAAAATCCATAATCTTCGTGATTATACTGAAGACAAATATCGTCGTGTAGATGACTATCCCTTTGGCGGATTTGCTGGAATGGTAATGAAAATAGAACCTATTGAACGTTGCATTAATGCACTGCGTTCTGAACGGAATTACGATGAAGTTATTTTTACAACTCCTGATGGACAGCAATTTGATCAGCCAATGGCAAATAATCTTTCATTGGCTCAAAATCTAATTATCCTATGCGGTCACTTTAAAGGAATAGACTATAGAATTCGTGAGCATCTTATCACAAAAGAAATCAGTATCGGAGATTATGTATTAACTGGAGGAGAATTAGCAGCTGCAGTTATATCTGATGCTATTGTGCGCATTATTCCTGGTGTCATTTCAGATGAACAATCTGCTCTTTCAGATTCATTCCAAGACAATTTGTTAGCAGCTCCCGTGTATACACGTCCTGCAGACTATAAAGGCTGGAAAGTCCCTGAAATTTTACTTTCGGGGCATGAAGCTAAAATAAAAGAATGGGAACTACAACAATCTATAGAACGTACTCAGAGACTTCGTCCAGATTTATTAAAAGGGACAAATGAATAAAAATATGCAAGTTTAATTTATCGTTACAAATTCACGATTCAATGAATATAAAAAAACAAATAGAACAGTTACGCGCTGAATTGCATTTACATAACTATAATTACTATGTATTAAATTCGCCTCAAATTTCGGACAAAGAATTTGATGATAAATTAAGGGAACTACAAAATTTAGAGGAAGCACATCCTGAATATTATGATGACAGTTCACCTACAATGAGGGTAGGCAGTGATATCAGCAAGAATTTTACACAAATATATCATAAGTATCCTATGTTATCATTAGCAAACACATACTCCGAAGCAGAAGTTACTGAATTTTACGAACGTACACAAAAAGCCTTGAACGAGAGCTTTGAAATATGCTGCGAAATGAAATACGATGGAACTTCTATATCATTGATATATGAAAACGGAAAATTAGTACGTGCCGCTACTCGTGGAGATGGAGAGAAAGGAGATGATGTGACTGATAATGTAAAAACCATTCAATCCATTCCACTATTACTTCATGGTAATAATTATCCTTCTAATTTTGAAATTAGAGGAGAAATTCTTATGCCATGGAAAATATTTGAAAAGTTAAACCAAGAAAGAGAATTCAACGAAGAGCCTCTTTTTGCTAATCCTCGAAATGCAGCATCTGGTACTTTAAAATTACAGAATTCATCTATTGTAGCATCTCGTAAATTAGATGCATACTTATATTATCTGTTAGGAGAAAAATTACCATCTGATAGCCATTATGAAAATCTTAAAATTGCATCAACATGGGGATTTAAAGTATCCAACATTATGTGCAAATGCAAAACACTTCAAGAAATTTTTGACTTTATTAAATATTGGGATATAGAACGAAAGAATTTGCCGGTCGCAACAGATGGAATTGTTTTAAAAGTAAACAGCTTAAAACAACAAAAAAAATTAGGATTTACAGCAAAATCACCAAGGTGGGCTATTGCTTATAAATTTCAAGCAGAACGAGCATTGACCCGCTTAAATAAAGTAACTTATCAAATAGGAAGAACAGGTGCCGTTACTCCTGTAGCAAACCTAAATCCAGTGCAACTTTCAGGAACAATAGTCAGACGTGCTTCATTGCATAATGAAGATATAATAAATGGATTAGATTTGCATATTGGGGACATGGTTTATGTAGAGAAAGGAGGAGAAATCATTCCTAAAATAACAGGAGTAGATAAAGCGTCGCGTAACTTTATAATTGGAGAAAAAGTAAATTTTATTACTAATTGTCCAGAATGTGGAAGCCAATTGATACGATATGAAGGAGAATCCGCTTATTATTGTCCAAATGAGACAAATTGTCCGCCTCAAATAAAAGGTAAGATTGAACATTTCATCAGCCGAAAAGCGATGAATATTGAAGGACTTGGTCCAGAAACTATCGATCAATTTTATCAGTTAGGATTAATACATGATGTAGCAGATTTGTACACACTTACTGTTGAGCAGCTAAAAAAACTAAATAGAATGGGAATTAAGTCTGCTCAAAATATTATTTTAGAAATTAATCGAAGTAAAAATGTTCCTTTTGAACGTGTTATTTTTGCTTTAGGAATTCGTTTTGTCGGAGAAACAGTAGCTAAAAAAATCGCGAAATCATTTGAAAATATAGATCAGCTACAGCAGGCAAGTCTAGAAGAACTAGTAAGTATTAATGAAATAGGTAACAAAATAGCTCAAAGTATTTTAAACTATTTTTCCAATAAATCTAATTGCCAATTAATTGATAGACTTAAAGAAGCTGGACTCCAATTCCAACGTATTGAAAAAAATCTTAAACAATACACAAATAAATTAGCTGGGAAATCAATTGTAATCAGTGGTGTGTTTACACATCATTCACGCGATGAATACAAAGAGATCATAGAAGAAAATGGAGGGAAAAATGTAGGAAGCATCTCTTCCAAAACAAGTTTCATTCTGGCAGGAAAGAATATGGGACCATCAAAATTAGAAAAAGCCAAGATTTTAGGGATATCTGTGTTAAGTGAAGACGATTTTTTAAAACTTTTATCATGAAGTATAAAAAATATCCGTACTTTTGCATACATCATCATTATAGATTATAATTAAAATCATGATACAAACAAAATTGAAAGGGATGGGAGTAGCATTAATCACTCCTTTTAAAGAAGATGAAAGTGTTGATTATGATGCATTATTACGATTAGTAGATTATTTACTGCAAAACAATGCAGATTTCCTATGTGTATTAGGGACTACTGCAGAAACACCAACTTTAACAGAAAAGGAAAAGAAGAAAATAAAGGAAATAGTAATAGAACGTGTAAATGGTAGAATCCCTATTTTATTAGGAGTAGGCGGCAATAATACACGTGCTGTCGTCGAGACTTTGAAAACAGACGACTTTACAGGAGTTGATGCAATATTGTCTGTAGTGCCATATTATAATAAACCTTCTCAGGAAGGAATTTATCAACATTATAGAACAATTGCCGAATCTACAAGTCTTCCTATTGTTCTTTATAATGTACCAGGACGAACTGGAGTGAATATGACCGCAGAAACCACATTACGCATAGCACAAAATATAAAAAATGTAATTGCTATTAAGGAGGCTTCAGGAAATATAACTCAAATGGATGATATCATTAAAAATAAACCTGATAATTTTGATGTAATCTCAGGAGATGATGGAATTACTTTTCCATTAATAGCCCTTGGTGCTGTTGGAGTCATTTCTGTCATAGGTAATGCCTTTCCCCGAGAATTTAGTCGAATGACACGTTTAGCACTTCAAGGAGATTTTACTAATGCATTAACTATTCATCATAAATTTACGGAATTATTTAATCTTTTATTCATCGATGGAAATCCTGCTGGTGTAAAATCTATGCTAAATGCGATGGGAATGATTGAAAATAAGCTACGTTTACCATTAGTACCAACAAGAATTACAACATTTGAGGCTATCCGTAAAATATTAAATGAATTAAATATAAAATGCTGAATATTAGACAAATGCGACAAGTCTCTATCCCTGATGTTTGTTTTTAAGATTAATGTCTAAGAATAATTATAATAACGTCTATAACCATACAACAACAAAATTCAATATATCAATTTATTAACTACAATAAAGATACCATTAATTAAGGACATTCAGTAAATGCTATAAAATCAGCCAACTAGTTCATACACAAAGCATTGTGAATCAGTTATTTTTTTGTATCTTTAGGCATTCTCCCGAAAATAAAGTTTGACGGCCCAAACGGGAGAATTCTCAAGTCATGATATGGCTAAGATAATGTGTGTTCGATATAAAAGCAAAAAATAGAAAGTTGTTCGTCATTAGTAAAACTTACGTTAATAATGTTCAACGAGTCATCTTTTAATTTTTATTTCGAACTCACGTTAAGTTAAAAGGGCATGTGCATATCTCCGGTTTTACTACAATATCTTTATGCCTGTCAATCTTCTGGATGGGCCAAGTTTCGCAAGAAGAAAGGTGATACAAAACTCATATGTTACATGACCTGAAAGTATAAATTCTGCATATCTCCACACCTCTACAGCATCCGTATGTAATTCAAAAACAATGAAGTAGATGGAAATACTAATTACCAAAGAACGTACCTGACAATTCTATGATAAAACTTACCGACATAATTCTGGATAGTTGGCGATAAGTGAAGTACAGAGACGAAAATCAGGGGTAGAGAGAGTTTGTCTTTTCATTACTTCACGTGAAATTATCGAACTTATAGAAACGCTGGCACATCGAGCTGTTCTTCATATGATTAAAGCAGCATATAAAAATTAAGAAGTTTGGGAGTACTGCGAAGAACTCCGTTTGAATCCAAATCAGTACAGTTGTTATAAATTATTGTCTTGTTGTCATAATCCAACATGATATGAGATTAGAACGGTCAATATATGAAGTTCTGCCAATCCTAAGATCTCTCTTACAAACAAAATATGATTTAAAGATTGTTTAGAAGACAGTTCTTAATAATACTAAAAACTTGTTTTTTACTTTTTCCATGGTTGTTTGATTAATAGTTAGTTTGTCCCGATTTTAACGGGATACTAATGATAAATTAGTTTTTTCCTAAAATATGCAATTTATCACTTTCACTATCGAATATAATTTCTTAAAAAAATTACCATTAAATCAATAACCTTCAAAAATATTATTTAGGAGCTTTTTGATATAAGAAAAAGGCTATAAATGCATAGAGAATATTAGGAATCCATACAGCTATAAATGGAGGAACATTACCATTGACTGCAAACGTAGAAGTCACCGTTTGAAATAAAATATATGAAAAACTTAATCCTAATCCTATACCTAAATGAAGTCCCATTCCACCTTTTGTTTTTCTAGAAGAAAGAGAAACTCCAATGATTGTCAATATAAATGAAGCAAATGACATTGCTATTCGTTTATGATATTCAATTTCAAATTCCTTAATATTCGCAAAACCTCTTCGTTTTTGTTTCTCAATATAATCGCTAAGTTCAGGACTAGTCAACATTTCTTGCTGATTCTTCATAATTAAAAAATCAGATGGGTCCATATTAATAATAGAATCCATTCGTTCTCCCTTAATAATCCTTTCTTTTAATCCATCTACCTCCCTAATCATATAGTTATGAATAGTCCATTTATTTACAACAGCAGTATCATAAGTGATACGTCGTGCTGTTAAGTGTGATACAAGTTTCTTATCAACAAATTTATCAAGTGAAAATCTGTTTCCTGTTTTCATTGCATCATTATAACTATCAATGTAGGCAATAACTCCATCAGCGACTTCTAATTGAACATTCTGCGCTGTATTTTTTTTCTTAGGTTTAATGTATCTATCCTCAAAATTTAATCGTATAATACTACCCTTGGGAATAACATAAGCACTTAAAGTAAATGTCACAACCGCAATAATTGCAGCAGAAATCATATATGGTCGCATCATTCTTTTAAAGCTCATCCCTGTAGAGAACATGGCAATAATCTCTGAATTTTCGGCCAATTTGGATGTAAAAAATATAACAGCAATGAATACAAATAATGGACTAAATAAATTAGAAAAGTATGGGATAAAGTTCATATAGTATTCAAAGATAATCTTATCCCATGGAGCTTCATGCTCCATCAACTTATCCATTTTCTCATTAAAGTCAAACACTACTGCTATAGAAATAATCAATGCAATAGCAAAGACATATGTCCCCAAGAATTTCTTGATGATATATAAGTCTAGCCGTTTAATAAATCGGTTACTTTTCATGTTTATAATCTTGTTGAGACTTTCTTTATCATTATAGACTTCCATGTAGAGAAGTCCCCTGCAATAATATGTTTACGCGCTTCTTTTGCCAACCATAGATAGAATGCAAGATTATGTATAGAGGCTATCTGCATCGCCAGTAATTCCTGTGCATGAAAAAGATGGCGCAAATAGGCTTTACTGTAGAGTGTATCCACATACGAAGCACCATTTTCTTCGATAGGGGAGAAATCATTTTCCCATTTCTTATTGCGCATATTCATGATGCCTTCTTTTGTGAACAACATTCCGTTACGGCCATTTCGGGTTGGCATGACACAGTCAAACATATCTACTCCACGTTCGATACCTTCAAGGATATTGACCGGTGTGCCGACACCCATCAAGTAACGGGGCTTATCTTTGGGAAGAATCTCGTTGACAATCTCAATCATTTCATACATCTTTTCTACAGGTTCTCCTACTGCCAGCCCACCAATAGCATTACCATCCGCATTCTTGGATGCGATAAACTCTGCTGATTGCTTACGCAGGTCGGGATAAACACAGCCTTGTACGATAGGGAAAAGAGACTGATTGTATCCATACTTGGGTGTTGTCTCGTTGAAACGCTGTATGCAACGGTCCAACCACCGATGAGTAAGTGCCAATGATTTCTTAGCATATGCATAATCTGCATCACCGGGCGTACACTCGTCAAATGCCATCATTATATCAGCACCAATAGTACGTTCTATATCCATTACCTTCTCCGGAGTAAAGAAGTGCTTGCTGCCATCGATATGTGAACGGAACTCAGCACCTTCTTCATGCAATTTTCGAATACTGGACAGTGAGAACACCTGAAACCCTCCACTGTCCGTCAGCATGGGACGATCGAAGCCATTGAAACGATGTAGCCCACCTGCCTGCTCTAGCACATCGAGTCCCGGCCGCAAGTAAAGATGATACGTATTACCCAGAATAATCTGTGCCTGAATATCTTCTTTTAGTTCGGTCAGGTGAACTCCTTTTACGGTTCCTAAAGTGCCTACTGGCATGAAGATAGGTGTCTGGATTTGCCCGTGGTCGGTTGTTATCAGACCAGCACGGGCATTGCTTTGAGTATCGGTATATTGTAATTCGAATGTCATGCTTGATTAGGTCTCTTTACTGATAGATCAATGGCATCTGCTACTTTCTCGTTGGTCAGTGCAATAGAGAATACCTCTTTTATGTCGTTCACATAATGAAAAGTAAGTCCTTTCAGATAAATGTCCTGTATCTCATCTATGTTCTTTTTGTTCTCTACACTCATTATGATTTCCTTGATTCCTGCACGCTTAGCAGCCAATATTTTCTCTTTAATTCCTCCTACAGGAAGGACCTTACCACGCAATGTAATTTCGCCTGTCATAGCAAGGTTTGCTTTTACCTTCCGCTGTGTCAGAGCAGAAGCCAACGAGGTAGCCATCGTGATACCCGCTGAAGGACCGTCTTTAGGTATTGCTCCTTCGGGAACATGAATATGAATATTCCAATTATCAAATATTTCTTCGTCCAAGTCGAGGATAGAAGCGTGTGCCTTGATGTATTCCAATGCTAGCATAGCAGACTCTTTCATCACATCTCCCAAATTACCTGTTAGCGTTAAACGTCCCCCTTTTCCACGGCTCAAACTGGTTTCGACAAAAAGGATCTCACCACCTACAGCTGTCCAGGCTAACCCAGTAACAACTCCTGCATATTCATTCCCCTGATATTTATCACGCGTGTATTCAGGTGCACCCAAGAAGTCATATAAGTCGGCAGGCTTAATCTCCTTCTTGTTGAATATACCTTCGGTAGCATACTGCCGAGCAGATTTGCGAAGAATTTTACCAATCTTCTTTTCTAACTCACGTACTCCACTCTCACGAGTGTAGGACTCTATAATAGTCTCTAGTGTCTCCTTAGGGAGCTTAATATCGTTTTTTTTCAGTCCATTAGCTTCCATCTCCTTTGGTACCAGATGCCTTTTAGCGATCTCAATTTTCTCTTCTGTAATATAACCGCTTACCTCAATTAGCTCCATCCGATCAAGTAAAGGAGCTGGAATGGTATTCAAATTATTAGCTGTAGCTATAAAAAGGATTTTGGACAAGTCGTAGTCTACATCCAAAAAGTTATCATGGAATGCTGTATTCTGCTCAGGATCGAGTACCTCTAATAGGGCAGAAGAAGGATCACCTTGGCGATCGGAACTGACCTTATCTATCTCATCGAGAATAAAAACAGGGTTAGAAGAGCCAGCCTTTATCAGACTTTTGATAATTCGTCCTGGCATAGCACCGATGTATGTTTTACGATGTCCACGAATTTCCGCCTCGTCATGCACACCACCCAGCGACATGCGCACATATTTCCTTTTGAGAGCAGCAGCAATAGACTTACCAAGTGATGTTTTTCCCACCCCCGGAGGGCCATACAGACAGATAATAGGCGACTTCATATCTCCCTTTAACTTTAATACTGCCAAATGTTCCAGAATGCGTTCTTTCACCTTTTCAAGTCCGTAGTGATCCTTATTCAATATCTTTTCGGCATTCTTCAAGTTCAGGTTGTCCGTAGTGTAGATTCCCCATGGTAGGTTAAGCATCGTCTGTAGATAGTTCAACTGAACGCTGAAGTCTGGCGACTGAGGATGGGTACGTTCCAGCTTAGCCAGTTCTTTAGCAAATACTTCTTTCACCTCCTGGCTCCAGTGCATCTTCTCTGCTTTTTGACGCATTTCCTCAATCTCTTGCTCCTGTCCACCGCCTCCTAACTCATCTTGAATAGTCTTAATCTGTTGTTGTAGGAAATACTCACGCTGCTGCTGATCTATATCCTCACGCGCACGCATTTGAATGGATGCCTTTATCTCTGCCAACTGTACCTCACGATTCAGTATCTCCAACAAGTGATAAGCCCGTTCTCGTATAGAGTTAATGGACAATAAATTAATCTTCTCATCCTTCTTGAATGGAAGGTTAGAGCAGATAAAGTTAATCAGGAAAATGGGGCTGTTAATGTTCCTGATAGCAAATATAGAGTCCTGATGCATTACATCCGACGATTTGATGTAGCGCATAGTCAAGTCTTTACAAGCCTCTATCAATGCCTGAAACTCTTTGTCCTCCTTATTAGGTATTTCTTCTTCTAACAGATCTACCTCACCTTTCAAATAAGGCACCGTTTCCGTTATTTCCTTCAGTTGCAGACGTTTCATGCCTTGAAGAATGACAGTTGTTGTCTGATCTGGCATCTCAAGGATACGCACAATACGCCCTACGGTTCCAATCGTGTGCAGGTCTTCAAGTCTAGGATCTTCGGTCTGCGCTGTTTTTTGGCAGACTACGGCAATATCACTTCTTTTTTTCTCAGCCTCACGTACTAATCGTAGCGATGATTTCCGCCCTACGGTAATGGGCAGAAAAACACCGGGGAATAAAACCATATTACGAAGGGGGAGTATCGGGAGTATTGCCCCCGACTTTATATCTACATCAAATATATGTTCATCATTGCCATCATAATCTGTAATAAGCGAAAAGCCGTTGTTATCACTTACACCTTCCAAAAAAAACTTTCCTTTCATCTGTTCGTTTTAAGTTAGTTTATGTCATCGTTACATGTGCATAAATCGTTTGCAAAGTTAATTGATTATTATTAATAATAAAGCGACTTATCATGGAAAAAGGCAAAAACCTTGCCAAAATTCCCATTATTGGCAAGGTTATTCCACAATTATTGACTACATTTGGCGATTTACAAAGGCATCAGGGTGAATAACCTATATGACTATCAGATAATTATCAAACAAGTGAACAAAAGATAACGTAACAAAGATATGTCAAATCCGTATTTCCGATTCAAGCAATTTACAGTATGGCATGACAAATGTGCCATGAAAGTAGGTACCGATGGAGTACTGTTAGGAGCGTGGGCTGCAGTAGGGAAGTCTCATAGGATACTGGACATAGGGACCGGGACCGGTCTGATAGCACTGATGACGGCACAGCGCAGTCTGCCTGACGCCCGTATTGTAGCGCTGGAGATTGACGAGGCAGCAGCATTGCAAGCACAGGAAAATGTCGGCCGTTCGCCATGGAAAGATAGGATTGAGGTAATCTGTACGGACTTCAGACTGTACCGTCCGGAGGAAAAGTTCGACACTATCGTCTCAAACCCTCCGTACTTTGTCGACTCGCTGGCATGTTCCGACAAGCAACGAAGTACGGCCCGACACAACCAGTCGCTCACCTATACAGAGTTGATTGAGGGAGCTGCCGCTCTGCTGACAGACAGGGGAGAGCTGATGATGGTACTTCCAACTGATGTGGAAGAACGGGTGAGGGAAGTAGCCATGTGCAACGGTCTGCATGCCATACGACAGTTGAACGTTATCACTAAGCCCGGCGGGGAGCCCAAGCGTACTTTGATTGCCTTCTCGTTCCAACAGCAGGAATGCCTGACTGAGCAACTGCTCACCGAACGCTCGCGCCATCAGTATAGCGACGAGTATATCGCACTGACACGGGAGTATTACCTCAACATGTAACCCTCGGCATTCCCTTCACTTATCTATATACCATACGCAAGCATCTGCCCGACAGGTGCTTCGGAATGCTAATGAATGCAAACTACTAAACTGTATAGTTGATAAACTATATAATGTAGTAGTTAAACTAATAGATCTAGTAGTTTGTATGGATTTAAGTACTACATTTGGAGCATAACATTACTATCAAAGCATTCCGACTATGAAACATCTCACAGTTAAAGAAGAAGAAGTGATGCGTATACTCTGGGAGGGTGGCGCCATGTTTGTACGAGATATACTATCCTTCTACCCCGACCCGAAGCCGCATTATAATACCGTCTCTACCGTTGTCCGCAGCTTGGAGGAGAAGGGATTCGTAGGCTATACGGCATACGGAATTACCTATCGCTACCATGCCATCGTCACCGAACGGGAATACAGGCAAAAGACACTGAAAGGCATTATATCACAATACTATAATGACTCCTACCTCAATGTGGTCTCCTCTTTCATAGAAGAGGAACAGATGTCCGTCAACGAACTGAAGGAACTCGTGGCATCTATCGAGCAGGCAAGGGCAAAGAAGCCTTGACACAGCATCTGTTCATTCAGCCATCTAACTACCGGAACTCATGGGAAACCTACTCTTTTACCTCTTCGAATCAGGATGTCTGATGATGCGTTGCTGGTGAGAAAGGCTGTCGTCGTCAGATACTACCCGGTTGGCAACGGATTCAATCATTCTAAACTTAAAAACCGTATCGCTATGATATTGAAAGAAAGAACCAATCGCTGGGCACGCTTGCGGACATTGCTGGTAGTGCCTGTCATGGGCAGTGCACTCTACATCTTTGCACAGCCCGCAGTGAAACAGATCCTATCGCCTGAGGCAACGACGGAGAGAGTAACGAAAAACGATGACGACTCCTACTGGAGACTGACACAACTATTTACCTACGAGGCAAAGAAGTCGGCACACTTTCTGAAAGGGAAAGACATCCATGCAAACCAACTCTGCATGAATAAAGAGAACAAGATGTTCTTCAACATGGAATACATCGACATGGAACACCTGCCGCAGGCGCTCGAAACACTGCTCTACGATGCAGCCACCGTCCGTCCATCGCGCATCGAGGCCATCTCATATTCCTACGACAAGGGGGCCAGTGAGCAAGAGATAGCACACATGTTACGCTGCGTACGCGATGCCTATCTGCACGTCCGCCAGCGCATCGCCACAACCTCTAGCAGCAAAGGCACAGCCGATGCCGAATCTCTGCTGCCAATGGTAGTGACACGTGCAGATGTTAAGAATTATGCCAATCACACTACACCCGAAAACATTACAGATGTAACCGCCTATCTAGCAACTACGGCTGATAATGACTCGTGGCATGAACTCAACGGCTTTACGCTTTCAGAACTGAAGAAAGAGGTATCACTCTTGGCAAACAGTCAGGCCGAACGTGAGGAAACCTATCGTCGAATCCGCCTCGAACCAGCAGCCAACTGCCCTATAGGCACGATGGACGATGTGATACAGACAGTGGAGGAGGGGATAGGTCGTTGAGGAAATTATGATAATAGTATTTTACAATTTAAACGTCTGTACAACTGAGCAAAGTTAACAGTACAAGTGAACAGTGTTAACTTGTACACTTAACTATAGTTGACTTGTACTGTCAACTGGGTTAACTTGTACTGTCAACATCGTTCACTTGTACTGTTAACTTTACCCCCTCCAGAACATACTCTGAGAGGCATTAGGAGGTGCCGAAAATGGGATTAACAGGCATCATTGGCTACAATTACAGTCAATGGCACTTCATCCGCACATGGTAAAAGATCTGTATACGAAAAATCCCCTTGCACATATGCTCACGTGCAAGGGGATTGCTATATCCAACATCCCTTCCGGCAGAAGAGAATCTTATAAAATGTCTAATGATTTAAATACCTTAGTAAGCTTTTCCACAGCAGTGTCTACCTGTTCCTTGGTATGAGTAGCCATCAGAGCGACGCGCACCAGCGTATCCTGCGGCGCACATGCCGGGGGAATAACCGGATTGATGAACACTCCTTCGTCGAACGCTAGCTTAGTGACCATAAATGTCTTGTCCGTATCACGCACATACAAAGGTATGATAGGTGACTCAGTTGCACCAATCTCGAAGCCAGCCTCGCGGAAGCGTTTCAGTGCATAGTTAGTTACATTCCACAACGCAGCTATCCGTTCCGGCTCGTTCTGTATGATGTGAAGCGCTTCCAATGCGGCAGCAGTAGCGGCAGGTGTATTAGATGCGCTGAAGATGTAGGTACGTGCATTGTGACGAAGCCAGTTGATAATAGACGAATCAGCAGCAATGAATCCGCCAATAGATGCAAGTGATTTGCTGAAGGTACCCATAATCAGGTCTACTTCGTCCGTCAGTCCGAAGTGGTCACATACACCTCGTCCCTGCTTGCCGAATACACCCAATCCGTGAGCCTCGTCCACCATGATGGTAGCATTATACTTATGTTTCAGCCGAACTATCTCAGGCAAGTTGGCAAGGTCGCCTTCCATAGAGAATACACCGTCCACCACAATCAGCTTGACAGCGCCAGGATTGCACTTCTGAAGCTGCTTTTCCAGGTCGGCCATGTCATTGTGCTTATATTTCAGTTGCTGCGAGAACGACAATCGGCGTCCATCCACGATGGATGCATGGTCACGGTCGTCGCAGATGATATAGTCATTGCGGTCTGTCAGACAGGCAATAACACCGGAATTAACGGTAAATCCAGTTGAGAAACAAAGTGCTTCATCCTTTCCTACAAATGCAGCCAATTCCTTCTCCAACTGCACATGAAGGTCAAGCGTTCCATTCAGGAAGCGTGAACCGGCACACCCTGATCCGTATTTTCTCATGGCCTGAATACCGGCCTCTATAACTCTTTCATCTCCTGTAAGCCCAGTGTAAGCATTGGAACCGAACATCAGTACCTTATGTCCTCCCATTTCCACTTCTGTACCCTGCTTTCCTTCAATCTCACGGAAGTAGGGATAAACGCCCTTTGCCATAAATTGTTGTGGCAAATTGTACTTAGCTAACTTCTCTTGTAATAATCCCATGAATTAAGTATATTATTCTCTATGATTTCGTCGTTGTAGCAACGTTTAGTCTTAACAAGTATTCAAAACGGGGGACAAAGATAGTAAAATTTGTATTTACCCATTCTACGAAGAAGAAAAAAGTTACTTGACACTTGAATAGAGAATATAAATAGATTACAATTCGGTTTATTTGTATTATTTTTGTCGTCTATAACCGATAAAGAATGAGTATGAGCGAAAGAATGAAGAAGATAATATTCATTGTCAATCCCATATCGGGCACACAAAGCAAGGAATTAATTCTAAGTCTATTGGATGAGAAAATAGACAAGACGAAATATACTTGGGAAGTGGCTTATACCCAACGGGCAGGTCATGCCGTAGAGATAGCCGCGCAGGCTGCCAATGCAAAGGTAGACGTGGTAGTGGCTGTAGGAGGCGACGGTACTATTAATGAAACCGCACGTTCACTGGTACACACTGATACAGCATTAGGTATCATCCCGTGTGGTTCAGGCAACGGATTGGCACGACATCTGCACATACCCATGGAGCCGGAAAGGTCATTAGAGATTCTCAACGAAGGCTTTCAATGTACCATCGACTACGGGAAAATCAATAATGTTGACTTCTTCTGTACCTGTGGGGTTGGTTTTGATGCTTTTGTGAGCTTACAGTTTGCCCATGCCAGAAAGCGTGGTGTGCTCACATACTTAGAGAAAACATTACAGGAAAGTTTAAAGTATCAGCCTGAAACATATGAAATAGAGACAGAAAATGGTATATCCAACTACAAAGCATTCCTGATAGCATGCGGAAATGCTTCGCAATATGGTAATAATGCCTACATAACTCCTCAAGCGACACTGACAGACGGACTGCTGGATGTTACGATTCTCGAACCCTTTACAGTGTTGGATGTACCGTCACTAGCGTTTCAATTGTTCAATAAAACAATAGACCAGAACAGTCGAATCAAGACTTTTCGTTGCAAAAGGATGTGCATCCGACGAACAAAACCAGGTGTAGTACATTTTGATGGAGACCCCATTGAAATGGGAACAGAAATAAATATAGAACTGATCCAAAAAGGATTGCACGTAGTTGTGCCGCGTACAGAAGCTAGAGAATCGGCTAAGATGCTGCAAAAAGCACAAGAATGTGTTAATGGGATCAAATTAATGCACGAAGCTATTGTATACAATATAACAGACCGAAATAAGAAAATCTTAGAAAAGCTCTTAAAGAAAGGAGAAAAATAGACCTAGGATTCTGATTTATTGTGTACTTTTGCACCTCGTAATAGAAAAATATCATAAACAATAAAATAGATTATGTTTAGAACGCACACATGTGGAGAACTACGTATCTCTGATGTAAATAAACAGGTTACACTATCAGGATGGGTACAGCGTAGTCGTAAAATGGGAGGTATGACTTTTATTGACCTTCGCGACCGCTATGGTATTACTCAGTTAGTTTTTAATGAAGAAGTTAATGCTGATCTCTGCGATCGCGCCAATAAGCTTGGACGTGAGTATGTAGTCCAAATTACAGGTGTCGTAAATGAGCGCTTCAGTAAAAATGCTAACATTCCTACTGGAGATATAGAGATTATAGTTTCAGAATTGAATATATTGAATACTGCACTAACCCCACCGTTTACCATTGAAGATAACACAGACGGAGGAGACGATATCCGTATGAAGTATCGTTATCTTGACCTTCGTCGAAATACAGTCCGTTCTAATTTGGAGCTACGCCATAAAATGACTATTGAAGTCCGTAAATATTTGGACAGTTTAGGATTCATTGAAGTAGAAACTCCTGTACTCATTGGCTCTACCCCTGAAGGAGCACGTGACTTTGTGGTTCCTTCACGTATGAATCCAGGACAATTCTATGCTCTTCCACAGTCACCTCAGACGTTGAAACAATTGTTGATGGTATCAGGATTTGACCGTTATTTCCAAATTGCCAAATGCTTCCGCGATGAAGATTTACGTGCAGATCGTCAACCTGAGTTTACGCAAATTGACTGTGAAATGAGTTTTGTAGAACAAGAAGATGTTATTACTACTTTTGAGGGAATGGCCAAGCATCTCTTTAAAACATTGCGCGGTGTAGAGCTAACCGAGCCATTTATAAGAATGCCATGGGCCGATGCTATGAAGTATTATGGCAGTGACAAACCTGACTTACGCTTTGGTATGCGATTCGTTGAGCTCATGGACGTTATGAAAGGATATGGTTTTTCCGTATTTGATAATGCAACTTATATCGGAGGTATTTGTGCTGAAGGTGCTGCATCCTATACTCGTAAACAATTGGATGCCCTTACTGAATTTGTTAAAAAGCCACAGATTGGAGCTAAAGGACTTGTATATGCCCGAATTGAAGACGACGGTAATGTTAAATCAAGTGTTGACAAATTCTATTCACAAGATGTATTGCAACAAATGAAGGCAGCCTTTAATGCTAAGCCTGGCGATTTAATTCTGATTCTTTCTGGTGATGATGTGATGAAAACACGTAAACAATTATGCGAACTTCGTTTGGAGATGGGCTCGCAATTAGGTTTACGAGATAAAAATAAGTTTGCTTGTTTATGGGTTATAGACTTCCCAATGTTTGAATGGAGCGATGAAGAAGGACGCCTGATGGCTATGCATCATCCGTTCACTCATCCAAAAGACGAAGATATTCCTTTATTAGATATTGACCCGGCTGCTGTACGTGCTGATGCTTACGATATGGTTATCAATGGTGTTGAAGTAGGAGGCGGTTCTATCCGTATCCACGATGCTAAACTGCAGGCAAAAATGTTCGAAATATTGGGCTTTACTCTAGAAAAGGCAGAAGCTCAGTTTGGTTTCCTGATGAATGCTTTCAAATATGGTGCACCTCCCCATGGCGGACTAGCTTATGGGCTTGATCGTTGGGTTTCATTGTTTGCAGGTTTAGATTCCATTCGTGATTGTATAGCTTTTCCAAAGAACAATTCGGGACGTGATGTCATGCTGGATGCACCATCAATCATTGATCAGTCTCAACTTGATGAATTGAATCTGATTGTTGATGTTAAAAATAGTAATAAGTAAACGATGAATAATTATCGTTCCCTTTACAATACTACCCTATCACTTATAATAAACTTATTATTGGTGATGGGGTGTTTTATTCTGTGCCGAATTATATTTTTAGCAGAAAACTGGAATTCCTTCTCTGAATTAACGTTTCAACGGATTCTTAAAATGTTTGAGGGTGGATTACTTTTTGATACTTCTGCTATTTTATATACAAACATCCTGTATATTTTTCTGATGTTAGTCCCCCTACATTACAAGGAGAATGAAAACTATCAAAAAGTATCAAAAGGTATATTTATTGCAACCAACTGGATAGCTATCGTCATGAACCTAATGGACACAGTCTATTTTCAGTACACACATCGGCGGACAACAGCTTCTGTATTTAACGAATTCAGACGTGAAAGTAATTTAGAAGGTATTATCGGTACAGAGTTATTAAATCATTGGTATCTGACATTAGCCGCCATCGCATTTGGATATATACTATACAAACTATACAAAAGGCCTAAAGCATTGAAAGTAAACCGCTATCCACTTTATTATGTCACTCAACTGATAATATTGACAATAGGAGTAGGACTATGTATAGGAGGTATGCGTGGAGGATTCACCAGAATGGTACGCCCTATTACAATCAGTAATGCCAATGTATATGTCGACCGTCCGATTGAAACAGGCATTGTGCTGAATACTCCATTCTCTATCTATCGTACTTTTGACAAGAAGCCCTTCATGATGCCTCAATATTTTGAGAAGGGAGAAATAGAAGCTATTTATTCTCCAATACATTTACCAGCAGATAGTACGGCCTTTCGTTCCCTGAATGTAGTTGTATTTATCCTAGAAAGCTTCGGCAAGGAGAACAGCGCTTTCCTAAATGATGATTTGGATGACGGTAACTATCAAGGATATACTCCTTTCTTAGATTCCATTATGAATAAAGGCTTAACCTTTAAATATTCATTTGCCAACGGTTCAAAAAGTATTGATGGCATGCCTTCTGTACTCTCTGGTATTCCTATGTTTGTTGAACCATTCTTTTTGACACCTGCTTCCTTGAATACCGTATCAAGTATTGGTGGAGAATTGAAAAAGAAAGGATATTACACAGCTTTCTTCCACGGTGCCAATAATGGTTCAATGGGTTTTGAAGCCTTTGCAAGGACTGCAGGTTATACTCATTATTATGGACGAACTGAATATAATGAAGCTAATCCTAATAATAATGATTTCGACGGTCATTGGGGGATTTGGGATGATAAGTTCTTTCAGTTTTTTGGTAATACTCTATCTACCTTTAAACAGCCGTTCGCAGCAGCGATATTCAGTCTTTCTTCTCATCACCCCTTTGCTGTACCGCAAGAATATGAAGGAGTCTTTCCTAAAGGCAATAAACCTATCAGACAGTGTATAGGATATACAGATTATGCATTAAAGCTACTTTTTGATAGAATATCTAAAGAACCGTGGTATAATAATACTTTATTTGTATTTACTGCAGACCATACAAACTCACAGGAGCGTCCAGAATATCAAACAGAGAGTGGACTATTTTCAGTACCTGTTGTATTTTACCACCCTGGTAGCGACCTGAAAGGATACCGGAAAGATATGATTGCACAGCAGATAGACATAATGCCGACTGTACTTGGTTACTTAGGTTACGACCAACCTTATGTTTCTTTTGGATGTGACTTACTACATACTGCTCCAGAAGATACATATGCTGTCAACTATATCAATGGCACTTACCAATTCTTTAAAGGAGACCATCTGCTACAATTCGACGGGCAGAACCCTATAGCTCTCTATGCATTTAAAACAGACAAGCTATTGGAGCACAATCTGCTTGGAAAGGTACAAGAACAGCAAGAAATGGAAAGAGAGCTGAAAGCCATCATACAGCAATACATGACCCGAATGAATAACGACGAATTGGTAGTGAAACAATGAAAGAGTCGGTACGCATATTCCGCTTTATAGTAATCGGAACAGCAAATGCCTTGATCATGGCTTCTGTAGTCTGGTTAATGATGGAGAACTTATGTTTTGAGGGAGACTATATGGTGGCTAACATCACTGCGTATATCGTGGCTCAGATCCACAATTTCATATGGTGTAAATACTGGGTATTCCCAACCCGTCATACTAAAAAGAACAGCATCTGGCGACAGATACTGTTCTTCTGCTCTGCTTTTGCAGTTGCCTATACGGCACAATTTCTATTCCTTATCCTATTGGTGGAAGGGTTGAACACGAATGAATACTTGGCACAGTTTCTCGGACTGTTTATTTATGGCTCAGTCAACTTCTTGGTCAACAAGCGTATCACCTTCCAATAACCTGATTAGTCTAAATATCTTTTTGTCAGACCTTCAAACTCATCGATCCTACGATCGCGAAGAAAAGGCCACCAGCGACGGACATTCTCAGACCGCTCCATATCCACTTCTACGACAATGTTTTCTGGCCGGTCGTTGGCTGCCTGAGCTAAAAGCTCTCCTTGAGGTCCTGCTACGAAACTGTTCCCCCAAAACTGTATGCCGTTTGTCTGCCCCGAAGGATCTGGTTCATGACCTACGCGATTAACCGAAACTACGGGAAGCCCATTGGCTACTGCGTGTGCCCGCTGTGAGATGATCCATGCCCCTAGCTGACGCTTCTTCTCTTCGTCCGTATCGGTGCTTTCCCAACCGATGGCAGTAGGGTATATCAGTATCTCGGCTCCACGAAGTGCCATCAGACGGGCAGCTTCTGGGTACCACTGATCCCAGCAGACAAGGACACCCAGCTTGCCTAAAGAGGTCTGAATAGGGGTAAAGCCAAGATCACCGGGAGTGAAGTAGAACTTCTCGTAATAGGCAGGGTCGTCGGGAATATGCATCTTGCGGTACTTCCCGGCGATACTTCCGTCGCGATCGAATACGACGGCGGTATTGTGATAGAGCCCCGGTGCCCGTTTCTCGAAGAGTGAGGTCACAAGGACTACTTTATTGGCAGCAGCAAGCTCGGAATAAAAGCCTGTAGAGGGACCGGGTATCGGCTCCGCCAAGTCGAACAGAGCGGTGTCTTCCGTCTGACAGAAATAAAGTGAGTTATGCAATTCCTGCAACACGATCAACTGGGCGCCATGGGCTGCACAAGCCTCGATGCTGTGCGCCAGATTCATCAGATTGAACCGGATGTCGGCTGTATTTGCCTGCTGTATCAGGCCTATCTTTATCTTCTTCATCTTCTTATTGGGTTATTTATGGGATTAATATGATGAGTTACATAACTCCGGCGGGATATTGCATAGTGACGCAATGCAACGACCCGTGTTGCCGGATCAGTGCGCAACAGTCGATGCCAACTACTTCACGCCCCGGAAATGCCTCTTGCAGCACCTCTTGCGCCCGTCGGTCGTTAGCGGGCTGACGATAGGTAGGGTAGAGGACAGCTTCGTTCATAATGAGGAAGTTGGCGTAGGTAGCAGGTAGCCGCTCGCCGTTTTCCTCTATCCTGTCTGCCATAGGTAAGGGGAGCAGTCGGTAGGGAGCATCTGCCGTAGTGCGGAAGGTCCTCAGCTGTTCCTCCATGCGGCGGAGAGCTTCGTAGTGCTCGTCCGACGGGTCGGTGCACTGTACGTAGGCAATCGTGTCTGGCGAGCAGAAACGTGCCAGTGTATCTATATGGCTGTCTGTGTCGTCGCCTGCCAGATAGCCGTGGTCGAGCCAGAGAATACGCTCTACATGCAGTGTGGAACGCAGGTAGTCTTCAATCTCAGCTTGCGTCATCTGCCCGTTACGGTTGGGCGACAGCAGACATTCGGAGGTGGTGAGTAGCGTTCCACGGCCATCGCTTTCGATCGACCCGCCTTCGAGCACAAAGCCGAGGCGATTCTGATAACGCCCCTTCAGTGCGCCTGCCTCTACGGCACGCCGGGTGATAAGATTGTCACGGTCGGCAGCAAACTTCAGCCCCCAACCGTTGAACTTGAAATCGAGTAGCGAGGGAAGCCCCTCTTCCAAGAGGGTGATAGCTCCGTGGTCGCGCGCCCACGTGTCGTTCGTTTCACACTGCAGGAAGCGGACGTTTTCCATTTCCACCCTTCCTGCTATCTGACGTCTGACGTCATCGGGGTGGGGAGTAACGATAAGCAGCCGCTGGCGGCATGCTATTTCCGTGGCGATACGGACGAAGCATTCCTGTACTTCGTCGAGCATCGGTGCCCAGTCCGTTGCCTCGTGAGGCCATGTCAGCTGGATTCCGCTCTGTGGATACCACTCAGCAGGCAGCTGTGTGGCAAGCATCTCTATTTGTTTACCACCAAAGGCGGACAGGTTCAGTTGTAAGTCTTTTCCTCCCGAGCGGGGGAGTCCGACGATGATTCCCATAATTAGTAATGAGTTTTAAGTTCTTAAGTCGTATGTATATATATGCATATATGTCTATATGACACTTTGTCAGTATCCTATCGAGAAGCCTATCTAATGCATGTTTTCAAAATGTGAACGTGAATAATTATTCATTATTCACCTATCTGTCATTTTGTCAGGTACTTGGAGACTTGCGATCGAAGAACGGATTCTTGGACGACGCACTGACTGGAATCGCCATCACACTGCGACATCCGGGCAACCATCCAAGACGCTGCGCAGCCAGTCCGGCAGAGAACATCACACGTGTATCCAGCCTCAAGTCGGCAGCCATGGCGCAGGCAGAGCCGATGGCAATGCCAAGGTCGATACTGTTCAGCGCACAGGGCGTACCCTCGGTGCGTCCGGCACAGGTGGCAGAGCCGCAATGCCCGCAGTTCAACCCCTGCGGCTGCTCGCGCGTACCTATTATTATAATACACTCAGCACTGAGGATGTTTGCCGCATCGCGCAGGAAAAACTTCATCCCGTGCTCTTCGACCATCGCCACCATCGTTTCCGACAGCGTACGCACTTCCTCGCCCTCGATAAGCGCCATTTCCAAGATGTCGATTCCCTTGCCCTTGGGTGCCGTACGCGCCGCAGTCATCATCTGCCGTGCAGCCCGCAGCACCTGTTCGTGGCGTATATCTCTTTCATTTTCTATCATAAGTCGATGATTTTTAAGTTTGACAATGAATTTCTTACACAAAGGAACGTTTTTTTTTCGACATAAGGAAATGATGCGCCTGCCGGATTCACACTGGAGCCGCGGTGAATGATAAAAGATACATACAGACAGAAAAGACGGAAAGGGGATGAGGGTGAGTGACGTCAGTGACATCGCATGAGTGACGTCAGTGATGGCTTATGAGTGACGTCACTCATAACGCATGAGACACGTCTGTCATGAGCAACGACTCCCGTGTGTCATAAGCAGTGACTCCCGTGTCTTATTAGCATAGACTCCTTCCCCTTATTTATATTCACACAAGCATCTGTATTCCAAATATTTATTAAAAACACTGGGAATGACTCATATCAGTTTCCTTCCACCAACGACTGATAAATCTAGACGAGAGGATAGGAGAGAGGACGGATTTCTGCGCCGGTAATAAATGCAGACAGACAAGTATCACTCTGCCACCACGTTCTCTTTCATGCAACGGAGCTGTACGTACTGTTCGCCCGGCTTGATGTAACCACCGTCCAGATACAGCTCCTTGACGCGAAAGGAGAGGAGGTGGTGGCGAATGTAGCGCTCGGTCTTGCCCGGCTGTGGATTGACGAACTGTATGAGGTCAACCCTGCCATCCAAATGTTTTCATGTCACCGATACGCCCAAAGTAATGCACCAGAGGTAATAAAAAACGCACAGGAAGTAAGTGTGTATCCATTTTTTGCGTATATTTGCAACCAAATTCTCTGTAACTAATGAAGATTAAAGAGATAGTAAGCGCCCTTGAACAATTCGCGCCCCTGCCCTTGCAAGACAGCTTCGACAATGCCGGCTTGCAAATAGGACTGACAGAGGCGGAAGCCGCAGGGGCTTTGTTGTGTCTTGACGTCACCGAATCCGTCTTGGACGAGGCAATCGCATCAGGATGCAATCTTGTCGTATCCCATCATCCGCTCATCTTCCGCGGCTACAAGTCCATTACCGGACGCGACTATGTGGAGCGTTGCATCCTCAAGGCAATCAAGCACGACCTTGTCATCTATTCCGCCCACACTAATCTGGACAATGCCTCAGAAGGAGTCAACCATAAGATAGCGGAGAAGCTCGGGCTCAAACATCTGCAAATACTCGACCCCAAGGACAACAGCCTGACGAAACTGGTCACCTTCGTTCCCACAGAACATGCCGCCCGTGTCCGTCAAGCCCTGTTCGATGCCGGATGCGGAAGTATCGGACGTTACGACTCATGCAGCTACAATCTGTCGGGCGAAGGAACGTTTCGTGCAGGCGAGGGGACACATCCCTTCTGCGGCACCATTGGCGAACTTCACCACGAACAGGAGGTGCGCATCGAAACCATCCTTCCACAGTTTAAAGAAGGGGCAGCCATCCGTGCACTGCTCAAAGCCCATCCGTACGAAGAACCCGCCTACGACCTGTATCCTTTGCATAACCGCTGGGAGCAAGCAGGTTCGGGTATGATTGGCGAGCTGGACGAGCCAGAGGATGAGATGACATTTCTCCAGCGCATCAAGCAGACATTCAAGGTAAGCTGCCTGCGCCACAATCAACCGACGGGCAGACAAATCCGCAGAGTAGCCTTATGCGGAGGAGCAGGCGCCTTCCTACTGCCACAGGCCATCAGTGCAGGTGCCGATGTCTTTCTGACAGGCGAAATCAAGTATCACGACTATTTTGGTCATGAGGCCGAAATCCTAATGGCAGAAATTGGACATTACGAGAGTGAACAATATACAGTTGAGATTTTGCAGTCGGTGCTCCACCGCTCATTCCCTGATCTCAAAGTACAACTAAGCAAGATAAATACAAATCCTATAAAATATTTATAAGTAAATAACAATGGCAAGAGAAGCAAAAAAAGATCCAAGCGAATTGACAGTAGAACAGAAGCTGAAGACTTTGTTCCAACTTCAGACAACACTGTCTAAAATTGACGAAATCAAAACCTTAAGAGGAGAACTTCCGCTGGAAGTACAGGACTTGGAAGATGAAATTGCGGGCTTACGCACACGCATAGAAAAAATCAAAGCAGAAGTAAGTGAATTGAAGAGCTCTGTAGCAGGGAAAAAAGTAGAGATTGAAACCGCCAAAGCTTCAGTAGAGAAATACAAGTCTCAGCAAGAGAATGTTCGCAACAATCGCGAATATGATTTCTTGACCAAAGAAATAGAATTTCAAACTCTGGAAATAGAACTTTGCGAAAAAAGAATCAGAGAATTTACAGCAAGCAGAGAGGAAAAGGAAGCTGAAATAGAGAAGAATGAGCATACTCTCGAAGAAAGACAAAAAGACTTAGAACAGAAAAAAAGTGAACTTGATGAAATCATAGCCGAAACCAAGCAAGAGGAAGAGAAATTAAGAGACAAGGCAAAAGAGCTAGAAACGAAAATTGAGCCACGTCTACTACAGTCTTTCAAACGCATCCGTAAAAATTCACGTAATGGTTTGGGGATTGTATATGTACAACGTGATGCTTGCGGAGGTTGTTTCAACAAGATTCCACCTCAAAGACAACTGGATATTCGTTCACGTAAGAAGGTTATCGTTTGTGAATATTGCGGTCGAATCATGATCGACCCCGAATTGGCAGGAGTACAAGCAGAACACAAAGTCGAAGAAGCTCCTACTACCACCACCAAACGTGCAATCAGAAGAAAAACAGCCGAATAAAAAGCAATGTAATTCTTAAAGAAAGGTATCGTTTTCCCAAGAGGAAATGATACCTTTCTTCATAATAGGTGATAGTCTGGTATATCTTTAAGAAAGCAAATACTTTGTTGTCCATAATCCATACGACAACAATAGTGTTTCATTCCGTTACTAACGACCAAATAATCAGCCCTTAAAGTCATATTATATCGTGTTATCTGATCAAACACCCGCTGAGTTATCTCAACATGAGGTGCTTTATATTCAATTATCATACGCGCAGATAAATCCCTACGATAAAGCACAGTATCACACCGTTTGACAGTAGAATTTAATTTTATAAAAACCTCATTAGCAAGAAGAGACTGCGGATATCCTTTACATGCAATCAAAAAATGAACAAAATGTTGGCGAACCCATTCTTCTGAAGTGAGAGGCACATATCGTTTACGAATTATATCAAAAATTACTTTTTTCCCTTCTCTTATATCTATTTTAGTCTCAAACGAAGGCAAGTTTAACGATAACATTTCTTATCTTTGTGAATTAGATAACATTTGGGTCACAAAAATAATAGATAATTTATGAAAACGAAAGAAGAAATTGTAGCGAATTGGCTTCCCCGTTATACCAAACGTAAGCTAGAAGAATTTGAAGAATATATTTTATTGACCAATTTCAATAAATACGTAGAAATCTTTGCCAACCGTTTTAATGTCCCAGTTTTAGGAAGAGATGCCAACATGATCTCTGCAAGTGCCCAAGGTATCACAATTATCAACTTTGGCATGGGAAGCCCGAATGCAGCAATCATTATGGATTTATTGGGAGCTATACATCCTAAAGCTTGTCTATTTTTAGGAAAATGCGGTGGAATAAATAAAAAAAATAAATTAGGAGATTTGATTCTTCCAATTGCTGCTATTCGCGGTGAAGGTACTTCCAATGATTATTTTCCACCAGAAGTACCTGCTCTTCCTGCATTTATGCTACAACGCGCAGTCTCTTCTGCCATTCGTGACCATGCCCGTGACTATTGGACAGGTACCGTATACACGACTAACCGTCGGATTTGGGAACACGATGATGATTTCAAGGAATATCTAAAAAAAACAAGGGCAATGGCTGTCGATATGGAAACTGCCACTCTATTTAGTTGCGGTTTCTCAAATCATATACCCACTGGAGCTTTATTGCTAGTATCAGACCAGCCTATGACTCCTGAAGGAGTAAAAACAGATCAGAGTGACAATTTAGTAACTAAAAATTATGTAGAAGAGCATGTAGAAATAGGCATTGCCTCTTTACGTATGATTATCGATGAAAAGAAAACTGTAAAACATCTAAAATTTGATTGGTAATCTTCTTTTCCCATTTAGTATTTCAATTATGGTAAAACAAGGATTAACATATAATGATCTTCTCAAAGAATTAAGAGCAAAACAATATCATCCTATTTATTACTTAATGGGGGAAGAATCATACTATATTGACAAAATAACTGAATATATTGCTAATAATATATTGAGCGAATCCGAAAAAGAATTTAACTTGACCATTGTATATGGAACAGATGTAGATATCACTACTATCATCAATACAGCCAAACGCTATCCGATGATGTCTGAGTATCAAGTGGTAATTGTCAAAGAAGCACAAGCTATTCGCAATATAGAAAAATTATCCTATTATTTACAAAAGCCGCTTTTGTCCACAATATTAGTACTATGCCATAAACACGGTGTATTAGACCGCAGAAAGAAAATAGCTATTGAAATTGAAAAGACAGGTGTTATATTTGAATCTCCAAAATTGAAAGATTCACAATTACCTATTTTTATATCATCATACTTAAAAGAAAAGAAGATCGGCATTGAATCCAAAGCTATTGCTATGCTGGCTGATTTTATCGGAGCAGATTTAAATAGAATGGCTAGTGAACTTGAAAAGCTTATAATTACATTGCCCTTTGGCCAGACTCAAATTACTCCTGAACAGATAGAGAAAAACATTGGAATTAGTAAAGATTATAATAATTTTGAATTAAGAAATGCCTTAATCGAGAAAGATATATTGAAAGCGAATAAAATAATAAAATATTTTTGCGAAAATCCAAAAACAAATCCGATCCAAATGACTTTATCTTTATTATTCAATTTCTATTCTAACTTAATGTTGGCATATTACGCTCCAGATAAATCAGAACAGGGGATTGCTAATATGCTAAGTTTAAAGACAGTATGGCAATCTAAAGAATATATGAAAGCAATGAAAAAATACAGTGGAATAAAAACAATGCAAATTATAAGCAAAATACGCTATGCTGACGCAAAATCCAAAGGTATACAAAACATTTCCACTGTAGATGGAGAGATTCTACGTGAATTAGTATTTGACATTTTACATTAGGGATATTCAAATGCTATAAAAACATCTAACTAATTCACATACAAAGCATTAAAAATCATCTATTTATATTCCCCGCAAATAAGGTTTGGCAGCCAAAAACGAGGGAAATTTCCCAATTAAGATATGATTAAGATACACAATATTTCGGAAATTCACCCTACTTGGGGCTTTACAGAATTTGATATTCTAGAAAAATATCGCAAGAGTTTTAATAAGAATGAGCTTGATAGTTTTCAATATACAAATTGAAATGGAAAACGAGACTCAAACTTGAATCTTGTTTTCCATTTACACAATTTTTTTATAAAAAGACTTTCTTATTGAGCTTCAACTATATATTTAAGAGCTTCTCTACATTTTTCTGTTATATATATCCAATCTTTTTCCATTATCTTATTTTTGGGAAACAATTTAGACCCCATTCCTACACAAAAAGCTCCAGCGCGAATCCAGCTTGTCAAATTTTCTTTTGTAGGCTCCACACCTCCCGTTATCATTAGTTTTGACCACGGCATAGGAGCCATTAAACCTTTTACAAAATTTACGCCATATACATCTCCAGGGAATATTTTACAAAGGTCACATCCCATTTCTTGCGCAAAACCTACTTCTGATACACTGCCACAACCTGGTATATAAGGAATAGATCGACGGTTACAAACCTTAGCAATCTCTGGATTAAATAATGGGCCAACTACAAAATTAGCACCTAATTGTAAATATATACTTGCCGTAGCTGAATCGACAATAGATCCTATGCCAATTATCATTTCAGGACATTCTACTGAAGCAAATTTTATAATATTTGAAAATACCTCATGTGCAAAATCACCTCGATTAGTAAACTCAAACACACGGACACCTCCATCATAGCATGCTTTTATTACTTTTTGGGCTATTGCTATATCACCATGATAAAACACTGGAACCATCCTAGTTTCAGCGATCTTACTAAACGTCGTTATTTTATCAAATCGTGCCATTTATTATATTCAAATTTATAAATTCTAAATTTAGATTTAACGTTGTACGCGCCCATTTGCATTACCATTAACCAATGCCTCAACTTCTTCTTCTGAAACAAGATTAAAATCACCATTAATTGTATGCTTCAAAGCAGAAGCTGCAACTGCAAATTCCAAAGCTTCTTTCTGCGTTGATTTGGTTAATAAACCATGAATAATACCACCAGAGAACGAATCACCTCCACCTACACGATCAATTATTGGATTGATATCATAATGTTTCGACGTATAAAACTCATTACCATCGTAAATCATCGCTTTCCACCCATTATGCGTTGCAGAAAATGATTCTCGTAAAGTTGAAGCAATATATTTAAAACCAAATTCATCTTTCATTTGTTTAAATATTTTTTTATATCCTTCAGCTTCGGTATATCCATTTTCTACATCTGCTTCAGGTTTGAATCCCAAACAAAGCTCTGCATCTTCTTCATTTCCAATACACACATCTACATACTTCATCAATGGCCTCATTATAAATTGAGCTTTTTCTTTAGTCCATAACTTTTTTCGAAAATTTAAATCAACAGAAACTGTCACATTATAACGTTTTGCTGCTTCACATGCTATTTTTACCAACTCTGCCGCTTTATCTGATATAGCAGGCGTAATTCCAGACCAATGAAACCAATCTGCATCTTGCATTATCATATCAAAATCAAAATCTGAAACTTCTGCTTCTGCCATAGCCGAATGTGCACGGTCATAAATTACTTTGCTTGGACGCATAGATGCTCCTGTCTCTAAATAATATATACCTATACGATTGCCACCTTGAACAATATAATCTGTTTTGACTCCATATTTCCGCAAAGTGCCTATAGCTGCTTGACCAATTTCATGTTGCGGCAATTTCGTTACAAAATAAGCATTATGACCATAATTGGCACAACTAATAGCAACATTTGCCTCTCCACCACCATATACAACATCAAATGCATTAGATTGTACAAAGCGAGCATTTCCAGGAGTAGAGAGACGAAGCATAATTTCACCTAATGTGACTATCTTCTTTCCCATAATTTCTTATTTAATTAAATATTATAAATCTTTTACTCATTCTTAATAGATATATATTTTTATATACTAAAAAATATTCCGTGCGCGAGCACAAATATACAACAATTTTTGTAACAACAAAAAATATAATATATTTGTATTAGAAATATTTTGATTTTTGTCTTATAAAAATATAATCATAATATATATTTGTATGAATAAATTGCCTGACCGAATTAGGATAAAAGATATTGCACGTTTAGCAAACGTGTCAGTAGGTACTGTTGACCGCGTACTTCATGGACGAAATGGAGTATCAGAAGCAAGCAAAAAAAGAGTAGAAGAAATTTTAAAGCAATTGAATTATCAGCCCAATATGTATGCTAGTGCATTGGCTTCAAATAAAAAATATAACTTTATATGTCTTTTCCCTAAACATTTAGAGGGAGAATATTGGACTGCCGTCGAAAAAGGTATACACGATGCAGCTACAGCTTATTCTGATTTTAACATTGCTGTCAGAATAGACCATTATGATCCATACGACTACCACTCTTTTGTAGAAGCTGGAAAAACTATTCTGCTAGAATCTCCCGATGGAGTAGTAGTAGCTCCTACTATTCCTCAATATACTATTGGATTCATTAATGGATTACAACTATTAGATATACCTTATATATATATAGATTCGAACATTAAAGATACTGCTCCTCTAGCTTTCTTTGGTCAAAATTCACATCAGAGTGGATATTTTGCAGCACGTATGTTAATGTTATTGGCCCAAAATGAAGAAAATATTGTCATTTTTAGAAAAATGCATGAAGGTGTTGTCGGATCAAATCAGCAAGAAAGTCGTGAAGTTGGATTTAGGCGATACATGAAGGAACATCATCCACTTTGTAAAATTTGGGAATTAGACTTACGAGCGGAGAGTAATGATGAAGATAATAAGATGTTAGATGATTTTTTCAACACTCATCCTACTATAAATAACGGTATTACTTTTAATTCAAAAGTTTATATTGTGGGAGAATATCTACAAAAGAACAATAAGAAAAGCTTTAAATTAATCGGATATGACCTTTTAGAACGTAATGTTGCTTGCTTAAAAGAAGGGACTGTTTCATTCCTTATCGCTCAGCAGCCTGAATTACAGGGGTTTAATGGAGTTAAATCATTATGCGATTATCTTATATTTAAAAAGAATATAACATGTACTAATTATATGCCTATTGATTTATTGACAGTAGAAAATATAGAATATTATCATAGAAAATAAATTAGTATAAATTCTCTAAGAAGACACAAAAAACAAGTATTATACTTTTGTATTCTCCAAAGAATAATTACCTTTGCAGGGTAATTACTTACGATTTAATCATTGCGGTAATAGCTCAGTTGGTAGAGCACTAGCTTCCCAAGCTGGGGGTCGCGAGTTCGAGCCTCGTTTACCGCTCAATATAATTAATTGTATACGGTTAAGAAGGGGCATTTTTTATACTTAACTAATAATTTAAAACAATGGCAATATCAGCTGCCTCTTGATTATCTATTATATTGTATCCTTCTAAATTATAATATACTGATTAATAGAAACCGAATGATAAATAAGCATCATTCTCACCAAAATTTCTTATAATCAGATTTTGGTCTGTTACTTCTCATAAACAGCTCAAAACTCTTCTTCATTATCAGTCCATAAGGATTCTTTTTTTATAGAGAGATGCTTTTGGCCAGCAACTGTTTTCTCGAATCCCCGTTCTTAAATACCGGAGCATGATTTGTTTCCAGCAAAGATGCAACTTTATCAGATTCACTCCTCTGATTTTTACGTTGGCCTCTAAATACCCTTTACAAGAGAAGTAAGAGAAGTATTACAAACAGAATCGGTCTTATACGTACGGATTAATGTTGTCAACGAGGCGCTTTCTAACGCCAGGTTCCAAAATATCATGAAACAGTACAAGACAAGTGACTGCAGTTCTGTAAAAATGTTACAGAAATACCAAGAGAAGCGGTGAGAATGCTTTCTACAAAGTTGTATTTCAGACATACCACGAACTGAATAAAAAGACTGCAGAAGAATTTCCAGCTGCGCACTATGCTCAATAACCGAAACACTACCCACAATAAATCTCTACTTAAAAAAGAACCTTGTCAGAAATGCTCAATGACGACTAACTCACAGTCTTTTGATTTTACATCAAACTCATATTAACATAAGTAATTAACCAGTTCTGATATTACCATCCGATAATACACATGTTAATCATTCACAAGTTTAACAATATATAATATTACATATGTACACACCTAATTAACGTATTAAACATATAAATTAATTCGCTTTAAATCAAATATATATATATACTTAATAAATAAATACTTTATTATGATAAGAAAAATAAAAGCGAACATTATTGCATCTTATTAAAAAAATCTCACTTATATTACATATTTTACTGATAAACAAGTAGATAAAGAGATTAATTAAATTAAAAGACTACATTTTATAGTATTATAGGTTACATCTTAGAAAGAAATTTCACTTCTATAATATTCGATAATTAATTTAAATACTTTACATTTGTAGAAAAAAATACAAGCTTGCAAACCTTCGTTTTATTTAAGGATCTAACATAAAAATTATATGGAGATAAAAGACAGATTAAAAATATTAATGAAAAGAGAAAATATAACCCCTAAAATGTTTGCTGAAACTATCGGCGTGCAACAATCAACTCTTTCCCATATTTTAAATGATCGCAATAAACCAAGCTTAGATTTCATATTGAAAGTACATCAAATTTATAATTATGTAAATCTAGAGTGGCTACTTTATGGAAAAGGAGAAATTCAAAACAGGCAGACTAATTTGGAAGAGAAGGAAAAATATTCTTCTAATCAGAGTACCAATGTATCATTACCTCTATTTAATGAAAATCAAAAAAAAAATACTGACGAGTATTCAAAACAGTACAAAATTGTTAATAACCAGATAATTACGGGTACAGGAAAACATATAAAAAAAATAACTGAAATAAAAATTTTTTTTGATGACAATACATACGAAACATTTAAACCAGAAAAATAGAAGCAAAAAATGAATTTGAACAAATAACCTATGTATCTTTGCAAAAGAAAAATATATAAAAAATTACACTTAATATTCGTACATGAAAAAATTTATTTTAGATCTGACAATTAATGCAAATATCAGATTGCATACCAACTATGTATTACTAAAAATGACATGTCAATCTCCTTTGCCTGAGATATTACCGGGACAATTTGCCGAACTCAAAATAGATGGATCTCCGACTACTTTTTTAAGGCGTCCCATATCAATAAATTTTGTTGATAGACAACATAATGAAATTTGGTTTATCATCCAGTTAGTGGGTGATGGTACTAAACGTTTAGCTCAAATGCAAGTAGGAGATGTTATAAATGCTATACTTCCTTTAGGCAATTCATACACTATTCCTCAATCAATCTCCAATAAACTATTATTAATCGGTGGTGGAGTAGGAACTGCCCCAATGTTATACTTAGGTGAACAATTAGCTAAAACAGGGCATCATCCAATTTTCTTATTAGGAGCACGAAGCCAAACTGACCTTTTGCAATTAGATGAATTTGCCAAATATGGTGATGTTTATACAACCACAGAAGATGGTAGCTATGGAGAAAAAGGATATGTAATCCAACATTCCATACTAACTAAATTACAGTTTGACAAGATTTATGCATGTGGTCCGAAACTTATGATGATAGCTGTTGCCAAGTATGCTAAAAAAAATCATATTGAATGTGAAGTTTCACTCGAGAATACAATGGCATGTGGTATTGGAGCCTGCCTTTGTTGCGTAGAAAATACAACGGAAGGTCACTTATGCGTATGTAAAGAAGGTCCAGTTTTTAATATAAACAAATTATTATGGCAGATTTAAGTGTAAACATTGGTGCTTTACAAATGAAAAACCCGGTTATGACAGCATCGGGAACATTTGGATATGGTGAAGAGTTTTCTGATTTTATTGATGTATCTCAAATTGGCAGCATTATTGTAAAGGGAACCACTCTTCATAAACGTGAAGGTAATCCATATCCCCGTATGGCAGAAACCCCTTTTGGAATGCTAAATGCTGTAGGATTGCAAAATAAAGGTGTAGATTATTTTGTTCAAACTATATATCCGCGTATAAAAGATATCCAAACAAATGTAATCGTAAATGTTTCAGGATCTGCAATTGAGGATTATATAAAAACTGCTGAAATTATTAACGAACTTGATAAAATCCCAGCTATAGAACTTAATATTTCATGTCCAAATGTAAAACAAGGAGGAATGGCTTTCGGAGTATCCACAAAAGGAGCTTCTGAAGTAGTCAAGGCTGTTCGAAAAGCCTATAAGAAAACATTAATAGTTAAATTATCACCAAATGTTACAGACATCAGCGAGATTGCACTTGCTGTAGAAGATAGTGGTGCAGATAGTGTATCCTTGATTAATACATTATTAGGAATGGCTATTGATGCAGAACGTAAGCGTCCTATTTTATCAACTATAACAGGAGGTTTGTCTGGTGCAGCTGTTAAACCAATAGCTTTACGTATGGTATGGCAAGTAGCAAAATCTGTAAAAATTCCAGTTATAGGTTTAGGAGGGATTATGAATTGGAAAGATGCTATTGAATTTATGCTGGCTGGTGCATCAGCAATTCAAATAGGCACTGCAAATTTTATTGATCCTACCATTACTTTAAAAGTTACAAATGGAATTAATAATTATCTAGACAGACACGGATATAAATCAGTCACAGATATTATAGGAGCGCTTGAAATATAATAAATTTATAGATTGAAACTTAGATCCTTGCTTTAGCCCTTGTTTACTTCAGGGACATTCGGTAAATAATATAAAATTAGCCAACTAATTCATACACAAATTATTGTAAATTAGTTGGCTTTTTAGTATCAGACGTTCTGCGGAATCATGATAAATCTGTCTTTTCCCATAACCAACTACAAGACAGTCATCACGTCTGCATGACCGATATCACATGCTATGAGAACCACATGCGTTTTCCTACGAATATGAAACTCCTTTGAAAGCCTCGAATGCTTTACAGACATATGTGGCAAGTATTTCTAATATTATATTAAACATAATATAGATTATAAAATAGTATTATCTTAGAATTAACACTATAAAAGATACACTAATAATCAAGGTATTAATTATTACATTATCGATTATACGATTTTTTTACGAAAGGCGCATCTAATAAATAGTCTAAACTTATTTCTACACTTTTCTCTACAGGGCAAGTATATCCTTCAATTTCTGCTACAATATCTTGCACGCCAGCAATAGAAGCATTTTTAAAAATAGCATCAAATCCTACCATACCACTTTGACCTATTTCCCGATCATCTTTTACATGAAACATTTTAAAACGTCCCGGATATTTTTTAAAATAATCCACAGGACTATGTTGTCCTCTTACAACCCAATATAAATCCATCTGGAAGAATACATAATCAGGATTGGTATTCTCAATCATATAATCATACATGATTTCTTTATTTTCCACTTTCTGAAATTCGTGTGCATGATTATGATAACCATATAATAAACCTTTTTCCTTGCAACGCTTACCGATCTCATTATAATACTCACAATAAGTTTTTAAATCTTTGAGAGTTTGAGGTACTCCCATATAAGGCGTTACAATATATTTCATTCCAGCGGCTTTATGTGCATCGATACACTGTTCCCACCATTTCAAAGATTCAGAGAAGTCCCCTGTAGCCAATTCTTGTTCAGACAATCCCTTTGAACAATGTGATGAAAGGACAAACATACCGGCCTCTTCAACCGCACGTTTAAACTCTTCAGGGGTCAAACCATAAAATTTACCATTATCATAATTCGCAGCTTCTACACTTGTATACCCCATTTGGGAAAGTTTTTTTAATAACTCATTAAAATTCTGTTTACCAATTAAGTCTCTTACTGAGTAAAGTTGTATACAAACTTCTTTTTTCTCCTTAGCTTCCATAGTTTGCAATGAAACCACAAAAACAAATAGCAAGATAAACAAATATCTAATTTTCATAATATTTTAATATCTATTATAAAACTCCATTGAAAGACTACCCTTCAATGGAGTTTTACATTATTACTAATAATATATATAATTATTCCATGACTTTGACCTTGATGTTTCTGAACCATACATCGTCTCCATGATCCTGGAATCCGATGAATC
>CALUOO010000019.1 GCA_944322345.1 uncultured Bacteroides sp. | reverse complement strand
GAAAACTTCCGGAGGACTTTTTTTGTATGTATTCCTTCCTTCTTCTTCCTTCTGAAAACATGCCATCTGTTTTCTTGCTTTTCTTCTCCTTTTTCCTTTTCTTTCTTTTCTTTTCTTTTTTCGCTTTGTCTCTCTTCTTTTGTGTTGTGCTATAGTCGTGATGTAGTTCTTACTGATCCATCGAATTATTATAGGCTGAATGAATCTCCGATATGATGTGCTATTTTGATGGCATTGTGCGAAAAACTGGTTGTTATTAGTGGAATTTTGCAATTGTTTTTTTGTTCCATTACTATTATGTCTTAAATCCAGTTTTTTTATGTTTTTCCTTTGCTTTTCTGTTATTACCCTCTCTGGAATGTGTTTTTCTGTAATTTTTTATCTTTTTCTTATTTATCTATTTCATTATTAAATAGAATAACTATATTTGCAGTGTACTATTGAACTAATACAGTAATATCTAATAATTTTTTGTGTGGCTTATGATTAATGTGGAAAATCTTTCGTTCTTTTATCGGAAATCGAAAGGGAAAGTATTACACGATTTCTCTCTTTCTTTAGAGAGGGGAAGAGTCTATGGACTGTTGGGAAAAAATGGTGCGGGTAAATCGACTCTTCTGTATTTGATGTCTGGACTTCTGACCCCTAAGAGTGGTAAGGTCGTTTATCATGGCGTAGATGTTAGAAAGAGGTTGCCAATTACGTTGCAGGATATGTTTTTGGTGCCTGAAGAGTTTGAATTACCTTCAGTTTCTTTGGCGAAGTATGTGGAACTTAACAGTAAGTTTTATCCAAAGTTTAGCCATGAGGATATGTTGGCTTATCTTCGCTGTTTTGAGATGGACCAGGAGATGAATTTGGGTGGACTTTCTATGGGACAGAAGAAGAAAATATTTATGAGCTTTGCTTTGGCTACAAATACTTCTTTGTTACTGATGGATGAACCAACTAATGGGCTTGATATTCCTGGCAAGAGTCAGTTCCGCAGATTTATTGCATCAGGTATGTCTGAGGATAAGACGATTCTTATCTCCACTCATCAGGTGCGTGACATTGATAAGGCGTTAGACCATGTGTTGATTATGAACAACAGCAAGGTTTTGCTGAATGAATCAATCACCAGCATTACGGAACGTCTGTTGTTTGTTGACAGTGACGACCGTGAGCTGCTGAAGGAGGCTTTGTTTGCCTCACCTTCTATACAGGGGAACAGCCTGATACTTGCCAATAAGTATGGTGAGGAATCGGAAATCAATCTGGAGCTTCTTTTCAATGCCATTTTTACTGTTCCTGAGAAAATAACTTCTTTGTTTCACTCTTAAAATAGATAATGTAAGATGATAAAAGATACTTTTTTCAGCATGTCCCGTTTTATGAAACTTTGTCGGAAAGATGTGATGGAGAATTGGAAGGTTAATCTGCTTCGCTTTGTTTTGATGTATGGGGTATTAGCAATAGTTATAGTGTATGACAGAGATAATGAATATGCACATGTTACTTTGGAGAATGGGATGAATTGGCTATATCCCGATCCTGCATGGCACTTTATCTATAATGTATTTGCTTGGTTTCTACTATGCTTCGGGTGTTTGAGCGCCTCTCTTACAATGGAAAAGATGAAGAGTAAGGCAGGACGATTGTCTGTATTGATGCTTCCTGCTACTTCTTTTGAAAAGTTCTTTTCTCGCTGGCTGATTACTACGGTTGCTTTCCTGATTGTTTTTTTTATTGCTTTTGAGTTGGCAGATTTTACAAGAGTTGCAGTATATTCATTCTTATATCCTGAAGCAAGGGAAGTCATCATTCCTATCAGAATATGGGATTATGATCTTCTTACAGATGCTTATTTCAGGATGATGCTGATTCCGTTTTACTTCTTTGTCCAGTCCTTGTTTGTGTTGGGTAGTACGGTTTGGCCAAGAAATGCTTTCCTGAAAACATTTGCTGCTGTTACAATCATCTGGATATTGTATTTTAGTGCTTATGTCGTGGTGATGAAACTGATGACTGCATCTGGATATAACAGTTCCTATATATTGCGCCCGTTTAAGAGCAAGGAAATCATGGCCCCCATATTGAGTATTTGCTTCTCTTTCTTTGCTGTAGTCAACTGGACACTTGCCTATTTCCGTTTTAAAGAATCGGAAATTATTCACCGAATGTAATCTGTATGCCTATGAATTTTAAGGAAAGCAAAGCAATCTATTTGCAGATAGCAGACCGTATCTGCGACGAAATATTATTAGGACAGTATGTGGAGGACGAACGTATCCCTTCTGTCCGCGAATATGCAGCTATCGTAGAGGTGAATGCCAATACGGTGATGCGTTCCTACGATTATCTTCAGTCGCAGAATATTATTTACAACAAGCGGGGTATCGGTTATTTTGTATCCGCAGGGGCAAAGAGTCTGATACTCTCTTTACGTAAAACTCTTTTTCTGGAGGAGGAACTGGAGAGTTTCTTTAAGCAACTGAGGATTTTAGATATTCCGATAGAAGAGATAGTGAAAATGTATAAAGATTTTTGTATGAAAGAACAGTAAAAACAGATGTGATATGAAACGTACAACATATATATTGATAGGGCTATTTATAGGTGGTTTTGTCCTGCTGTTTGCCGGCATGGTGGCTATCTATCTGAATGGAAAGGTGAAAACCGGGGATGTCGTGCTGGGAGGGAAAACTGTGAGCAGGGAGTTTCCTCCGTTCAAGGTGTTGGTGCTTGGGAAAAGTATTCCCGAAGATACACGTGGCTCGTATTATCGGGTGTGGGGACGTGATTTCCGTATGGAGATTCAGCCTTCACAGGACGAGAAGAATGTATTTTCATTTCCCGAAGATGCAGAAAAGTTTTTGAATATCAGACAGTATGGAGATACGCTGAAAATTATGTCCAGTTTTCATTGGAAGAAACAAGGAGATGGATATAACAGAACTCTCTATCCCGGAACATGGCAACTCAGTGTACCATCTGATATAGAGTTTATAGCCAACGATATGTCTGATCAGGAAATGATTCTGAAGAATTTCTCACAGGACTCGCTGACTATAGATGCTTCTGCTGCCGTTACAATCAATAATTCTCATTTCAAGGCTTTCCGTGTGCAAAGAAACGAAAGGCAGCTGAAATTGGAAAGTGGAAGTATCGGTAATTTATATTTGGATATTGACCGGATGGGAAACTGGTATAGCAATCCCGACCAATTCACAATCCACACCGAATATTTGACCGGAAACAAAGGTAGTGTGGAACTGGCGAAAGGTGAGTGTAAACGGATGTATTGGCTTCCAAAATCACAGGATAGCAAACTTGAAGTCACTTTGCGTGAAAGATCCTGCGTTGTGATAGGAGAGTGATATACATATCAATTAAAATCCTGCATCACTTTTTTATTGAAATGCTGATGCAGGATTTGTTTTATATATTTTTCTGCTATTCTTTGTTCAGCTGGAAATCTTTCCGGCGCAGTACGAAGCTGTTGCTCAGGTATTTCTCGCGTACAATCTGGTTTTCGGCAAGCTCTTCGGGAGTTCCCTGAAACAGAATTTTTCCTTCGAACAGCAGGTAGGCACGGTCGGTGATGCTCAGTGTCTCCTGCACATTGTGGTCGGTAATCAGAATGCCGATGTTCTTATCCTTCAGTTTCCACACAATTTGCTGGATGTCTTCCACAGCAATGGGGTCTACGCCGGCAAACGGTTCGTCGAGCATGATGAATTTCGGGTCGATGGCAAGGCAGCGTGCTATCTCAGTACGTCGGCGTTCACCACCGGACAACTGGTTACCTTTGTTCTTGCGTACTTTCTGTAGGCGGAATTCTGCAATCAGACTCTCCAGCTTTTCCTTTTGATACTCTTTGGGTTTGTTGGTCATTTCGAGTACAGACGCAATGTTGTCCTCCACACTCATCTGACGGAATACGGAAGCCTCTTGGGCAAGATAGCCGATTCCCGTTTGTGCGCGCTTGTAGACGGGGAATTTGGTAATCTCTAAATCGTCGAGAAAAATACGTCCTTCGTTGGGAGTGATCAAGCCTACGGTCATATAGAATGAAGTGGTCTTACCGGCTCCATTAGGGCCTAGCAATCCTACAATTTCACCCTGTTTCACGTTGATGGATACATGGCTGACAACAGTCCGTTTTCCGTATTTTTTTACAAGGTCTTCTGTGCGGAGCACCATCTTGCTTTCTTCCATAGTCAACTTATTTTGCGGCAAATGTAGTAAAAATAAGCTGAAATGATGTACATTTGCAAGCAAATAGTGTGAGTTATGATAAAAGCATTAAGAACTGTCGGACGGTATATTATGCTGATGGGACGCACATTTTCCCGCCCCGAACGTATGCGTATGTTTTTCCGGCAATACCTCAGCGAGATGGAACAGCTGGGAGTTAATTCTATCGGCATTGTGCTGCTTATTTCTTTCTTTATCGGAGCAGTAATTACCATTCAGATTAAACTGAACATTGAAAGTCCGTGGATGCCCCGTTGGACAGTGGGTTATGTGACACGTGAAATTATGTTGCTCGAGTTCTCCTCTTCTATCATGTGTCTGATTCTGGCAGGAAAAGTCGGATCGAACATCGCTTCCGAACTGGGGACTATGCGAGTTACCCAACAGATTGATGCCCTTGAAATTATGGGTATCAACTCTGCCAACTATTTGATACTTCCAAAAATCATATCCATGATTACCGTTATTCCTATCTTAGTGACATTCAGTATATTTGCCGGTGTTATAGGGGCATTCTGTACCTGTTGGTTCGGCGGTGTGATGAATGCTGTCGATCTTGAATACGGTTTGCAGTATATGTTTATCGAATGGTATATTTGGGCAGGTATTATCAAGTCACTTTTCTTTGCATTTATTATTGCCAGTGTATCGGCGTTCTTCGGGTATACGGTTGAAGGAGGTTCGATTGCAGTGGGGAAGGCATCTACCGATGCTGTGGTTTGCAGTAGTGTACTGATTCTGTTTGCCGATCTGGTATTAACTCAACTTTTGATGGGATGATTGAAATTAAAGGAATCTATAAGTCATTCGACGACAGGACTGTTTTGAATGACATCAATGCAACTTTCGAAAATGGTAAAACCAATCTGATTATAGGACAAAGCGGATCTGGTAAGACTGTATTGATGAAATGTCTGGTTGGGCTATTGACACCGGAAAAGGGAGAGGTTCTCTATGATGGCCGCGATCTTGTGCTGATGGGAAAAAAAGAGAAGAAGTCACTTCGCCGCGAGATGGGAATGATATTCCAAAGTGCTGCATTGTTCGACTCTATGTCTGTATTGGATAATGTGATGTTCCCCCTGAACATGTTTAGTAACGACACTTTGCGCGAGCGTACCAAGCGTGCCATGTTTTGCCTCGACCGTGTGAATCTGAGTGAGGCCAAAGATAAGTTTCCCGGGGAAATCAGTGGAGGTATGCAGAAACGTGTGGCTATTGCCCGTGCCATAGCACTGAATCCTCAATATCTGTTCTGCGACGAGCCAAACTCAGGACTTGACCCTAAAACATCGCTGGTGATTGACGACTTGATTCACGACATCACACAGGAGTACAATATGACTACCATCATCAATACGCACGACATGAACTCTGTGATGGGAATCGGCGAAAAGGTAATCTACATCTTCGAAGGTCACAAGGAGTGGGAAGGCTCTAAGGACGATGTGTTTACTTCGACCAACGAACGTCTGAATAATTTTATTTTTGCTTCCGATCTGTTGCGTAAGGTAAAGGATGTCGAGGTGCAGAGCCTGGAAGGATAATATTGAAACGAAAAGACAGAAATACAAAAAGAGCTGTTTCTTACCATAGAAACGGCTCTTTTCATTCAAGAATATACAGTCTCAGTTCATAATTCTTGCGATGTTAGTTTAGGAACTCAAGAAAAGTTGTTTTTAAGCTCTGGGTTTGGCTTCTTTTACCACCATCGTGCGTCCCATATATTCACTGCCGTTCAGCTCGGTGATAGCCTTGCTGGCAGCATTGGAGTCTTCCATCTCTACAAAGGCAAAGCCTTTTGAGCGTCCTGTTTCGCGGTCCATGATAACTTTAACTGATGATACTGCTCCGTAGTCTTCCATGACCTTCTGCAGATCTGCTTCCTTAACGCGGTAGTTAAGGTTTCCAACATAAATGTTCATAATAAAAATAATAAATTAAATAAAGTGGATAAAAACTCTCCGGATTGGATGGGGATACTAATAAAAGGATTAAAAAAACAGAGAGTTTACAAATGCGGTTTGTGTGTTTCCGGCAGCAGTAAAAACTTGTAATCGAAATCGAGAAACTAATGGTCCATCAATCCGCCACAAAGGAAAGCATATTTTTTGAACCGGCAAGCATTTCTTCTGTTTATTTCTTTGAATCTGTTTCGTCTGCACCATTTTTGTTGAGATGATGTTATCGGGGGCTTTTTGAGGGGCTTGGAAAAACATTGTGGTTGCAGATGCGGTTATGCTATCAATATTATCTGTCTCGCTTGGATATGATTATTTTCCTGAATAGGATTCTTTTTTCGTATTACTTAAGTGTTCCTTTCGTATCACTTAAGTGATACTATCGTTTTACTAAGGTGATACGGACGTTTGACTTAAGTGATACGAGAAAAAATCAATGGCTCGGGAGATTAAGCTTCCGTACGCCAGGTGCTACGTATGCTTGCTGTAGTCGTGGTGCGATGAGCCTTTTGGCAATGCTTTCGGTTTCCCTTATTGGTTTTAGGCAGATTTGTTTTTCGGGTTGTTCTCTTCTGTCACTTGTATATCCGTTTAAATAAATACGCAATGTCTTTTGAAATTTGAAAGATAAGCACTAATTTTGCCCCCTCTTTAGATATAGAACAAAGTATAAATCAAATAAATAATTCTCAAGAATGAACGTTTCATTACAAAACATTGACAAAGTAAGCGCATTGCTTACCATAAAATTGGAGAAGGCTGACTATCAGGAGAAGGTTGACAAATCGTTGAAGTCACTGCGTCAGAAAGTACAGATGCCCGGATTCCGTAAAGGAATGGTTCCGGCAAGCCTTGTTAAAAAGATGTACGGCAAGTCGGTAATGGCCGAAGAAGTAAATAAGGTATTGCAGGAATCTGTTTACAATTATATTAAGGATAATAAAGTAAATATTCTTGGTGAGCCTCTGCCAAACGAAGAGAAACAACAGAATGTTGACTTCGATACAATGGATGAATTTGAGTTCGTTTTCGACATTGCTTTGGCTCCTGAATTCAATGTAGAAGTTGGTGCTGCCGACAAGGTAGATTACTATACGATTGAGGTTTCTGACGAAATGGTGGAAAACCAAGTGAAGATGTACACTCAGCGTACTGGTAACTATGAGAAGGTAGATGCTTATCAGGAAAATGACATGTTGAAAGGTTTGCTGGCACAGTTGGACGAAGACGGCAATACCAAAGAAGGTGGAATTCAGGTAGAGGGTGCAGTGCTGATGCCTTCTTATATGAAGAATGATGAGCAGAAGGCTGTATTTGCCAATGCTAAAGTGAACGATGTATTGGTGTTTAATCCGAATACCGCTTACGACGGACATGCAGCTGAGCTTGGCTCATTGCTGAAAATTGATAAGGAAATTGCCAAGGATGTGAAGTCAAACTTCAGCTATCAGGTAGAAGAAATTACACGTTTTGTTCCGGGAGAGCTGAATCAGGAAGTGTTTGATCAGGCATTCGGAAAAGATGTTGTAAAGACAGAAGAAGAATTCCGTGCGAAGATTAAAGAAGAGCTGGCTTCACGTTTTGTAGCTGATAGTGACTATAAGTTCCTGATTGATGTACGCAAACTGCTGATGGAAAAGGTTGGTAAACTCGAATTCCCAGATGCTTTGCTGAAACGCATCATGTTGCTGAACAATCAGGAAAAAGGCGAAGAATTTGTAGCCGAGAACTACGACAAGAGCGTGGAAGAACTGACTTGGCATCTCATTAAGGAGAAACTGGTAGAAGCAAATGCAGTGAAGGTAGAGCAGGATGATATCCTGAAAATGGCTAAAGAGACAACCAAGACACAATTTGCACAGTATGGCATGCTGTCTGTTCCAGAAGATGTTCTTGACAATTATGCACAGGAAATGTTGAAGAAGAAAGAAAGTGTCAATAATCTTGTCAACCGTGTAATAGAAACGAAATTGGCCGCTGCTTTGAAAGCTCAGGTTACATTGGAGAACAAAACCGTTTCTATAGAAGAATTCAACAAGATGTTTGAATAATGATTTTTCTGCCCGTGGGGCATAGAACATAACCATAAAAACACAGAGTTTTTCAAAATATAACTCTGTGTTTTTTTTGTGTCTCTGTGTTCTTTTTCGTTTCTTTGCACCCACGTTTAGGAGGATACGTTTGTGGACTTTTCGGTTGGATGGAAACTGCAAGTTATAACCCTGAAGTATCACAATCCGTAAACTTAAATAACAGAAGAACTGATTACTTAATTAAGAAAGGAATAATATGGACGATTTCAGAAAATACGCCACCAAGCATTTGGGAATGAACAGCTTGGTGCTTGATGATGTGATCAAGTCGCAGGCCGGATATTTGAATCCCTATATTTTGGAAGAAAGGCAGCTGAACGTTACGCAGTTGGACGTCTTTTCACGTCTGATGATGGATCGTATCATCTTTCTAGGTACACAGATTGATGACTATACAGCCAATACACTTCAGGCACAGTTGCTTTATTTGGATTCGGTAGATCCGGGAAAGGATATTTCGATTTATATCAACTCTCCAGGTGGAAGCGTATATGCAGGCTTAGGCATTTATGATACGATGCAGTTCATTTCGAGTGATGTTGCCACTATCTGTACAGGCATGGCTGCTTCGATGGCTGCTGTGTTGCTGGTTGCCGGCAAGGAAGGCAAACGCTCGGCATTGCCACATTCGCGCGTGATGATTCATCAGCCGATGGGTGGTGCACAGGGGCAGGCTTCAGATATCGAGATTACAGCACGCGAGATTCAAAAGTTGAAGAAAGAACTTTATACAATTATAGCAGATCACTCGCATACCGATTTTGATAAGGTATGGGCAGACTCAGACCGTGATTATTGGATGACGGCACAAGAGGCAAAAGAGTATGGTATGATTGATGAAGTATTGATTAAAAAATAAAAATGGCTGATTCGAAATCAAAAAAAAGGTGTAGCTTCTGCGGGCGTTCGGAGGATGAAGTCGGGTTCCTGATTACAGGAATGAACGGCTATATCTGCGATAGTTGTGCCACACAGGCTTATGAAATTACTCAGGAAGCTTTGGGCGAGAGCCGGAAAAAAGCTGGAGCTACGAAACTGAATCTGAAAGAATTACCTAAACCGGTAGAAATCAAGAAGTTCCTTGATCAGTATGTGATCGGGCAGGATGACGCAAAACGTTTTTTGTCTGTTTCGGTGTATAACCATTATAAACGCCTTTTGCAGAAGGATAGTGGTGATGATGTAGAGATTGAAAAATCGAATATCATTATGGTTGGAAGTACCGGAACTGGTAAAACGCTGCTGGCTCGTACGATTGCTAAGTTGCTTCACGTTCCGTTTACTATTGTAGATGCTACAGTGCTGACCGAAGCCGGATATGTAGGTGAGGATATTGAAAGCATATTGACCCGTTTGCTTCAGGTGGCAGACTATAACGTTGCTGAAGCCGAACAGGGAATTGTGTTTATTGACGAGATTGACAAGATTGCCCGTAAGGGAGATAATCCTTCCATTACTCGCGATGTCAGCGGTGAGGGAGTGCAGCAAGGACTGCTGAAGCTGCTCGAAGGTTCGGTAGTAAACGTTCCTCCTCAGGGTGGACGTAAACATCCCGATCAAAAGATGATTCCTGTAAATACAAAGAATATTCTTTTCATTTGCGGGGGCGCGTTTGACGGCATTGAGAAAAAAATAGCGCAACGGCTCAATACTCATGTCGTGGGGTATACCGCTTCGCAAAAGACAGCGCAGATTGATAAAAGCAATATGATGCAATATATTGCGCCACAAGACTTGAAAGCATTTGGACTGATTCCCGAAATCATCGGTCGTCTTCCGGTGCTGACATACCTGAATCCTTTGGATCGTAATGCACTTCGTGCCATTCTGACGGAACCGAAAAATTCCATCATTAAACAATATGTAAAACTGTTTGAGATGGATGGCATCGCGCTTACTTTCGAAGAGTCGGTGTTCGAGTATATTGTTGACAAAGCGGTCGAATATAAGCTGGGCGCACGTGGCTTGCGTTCTATTGTAGAGACAATCATGATGGATGTTATGTTCGAAATGCCGTCTGAAAACAAAACGGCATATGAAGTGACACTCGATTATGCTAAACATCAATTGGAAAAGGCGAATATAGCAAGACTACAAACCGCTTAGAATCAATGGAAAAAGACCTGTGAGAAGTAATGTTTCTGTTTTTTCTTGAAAATATTAATCGGATTTTGCTTGGTATTTAAGAAGTTGTTTATAACTTTGTTAAGGCTCTCTCTGACGAGGGTAATTCTTATGTTGAATCATGAACTGAATAAAACAACCTAATTGAAAGATGGCAGGGAAGATTAATTTGACAGACGAACTGAAAAAGTATTTCGGATTTGATACATTCAAGGGAAATCAGGAAGCAATCATTCAAAACTTGCTTGATGGTAATGATACCTTTGTATTGATGCCTACTGGAGGAGGAAAATCGTTGTGTTATCAGTTGCCTTCATTGATTATGGAAGGAACGGCGATTGTGATTTCTCCGTTAATTGCACTGATGAAGAATCAGGTGGATGCCATGCGCAACTTTAGTGAAGAGGACGGTGTGGCTCATTTCATTAATTCTTCTTTGAATAAGAGTGCGATTGATCAGGTTCGTTCTGATATCCTTGCCGGGAAGACAAAGTTGCTGTATGTAGCGCCCGAATCGTTGACGAAGGAGGAAAATGTAGACTTTTTGCGTTCGGTGAAGATCTCGTTTTATGCAGTAGATGAGGCTCATTGTATTTCTGAATGGGGACATGACTTCCGTCCGGAATACCGTAGAATCAGACCTATCATTAACGAAATCGGACAGGCTCCTGTCATTGCATTGACTGCTACGGCAACTCCAAAGGTACAGCATGATATTCAGAAGAATTTGGGCATGATTAATGCTAAGGTATTCAAATCATCGTTCAATCGTCCTAATCTGTATTATGAGGTACGTGCCAAGACTGCTAATATTGACAAGGATATCATCAAGTTTATCAAGAATAATCCGGAAAAATCGGGTATTATTTATTGCTTGAGCCGGAAAAAGGTGGAGGAACTTGCTGAAATTCTTCAGGCAAACGGAATAAATGCACGCCCTTATCATGCAGGAATGGACTCGCAGACACGTACAACCAATCAGGATGATTTCCTGATGGAAAAGGTGGATGTGATTGTTGCAACGATTGCATTTGGAATGGGAATCGATAAACCGGATGTCAGGTTTGTGATTCATTATGATATACCAAAGAGTCTGGAAGGATATTATCAAGAAACAGGTCGCGCCGGAAGAGATGGCGGTGAGGGTAAATGTATCACCTTCTATACAAACAAAGATTTGCAGAAACTGGAGAAGTTTATGCAAGGAAAACCTGTGGCAGAACAGGAAATTGGCAAACAGCTTTTGTTGGAAACTGCTGCTTATGCCGAATCGTCCGTGTGTCGTCGTAAAACATTGTTGCATTACTTTGGCGAAGAGTATACGGAGGAAAATTGTGGAAATTGTGACAACTGTTTAAATCCTAAGAAACAAGTGGAGGCTCAAGAGTTATTGTGTACCGTGATTGAAGCAATAATTGCGGTTAAAGAGAATTTTAAGGCAGATTATATAATTGATATACTACAGGGAAGAGAAACTTCGGAAGTGCAGGCACATCTGCACGAAGATCTCGAAGTGTTCGGCTCTGGTATGGGTGAAGAAGATAAAATCTGGAATGCGGTTATCCGTCAGGCGTTGATTGCCGGGTATCTGAGCAAGGATGTCGAAAACTATGGACTCCTGAAAGTAACGGATGCCGGACATAAATTCCTGAAACATCCCAAGTCGTTCAAGATTACCGAAGATAATGATTTTGAAGAGATGGAAGAGGAGACTCCGGCACGTGGTGGGGCCGCTTGTGCAGTAGACCCGGCATTGTTCTCTATGCTGAAAGATCTTCGAAAGAAACTGTCGAAGAAACTGGAAGTACCACCATACGTGATTTTCCAAGATCCTTCGCTTGAGGCGATGGCCACCATCTATCCTGTAACATTGGAAGAATTACAGAATATCCCGGGTGTAGGAGCAGGAAAGGCAAAACGCTATGGTGAAGAGTTCTGTAAACTGATTAAGCGGCATTGCGAAGAAAACGAGATTGAACGTCCGGAGGATTTGCGTGTGCGCACAGTGGCCAACAAATCGAAGATGAAGGTGGCCATTATTCAGGCGATTGACCGTAAGGTGGCATTGGATGATATTGCCCTTTCTAAGGGAATTGAATTTGAAGAGCTTTTGGACGAAGTAGAAGCTATTGTATATTCGGGAACAAAGTTGAATATCGACTATTTCTTGGACGAAATTATGGACGAAGATCATATGCTCGATATTTATGACTACTTCAAGGAATCTACAACGGATGATATTGAAGAAGCACTCGAAGAATTGGGTGATGAGTTTACTGAAGAAGAAGTACGACTGGTGCGTATTAAGTTTATTTCTGAAATGGCAAACTGATAGAATAATATCAGGCTGATATAAGAAAAATCTCTTGGAGAATATTAGTGTGTTGAGAGGCACTGATTTCTTTGAGAGATTTTTTTTGTGGTATATATAGGTTTCGGATTGTAGCCTCAATGATTTTATATACGTGAATTTCTCTTGTAAAAAAACAGATTTTGGATTTTTCAAAATGGAATAAAAACCGTATATTTGCACGCAATAAATTTTAAACGCATACCTTTATGTCATTTATTGCTGATAAAATTGTGATGGACGGATTAACTTATGATGATGTATTGTTAATCCCCGCTTATTCAGAGGTGTTACCCCGTACTGTCGATCTTACGACAAAGTTCTCAAGAAACATAGAGTTGAAAATTCCCTTTGTGACGGCTGCAATGGATACCGTGACCGAGGCAAAGATGGCTATTGCTATTGCCCGTGAAGGCGGTATTGGCGTAATCCATAAAAATATGTCTATTGAGGAACAGGCAAGGCAGGTAGCTATTGTGAAACGTGCCGAAAATGGTATGATTTATGATCCGGTTACCATAAAGGGAGGATCTACTGTATTGGATGCTTTGAATCTGATGGCAGAATATAAGATTGGCGGTATTCCGGTTGTAGATGATGAGGGCTATCTGATTGGTATTGTTACTAACAGAGATTTGCGTTTTGAGAAAGATATGGCTAAGCCTATCGATAAAGTAATGACTCCTAAAGAAAAGTTGATCACAACTAATCAGTCTACAGATTTGGAGTCTGCAACCCAAATCCTTCAGGAACATAAAATTGAAAAATTACCGATTGTAACTAATGAAGGAAAGCTGATAGGTCTTGTAACATATAAGGATATTACAAAGGCCAAAGATAAGCCTATGGCTTGTAAAGATGATAAAGGACGTTTGCGCGTTGCTGCCGGAGTAGGTGTGACTAATGATACGCTGGATCGTATGCAGGCATTGGTGGATGCGGGAGCTGATGCGATTGTGATTGATACAGCACATGGACATTCAATGTATGTCATTGAAAAACTGAAAGAAGCCAAGAAATGCTTCCCGAATATTGATATTGTTGTAGGAAATATTGCTACGGGAGAGGCTGCTAAAATGTTGGTGGAAGCTGGTGCTGATGCCGTGAAAGTTGGTATCGGTCCGGGTTCTATTTGTACAACACGTGTGGTTGCCGGAGTTGGTGTACCTCAACTTTCTGCGGTGTACGATGTAGCAAAAGCTTTGCAAGGAACAGGCGTCCCATTGATTGCTGATGGTGGTTTACGTTATTCTGGTGATGTAGTAAAAGCTTTGGCAGCAGGAGGATATAGTGTGATGATTGGTTCACTGGTAGCAGGTACGGAAGAATCTCCGGGCGATACGATTATTTTCAATGGACGTAAGTTTAAGTCTTATCGTGGTATGGGATCGCTGGAAGCAATGGAAAACGGCTCAAAAGACCGTTATTTCCAAAGTGGAACATCAGATGTGAAAAAACTGGTTCCAGAAGGTATTGCCGCACGAGTACCGTATAAAGGCACACTGTATGAAGTGATTTATCAGCTGACTGGTGGATTGCGTGCTGGAATGGGTTATTGTGGAGCTGCTAATATTGAAAAATTGCATGAGGCGAAATTTACACGCATTACTAATGCCGGCGTTATGGAAAGTCACCCGCACGATGTGACGATTACCAGTGAATCTCCTAATTATAGCCGTCCAGAATAGACTGAATAGACTTTGTGATTTCGGTTTTGTGAAGTGAATTGGTGACCTTCAAAACCCGATGGATGATATAATAACGGTGAATGACGTGTGTTGTAAATGCAGCCTCGTTGTTCACCGTTTCTAATATATGTCGTTTTTTATTGTATCATGAGAAAATTTTTATTTCTGATTTGTCTCTGTTGCTGTTGGCTGGCTGGATGGTCTGTAGAAGATCCGGTTCTGATGAGAATTAACGGAAAAGAGATTTTGCGCTCCGATTTTCTGTTTGCATATCAGGAGTATATAAATACGGTTGATTCTACGTGCTCGCCTGAAAAGTATGTCGAAGAATTTGTTTTTTATAGGTTACAAATTGATGAGGCTAAAAAGGCACAGATGGATACGATTCCGGAGTTTCTGGAGCGGAGGGAAGAAATAAGGAAAAGTCTGTTGAAAAAATGTTTGTTGGGTATATTGTCAACGGATAGTTGTCTGAAAAATGAACATCTGAATTTTGAATCGGTGAAAGTGCGGCAGATTTTTAGAAAATTGCCTCAAATGCTGACTGATAATTCTTTGAGTAAGGAAAAAAATCGGATGGACTCTATTTATGCCCAATTGATGAAGGGGCAAGAAATGGATTTTGATTCTTGGGTGGATACATATTCTGATGATACGCTTTCTTATTGGTTGAACCCTTTACAAATGACAGCAGAATTGAAGGAAGCAGTAACAGATTTGGAAAAAGGTGAAGTTTCTAGACCTTTTTTTACTCCGGAGGGATTACATATTGTAAAGGTAATCGATAGACGATATAATGAGTTGCCGGATCATACTATTCTTACATTGGTACAGAAGAAAAGTATTGTAGAGCAATTGAAAAATAATTTTCAATATATCGCTAATCACGAGGGAATTAGTGAATTATTGATGCAAGGAAGTACTTCAAAGCGATTGTTCTCTATTGGACAAAAAGAATATACAGGAGAGATGTTTAATCGTTTTGCTGCTTCTTGTCCCTTTGTAATTCGAAGGCAATTAGAACTTTTTATAGGAAAATCATTACTAGATTATGTCGATGATTACTTGGAGCAGCTATATCCGGTAGTTAAGCGTACTCTTCAGATGTACGATGAAAGGTATTTGCTGGCGGAAATCAGGCGTCTGAAACTGGAAATTCCATCAATGAATGACAGAGTAGGATGGGCTACATATTTTAAGTTTCATCAATCTGATTATCGTTGGTCACATCCTAAATATAAGGGGATAGTAGTTAGATGTATTGATAAGAATACTGCTAAGGAGGTAAAACGTCTTTTAAAGAAAATACCAGAAAAAGATTGGAAAAATATTCTCTTGAAAACATTTAATACAAATGTAAATCGGATTACAGTTGAACAAGGTCTTTTTGCAGACGGAGAGAACGAATGTGTAGATGAATTAATTTTTAAAACGAAGGAAAAAACTATTGATTTGTCTTATCCTTTTACTGTTTTGAAGGGAAGAAAAAAGAAAAAACCAGATGATTATAGAGAGGTGCTTCATCAGGTGCAAAAGGATTATCGAGACTATCTAGAGATCTGTTGGAAAAGAGATTTGATGGATGTTGCTAAGGTTGAAATAAACGAAGAGGTTTTAAAAACCGTTAATAATAACTGATGTAACTGATTATTCACTATCTTCGTACCTCAAATAACATAGATTTCAGTAAATAATGCAAATAAGATTCTTCTTGCTGATGGTCCTTTTATGTTGTGGAGCATGTCGTAAAATGTATGACCATAAAGGAAAAACTCCGTTAGTAGAAGTAGATGGGAACTTTTTGTATAAGGAAGATTTGATGTCTGTCCTTCCAATTGGATTGTCGAAAGATGATAGTGTTCTTTTTGCAGAACAGTATATTCGTAGTTGGACGGAAGATATTTTACTGTATGAAAAAGCGAAAGATAATATACCCGATAATGTAGATGTAGACAAATTAGTGGAAAATTATCGGAAAGCTCTGATTGTTCATACTTATCAACAGGAATTGATCAGCCAGCAGTTGGCAAGTGATATTTCGGAACAAGAAATCCTTGATTATTATGATAAAAATAGGGAACTCTTTAAGCTGGAGCATCCTTTGATGAAAGGATTATTTATAAAGGTTCCTCTAACTGCGCCTCAATTGAATAATGTTCGTCGGTGGTATAAAACAGAAGAACGTAGTGCTGTTGAGCGTATAGAAAAATACAGTTTGCAGAATGCCGTGAAGTATGAATATTTTTATGATAAATGGGTGTCTGTAACAGATGTCTTAGATATGCTTCCATTGAAGGTGGAAGACCCTGAAAAGTATTTGGAAAAACATAGGCAACTGGAATTGAAGGATACTGCATTCTACTATTTTTTGAATGTGAGTGATTATCGTTTAGCAGGTGAAGAAAAGCCTTATGCTTTTGCACGTTCGGAAGTGAAGGATTTGCTGATCAATCAAAAGCGTGTCGGGTTTATGGAACAAGTGAAAAATGATTTATATCAGAGAGCGATAAAAAGAAAAGAAGTTATATACAATTATTAAACACAAGAAATGAAGAAGTTTGTCAACTTTAGATTGATTATTGTCTTTGTCTTTGCTGTATTGACCAATATTGACAGAAGTGCTTTTGCGCAAGATAATGTGATAGATGAGGTCGTGTGGGTGGTAGGAGACGAGGCAATATTGAAATCAGATGTCGAAGAGGCACGTTTGAATGCTTTGTACAATGGACGTAAATTTGACGGAGATCCTTATTGCATCTTACCCGAAGAAATAGCGGTGCAAAAGCTTTTTTTGAATCAGGCTAAATTGGATAGTGTTGAGGTCTCTGAATCGGAGATTATCCAAAGGGTAGACATGATGACCAATGTGTATATTTCCAATATGGGTTCGAGGGAAAAAATGGAAGAATATTTTAATAAAACGTCTACCCAAATTCGTGAAATTCTTCGTGAAAATGCGCGTGATGGATTGACTGTGCAGAGAATGCAACAGCAATTGGTTGGAGATATTAAAGTAACTCCAGCTCAAGTGCGTCGATATTTTCAAGGGCTTCCCCAAGATAGTATCCCTTACGTACCGACTCAGGTAGAAGTGCAGATTATTGTATTGAAACCTAAAATTCCAGTATCGGAAATTGAAGATGTAAAGAAAAGATTGCGGGATTATACCGATCGTATTACAAAAGGAGAAATAGACTTTGCAACATTAGCCCGTTTGTATTCTGAAGATAAGGCTTCTGCAATACAAGGTGGTGAGTTGGAGTTTATGGGACGTGGTATGCTCGATCCGGCTTATGCCAATGTTGCATTCAGCTTGCAGGATCCTAAAAAAGTTTCTAAAATTGTGGAATCTGAATTTGGCTACCATATTATTCAGCTGATAGAGAAACGTGGTGACCGTATCAAAACACGTCACATTTTATTGAAACCTAAAGTGGCCGAAAAAGAATTGGCAGAAGCATGTGCTCGCTTGGACTCTATTGCTGATGATATCCGCAATAATAAATTTACCTTCGATGACGCGGCTGCTGTACTTTCTCAAGACAAGGATACACGAAATAATCATGGAATTATGGTAAATGTGGATGAGGAAACAGGTGTGACTACTTCTAAATTTCAAATGCAAGATTTGCCTCAGGATGTTGCAAAAGTGGTAGATGGTTTGAATGTGGGAGAAATTTCCAAAGCCTTTACAATGATTGACGATAAAGGGAAAGAAGTATGTGCCATTGTAAAATTGAAATCAAAAATTGATGGGCATAAGGCTACAATTTCTGAAGATTATCAGGCGTTGAAGGATATTGTAGTCAAAAAACGAGAAGAAGAAATTTTGCATAAGTGGATTTTGGAAAAACAAAAACAAACGTATGTGCGTATCAATCCTAATTGGCAGAAATGTGATTTCAAATATCCGGGATGGATTAAGAATGATTGATGTCTAATTGTTTAATTGATATGCGAAGACAAAATAGAGGAAATAAACAACAAGACAGGCATAGATGGCTACTTATAGGCTTTCTATGCCTGTTTGCCGTATGTCTTGTGGCGCAAGTGAAACCTGTCGGGCAAAAAGCCGGTTTTGAAACAGAGGCAGATAGCATTGGAAAAACGGGGCAACAGCCAGAGAAAAAGAAAACACGGGTATTCTTGTTGCATGCAGATAGGGGAGAGGCTGACAAGCAAGCTCGCCCGGATGTGCAGGTGTTAATCGGAAATGTTAAGTTTCGTCACGATAGCATGTACATGGATTGTGACAGTGCTTTACTTTTTGAAAAAACTAATTCTTTTGAGGCATTTGGCAATGTAAAAATGCAACAAGGAGATACGCTGTTTATTTATGGTGATTATCTTTTTTATGACGGACAGACACAAATAGCCCAACTGCGTAACAATGTGAAAATGATCAACCGAAATACCACATTGCTGACAGATAGTTTGAATTATGACCGTCTGTATGACTTGGGATATTATTTTGAAGGTGGAACATTGATGGATGAGGAAAATGTATTGACATCTGATTGGGGTGAGTATTGTCCGTCAACAAAGCAATCTGTTTTTAATCATGACGTAAAGTTAGTTAATCCAAAATTTGTGTTGACATCTGATACTTTGCGTTACAATACCTTTACTAAGGTAGCTAATATTTTAGGACCATCTGAAATTGTAAGCGATAATAACCATATCTATTCTGAACGTGGATTTTATAATACACTGAGTGAGCAGGCTGAACTGCTGGATCGTTCTATATTGACCAATCAAGGTAAGAAACTGGTGGGTGACAGTCTGTTTTATGATCGTAAGGTAGGGTATGGAGAAGCATTTGATAATGTGGTAATGACTGATGTTGTCAATAAAAACTTATTGACTGGTGATTATTGTTTTTATAATGAATTGACCGATTCTGCACTTGCAACTAAACGGGCTGTTGCTATTGATTATTCCCAAGGAGATAGTTTGTATATGCATGGAGATACACTGCAGATGGTTTCCTATAATCTGAATACTGATTCTTTATATCGATTAATGAAAGCATATCACAAAGTACGGATGTATCGCTTTGATGTACAAGGAGTTTGTGATTCTCTAGTCTATAATTCCAAGGACTCATGTATGACGATGTATCGTGATCCTATTTTGTGGAATCAAGGTCAACAGCTATTGGGAGAAGAGATAAAAATCTATATGAATGACAGTACGATTGACTGGGCACACATTATTAACCAAGCATTGACTGTCGAGATGAAAGATTCAGTTCATTATAATCAGGTCTCAGGGAAAGAAATAAAGGCGTATTTTGTTGATGGTGACATGAGACACATCGAGGTGGTGGGCAATGTGCTTACAGCATTTTATCCGGAGGAAAAAGACAGTACGATGACTGGTTTCAATCGATTGGAAGGTAGTGTCTTGCATTTGTATATGAAAGATCGGAAAATGGAAAAAGGTATATTTATCGGTAAATCTAACGGAACCATGTATCCGATGGATCAGATTCCTGCTGATAAGTTAAGATTGCCGACATTTGCATGGTTTGACTATGTGCGTCCGTTGGACAAAGAGGATATATTCAACTGGCGTGGAAAGAAAGCAGATGCAATTTTGAAGCCGACTACCGATCGTAGACCGAAGACTGACAAACGTAACTTAATTAATATGTAGCGGATATGGGAATGTTTTTCAATTCGATGAGAAAACCTCGCAGGTTCAATCATCAGTATATTTATGTTGATGAGAGGAAGGAAAAGCTTGCCAAGATGAAAGAAAATGCCAAGCGTGAATTGGGCATGCTTCCGCCGAAAGAGTTTTCACCGGAAGATATTCGCGGTAAATTTGTGGAAGGGACTACACACTTGAAAAGACGTAAAGAAAGTGGACGTAAGCCTGTTTCTTTTGGAGTGATATTGGTTATCATTGCTTTGCTTTTGTATTTGTGGCATTATTTGCAGACCGGAAGCTGGTCTTTTGAATAAAAATAGACAATGAGTGACATTATACATTTGTTACCCGATTCGGTAGCCAATCAGATTGCTGCCGGCGAGGTGATACAACGTCCTGCATCAGTTATCAAAGAGCTGGTGGAAAATGCGATTGATGCAGATGCAAAAAATGTGCATGTATTGGTGACTGATGCCGGGAAGACCTGTATTCAGGTTATTGATGATGGAAAAGGAATGTCTGAAACAGATGCCAGACTTTCTTTTGAACGTCATGCGACCTCTAAGATCAAGGAGGCTTCAGATTTGTTTGCTTTACGTACAATGGGATTCCGTGGAGAGGCTTTAGCTTCTATCGCGGCAGTTGCTCAGGTAGAATTGAAGACATGCCTGCCTTCTGAAGAATTGGGGACACGGTTGGTAATATCCGGTTCTAAAGTAGAAAGTCAGGAAGTTGTTTCTTGTCCGAAAGGAAGTAATTTTTCTGTTAGGAATTTGTTCTTTAATGTTCCTGCGAGACGTAAGTTCCTGAAATCAAACTCTACAGAACTTAGTAATGTATTGGCTGAGTTTGAACGTATTGCTTTAGTACATCCAGATGTGGCGTTTTCTCTTTATAGTAATGATACTGAGTTGTTCAACCTTCCGGTATCTCCATTACGGCAACGAATCTTGGCAATCTTTGGCAAAAAGTTGAATCAACAGCTGTTGAATATTGAGGTCAATACCACAATGGTAAAGATTACAGGCTATGTTGCCAAACCGGAAACTGCGCGTAAGAAAGGGGCGCATCAGTACTTCTTTATCAATGGCAGATATATGCGTCATCCTTATTTTCACAAGGCTGTGATGGAAGCGTATGAACGTTTGATTCCTGTAGGTGAACAAATCTCTTATTTTGTCTATTTTGAGGTCGATCCGGCCAATATTGATGTAAATATTCATCCTACAAAAACGGAAATTAAGTTTGAAAACGAACAAGCCATCTGGCAGATACTTTCTGCAGCTGTGAAGGAATCGTTGGGCAAGTTCAGTGCGATACCGTCCATTGATTTCGATACAGAAGATATGCCCGATATTCCAGCCTTTGGACAAGAACTTCCTCCTACACCTCCTCAGGTGCATTATGATTCAGATTTTAATCCGTTCAAAACTTCTGTTGGAGGCGGCACCGGTTACAGTCGTCCGAAAGTAGAATGGGAAGATTTATACAGCGGGCTTACAAAAGCCAGTAAAATGAATGATAATCAAGATCTTCCAACTGTTGCAGATTGGAGTATTCCTGCTGGGCAAGACATTATAGAAGAGGATACTTCTTCAGTGACCATATCTTCTTCGTTGTATACAGATGAGCATCTGGTAGAGAAAGGGAATCAGCATTTACAGTTTAAAGGGAGATTTATTCTTACTTCTGTCAAATCCGGTTTGATGCTGATTGACCAGCATCGGGCGCATATACGCGTTTTGTTCGACCGGTATATAAATCAGATTAAGCAAAAACAGGGAGTTTCTCAGGGAGTTCTTTTCCCGGAAATCCTGCAACTACCGGCTTCTGAAGCAGCTGTCCTTCATGATATTATGGACGATTTGTCTGCCATCGGTTTCGATCTGAGTGATTTAGGTGGAGGTAGTTATGCTATCAATGGCATTCCCTCGGGCATTGAAGGATTAAATCCTGTTGAGTTGTTGCGGAATATGCTTCATACTGCAATGGAAAAAGGTAGTGATGTAAAGGAAGAAGTGCAGAATATATTGGCACTTACTTTGGCACGTGCTGCAGCGATTGTTTATGGACAGGTGTTGAGTAACGAAGAAATGTTGAGTCTTGTGGACGATTTGTTTGCATGTCCTTCTCCTAACTATACACCTGATGGAAAGGCTGTGGTAGCAACAATACGTGAAGAAGATATTGAGCGTCTGTTCAAATAGACGGCATATAGAAATAAGTTATTCTGAAATTTACGGCATATACAAGGGGCAGATGTTTGCCATTTTTGTATATGCTGTTTTTTGTGCCTAAAAAATAAAACATTGTTATTGAAACCTTTTAGGTGGAGCAGTGTTATTTTAGTAGTTCTATTTGAGAACAAAGAATATTAACCGCTTAACATTTTAGGCTTATGAAGAAAATTCTAATGTTGCTGGGCATTGCCAGCATGACGTCATTTGCTTTCGCACAGCAAGCAAAGACTGTAACTGAAAATGAAATTGTTCAGATACAAGATAAATATCAGGTAATAACAAATCCGTTTTGGGATAATTGGTTCTTTTCCATAGGCGGCGGAGCGCAGGTTGTGTTCGGCAATGGTGACCATATCGGTAATTTTAAAGGCCGCATTTCACCTGCTATGAACATCTCTGTCGGTAAATGGTTTACTCCAGGATTGGGGTTACGTATGCAATACAGTGGTTTGCAGGCCAAAGGATTTACGACGGATGAAGTTGCTGCATACTCGGATAGAAGCCCGTTGGGAGATGGCAGCTACAAACAGCGTTGGGACTTTATGAATTTGCATGGTGATATTCTGTTCAATTTGAACACTCTGTTCGCAGGCTATAATCCAGACCCTATTTATGAAGTGATTCCCTACATTGGCGCAGGTTTTACTCATTCCTATTCACGACCTCACATTCATGCCGCTACTCTTAATGCTGGTATTATCAATCGTTTCAGGGTGACAAGCGTTCTTGACTTGAATCTGGAGCTGAGTGCCACTGGCACAGAAGGTAAATTCGACGGAGAGCATGGAGGCAAACATGATTATGACGGTATTCTCGGAGTAACGGCTGGGGTGACTTATTATCTCCCTAATCGGGGATTTCAACGCCCTGTGACACAGATTATCTCTGAATTGGAACTGAACCGGATGCGTGAACAAATGAATGAGATGGCACTTGCCAATCAGAATTTGCAGAAAAAATTAGCCGAAGCGCAACATCCTGTAACTGTAGATGAGGTAGAAGAGATAGTCATGACGGATGTAAATATTGTTCCCCGTGCCATATTCTTTACCATTGGTTCCAGTAAATTGTCACCGCAGGAAGAAATGAGTCTGGCATTTTTGGCTGAGAAAATGAAAGAGTTTCCTGATGCAAAATACACAATTAACGGATATGCTGACTCTGCTACCGGAACTCAGGAGTTCAATCGCAAGTTAAGTTTGGAGCGTGCGCAGAATGTGAAAGATCTGCTGGTGAAGAAGTATGGAATTTCAGCCGACAGGCTGACGGTTGCTGCAGGAGGTGGGGTAGATAAGTTTGGTCAACCGATTCTGAACCGAGTGGTACTGGTTGAATCGAATAATTAATAAGCCATAAACCTTTGAATGAAATGGGGTGTCTCACGAAGAAAAGAGGCATCCCATTTCTAAATGCTTATTCAGTTCGAAATATTTGTATAATTATTTCGAACAAGTTTATCCACCCACAATTCCTGAACAATTTGTACAAAATTCACAACCAATGTTGCAAATTTCAATTTCAACACGAGCAATAACATCTTGATTTTCTTTTACAATTTGTTCTGCCATTTCAATAATTTTAGCATCCATAATACAAAAAATTAAATGTTAATAATAACTATACTGATATATCCTTTAGATGTTTATAACAAGCAAGTGATGCTTTCAACATCAAAAGTTCATACTCATTTAGCGTTTTTTTTACGCTAGTAAAATATTTTATTTGAAAAGCCGATATAGCTTGTGCCTCTGCTAAACGTAATTTACACATTCCTTTATCACGGCAAGTTATATCGTTTCTTTGTGAATAATTGTATCCATAACAAGTCTTGCAAACTTTCAAAATAGGACATGATAGGCATTGTTTATCGACTAGTGCCGTAGAGTTGGAAAAATCAATATCGTTGATTTCTCTTAAAATATTTTGATTCCCATGGACCATAGGCATAAATAAATGGCAAGGGTATAATGTCCCATCGGTATCATACATAGCAATTGTAGTTCCACATCCACAATTCTTCTGCGGTAATTTATCATTTATTCTATGATCTGTATATTCTTTGAATAGAAAGTTAAAAGGATGTTCTAATTCTTTTTCTGGATGGTTAAGATAATATTCTGCTATTTTCTCAAGTTCTGATTTGTATATAATTTCATCATTTTTTTTCCATTGTTGTCCTTCAGCTAAAGAACTAGCTACTTTATATCCCATTTCATTTAATGATATTATGCCTTCAGAATAATGAGGCAAGGTCTCAGAAGATAGAGTGAGTTTGAAATATGAATCAGGCCATGTCTCTTTGATAAAGCTAATAGGCAAATCATTAAGATTACATCCCCTATTTTTATTTTGCATTACTTCTGTGCCATCCACTGACATAACTACTCTAAAATCATCTTTTCTTTGTCTTAACCACTCTTTAATTGGGGTTGTTAATAGTGTGCCATTTGTCGTTATTTGAAAAATATAATTAAAAGGTAATATTTGTTTTTTAGTCCATTCATAAATTTGTTGTATTAGAGGAAAATTTGTTAACGGTTCTCCTCCAAATAGTTCAATGGCTAATCTTTCACTTTTAATATCACCTTTGTAAGTATTGAACTCTTTCTTTAGAATTTTTGTAGCTACGTCAAAAGTCATTCTTTTACTCGATTTATGTTTTTCAAAACAATAGGTACAATTTAAATTGCAAGTATGTGTTATCATCAAAGTACATACACGAGTTGTTTTTATTTTATGTGGGTGTGATAAAGAATGTTCCATATATGTATTTTTACTTTTTTATCTAAGAAATGATATGATAAAAATTGATATAGTATAAGTTAACTCAACCAATTAATAAATAAAAATTTTACATTTTTCCTTTATTAAATTTTGGTGGAATCTTACCATAGTCCAAATGCTTATAAATAGTTTAATAATTCTATGAACTATAAATGTAATGTGCACTTCGTTTTTAAAATAATGATGTAATCTAATGCAGATATTGTATAATTAATTTTTTGTGTTAAAAATAATATAATGCAAATTTAAAAATGGTAATTGGTATTTAATTAAACAATATGTTTATAATGATTAAATAATGTGAATTGTATATATTTGTGATAAGTAATTATGCATCAATTATTTTTTTGTGAATTATGGAATTAATTGCAGTTATTGTTATTTCAATCAGGCAGAAAGATGAGTAATGAAGCAGTTTCTGTTTTTATGCTCCGATACATTGTTCACTTATTTGTTTGCCCAAATCTAAAGTTTTCAGCTTACTACTGAATTGATTTACAAAAAAATGACTACTTTTGTGTGATTCAGCATTAAGAATGCGAAACCTTATATTAATTTACAACTTAAAACCATGTATTGTATGAGAAAATCTCAACTAGCGAACTGGCTGTTTTGTTTCTGCATGTCGGCTGGCATGCTTTCTTGTGCCGATAAGAATGTAGAGACCGGTAGCCTGCATGTAATCCCCCAGCCACAGGAGATAGTCGAAGCCCCCGACGACGATCCGTTTGTCATTAATTCCTCTACAGTTGTCTGCTATCCGCAGGATAATACGAAGATGGAGCACACTGCTCATTTTCTAGCATCTTACATTAAAGAGATGACTGGTACGGAAGTAAAAGTAAGTGTAGATAAGCCCAAGAAAAACTATATCTCTTTGGAGCTGGATGCAGAAAACCCTCATAAAGAGGGATACGATCTTGATATCACGTCCGACCGTGTTGTGCTGAAAGGTGCTACGGAGGCTGGCGTCTTTTATGGAACCCAGACCATTCATAAGGCACTTCCGGTGACAGATGGCAAAACACAGGCTGCATTGCCGGCAGGCAAGGTGAAGGATTATCCCACTTATGGATACCGAGGATTTATGATTGATGTGGGCAGACACTTCTTCTCTGTTGACTATCTGAAAGAGATGATTGATGTAATGGCATTGCACAATATCAACACTTTCCATTGGCATCTGACAGAAGATCAGGGTTGGAGAATTGAAATCAAGAAATACCCGAAGCTGACCGAAGTCGGAGCATACAGAAAGGGGACACTTGTGAATTATGAGACTCAGGAGTATGACAGCATACCTGTCAGTGGTTATTATACGCAAGAAGAGGCAAGAGAGATTATCCGCTATGCTGCCGACCGCTTTATTACAGTGATTCCCGAAATTGACATGCCTGGGCATATGATGGCGGCGCTGGCTGCCTATCCGGAACTGGGATGTACCGGAGGACCGTATGAAATCCCAATGAACTTCGGGGTGTTTAAGGAGGTGTTGTGTGGTGGCAATGAACAGACACTGCAATTTGCAAAGGATGTACTGAATGAGATTATGAATATCTTTCCGTCGGAATATATTCATATAGGTGGGGACGAATGTCCGAAAGAACGCTGGCGTGAGTGTCCGAAGTGTCAGGCAAAAATACGTGAACTTGGTTTACAGGCCACTCCGGAACATTCGAAAGAGAATCAGCTTCAGGCCTATTTTATGGCAGAAGTGGAAAAGGAGATCAATGCTCGTGGACGCAAGGTGCTGGCATGGGATGAGATTCTTGATGGTGATCCGACTAAGACAACAGTAATTACAGCATGGACAAGTCCTAAGGCTGCTGTGAAATCTGCGCGTCTTGGGCATCAGACCATTGTTTGCCCGATAACCAATCTGTATTTCAGCAACCCCGGTTATAATCGTCTGAAGGGAGTGGCAAGCGTGGCACGTGTGTATAATTTCAACCCGTCTTCAGACGAACTCACCGCAGATGAAAAGAAAAATATTATAGGTGTACAGGGGTGTATTTGGACAGAGTGGACTAAAGACAGTCTGAAAATGGAATGGCAGATGATGCCACGTATTGCAGCTTTGGCCGAACTTCAGTGGAGTGCTCCTGAGAAGAAAGAATTATCAGGTTTCCTGAAACGTTTACCTCATCAGCTCGATCTGTATACTCGGCATGGCTATCATTACAAGCAGGATATTTATGATGTGAATATCGATATGAAGCGTTCGGAATCGGAACCGGGCAAAGCCGAAGTTACATTTACTACTTTCGACGATGCACCTGTATATTATACGACAGATGGCAGTGAACCGACTTCCTCTTCGACTTGCGTAAAACTGTCTGAACGTATTTCTGTGCCGGACAGTGTGACTATAAGGGCGAAGGCAATACGCGATGGAAAAGAGAGTGAGATCACTGAGTGCCGTTTGAAAAAATAAGTAGTCGGGTAAACAAAGGAATAAGTACCAAGTTACAGTTTTTCCTTTGTTTACTCGTTGACCTGTATACTGATTGTTAAAAGAAACAATATGCAAAAGATTTCTTCAGCCGCATTTCCGGACACCAAGCCCCATTATGAACTGTTGGATGGTTTGCGTGGAGTAGCAGCCTTGCTTGTCGTGTTCTATCATATTTTCGAGGGTTTCTCCTTTGCTGCCGGAGGAACGGTTATCACCACTATCAATCATGGCTATCTGGCTGTTGATTTTTTCTTTATTCTTTCAGGATTTGTAATCGGATATGCCTATGACGACCGTATCGGTAAAAGCATGTCGCTTCCCCAGTTTTTCAAGCGTCGTCTGATCCGCCTTCATCCGATGATTGTGATGGGAGCCGTATTGGGTGCGATTACCTATTGCTTGCAGGGATGTGTCCGTTGGGACGGTACACAAGTATCGCTATCGTTGGTAATGCTTTCGTTGCTTTGTGCACTGTTTTTCATTCCAGCTGTCCCGGGAGCATCCTATGATGTGCGTGGTAACGGGGAGATGTTTCCGTTGAATGGCCCTAGCTGGTCGCTCTTCTTCGAATATATTGGCAATATTCTTTATGCATTGTTCATCCACCGTTTGCCGACAAGAGTTCTGGCTCTGCTTGTTGCGTTGTTGGGAGCGGGGTTGGCAGGATTTGCTATACTTGATGTCTCGGGGTATGGAATGATTGGGGTTGGATGGACATTAGACGGAGTCAACTTTTTAGGTGGTTTGTTGCGTATGCTTTTCCCGTTTACATTAGGGATGTTACTTTCGCGTGGGTTTAAGCCACTTAAGATAAGAGGAGCCTTTTGGATCTGTTCGGCTATACTGCTGCTGCTTTTCTGTGTTCCGTTTATTGAAGGAAATGATCCGATCTGTTTCAATGGATTGTTCGAGGCTTTCTGTATCCTACTGGTTTTTCCGGTGCTGGTATGGCTCGGAGCTTCTGGACGTACAACCGACAAACGGTCAACACAAATCTGTAAATTTCTGGGTGATATATCTTTCCCGCTTTATGCGGTCCACTATCCGGTGATGTATTTATTCTATGCATGGATGATTGATACCGGGCGTCATACACTTGCTGATACTTGGTGGGTGGCTTTGGCTGTCTATGTGGGCAGCATTGTGTTGGCTTATCTTTGTTTGAAGTTCTATGATGAACCGTTGAGGAAGTGGCTGGGGAGAAAGATTTGAGTCATTCTCTGCTTATAGATGTAAGAGGCATAATGCACTACAGGATTGATATTAAAGTAGTACATTATGTCTTTTTTATATCTTATTCAAGAAATGCTGTGACACACCATAATACCGGTGCTTGTCCGTGCATGTTTCCCGGTAGAGCACGACGGTTCAGGTAAAATTGTCTGTCATTGGTTTTGTTTGTGCCCTCACATACCCCTGCAATGTCTCCTTTTTCATCTATCTGTTGCACTAAGGCGAGCCATGCTTTACGTACTATAGGTGCATACACAGCTTCATCCAGCCATCCTTTTCTGACGCCTTTTATCATGGCGTATGTAAACATGGCCGATCCGGATGTCTCACTCCACGAAGTTTTATCGTCCACTAATTGTCCCCACAACCCGTCTTCTTTCTGATATTCTACCAGAGTTTTCATCATTTTACGGTAAGCTTCCAAAATAGATTCTCTGTCAGGATTGTCTTCGGGTAGCAAGCTTAATAACTCTGTCATTCCTGCAGCCATCCATCCGTTTCCTCTTCCCCAAAAGAATGGGGCATCTTCTGCATGAAAAAACAGACCGTTAGGACGTTGAATCTTATTCAGATAAATGACCATTTCCTTTGCAGCTCGATTTATGTATTTTCGGTCTCCGGTCACAAGGAATGCCTGTGACTGTATAGCCGAAATCATGAACATGTCGTCTATCCAATATCTTGTCTGCCAAGATAATCCTTTGTCCAGCAGTGCCTGATACTGTTCTTTGTGCTTAGTCTTACGTGGCATTTCCCATTGGGCATCGGCATACCACATACCCATGTGGCGGTATATTTTGTTTCCCGTTTGCAGATAGAGTTGTAGAGGAATTGTTCCGAATACAGTGTGGTCTACATGATCGGGTTGAGGCTGTAAATAGCGTTCGGGACCGAATATCGGCAGAAATCTTTTTTCCAATTCGCTTAATAGCTTTTTATCTTTAGTTGCGTTGGCATATCTCAATGCTCCCAACCATGTACATGTCTCAGGATAGGTGATTTCATTGGGAGGAGCCGGATTGCCGTTGAAATTAGGGTGAGGTACTTCTACAAAACGTTGGCTTACCAGTTTGCCGATTTCTCGAGGTGATGTCCCTTTTTCCCAGTTTTTGAAATCTTTTTGCGCTGCAGTGAGCAGAGGAACGGAAATCGTTAATGTTGCTAAAATGAATCTGTGTGCTATGTGCACATTAAAACCTGTAAAGATGTGTCTCATGTTTACTTTTATGATGTGATTAATTACGATTGTTTACGTACACAAATATAGTATGGATTATTTATTCCTTAATTATATTCCCGCTTTTTTTAAGATTTTATTATTTCAATCATGAATTTAAACAGGCTGATATGAGTCTGCTGCTTTATATTGTGGTGGAGAAAGAAAAAAGAGTTGACAAAGAATATAATATCCGTTTGTCAACTCTTTTTCCCTTTGAAAAGGAGGAATCCTATGTGTATAGTTTTTTATTTCCCTTCAGCAAATCGTTTTGTCTGTTCTGCGATTAGCTCTGTATCGTCAAAATAGTTGATTTTCATAGCCTTCTTTACATCTGCCAAAGTGTCGGCTGCAGTTGCTCTTGCCACTTCGCATCCTTTTCTGAGCATTTCGTAGACGGCAGGAATGTCTTTGCTGAATTCTTTACGGCGGTTGCGGATGGGCTCCAGTGTCTCCTGCATAATGGCATTTAGGAAACGTTTTACTTTTACGTCACCTAGTCCACCGCGTTGGTAATGTGCTTTCAGTTCCTCCAGATTTGGATAATCAGGCAAATAGCGTTCAAAGTGTTCGGGCCGACAGAAAGCATCCAGATAAGTAAATACAGTGTTTCCTTCGATTTTCCCCGGATCCTGTACGCGAAGATGTCCCGGATCGGTGTACATGCTCATGATTTTTTTCTGGATTTCGTCAGCCTCTTCCGACAGATAGATGCAGTTGCCGAGCGATTTGCTCATCTTGGCCTTACCGTCTGTACCCGGAAGGCGCAAGCAGGCTGCATTGTCCGGTAGCAATATTTCCGGCTCTACCAGTGTGTCACCATAGATGTAGTTGAAACGGCGGACAATTTCGCGAGCCTGTTCCAGCATAGGTTCCTGATCTTCGCCTACGGGAACAGTGGTGGCACGGAAAGCAGTGATGTCGGCTGCCTGGCTGATGGGATAGGTGAAGAATCCTACCGGAATGCTTGTCTCGAAGTTCCGCATTTGGATTTCTGTCTTTACAGTCGGATTGCGTTGCAGACGTGAGACAGTAACAAGGTCCATGTAGTAGAACGTAAGTTCACACAGTTCCGGTATTTGCGATTGGATAAAGATTGTTGCTTTGTCAGGGTCGAGTCCGCATGCCAGATAGTCAAGTGCAACTTCTATCACATTCTGTCGAACTTTTTCCGGATTGTCAATGTTGTCGGTCAATGCTTGTGCATCGGCAATGAACACGAACATCTTACTATAGTCACCTGCTTCTTGCAGTTCTACTCTGCGTTTCAGCGAACCTACATAGTGACCAATATGGAGACGACCTGTTGGGCGGTCTCCTGTCAGTATGATTTTTTCTTTTTTCATGTGGTTTTATCTTAATTATATTGTATCCTTTTCTGAATGTCGGCAAAGATAGTGAAAGGTGAGTGCAGAAGAAACAAGCTTGCTTAATTTCTTTTGCCGAACCGCATCCTATCTTCGCACGGAGGGACAAAGATAGAAAAAGGTGAGTGCAGAGGCAAATAGAAAACAAAGTTTTCATAGTTGGCTACGCCGAACAGTATCCGATTTATCAAAAGATAGAAAAATCCCCCGTTAAAAGATGAGGAGACCTATTGCTTTTGTGGCAAATAAATACAACTTTGACCCGTAGAAAAACAACTTATTGCCGGAAGTTGTGATTCAGTCAGTTCTCTTTCTGATGAGAAACCTGGTTTATACACTATTCTGAGGCATTTTGTTGGGAAAGGTTAGCTAATGTGTCAGCAAAGGTTAGCTGACATGTTGGCAAAGGTTACCCAACACATTGGGAAAGGTTAGCTGACACGAGCCGCAAGGTTGGCTGTCAAAAGCTCTGATGTTTCGTATATTCTTTGCGTTTTTTAGAAAGCTCAGCACGGATACGGCTCAGCGATTGGGGAGTAATATAAAGGTATGATGCAATGTGTTTTAATGGAACGTATTGCAGCAGTTCGGGAGTGTTTTCCAATAGTTTCAGGTAACGTTCTTTGGCTTGAGTGGCACCTTCGTTGATAAGGCGTTCTTCGAAAACAAGGAATTCCCGTTCAAACATTTTGCGTCCTAAATTGGCTGCGGAGATGGAGGAGTTGAAGAAACTTTCTAGTTCAGACTTCCCGATGCGATAAAGTAAGCTGTCGCTCATGGCTTGGATGGAGACGTTTGATGGTTTGCCGCCCATGTAACCACGGGTGGAGAATAGTGATTCTCCTGTTGAGGCGAACCAGATGGTTACATCTGAACCGTCGCGCAGATAACATCCTCGCCAGATGCCCTGACCTATTAGGTGAAAAGAAGTATTGAGTTCGCCTTCGCTTACCAATAATTCACCTCGGCGGTAACTGACGGGTTCCATTAGCGATAGCAGACGGGCTGCTTCATCTGTGGCAAGACCGTATTTTTTACTGAATATGTCTACAAAACGTTCCATAACGTTAGGCAAAGATATCTTTTTTTACAATAAATAGGTGTTTCTACACGGATATAAATATCAAGATTGGTTTTGAGTATGGCTGATGTTACTTTATACTGTCGGGAAGCCATTTCGTACATTATTTATAGGGTTTTATACAGTGAATATAAAGTCGTTTGGTTGAATTGAGTGATTCCTGTAATTTTGGAGAAACAATTTAAATCAGATTGGATATGAGAACATGGATGATATTTACTGTTTCTCTTGGTCTGCTGACTTCTTGTCACACAAAGGTGCAGAGAACAGAAAAAGATTTCGTAGGAAACTGGTTGGAAACGAGGACGGTAGATTTGCAGTCAGAACAAGGTGTGACACTGAATGCTGATGGCACAGCTGCTTCTATTGGCATGGCAACATTGAAGTATGAATCGTGGAGCTTGTTGGATGACCGTATCATATTAAATGGGAAAAGTATCGGAAACGGGCAGACAATAGACTTCTCTGATACGATGGATATTGTGAAGATCAGTAATGATACGCTTATCATTCGGAGAAAAGGGAAAGACATTACTTTTACTAAGGGAAATGCCGATGCTGCCGAGACTGGCAAGAGCCCTTCGCGTAAAGCTTACGATGGCTTTGTCTGGAAGAATTTGTCTGCAGTAGGGCTAAACTTGTGGGCTCAGTCAAATGATGATATACGGCTCATTGGCGATTCTTCGTTGCCGGGTATAGTTATGGTGAGGAAAGGAGATATGTCTCCCCATATGCTTATCAGGATTTTTGATTTGCCCAATAATGATATAAATGATGTGATTAAGACGTTGGAAGCGTCGGATAATTGGGATAAAAGCCAGACTTGCAAGTTCAAGGAAGTGGAATCTGGAAGAAAGAATATAAAGAGATTTGTTTTGATGCCTGACGGAGCTTATGCAGCAGAGATTGAAAAGCAGATGAAGCAGGAGCCGGTACCTGCTCCATGTAATGGGTGGGGAGTAGGTAATAGCGGAAAAAGATATTTTGAAATACATGAAAGTCATCCAGACAAAGCTCTGTTTTTGGAAATAGGTCAGGATGCACCTCTGTTTGATGAAAACAGCATTGTCTTTTCTGATTTGGCGGAATGTTCTAATTCAGATGATTCTGCTTGTTCTAAAGATGAACTGTATGTTCTGAACGGAATATTGTGTATTGAACATGAAGTTCGTTCGTTCAAACCGGATGGTTGTGACGATGAGTTCTGGATTGTAGATAAAACAGGGCATTTAAAGGAAACGTATGATAAGATGATGAATGCTTCAACAAAAAATAAGCCATTATATGCAACACTGAAAGTTGAATATAATGGCAAATGGGATACTGGATTTGCTGCAGATTATACAGGGGTTTATTTCGTCCGCGAAGTCTTGAGTGTTAGGCCTGAAAAGTAAAATAATCAGGCCGATACAAAACATTCCGTAACATGGGGCAAAAACATTTCTCTTTCGTTATTTCCCTTTTTTCCTGCAATAGATTGTGAGTATGAAAAGCAGGGTGAGTGTCTCGGCTGCTGGTACGGCCAACCAGATGCCGGGCACTCCTATCAGGAGAGGCATCAGCCAGAAACAGAGTAATATAAGGATGAATCCACGGAGCAGGGTGATGGCCATGGCCGGGCGGTCGCGTTCTACACTTTGGAAGTAACCGATAGAAACCATGTTGATGCCAAAGCAGATAAAGCCTGATGCAAAGAGAGGAAGTCCTTTTACAGCAATGTGGTATGCCGGATATTGGGAGGATACAAACATGCCGACTATCTGTTCTGTGAAGAATTCGGTAATCAGAAAGACTGTTGTTCCGCAAATGATAGCTGTCCACAATGCCAGTCGGAAGGCAGATCGCACACGCTCGGGTTGTGCTGCCCCGTAGTTATAGCTCAGGATGGGTTGTGCCGACTGTGCGATGGCGTTGTACACCATGAAGATAATGGGAAAGAAGTAGCAGGCGATGCTGAAAGCAGCCACTCCGTCTTCTCCCAGATAATGGATGAACACATAGTTGCCCGTAAACATCATGGTGGCGATGGCTGCTTCGCAGAGGAAAGTCGATACCCCCAGACGGCACATATAGCCTACGTTGCGGATGCTGAGACGCAGGCTTTTGATGCTTATCTTAATGCGTTCCAAACGGATGACATGCCGTTTCTGCAACAAATAGACAAGTATCATCAATGCACCGAAAATGTAACCTAAGCTGGTGGCCAGTGCTGCCCCGAACATGCCCCACTTGAATGCGTAGATAAACAGATAGTCGAGAAACATGTTAATGAGTGCGGCAACGATATTGCAGGTCATGGCATAATTGGGTGAGCCGTCGAGCCGGACGAAAAACATGCCAGAACTGAGCAGTGCGCTGAAGACAAGGAAGGGCACAAACCAATACATGTACTCTACCGCCAGTGGTAACAGACGTTCGCTGCTGCCTAACAGGCGTGCCACGTCTTCCACATTAAAGAGTATGAGCAAAGCATATAGAATCAGGAGTAATGAAGAAGCAATGACTGCCTGTGTTACATTGATGCGTGCCACTTTGGTCTTGCCGTGTGACAGATGGATGGAGGCTACAACCGAAGCTCCGATGCCAAACATCAGTGCTACACCGGTATTGATGAGGAAAATCGGTGCGGTGATGTTGACTGCTGCCAGTGCATCGCTACCGATGCCTTTGCCTACAAAAATGCCGTCTGTAATAATGAAGATAGCCGAGCATACCATCCCCAATACGGTTGGAATCAATAGTTTCCGAAACAGAGTCGGAATATGCATGCTACCAAAATCGATGCTGTCTTTCATATTCTTGATTTTATCTTTTTAGAAAACGGCTGCAAAGGTAGGGGTAAGTCTGGATAAAATAATTCACAAATGGTAATAAATGCATTGGAGAAAAAAATGAAATGGTTTGCAGAAAAGTATTTGCCGGGACTGGCTGGATGCTGATTATGATTTGCTGTAGCTTATGTGGGCAGACAGACTTAAAAACTAAAGAATAAATACTTACATGCCGAAGAAAACCACTATTTTTGCTAGGCAAAACAGAGAAAGCTGATGGAGTGTATCCTGATCATATCAACGTCGAATGAACTTGTCAGAATAAAGCCGGAACGGATTGCCTACGTTTCGTCTGACGGTAATTATGTAACAGTGGTGTTGCATAATAGGGCGGAACATGTGTTTGCTTTTAACCTGCTGCATATGCAGAAACTTATTGAGAAGCAGTTAGGAAAAGAAGCCGCGGCTTTTATTCGGATAGGAAAGAGCCTGATCATTAACCGGAATTATGTTTATAGAATCAACCTGAGCCGACAGGAACTGGTACTTTCGGACATGAATCTGGATGTCGTTTTTAAGTTGACAGCTTCTCGCGAGGCATTACGATTATTAAAAGACTTATTGGAAAAGGAGGCTGACTTATGAGGCATGAAGAAGATGAAATTCAGATACTGGGTGCGCCAGACAACAGGCGAAAACGTAGAGGTTATGCTTATTGGGGAGCAGTAATCGGGTTGCTGTTGGTTGGGATTGCCTTGCTTTTCTGGCTAATGCCGCAAGGGGAGTCCGGCTCTCATCAAGATGCCGCAGTGTCTCAAGAGCTGAAAGAACTGTCGCAGACCGATGGCAATAGAATGCCGAAACGATATGTGGAACCTGAATTGGATATATGGACAGACACGATCAATGATGTGCCTATGAAGTTTTTCCAGCTGACGGCTGCTAAAGCGCGTTTGTGCATGGGAACTCCTTCCGAGCAGGATTCTACATTGCTGATGGTGTTACCGGCTGCCGATATCAGGAAAGACAATCTGGGCATTGTGGGTGACTTTGTTTTAGAAGGTAAGCAATATGGCAATGGAAAGCGAAAAGAAGGATATGTGGCAATATTGGATGAAAGACTGTTTTTGGGAGTCTCGTCTTCGGACACAGTGATGAACTATTGCGCAGACCATCGAGGTTCATTCTTCCGACAATATGCGCTGGTTTTTGACGGCCAAGTGGTGAAGAATAAGCTGAAAGGAAAATCGCTACGCCGTGCTGTTGCCCGCCGGGACAAGGATGATAGTGTATACGTGATTGTGAGCCTTCAGCGTGAATCTCTTTACGATTTCTCTGAGGCATTGGCAGACTACGGTATGACCGATGCTATCTATCTGCCGGGAGGAGATGCTTATGCTTTTTATCGAAAAGACACACTTCTGGATTATCTGGGCACATCGCAGGAACACATTTATCCTAATACTAATTATCTGCTTTTTTGTCGGTAACGTTTCATACTTGTAGAAGGCTGTTTCGTACATCAGTAGTGGGGTTTCATACAGTGGACTGAAAGTCCTTTTGTCAGCAAATGGGATTTATGTATTTTTGGAAAAACATTTAAAAAACAATCGATTATGAAAACATGGATGACATTTGCTGTATCTTTTTGTTTGCTGACAGCTTGCCAGACGAAGGTACAGAGAACAGAAAAAGACTTTGTTGGCAACTGGCTGGAAGTAATGCCGGTAAATTCTCAGTTTATTCAGGGAGTGACATTGAATGCTGATGGTACGGCATCTTCTATTGGCATGGCAACATTGAAGTATGAATCATGGAGCCTTTCGGAAAACGATCTTATCTTGAATGGAAAAAGTATTGGCAACGGACAGACGATAGATTTTTCGGATACATTGGAAGTTGTCAATTTGAGTACAGACTCAATGAAACTAGGCAAAGGAGGAATGTATCGCATAGATTATTTCCGTGTAGAAGAGAGACCGGAAGAAGCAAAGAAACCTGTGAATCCGATCGATTCGTTAGCAAAACCGGATGGTACAGGCGAACTGCAGACACGCGTTTTTCGTGGAACATTGCCGGCGGCTGATTGCCCGGGAATAGTTTACAATATCACTCTTTACAATTACGAACATAGTGGTGATGGTGTTTTCAAAGCCCGTCTTACTTATTTGGAAGCAGAAAATGGCAAAGATACCAGCTTTGAATTTTGTGGGCATCAGTACACGTTGAAGGGGAATGCGGTTGATAACGATGCCACAGTTCTTCAGTTTATTCCTTTTGCGGATGAAAAACATCAGGATATCATGAATTTTCAGTTGAAAGGCAATGACTTGGAAATGCTCGATCGCGATATGAAGCCAATAGAGTCGAAATTGAACTATACACTGAAGCTACAATAGAATTAATTTTACAAGATTTTTTTCTTATTTACATTCTCTTTTCCCGGTCAGAATCTATTGAAATCGCCGGCAGGCAAGCGTGAAATCACGGACAGGCAAGCGTGAATTTACCGTTGCCTGCCGGCGATTTTACGCTTGCTCGTTGGCATCTCCTATCCTTTTGGAGAATGCCTTATTCAGATAGGAGAAATCTTTACAGCCACTTGTTCCTTCTTGTGGAAATTTTATTTTTATTAAAAAATTGCGTAGTTGTTTTATTCTTGTATTTTTGCAATCAGTTGAACGCTTTTTACATATTCTGATTGTTAACGTTGTACTTATTTGGTGATTGGAAGATATATGAAATAAGGTGTAGTACAAGGAAAAAACTAGTAATTTTTGAGCCTATGTCGTAATTTGCTATCTTAGTATTAATAGGAGACAAGTGCGGGTAGTGTGTACATAAGAGATACATTTCGCATCCTATTGCCTAATTGTGAAATGCGATGTTAAATTATACTTCTATATGTTTTAATGTTTTATGATATGTCTGAAAAGTTCTTAGTGGCTGGTCTGGTCGTGGCCGCAGTCTGCTGTTTGTTATCGTGTAATGTGAAACAGGATAATGTGAAGAGCCGAGTTCAGTTTGAAAACTTTAGCTCTATGCAAGAAGTTAGAGAAGGAAAATCTTTGGACAGAACTAAATTTGTATTGCCGAAAGATGATTCCTCCTTTGGTAAAAAATTGTTTTCCGAAAAGACCATTTGTTTTACGGATTACGATAATTCTAATTTTGGGGCTAGAACTTGTACTGCCGTCGTTTATGAAAGAGGTGTTAGTATTGAAGTGGATGGTCATAAGAGCTATTTCGACGCGGAAGGTATGTCTAATATGCCTTTGAATAGAGAATTTACTCTTACTGCTATGCCTTCTAAAATTCCTAATGCGCCGTGGCAACCTGCTTTTGTTATATTAGAAAATGAAACTAATTTTTGGATTTATACTTCTTTATATAACAAAGGAGATTCTCACACACAAAAACAGCGAATTGAAGGCTGGTATTGGGGATATGCAAGAAGGCAAGGATATAAATATAATTCTCTGCTCGTGAACTAATTTGTTTGATTTTTAAATTTAATTATTATGAAAGCCTTAATATATTTTCTGGTTTTGATTTGTTTTTGCGGTTGTAGCGAAGATATCTCAACAAAAGATTATGTTATTGAAAAGATGAATAAAGATATAAGTTCGGCTGTGCGTTTCATTCGTTTGACAGAAGCGGATGATAGCTTGGATTTGAGTAAGTGCCATCCGATAGAATATTATCGCACGATTACTCCTCCCGGGAAATACTGTGATATGAGTGAATGTGTGGCTATTCTATATCAAGAAGGTTTGCTATTTTCTGTCAATGGTACCAGAGCTATTTATTTTTTTGATAACAGCATGTTGAAATGTAACCGAGGAGTGTTTTCGGCAATGCCTACAGATGATAATTATTGGATGCCTGCAACTATTACTTCTGATGGAAATATAGCTGCTTATGAATGTGTGGCGAATAAAACAAATCGTCTCATTTATACTACCAGCGTTGAAAAGCAACGACAAAAATTAATAGATATGGGAATAGAAGATTTTAATCAATATCTTGTTCCTTTAATTGAACCAAATTAAAATATAAAAATATTGTGAAAGTAAAATCCTTTTTGACAGGTCTGGTCATGGCCGCTGTTTTGTGCTGTATAGCTTGCAGTAGTAATGCAAATAGTGAACAACCTTCTCAACAAGAAACACAACCTCAGCAACAAACTGAAGTTGTTGAAATAAGAGATGATGATTTGTTTACAATCCACGATATGTACAGCTATTCAGATGATAGAACTATCATAAACCACAAAGGTAACTTATCAAAAGATGTTGATTTTGGAACAACACGTGTTTCACACTATGCTTGTTTGTTCCCAGTTGAAGGAGGAGGCTTTGTTAAAGGCTTTGTAAATATATCAACAAGAGGTATTGCTTTGAAAGTAGGTAAATCTTTCTTTTTCTATAATGTTTTGTGCTTGAAGAAAGATCCTGTTGATTTGTATCTTCCTGCTGCTATTGTCTTGAAAGACGGAACAATTTTACCGGCAATGGTTGAGGTAAATGGCAAAGATCAGCCCTATTACATTTCTATTGAGCGTAAAGATAATGATGTATTATCATACAAACCTTTACGTGGAGATATTGAAACGATGTCTTTTACAGTCAAGCAGATGAAAGATTATTGTTTAAAAGAGAAAATAACGGGAGATAATGTACCCTTTTTAAAATTTAATGAGGTGAACAAAGTTACTATTAATAAAAGGTAATTGCATAAATATTTTAAGTAAGATGCTTTGTTCGGAGCATCTTACTTATTTATGGGCTCTGGTAGATTTGAGACTATAAGATATAAAAGGACTTTATCCGCCATTTCCTCTCCTAAATATTTTGTTCTTATAGAAATAAGTTGTTACTTTGCACAAATTTTGAATGTAAGAATGAAGCAGCAGAAAATCAGAAGTAAGTATTATCTCCATTCGGATGCGTCTCACCCGGAGTTGGCATACTTCTTTTCTTTTTTCTCTGAAACGATATTTTAGTTCTTTGGTAATGCGTTAATCCTTTGTTGAGGGTAACGCATTTTTTTTGTGAACATATTCAACAACTTATATAAATAAAGAAGAAATGGAAAAGGAAATCAAGAAAGTCCTTGTTTTGGGATCAGGAGCACTCAAAATCGGACAGGCCGGAGAGTTTGATTATTCCGGTTCGCAGGCACTGAAGGCCTTGAAAGAAGAGGGTATCAGTTCGGTATTGGTAAATCCGAATATTGCAACAATTCAGACTTCCGAAGGAATTGCTGACAAGGTGTATTTCCTTCCCGTGACTACTTATTTTGTAGAAGAGATTATAAAGAAGGAGCGCCCGGACGGCATTCTGCTTGCTTTCGGTGGACAGACTGCATTGAACTGTGGTGCTGAATTGTACACAAAGGGGATTCTGGATAAATATGGTGTAAAAGTATTGGGAACTTCGGTTGAGGCAATTATGTATACGGAAGACCGTGATCTGTTTGTCAAGAAACTGAATGAAATTGACATGAAAACTCCGGTCAGTCAGGCTGTTGAAAATATGGAAGATGCCATTGCTGCTGCCGAACGTATCGGTTTCCCGGTAATGGTTCGTTCTGCCTATGCACTTGGTGGACTGGGTAGTGGTATCTGCCAGAATAAAGAAGAATTTTTGAAACTGGCGGAAAGTTCCTTTACTTTCTCTAAACAGATTCTGGTAGAAGAATCGTTGAAAGGCTGGAAAGAAATTGAATTTGAGGTAATTCGTGATGCAAAAGATCATTGCTTTACGGTAGCAAGCATGGAGAACTTCGATCCGCTGGGTATCCATACCGGTGAATCTATTGTTGTTGCTCCTACTTGTTCGCTCGATGATAAAGAACTGAAAATGCTGCAGGAGCTTTCTACGAAATGTATTCGTCATTTAGGCATTGTTGGTGAATGTAACATTCAGTATGCTTTCAACTCTGAAACAGATGATTATCGTGTCATCGAGGTGAATGCACGTCTGAGCCGTTCGTCTGCACTTGCTTCAAAGGCTACAGGATATCCTCTGGCATTTGTTGCAGCAAAGATTGCGCTGGGCTATTCTCTTGACCAGATCGGTGAAATGGGTACTCCCAATTCGGCATACGAAGCTCCTCGGCTGGACTATTTGATTTGTAAGATTCCGCGCTGGGACTTGACAAAGTTTGTGGGTGTATCGCGTGAAATCGGTTCTAGCATGAAGTCGGTAGGTGAGATTATGTCTATCGGTCGCTCCTTCGAAGAGATAATCCAGAAAGGTTTACGTATGATCGGTCAAGGTATGCACGGATTTGTCGGTAATGACGATCTGCATTTTGAAGATCTTGATCATGAACTTTCTCACCCCACAGACTTGCGCGTTTTTGCACTGGCTCAGGCATTGGAAGAGGGTTATACTATAGAACGTATCTATGAACTGACAAAGATTGATCCGTGGTTCCTTGGTAAATTGAAGAATATTGTCGATTATAAAGCTAAACTTTGCTCTTATAATAAAGTAGAAGATATTCCGGCAGATGTTATGCGTCAGGCAAAGATTCTTGGATTCTCTGATTTCCAAATTGCCCGCTTTGTCTTGAATCCTACTGGAAACATGGAGAAAGAGAACCTGATGGTACGTGCTCATCGTAAGGCATTGGGTATTCTTCCGGCAGTAAAACGTATAAATACTGTAGCTTCAGAGCATCCGGAACTGACTAATTATCTTTATATGACTTATGCCGTTGAGGGGTATGACGTAAATTATTATAAGAATGAGAAATCGGTTGTTGTATTAGGTTCGGGAGCTTACCGTATCGGTAGTTCGGTAGAATTTGACTGGTGTTCGGTAAATGCTGTGCAGACTGCCCGCAAACTGGGATACAAGTCTATTATGATTAACTATAATCCTGAGACAGTGTCTACGGACTATGATATGTGTGATCGCTTGTATTTTGATGAGCTTTCTTTCGAACGTGTGCTTGATGTGATTGATTTGGAACAACCTCGTGGTGTCATTGTTTCTGTAGGTGGTCAGATTCCGAACAATCTGGCAATGAAACTTTATCGCCAGTCTGTTCCTGTATTGGGTACATCTCCAGTTTCTATCGACCGTGCCGAAAACCGTAACAAATTCTCTGCTATGCTTGATCAGCTTGGCATCGATCAGCCGGCTTGGCAGGAACTGACAAGCCTGGAAGATGTGAAAGGGTTTGTGGATAAGGTAGGTTATCCGGTTCTGGTTCGTCCTTCATATGTATTGTCGGGTGCTGCTATGAACGTTTGCTATGATGATGAAGAACTTGCAAACTTCTTGAAAATGGCTGCCGAGGTATCTAAAGAATATCCGGTAGTGGTTTCACAATTCCTTGAGAATACGAAAGAAATCGAGTTTGATGCGGTAGCTCAAAATGGTGAAATTGTAGAATATGCTATTTCTGAACATATTGAATTTGCCGGTGTTCACTCTGGCGATGCTACATTGGTATTCCCGGCACAGAAGATTTACTTTGCAACAGCACGCCGTATTAAGAAAATCAGCCGTCAGATAGCAAAAGAATTGAATATTTCCGGACCTTTCAATATCCAGTTCCTGGCACGTAATAATGAAGTGAAAGTGATAGAATGTAATCTGCGTGCTTCTCGTAGCTTCCCATTTGTTTCTAAAGTATTAAAACGTAACTTTATCGAAACAGCTACACGTATTATGCTGGATGCTCCTTATACTCGTCCTGATAAATCTGCATTTGATATTGATTGGATTGGAGTAAAAGCTTCGCAGTTCTCGTTCTCTCGTTTACACAAAGCTGATCCTGTGCTGGGTGTTGATATGTCTTCCACCGGTGAGGTTGGCTGTATTGGTGATGATTTCAACGAAGCATTGCTTAATGCTATGATTGCTACCGGATTTAAAGTTCCTGAAAAGGGAATAATGTTATCGTCAGGGGCAATGAAATCGAAAGTAGATTTGCTGGATGCTAGCCGGGTATTGTTTGCAAAAGGCTATAAGCTGTATGCAACTGCTGGAACTGCAGCTTTCCTGAATGCACACGGTGTGGAAGTGACACCTGTTTACTGGCCGGATGAGAAGCCGGATGCAGAAGACAATGTAATGAAGATGATAGCTGAACATAAGTTTGATCTGATTGTTAATATCCCGAAAAATCATACAAAACGTGAATTGACAAACGGATATCGTATTCGTCGTGGGGCTATTGATCACAATATACCATTGATTACGAATGCTCGTTTAGCTAGTGCTTTCATTGAAGCATTCTGTGATATGAAACTGAGCGATATTCAAATTAAGAGCTGGCAGGAATATAAATAAAGAACTATCATAATAGGATAATCTGGAGTAAGGCTGACTTATTTTGAGTCAGCCTTACTTGTTTTTGCAAATAGTAATGACATAAAAATCCCCTTATTTTCCCTTTTATATTGTAGAGAAAGGATAAAATAAGGGGATTACTTTAGGAGGAATTATTTATGTGCTGTTTATAGCGTATTATTTTGAGAATCTTTTAATGTTTATGATGATTAGTGTGTTTATTCTTTAATGTAATTGTATACTTTCAAGTTGCTGACTTGACTGGAAAAATCTCCAGCTTTCTTTAAAGGAAATACTAATGTACGTACATAGTTCATAGAATCTTTCCCTCCGTTATAGAAACGCTTCTGTATATTTAGCTTTTCTATAATTTTTCCGTTTACCTTGAGTGTAGTACTGGTGTTGTCACCTTCTATCTGTATGTGTGCTTTTTCTCCGGGTATTACACGATAAGGGAATGTATTCAGGTATCCGTCGCGTGCGAATCCCATCATTCCACTGATTGGGTCACTCAAGTAGAATACGGCATTGGGCGATTCAAATAATATGGTACCTTTTTCCTCTTCTGCCCCTTTTATATCAAAACAAACTGTATAGTTGTAGCCGATTTCTGTGTGTGGAGAAGTGCTGTTGGGAGAAACTTTTACACATTCATACACTTGCGATGGTGCTTTTCCGATGCGTCCCAGCTGGTTGACTCCCGGTGCTTCGCTGAGAATAGCCCGTTGGCTGTTGAATGTTTCGTATGCGAGTGACGGATTAGCTCCTGTCCACATTTTGACTGAGAGGGTTTGCATAGGTGAGAAAATACGGTGATGAATGTCTTTTACCGAGATTCCGTTGCCTACATGGTCGTTCCATACAGCAAACATGCCACCTATAATGGAAGGATGTTTTTCTTCGAATACAGCCTTGCCTATATGGGCCGGAGTCCATTCTTTATAAAGATAACTTTCGTTGAGGTAATCGTAATAATATCCAGCTTTGGGGACAATATACACAAGTCCGTCTGGTATGCTGATCAGTTGGTATCCTTCTTTAATCATTGTAGCAGGGTCAGCGTATCCATTATACCATGTATTCATGATTACATTTTCTGATTTTACGGGAGTGTCTCCTTTGGCATGAGTAAGTGCTCCCCACACCACAGCTTGCTTCCCATAACTTTCTACCAGACGTATGTAGTGGTCGGTGAAGTATCTGAACTTCTCTACTACTTCCTTTTTTGCATTTGAATATTCATCGGTTCCGATATGTACTCTTCGGCCTACGAAAACAGGATTGTCGCCTTCAAGATATTCTTTAAACAAAGCATCAATGAAGTCGTAAGTCTCTTGTTTGAACAAGTCCAGATGATCCATTCCATATTCTTTACTTCCAATTTCCGGTTTATAATGTGTAAAGGCTAAGGAATGTGCAGGTACATCAATTTCAGGAATGATTTCTACAAAATATTCGGCTGCCTGTTTCTGAAAAATAATGAATTCTTTTTTAGAGTAAGAGCCATCTCGTGCGGTCAATCCGGGGAAAGTGTTAGATTCCAGTCGAAATGCGGCATATGTTTTATTCCAGTCGTGTTCGAAATATTGTTTGAAGCCATTATCGTTCAGATGAACTTGCAGTGTGTTCATCTTGTAGTATGCCATTATTTTTACCAGATCTTGCAAATAGGGCATAGGAATGAATTTTCTGCCGCAGTCGATCATAAATCCTCGCAACGGATAGTCCGGATAATCTCGGATAGTTCCTTTAGGAAGTGATTGGGTGTCGCTTTGTTCTGCTATTTGTAAAAGTGTACGTGTACCCCAGTAGATTCCGGTCGGGGTAGGAGCGGAGAGGGTTATCCGGTCGGATATTTTAATGGTATATCCTTCTGTACCCAATTCTTTGTCTTTGGCTAGTGATAACACAAAATCTCCGTCTTTGGCTTTATCTTGTGTAACCTCTAATTTCTTTCCGAACATGGCCGAGTAGTCTGATGCGAATATTTGTGCAATCCGTTTCAGCTCCGGATGGTTTGATGTGCATACGATACGTGTATATGATTGGGGGGTAAATGTGCCTTCTTTCCCGGTCCATTGCCTGATTTCGGGGATGACAAAAGGCTTGGGGTTTAGCTGAGCGTAGATGCTGTTCGCTATTGGGAAGAAAAGCATGATGGTCAATAGAATAGCTTCTAGGATTTTGTTTTTCTTTTTCATAAACAAGGGGATTTGGTTGTTAATAAATTGCGATTAAATAATTGTAATAAAACGTTTTGCAAGGTAATAAAAAAATTTTGATTGGCAAAGTTTTTTTCTGTCTGCCAATAACTTTATGGCTAGTATGTTGTAGAATTAATGGTCTGCTATTGTAGGATTAGATGCTTTCTTCCTTGTTTTTTTTCGTATCACCTAAGTCTTCCTTTCGTATCACTTAGGTTGAACGTTCGTATTACTTAAGTGATACGAACATATTACTTAAGTGATACGAAAGAAAGGCAAGGAAGAAAGAGCTTGTTTGTCCGTAATGGATTGCTTATGCTTCAAAGAGATGTGAAGAAAGGTTTGAAGTCTTCTTTGAAAAAACGAACGGACTCTCTGAACATTTTCTTATTTTTGTTCAGTCAAACCAAAAAGAGAATAGATGCTGATATTATTGTCTTGTGCTAAAACGATGAGTGAAAGCACGAATGTGAAATTTCCTATGCTTACAGAACCGCGCTTTCAGAAAGAAGCTTCTGAAGTGGCATTTCAGATGTCGCAATTCTCTGTCGAAGAGCTGGAACGGCTTCTGCATGTGAACTCGAAGATTGCGTGGGAAAATTATAAACGTTATCAGGATTTTCATAGTCCTTCATTAAAAAAGTTACCTGCGTTGTTGGCCTATACAGGTATTGTATTCAAACGTTTGGGCGCAAAAGACTTTTCGTCATCTGATTTTGAGTATGCGCAGCATCATCTGCGAATGACATCTTTTTGTTATGGCTTGTTGAGGCCGTTGGATGGAATTCGGTCTTATAGGTTGGAAGGAGATGTCCTGCTGCCGGAGTTGGGAGGAACGGTGTTTATGTTCTGGCGATCCCGACTGACTGATGCATTGATAGAGGATGTCAGGCGTGCAGGAGGAGTGCTGTGTAATTTGGCAAGTGAGGAAATGAAGAATCTGTTTGAATGGAAACGGCTGGAAGAAGAGGTTAAAATCGTTACACCGGAATTTCATGTATGGAAGAACGGAAAACTTTCTACGGTAGTGATTTATACAAAAATGTTGCGTGGAGAAATGTCGCGTTTTATCCTGAAAAATAGAATAGAAGATCCGGAGGAATTGCAACGCTTCTCTTGGGAAGGGTTTGAGTACGATGAAGCTTTGTCTGACGGGAAAAAACTGTTTTTTATTAACGGAAAGGAGCTGTAATAATGATGACAGAGAAGGATAAGATGAGAAAGGGGCTGTTGGCTGATATGAGTGCGGCAGAATTGCAGGCAAGCTTTGAGCATGCTAAAAAACTGTTGGCACGCATGCGGTGTTTGAGTACTTATGATAAAGAATATAGAGGGTTGCTGGAAGAACTGATACCAGACTTGCCTGATACATCAATTATTTGTCCACCGTTTCATTGCGATCATGGCGATGGAATCAAATTGGGGGAACATGTTTTTATTAATGCGAATTGTGTCTTTCTGGATGGAGCGTTGATTACTATCGGAGCCCATACATTGGTGGGACCTTCTGTTCAAATCTATACTCCACATCATCCGATGGATTATAGGGAACGTCGCGGATCGAAAGAATATGCTTATCCAGTAACAATCGGTGAGGATTGCTGGATTGGCGGAGGAACGATCATATGTCCGGGGGTAACTATTGGCCGTCGTTGTGTGATTGGTGCAGGAAGTGTTGTTGTGCGGGATATTCCAGATAATTCGGTTGCGGTGGGTAATCCTGCTCGTGTTATCCGGAAAAATGATTCTCAAATGGATAATAAAAAGTATTATAAATCAGATAGTTCTGTTTTTTGATAAAGAATTTCTGAAAAAATAATTAGAAAAACTCTTGCAGGTTTGGAAAAAAGCCGTACCTTTGCATCGCTTTTGAAACGGAAGTGTACGGGCGTTTAGCTCAGCTGGTTCAGAGCATCTGCCTTACAAGCAGAGGGTCGGCGGTTCGAATCCGTCAACGCCCACTCGTAAATTCAACACTTCCTTTTCCAAACAAGGGCGTTTAGCTCAGCTGGTTCAGAGCATCTGCCTTACAAGCAGAGGGTCGGCGGTTCGAATCCGTCAACGCCC
>CALUOO010000018.1 GCA_944322345.1 uncultured Bacteroides sp. | reverse complement strand
AACTCATTGAGCTGCACGCTTTTGCTTGCGATTTAGTATGTATTTACTTATCGGAATCATTTGACTTCCTCAAAGTCAGCATCCTGAACATTATCGCCGCCATGTTTAGTGCTGTCTTGTTGTCCTGCACCTGCATTGCTAGCTCCCTGTGCACCACTTTGTGCAGCTTGCTGTGCTGCATACATTTCAGCACTTGCAGCCTGGAATGCTGTATTGATCTCGGCCATTGCAGCATCAATAGCAGCCAAGTCCTGAGCCTTATGAGCATCTTTCAGTTTTTGCAAAGCAGCCTCAATCGGAGCCTTCTTGTCAGCCGGCAGTTTATCACCCAGTTCTTTCAACTGATTCTCTGTGGTGAAAATCATGCTGTCAGCCTGATTCAGTTTGTCAATTTTCTCACGTTCTTTCTTGTCTGCCTCAGCATTGGCAGCAGCCTCAGCCTTCATTCTTTCAATCTCATCCTTGCTCAGACCAGAAGAAGCTTCAATACGGATAGCCTGTTCTTTTCCTGTAGCCTTATCCTTTGCAGAAACCTTCAGAATACCGTTAGCATCGATATCGAATGTTACTTCAATCTGAGGAACACCACGACGTGCCGGAGCAATACCTGTCAGATTGAACTGACCGATTGACTTGTTCTGTGCAGCCATCGGACGTTCACCCTGCAAAACATGGATGGTTACTTCTGTCTGATTATCTGCTGCAGTAGAGAATGTTTCGCTCTTCTTGCACGGAATAGTAGTGTTGGCATCGATCAGTTTTGTCATCACTCCACCCAATGTTTCGATACCCATTGACAACGGAGTAACATCCAACAATACCACACCTTTGATCTCGTCTGTCAGAACGGCTCCCTGCACTGCTGCACCTACAGCTACTACTTCATCCGGATTTACACCCTTAGAAGGAACTTTTCCGAAGAAATCTTCTACCAGCTTCTGTACAGCCGGTATACGTGAAGAACCACCGACAAGGATTACTTCGTCTATATCTGAGTTGCTCAATCCGGCATCGCTCATCGCTTTCTTACAAGGTTCCAGACAAGCCTGAATCAATTCGTGAGCCAAAGATTCGAATTTAGCACGAGTCAATGTCTTAACCAAGTGCTTAGGCACACCACCTACCGGCATAATGTACGGCAGATTGATTTCTGTACTTGTAGAAGAAGAAAGTTCAATCTTAGCTTTTTCTGCAGCTTCTTTCAGACGTTGCAATGCCATCGGGTCTTGAGTCAAATCGGCTCCTTCGTCGTTCTTGAATTCCTGAACCAACCAGTTGATAATTACCTGGTCGAAGTCATCACCACCCAGGTGGGTATCACCATTTGTAGAAAGAACCTCGAATACACCGCCACCGAATTCCAGAATAGAGATATCGAATGTACCACCACCCAGGTCGAACACAGCAATCTTCATATCCTTATGAGCCTTGTCCAAACCGTAAGCAAGAGCAGCTGCTGTCGGTTCGTTGACAATACGTTTTACTTCCAATCCTGCAATCTGGCCAGCCTCTTTTGTTGCCTGACGTTGAGAATCTGAGAAGTAAGCCGGAACAGTAATAACAGCTTCAGTCACTTCCTGTCCCAAATAATCTTCGGCAGTCTTCTTCATTTTCTGAAGAATCATTGCTGAAATTTCCTGTGGAGTATACAGACGACCGTCAATATCTACACGCGGAGTATTGTTGTCACCTTTTACCACGCTATAGGGCACACGAGCAATTTCTTTCTGCACCTGATCCCAATTTTCTCCCATGAAACGTTTGATAGAGAATACGGTACGTTTCGGGTTTGTGATAGCCTGACGTTTTGCCGGATCACCTACCTTACGTTCACCTCCATCAACAAATGCCACTACAGAAGGAGTGGTACGTTTACCTTCACTATTTGCTATTACTACCGGTTCGTTTCCTTCAAATACTGAAACGCAAGAGTTTGTAGTTCCTAAGTCAATACCAATAATCTTTCCCATGATCGTTATTTTTTTATTTATTATTATTCAAGTTTACTATCGTTCTCTGCATACCTGCATTTCATCAGGGTTTGCTGCGAACGACAATAAAAAAACAAATGCCATGCCAAATAAAAAAAGCTGCTTTCTTCTGACAGTACATCTGACAAAACGACAGAAAAAGAAAGAGGTCCATGCCACATTTACGGCATAGACCTCATATTTTACCTTATTATATATATGCTTCAAGGCATGGCCCAAGCCAGAAAAGCTGGACCAGTGCCCTTTGAACTCAAATTACTTTTCCAACAGCAACACCATTTTGGCATCCTCATCATAGAGGCCGATTTTTCCATCAGCCAACACATCAAACGATTTCACCTCATTGATAGCCTTCAGAATCTTACCTTCCAGTTCCATATCCGGACATGCCATCATCGTAGTAGCCACTCCGGGGAAAGAAATCGATTTGGCATTCTCCGCACTGGTCTCAAAACCTCCATCCATCACATTGCAGCCTGCATTGCCGTGAATAGTTTTCTTCTTCACATCAAAAGCCATAAACGGCTGCTTCTCCATATCCGAAGGCACTGATTCTCCGTTCACCTCCCTTATGCTCCATTCTCCATCGAGTATGGAAAGTCTGACATCGGTTTTCTTCTTTTCCAACATCATCACCGGACGTTTGGATTCATTGCACAAATACATTTTGTTTTTTCCTGCCTTCTGATACGTTTTTACCTGTCCAAGCGCATTCAGAACGTTCTTTTCGGTAGTCATATCCGGACACATCATTCTTGTGCTTGCTATACCTTTAAGGTCAAGGCTGCCCGGTTTTGCATTCACATCGAAACTGCCCATCATACGGTTGCAACCACTATTTCCAGAAATCCTACCCGTCTCAGTATCAAAGGCAATAAAAGGAAGTCCTCTATCCTCATCAGCCACAACAGCAGAACCGTTTATTTCTGTAATATTCCACTCACCATTCATCGAAGAGACAGGAAGCACCTTCTCTGTAGACCGACATGAAACCAGTGCCAACATTGCACTTGCCATGTAAATTGAAACAAATACTTTTTTCATTTTTTAGTCGTTTAAGTTAAAATCGAAAGCAAAGATAGAAAAAACAGAACAAACATATACTCTTTCATCCCAAAAACTGTCTGTATCATATTCCAAAAGCTGCAGAAAAAGCATTTGTTGGGAAAGGTTAGCTATCGTGTTGGGTAACCTTTCGGCTCGCGTCAGCTAACCTTTCCCAACATGTTAGCTAACCTTTCCCAACAAACAGAATCAGAAAGAGGACAAATCTGAAAATAAAGATGTATATTTGCTCCATAAACAATTCTTAATTCTTAAATTCATATTTAATTAAAGAAATGGGTAGAGTTCTTATTATCGGTGCAGGCGGCGTGGGTACTGTCGTTGCACACAAAGTGGCACAAAATGCCGATGTATTTACAGACATTATGATTGCCAGCCGTACAAAAGAAAAATGTGACAAAATTGTTAAGGCTATAGGTAATCCTGCCATTAAAACAGCCAAAGTGGATGCAGATAATGTAGACGAACTGGTTGCTCTATTCAACGATTTCAAGCCCGAGATGGTAATCAACGTGGCACTCCCCTATCAGGATCTGACCATTATGGAAGCCTGTCTGAAAGCAGGAGTCAACTATCTGGACACAGCCAACTATGAGCCGAAAGATGTAGCTCACTTCGAATACAGCTGGCAATGGGCTTATCATGACAGATTCAAAGAAGCAGGACTGACAGCCATTCTCGGATGCGGTTTCGATCCGGGAGTAAGCGGAGTCTACACGGCATATGCAGCAAAACATCATTTCGATGAAATCCAGTATCTGGATATCGTAGACTGCAATGCAGGTAACCACCACAAGGCTTTTGCTACAAACTTCAATCCGGAAATAAACATCCGCGAGATTACCCAAAACGGACGTTACTATGAGAACGGGAAATGGATAACCACCAAACCTTTGGAATTCCACAAAGACCTGACTTATCCTAATATCGGTGCACGCGATTCATATCTGCTCTATCACGAAGAGCTGGAATCACTTGTCAAGAACTTCCCGACCATCAAACGTGCACGTTTCTGGATGACCTTCGGACAAGAATATCTGACTCACCTGCGTGTAATCCAAAACATTGGCATGGCACGTATCGATGAAGTGGACTACAACGGAGTAAAGATTGTCCCCTTGCAATTCCTGAAAGCTGTATTGCCCAACCCACAGGATTTGGGCGAGAACTACGAAGGTGAAACCTCTATCGGCTGCCGCATTCGTGGAATCAAAGACGGAAAGGAACACACATATTATGTATACAACAATTGCAGCCATCAGGCAGCATACAAGGAGACTGGCATGCAGGGAGTAAGTTATACAACAGGAGTTCCGGCAATGATCGGAGCCATGATGTTCTTCAAAGGTGAGTGGAAACGACCGGGAGTAAACAACGTAGAGGAATTCAATCCGGATCCGTTTATGGAACAGCTCAACAAGCAAGGACTGCCTTGGCACGAAGTATTCGACGGAGACCTGGAACTGTAATCAAACCTAAACATTCAAGAAAATGAAAGTTGGAGATAAAGCACCAGATTTATTAGGAATCAACGAAAAAGGAGAAGAAATCCGATTGAGTAACTATAAAGGGAAAAAGGTAGTACTGTATTTCTATCCGAAAGACAGCACTCCCGGCTGTACAGCTCAGGCCTGTAATCTGCGAGACAATTATGCAGAACTCCGCCAGGCAGGCTACGAAGTGATTGGCGTCAGCGTAGACAGCGAAAAATCCCATCAGAAGTTTATCGAAAAGAACAGTCTCCCCTTTACACTCATTGCCGATACTGACAAGAAACTTGTAGAGACATTCGGCGTATGGGGAGAGAAAAAGATGTGCGGTCGCAGTTATATGGGAACTTTCCGCACCACATTCCTTATCAACGAAGAAGGAACAGTGGAACGGATCATTACCCCCAAGGAGGTAAAGACCAAAGAGCATGCTGCACAAATCCTGATGGAATGATGAGTTCTTGAGTCAAAGCATGACAACATGAATCAGACTCATTGCTCAGAAATCATAACTTGGAAATCAAAACTTAATTCTAAAGAAGTATGTCAAAAAAAGACGAACTCAATTTTGAAACAGATACTAAAGTAGGAATCCCCAACGAGAAGTTGAAGGCACTCCAAGCCGCTATGGAAAAGATAGAAAAGAACTTCGGTAAAGGTTCTATCATGAAAATGGGCGACGAGAGTGTAGAACAAGTTGAGGTTATCCCTACCGGTTCCATTGCCCTGAACGTGGCACTTGGTGTGGGAGGTTATCCCCGAGGAAGAATCATCGAAATCTATGGTCCGGAATCATCCGGTAAGACAACTCTTGCCATACATGCTATTGCCGAAGCACAAAAAGCCGGAGGTATTGCTGCATTCATCGATGCCGAACACGCTTTCGACCGCTTTTATGCAGCCAAGCTGGGCGTAGACATAGATAATCTATGGATTTCGCAACCAGACAACGGAGAACAGGCTTTGGAAATTGCCGAACAGCTGATTCGCTCTTCTGCTATCGATATTATTGTCATTGACTCTGTGGCAGCTCTGACTCCAAAATCGGAAATAGAAGGAGATATGGGCGACAACAAGGTAGGACTTCAGGCACGACTGATGTCACAGGCATTGCGTAAGCTTACATCTGCTGTCAGCAAGACACGCACTACCTGTATTTTTATCAATCAGTTGCGCGAGAAGATTGGCGTCATGTTCGGCAATCCGGAAACGACAACCGGTGGTAATGCGCTGAAGTTCTATGCTTCGGTACGTCTCGACATCCGTCCGGGACAGGTAATCAAGGATGGAGAAGAGATTCTTGGTAAACAGACGAAAGTAAAAGTCGTGAAGAATAAGGTAGCTCCTCCATTCAGAAGAGCAGAATTCGATATCATGTTCGGCGAGGGTATTTCCCACTCCGGTGAAATCATCGACTTAGGGTCTGAACTGGGAATCATCAAGAAAAGCGGTTCATGGTACAGCTACAATGACACCAAACTGGGACAGGGACGTGATGCCGCCAAGCAATGCATCGTAGACAATCCAGAACTGGCAGATGAGCTGGAAGGACTGATTTTCGAAGCACTGAAACATAAATAATCCGATAAACAATCATCTTAACCAAAGAAAAGGCTGCTATGACATTCATAGTGGCCTTTTTCATTTCTTCTTTTTATATATACAGAAAGAGATCTTTCTCACTTTTAAGAAAGACCTCTACTGCAACTATTTATAAACTAACAACTAACACTATACAAAGTAAATATAAGCCAATGTACTCAGACTGATGACTACCCACAGCAATACCCCTTGAACAAGCGGCTTGATTCCCACTGTTTTCAAAACATCCAGCGAAAGGGAAGCACCGATAAAGAACATCGTAATTGTCAACGTTTTACGAGCCACGCTATTGATTGCAGCACCAATTTCAGGTACACCGTCGAGCAGGTATGTATTCACTACCATTGCCAGCACAAAGAAGAAAATAAACCAGGGAATACTGATTTTCTGCCCCTTGCTCTTAAATATAAATGAAGTGGCAAATGCCATCGGAATAATCCAGAGAGCACGGGTCAGCTTGATAGTAGTAGCCACCTTCAATGCCTCTTCACCGTAGGCTGCACCTGCACCTACTACAGAGCTTGTGTCGTGAATAGCAATGGCCGCCCACGTTCCAAACTGTTGTTGATCCATATTCAATGCATGACCGATGACCGGGAAAATGAACAGGGCAATGGCATTCAGAATAAAGATGGTGCCCAACGCTACAGACATTTCGCTATCCTTTGCCTTCAGCACGGGGCCAACGGCAGCAATGGCACTTCCACCACAGATGGCCGTACCGGAACTGATCAGATATGCCGTATTGCGATCGATCTTCAGGAACTTGCGTCCGATAAACCAGCCAATCAGCAATGTGCCGACAACGGAAATAATCGTAAACTCCATCCCTTCCTTGCCGGAAGCCAAAGATGCCTGAAGATTCATGCCGAATCCAAGTCCTACCACCGAATACTGCAACAGATACTTGGAAGTCTTCTTGTTAAACTTCGGATGAGCCTGCCCGCAGACAAGCGCAAATATCAATCCAAGAAACAAGGCCACCGGAGGAGTCACCCATGCCGACAGCGCCTGCATGCCCGGAACATAGTCTAAAAATAAAAACAGGGTTAAAACAGAAAGTAGTGTCACATAGATTGTCTTTTTATTGCCTTGCAATGTTCTTGTAGCCGTTGTAATCATATCGTATAACTTTTTTTATTTTACGGCTGCAAAGGTAAGGCAAACAGCACAAAGCTGCCAATCGCTTCTATTTATGCGTTATAACCAAAAGTTATAGAGAGAAGAAAACAGCTACATCATGTGACGGAAACGAGCTGTTAACACTTCATCCACAGCGTTTCACACTCAACCTACAATGTCTTTTCCGAAAGGTGACAGCGCCAAAGCTGCCAGTTTAAAGTGCTGCAAGCCAAAAGGAATACCGATAATCGTTATGCAGAGCACTGCCCCGAACAGCAAGTGGGAAAGACAGATCCAGATGCCGCCTAAAAGAATCCAAAGAATATTCATCAGCACATAGAGGCAGCCCGACGAGCGCTCACCCGAACGTACCTCCTTACCGAAAGGCCACAAGGCAAGCGATGCCATCTTCAGCGTCTGCATACCAAAAGGAATTCCCACAATGGTAATCATCATCAACACGCTGGAAATCAAATACTCTAATGCAGTAACAATGCCACCCAGCAAGAGCCATAACAGATTCATCAGACATCCCATAAGCAAACAAAACAGTATGATTGATTCAGTTGCAAAGATAAGCACTCTTATGAAACTCCATATCCGGAAAACAGAAAAAAGCAGAAAAGCATATCAGAAAACAACGTTCTGCATACGCATAGAAAGACCGTTTGTTAGGAAAGGTTAGCTGACAGATTGGGTAACCTTTGCTGAGATGTTGGCTAACCTTTCCCAACACGTCAGCTAACCTTTCCCAACAAACCACCCTTTTAAGGAAGAGAAAGCGATGCTTTCCGATGCAGAAAACAATGTTTCGGCCTGCCTGCATACAGTTTCTGCGCCGATGATGAAGAAATAGTTTTGAACTGCGGGCTTTCTACTTACAGCAATATTCGCTAACTTTGCCCACTATCATACAATAAGAAAGACCCGTATGTCAGAAGAAAACAAATATATTTCGATCAAAGGTGCGAGGGTTAACAACCTGAAGAATATCGACGTAAACATTCCACGTAACAAGCTGGTCGTTATCACCGGACTTTCCGGCTCAGGAAAATCATCGCTGGCATTCGATACCCTCTACGCCGAGGGACAACGGAGGTATGTAGAAAGCCTCAGCAGCTATGCCCGGCAGTTTTTGGGACGAATGAGCAAACCCGAGTGTGACTATATCAAAGGCATTCCGCCTGCCATCGCCATCGAACAGAAGGTAAACAGCCGGAATCCACGCTCCACGGTGGGAACTTCGACCGAAATCTACGAATATCTCCGCCTGCTCTATGCCAAAGTGGGAAGGACGTATAGCCCCGTCAGCGGAGAAGAGGTAAAAAAACACTCTGTTGAGGACATTGTCAACTGCATGCTCTCCTACCCCGAAGGGACACGATATACCGTGATGACCCCCATGAAGCAACGGGAAGGGAAAAGCATACCCGTCCAATTGGAAATAGCCCGTAAAGAGGGATTCAGCCGTCTGGAAGTTAATGGCGAGATGACTACCATCGACGGTTACCAGTATAACGAAAACGACATCGTTTACCTCATGGTCGACCGTATGGTAGCAAACAGCAGCAAAGACTCCATCAGCCGGTTGAGCGATTCGGCAGAAACCGCCATCTACGAGGGAGACGGTGTATGCAGCCTGCGTTTCTATCTGCCCGACGGCAACAAGTGTCTCCATGAATTCAGCACGAAGTTCGAAGCTGACGGAATAACATTCGAAGAGCCCAACGACCAGATGTTCTCGTTCAACTCTCCCATAGGAGCCTGCCCTGAATGCGAGGGATTCGGAAAAGTGATCGGCATAGACGAACATCTGGTTATACCCGACCGTTCTCTGTCGGTATACGACGGAGCCGTCGTCTGCTGGAGAGGCGAAAAGATGAAAGAGTGGAAAGATGAACTGATCTACAACGCAGACAAGTGCAATTTCCCCATCTTCACCCCCTACTACGAACTGACAGACGAGCAGCGACGCATGCTATGGGAAGGCAACGAATACTTCCACGGAATCAACGCCTTCTTCAAAATGCTCGAAGAGAACCAGTACAAAATCCAGTACCGGGTGATGCTGGCAAGATATAGAGGAAAAACCACCTGCCCCGTATGCCACGGGACACGGCTGAAAAAGGAAGCCGGATATGTACGCGTCGGAGAGAAAAGCATCTCACAACTGGTCGATCTGCCTATCACGGAACTGAAACAGTTTTTCGACAACCTGAAACTAAACGAGCACGACAGGAACATAGCCAAACGTATACTGACTGAAATCAACAGCCGTATCCGCTTCCTGATTGATGTAGGACTGGGCTATCTGACACTCAACCGACTGAGCAACTCACTGTCGGGAGGAGAAAGCCAACGGATCAATCTTGCCACATCGCTGGGAAGCAGTCTTGTCGGTAGCCTCTACATTCTCGACGAGCCCAGCATCGGGCTTCACAGCCGCGACACAGACAGGCTGATACACGTATTGCGCCAGCTGCAACAGCTGGGAAACACAGTAATAGTGGTGGAGCACGACGAAGAAATCATCCGTGCAGCCGACTACATTATCGACATCGGTCCCAACGCCGGACGACTGGGAGGAGAAATCGTCTATCAGGGAGACATGAAAGACCTGCAGAAAGGAAGCAGCAGCCACACGGTACGCTACCTTTTGGGAGAAGAAGAGATACCCGTCCCGCAACATCACCGGCCTTGGAACAACTATATCGAACTGAAAGGGGCACGCGAAAACAATCTGAAAGGCATCAACGTACGGTTCCCGCTCAACGTGATGACCGTTGTGACCGGAGTCTCCGGATCGGGCAAGAGTACACTGGTGCGTGACATCTTCTACCGCGCCCTGAAACGCGAGCTTGACGAATGCAGCGAACGTCCCGGAGAATTCTCGTCCATCGGAGGCAGCCTGCAAGACCTGCGCAATGTGGAATTTGTGGACCAGAATCCGATAGGAAAATCATCACGGTCGAACCCTGTGACCTACATCAAGGCATACGACGAAATCCGCAAGCTGTGGGCAGAACAGCCATTGGCAAAACAGATGGGATATACACCGGGATACTTCAGCTTTAACAGCGAAGGCGGACGTTGTGAAGAATGCAAAGGCGACGGTACCATTACCGTAGAGATGCAGTTTATGGCCGATCTGGTACTGGAATGCGAATCATGCCACGGCAAACGTTTCAAGGCAGACACGTTGGAGGTCAAATTCAATGACAAAAGCATCTACGACGTACTGGAAATGACAGTAAACCAAGCTATCGAATTCTTCACCGAACATGGTCAGAAAAAGATTGTCAAGAAGCTGCGTCCACTACAGGAAGTAGGGCTTGGCTATATCAAACTCGGACAGTCGTCCTCTACACTGTCGGGAGGTGAAAACCAGCGCGTAAAGCTGGCCTACTATTTGAGTCAGGAGAAAGCCGACCCCACAATGTTCATATTCGACGAGCCAACTACCGGACTGCATTTCCACGATATCAGGAAACTGCTCGAAGCTTTCGACGCACTGATACTGCGGGGACACAGCATTGTCATCATCGAACATAATATGGATGTGATTAAATGTGCCGACTATGTTATTGATCTCGGTCCTGAAGGTGGAGACAAGGGAGGGAATCTGGTCATAGCAGGAACACCCGAAGAAGTGGCAGCCTGCGGCGCAAGCTATACAGGGCAGTTCCTGAAAGAAAAACTTGTCAGATAAGAAATAATGAAGCATTGTGCCTGCACACACAATGCTTCATTATCAACTCTTCATCCTTAATTGAATAAATCCGTCCTTCTGTAACTGTAACAGATAGGTACATATACGAGACTCGTAGCCAACTTCATTATCAAAGTGGTCTGCGAGTTTTTCTATAATCTCACGCACGGTCTGCTGTCCGTCAATCAATGTCCATACAGCCGTGCCATGTTCTTCAAGCCTCACATGAAGTTCCTTTGACATGCCCTTAGGTAGCAGCCACCGGTTCATCCATGCACGTTTGAAACGAGGAAAGGAGAGAACAATCTCCTCTCCTTCCTTCGCTGTTGTGATATGACTGCTCCTACAGGGAACAGTATCCAACAGATTTATTTTCTTCCTTCCGACACTCATTTCTTAATATTAGCATCTTCCAGACCATAGCCTTTTTTAGCGTTCTCGGCTTTTAACCACAAAGCAAACAGCAGGGCTGCAATGCCAAAGGCAGCAAAAATCCACATTGGCAAGGTATAATCATAAGTCTGCATTCCATCAACAACCTCACCCTTACAATACTCGTTCAGCACATAACCAATCAGAGCAGGAACACCCATCAATCCCCAATTCTGTACCCAAAAGATCAATGCGTATGCTGTTCCTAATTGCTTTTCAGGAATAATTTTAGGAACTGAAGGCCACATGGCAGAAGGAACCAGAGAGAACCCTACTCCCAGAATAATCATCAGAATTGTAGCAAACCACCATACATTCAGCAACGGTAATGCAAACATTACATGTACAACAATCAGCAGGAAGGAACCTAGAATCATCAAAGTAGCTCCCTTACCAATCCGGTCGTACACATTACCGAACAAAGGAGTCAGGAACAGCGTTCCTAATGGCAAGAGACTGGGAATAGTACCAGCCAACTCCGGATCAACATGATACTTCTGTACCATTAAATCTGTTGCATATTTCAGGAAAGGGAATACTGCCGAATAGAACAGGACGCACAACAGTGCAATCAGCCAGAAGCCTTTATTGGAAATGATCAACCAAATATCCTTTATACGGAAGGGCTCCTCCTTTTCTTCCTCAGCATCTGCAGATGCATCCAATTTCCGATCATAGAAAGTAAAGATAAAGAAAGCAATGGTTCCAATACACAACATGATCAGACAAAACAGCAGTGGTGCCGGAATGTTGGGATGAAATTCACCATCAGCCGAAGTCGCTCCAAAGAAAGTAGCTACAGGTACTGTTACAGCCAGTGCCAGCATTGTGCCCAAGCGTGCAGTCGCCATTTCCATTCCCATAGCCAACGCCATTTCTTTACCCTTAAACCATTTTACAATAATCTTTGAAACCGTAATACCGGCAGTCTCTACACCAACTCCAAAAATAGCATATCCCAAAGCAGCCAATGCCACTTGCATCTTCATGCCAAACAGCATCTCGCCTGCAGGGAAAGTAGTGGATATGGCGTAGTATTTTAGCCCACAGCCCAATAGCATCAGAAGACATGAACCCATACCTGTAAAACGTACCCCCATCTTATCGAGTACAATTCCACCGATAATCAGCATAAATGCAAACACATTGAACCAGCCATAAGCACTTGTAAAAATACCATAGTCAAGACTATCCCACAGCAATTCCTTTTCCAACATCGGCTTTAAAGGGGACATGACATCGGTAAGAATATAGCCACACAACATCGTAAATGCGACTAACGCAAGAACGCTCCATCGTAATAAAGCAGAGTCATTCAGTCTTCGTTTTAATTGTTCTGTCATCTTTATATATTCAAAAAGTAGTTAATAATCCGTTACAGCCAACAAAGGTAATGAAATATCATTTGCTCTCCTCACAAAAAGATAGTTTTTACAGAGAAAATCAGTTTAATCTATAAAATAAAAAATATGGATTGCATAAACGAAGGATAACAATCACCCAACGTTCATACAATCCATATTTAAATCTTCAAGGATTCCTATCTCTCTTTTCTCCCAGCAATTATTCAGCTTTCGGAGCAGGAGTCTCAGCCGGAGCTGTAGTTTCAGCTGCAGGAGCTGCCTCTGCAGGAGTTGCTTCAGTAGAAGTAGCCTCGTCTGCACTCGGAGCATTAGTTCCCGCCGGCAAATTATACGGATTCGTTTGTTGCTCTTTCTGTGCTTGTTCCATAACAGCATCCTGAGTCTTTGACTTTTCAGAAGGAACAACATAAGCAGTTGCAACACTCATGATAACCATGAAGGCAGCCAGTCCCCATGTCGTCTTTTCCAGAAAATCTGTTGTTTTGCGAACACCCATAATGGCGTTTGATGAAGAAAAGCCAGATGCCAGACCACCGCCTTTTGAGTTCTGAATCAACACAATAAAACACATCAGCACGGCTGCAACAACCATTAAGATAATGAATAATAAATACATTTTTTGTTATTTTGAGTTAGCGTTAATAATCAATTTCTCTAAAAATCTAATTTGGTCTGCAAAGTAAGCATTTTTTTTTGGATATTTCAAACTTAATTTTTTAATAATTTCAAGTGCTTTTGAATATCTCCGCTGCTTGATATAGATTTTAGCCAACGTTTCGGTGAAACAGCTGTCATCTTCCTCTGATTTTTCTTTTTCACAGGTATCTTCGTTTGATTCAGGGACAATAGCAACATCAACTTCGCTTTCGGTTTCTATTTTTGAAAGTGCGGTTTCTTCTTCATTTTTTTCAATAAAATTGTCAATTAATTCATGCCCTTTCAATTTGGGACTTTCTTCCTCCTGCATCTCGCTTGTTTTTACATCCTCTAACGAATAAGCAGGATAAGCTATTGAATAATCAAAGTCCTTTTGAGTGACAGTTTCTTCAGGAACTGTTGCCAAAAAAGCATCTATCAATGCCAAAGTGCGATCAACGTTAGGCTCTTCTTTATATGAGGTTTTCACCATCGCTTTATCATCCGCTGAAGTAAAAGACATTGATTGTCCCTCAATGAGATGAAACAACATACGACGGTCTGCTACATATAATACCGATTTTCGGAGTTCAGATCCGAAACTGCTATCGTGAAGAAGATACAGATTTTTTAAATATAACAAACGCAGTGATTGAAAATAAGGATAGCGCGCAAGCATATTACGCAGTTCGTACAAAGTATTTCTATCCAGCATTTCCGGATGCTGGATCCATTGTTGAATATTAGCAGAAGTCATTGAAATTTACCAGTTTGCTACAGTTGCGTTGAATATTTGATCTGTTATTTCTTTGGTCATTTCTGCAATCAGATTATCCTGTACAGCAGTCAGCAATTGACTGGAGTCGTAAGTACGAAAAGCTGAGAACTGTTGTTCAAAATCTTCTGCATGATTGGTATTATTTACAAACCGTACATTGACTGTTATTGTCAGTTTAGTTTCTGAAGCATAACCGTCTGCCGAAACTGCCTGATTATATTGATTATACCCAACGATCTCTCCTTCTATCTGTAAATCTGCATTTTGACTGGGTTTCAACATCTTTAAGCGAGTCTGACGTATAAAAATATCCTTCAAATCCTCATTAAACTTCGTAGCCAATGGAGCATATACATATTCCGATTTGATAGGAAAATCTGCTATCGAAATAGACTTTACCTTGTCATAATTTATAGAAGACCCATTAAATTTATAAGAAACAGTACATGCAATCACCAATATAGGTAATACGCCAATTGCAAAAATACGTATCAGCTTTTTACTCAAGTCCATATTCTTTTATTTTTCTATAAAGCGTCCGTTCTGAAATATTTAGATCCTTCGCTGCACTTTTACGTTTTCCATGATGTTTTTCCAATGCCTTCCGTATGATTTCCTTCTCCACGTCATCTAAGGATAAAGACTCCTCAATATACTCTTCTGTATCCTGAATATCATCATCATCTTTACAAACCGATGATTGAACCGGATGAATTATCGTATTCACAACCGGTTGAGAGGGACTTACAACAGGAGTAGTCACTACTTGATTTGTCTGTCCTGTTCGTTCGGCCATCAGATTATGCACCATTTTCTTTAATTCTGCTACTTCCTGTCGCATATCAAACAGAACAGAATAAAGAATTTCTCTCTCGCTTTCAAAATGCTTATTCTCACGTGCTCCCATCAATGCCGGAAGACGTTGTGTCTGCAAATTATCAGGAAGATATGAACGAAGAATAGCAGCTGTTATTTCTCTATTTGTTTCAATTATCGAAATCTGCTCTGTTATGTTCTTCAACTGCCGCACATTTCCCGGCCACTGATAGGACAACAACACTTGCTTTGCATCTTCCGTCAGCTGAATTGCCGGCATACGATATTTTTCTGCAAAATCTGAAGCAAATTTTCTAAATAGCAACAAAGCATCTTCTCCCCGTTCACGTAGAGGAGGAATCTGGATAGGAACTGTATTCAACCGATAATACAAGTCCTCCCTGAATCGTCCTTCTGCTATTGCCTGTGTCAGATTGACATTAGTCGCAGCAACAATGCGCACATCTGTCTTCTGAACTTTTGAAGAACCAACTTTTATAAATTCTCCACTCTCCAATACACGAAGTAAACGCGCTTGTGTAGGCATGGGAAGTTCACCCACTTCATCCAAAAAAATCGTACCTCCATCTGCCTCACCAAAATAACCTTTTCTTTCACCTATAGCACCAGTAAAAGCTCCTTTCTCATGTCCAAACAATTCCGAATCAATCGTACCCTCTGGGATTGCCCCGCAATTGACTGCAATATATTGCCCATGTTTACGACGGCTGTACTGATGTATAATTTGCGGAAAACTCTCTTTTCCTACACCGCTTTCTCCTGTAATCAATACGGACAAATCTGTAGGTGCCACCTGAATAGCAACATCAATGGCACGTGACAGTGCTTCAGTATTACCAATAATACCGAAACGTTGTTTCACTTGTTGTATCTCCGCTCGTGTCATTAGAAGTTTAATTCTCCTCTTCTATAGTATCCAACTTCAATTTATCACTATCATCCCGTTTTTCGTAATACTGCTTCTTGAGAGGGTTAGAGTGTATCATCTTCTCACGCATACGGTTACGGAATATATCTATTGCCAAATATACAGCCTGACGGAATGAGTCCTCACTTGCTATGCCTTTTCCTGCTATATCATAAGCAGTTCCATGAGCCGGAGATGTACGAACAACAGGTAATCCTGCGGTATAATTTACTCCATCATCCATAGCCAATGCCTTGAACGGAGCCAATCCCTGATCATGATACATTGCCAATATACCGTCAAAATGAGCATAGTTTCCTGATCCCATAAAGCCGTCAGCAGCATAAGGACCATAACATAAAACACCCTGTTCGGTCATTTCTTTCATTGCTGGAATAATAATTTCCTGTTCCTCCATTCCTAACAATCCTCCATCACCAGCATGAGGATTTAAAGCTAAAACAGCTATACGAGGTGCACCAATACCAAAATCTCTTTTCAGGCAATCATGAAAAATAGCCAGCTTTTCTTTTATCAACTCTTTGGTAATGCTCGTTGCAATTTCTCTGACTGGGATATGAGTGGTTACCAAAGCCATACGGAAATCATTCTTCATCAGGATCATCAACGATTTGGAGCCATTGCCCAAGCGTTCCTCAATGTATTCCGTATGTCCGGGAAAAGAAAAGCTATCTGAATGAATAGTATGCTTGTTAATCGGAGCCGTAACAATGACGTCAATCAGCCCTGCACGATATTCCTCTACTGCCCGCTCCAACGCCCCTAAAGCAGCCTTTCCCGATTCCGGATCAGGTTTAGAAAATTCCACTTTAACTTCATCATCCGTACAATTTACAACACTTAAACGGTCATTCACTGCCTCGGAAGCCGAATTAATGATACTAAAATTAGTAGGTAAATCCAATGCCTTACGATGATAAGCAGCCACCTTGGGTGAACCATAAATAATCGGAGTACACAAATCGAACATCACCGGATCGGCGAACGTTTTCAAGATTACTTCATATCCTACACCGTTAATATCTCCTTGTGTAATACCGATTCTTATTTTATCTCCTTCCATTTTGTCATTTTTTTATTTGTTCTGTCTCTTTTATCACTCCCAAAGGTATTTCTTTTTCTTGCAATTCACCCGGAAGTTGCAAAGTATACAACGATGCTTCCATTTGTCGGAGCAGATTCCTCTTCATTTTCTCTGGCGAATATATAAATACCTCAGCTGTAATCACCCGTTGATTCACTTCATCAACACGAGAATGTGACACAAAAGGACCGCCCATAAAGTCACCTTCCATACGCCATAACCCACGAGCTTCCATAGCATATTTTTTATGTACGCTGATTGGTTTTACATCGGTCAATAGCGTATCAGTAGCCATATATACACCTTCTTTATATCCCGGAATATTGGCCTTCATTACAGAATCTCTCTTATGTACAAAAAATTCCTTCGTAAAAGTATTTTTGTCAGTATAAGGATATGAATACATCACGAAATTTTGGTCGGCTGCTCCACGATCTGTAGATGCCCAAAAGAAATCGATACCAGTTTTATACCTTCCCAACTCTCTCGGAATCCAAATCTTACATCCAAAAAGGCTGTCAACACGCTGAGATATAAAGCTATTATGCTTTTTCTCCAAAGTCACTATCTGACGATTCATTTCAGCACGAGTAAAGAAGTCGATAATAATCTGCTTATTTTCCGTCACAAATTTCTCAAAAACCTCTTCATCCGGAGCTTGAATAGTCAATATGATTTGTGGAGAAGAATAAAGATCTCTCGCAAATTTAAATGAACCTTTAGAATAGATATTCTTAATATCAACAATAATAATATTACGAACCAGCTTTAAAGTCGAATCAAAGTTCTTCGGAGAAGTACTCATGATACGGAAAGATGGTTCCGACTGAGGTAGTCCCGGTACATCCGAATCAAGGACATTATACAAAGCACGGCCAGCCGGACGTTCCCAAACATCATCTGCTACCACTAACAATTCATATGCACGCCCACTAGAGGTTGGTCCTCCTTTTAAAGAACACGAAGCGACCACAAAGGCCACCAAAAGCATATTCAAATAGATAATAACATACTTTTTCATAATGAACGGTTTATATATTATATTGATTGGAATTTTCTTCTTGTTTTGCAGTAGACAACATGCCGCAAGCTGCAAAAATATCTTCACCTCTGGAAGCACGGATTGTAGTAAACAATCCATGTGAAGTCAGGTAATCACGAAAACGAGTCATTGTTTCCATATCAGCGCCTTCCAAATCGACTCCGGGAATAGCATGGAATCGAATCAGATTCACTCTACAGTCTACACCTCGAAGCAACTTCAACAGCTCCTTAGCATGCATAAGCGAATCATTTACCCCCTTGAATACAATATATTCAAATGAAAGACGACGTTGTTTACTGAAATCATAATTTTTCAACAGTCCAATAATGTCGGTAATCGAGAAGGCTCTTTCTGCAGGCATTAACTCAGCACGTTGCAACGGAAGAGGAGAATGCAGACTAATGGCAAGATGACAATCACTTTCCTCTATAAATCGACGCAGTCCCTTACGCAGTCCAACTGAGGAAAGAGTAATGCGCTTAGGACTCCAAGCATATCCATAAGGAGCTGTCATTATATGAAGGACTTTCAAGACTTCGTCTAAATTATCAAGAGGTTCTCCCATCCCCATCATCACGATATTGGTCAGTTTATCTCGTTCAGGCAATGAGTGTATCTGATTAAGAATCTGGTTAGCGGTCAGCTGAGCCGTAAATCCTTGTTTACCTGTCATACAAAACTTACAGTTCATTTTACAACCTACCTGAGAAGATACACACAAAGTAGCACGGTCATCGTCCGGAATATAAACAGATTCCACAAAATGTGATTCACCCACCTGATATAGATACTTCACGGTACCATCAGAGGAGCACATTTTATCTACCGGTTCACAACATCCTACTTCAAACGTCTCTTTCAACAGTTCCCGATGTTTCAATGACAAATTAGTCATTGCATCGATGGATGTCACTTTCTTGCCATAAATCCATGACGCAATTTGCTTGGCTGCAAATTCCGGCATACCCAAGTTCTTCACCACAGCTTGCAATTCAACAAGCGTCATTCCTAAAAGGGGACTTTTTGACATTCTATTTTTCTTATTTTATTGCAAATGTAAGGAAATAAAGTCGATTAGTACGCAGGCAATACTGTAAAAGTTATAAATAAATTAAATACAGGCCATCTGGAGTTATGAAAGTCATATTACTCCAAATGACCTGTATTCAAAAAAATCTATGTAGTTCTGAAAAATCAGAAGAACAGATAACGGTTATCTTTCACGTTTGCCCTCAGGTACAAATCATTCATCAGACGACCAGCCATACGTGCATGTATATTCACCAATGTAGCTTCTTCCTTTTTCGCATCAAACTGCTCATTCATCTTATCTTTAGCATACATTTGCAGCACATATACACCATTAGTACCTTTTATAGGAGCACTTACTTTATTCATCTCGGCAACAGAAGCATAAGCACCAACCAATGGTTCATTTCCACGCAATGCAGGAACATATGCAGCAGCAGAGAAAGTCACCAGTTTCAACGAATCACTCACTGCACCCGGCATTGCCTTATACTGTTCCAAAGAAGTTGCATTTGCAGCCTTCATGTCAGCCATAATTTTTTCTGCCTTCTTATCTTTTATAAGTTCAGCTTTCAACTGCTCTTGTACTTGGTTTACGGAGCGATATCCCTCCGGATTTACACCAACCAAGCCTACCACTAACATATGGTCGCTATCACCACATTCATACAATCCAGATACTTCACCCGGTTCAGCCTTCTCGAACACCCATCTCAGTGCTTCCTTAGTTCCTCTCACACCGCCAATAGTATGTTCATAGCTATACAAATCACGTCTGTCGAGCAATTTATAGCCAGCTTCTTCAGCATTAGCAGCCATCTGTTCTACTGTAGGATTAGCAGCAATAAACTGACTGAAATCGTTATAAGCACGGTTATAAGTCTCTTTACTAAACTCAACTTCGCGTTTTACTACAGCCACTTTATATTTATCTTTCACTGCTTTCCGATCAGTCACCTGAAGAATAACATTCATTTGTCCTATCGGCAGATTAACGAGTTCATTTACACTTGCATTATTAACAGCAGTAATAAACTTCAGATTATCGCCTTCAATCAATGCACCTTCGTACTGAGCAGAAGCTAACCAAAGGCTGTCGCCTGTCTGACCATATTTCTTAGCCAAATCTGTAAAATTAGCTCCACCTTTCAATGCATCATAAATACTATCGGCCAATGCTTTCGTTTTATCAGCAGTTTCGGCATAAACCTGAATCTGACGGAACTGGATAGAGTCGGGAGCAGTAGTTTTAGCAACCAACTTAAACGAATTAATTGTATTGTCGGCACTATTGTAGTAAGGTCCATAAATTGCACCAACTTCTACTGAATCCAAACGAGCTACCACATCAGAGGGGAACGCACTCTTATTATAGAACAAATCTACATACGGAGTCTCTGAACCAACAGAACGGATAAAAGAGGTATAATTGTCTGCATTAGCCAGTTGAGCTGTTGCTTCATCTACTTCCTTCTGGATAGCAGCTTTATCCTCTTCGCTAGCAGTTACCTGTATGTCAATATATTTAATATCACGGCTTTCCTGATATTGCTTGAATTGTTCTTTCTTTTTGTCATACAAAGCTTTCAGTTCTGAATTGCTTACAGTCAGAGTAGAATCTGTTATAGAAGAATAAGGGATAGCAGTCATCAGCAAATCATACTGATTAGCATTTGCATCAAATGCATTTTGTGCCTCTACAGGGTTAGAGAGAAGCGACTTTGCCACCAATGCTTGATACTTCTGTAAAAGACGAGTCTGAACCAACTGTTTTTCAATAAACGACCAGAATTTATATGTAGCAGTATATTGCTCAGCATACTGAGACGGCAATTGGTTTACATCCATTTTAGCATATTCTACCAAAAACTTGTTCAGCATATCCTTGTCAAAGCGTCCTGTCTGAGGATTGCGGAAAGGAGTCTGCTGCAATAAAGGATGTACTCCTGCATTCAAAATATCCTGAATCTCAGCAGCAGAAACTGTAAGACCAAGTTTTTCAGCTTCTTTTTCAATCAGCTTATTATTCACATAGTTGTTCCACACTTCATCACGCAGCTGGCTCATTTGCTCATCATTCAGCGAAGTTATACCACGTGAAAGTTTAATCACTTCGGTATATTCTTCAACCATTTTCTGAAAGTCTTGTGCAGAAATAGACTCTCCATCTACTTCACCAGCATCCTGTACCTGGTGTGGCTGCATCACTTGCCATGCATCTCCCGCAATAAAAGCGAAAAGAGCCAAGCCAATCACAACCACCAATAAAGGTCCTTTCGACCTAATTTTTTGTAATGTTGCCATTTTTATTAATACGATTTATGTTTATTATTTCTTTACTATTACTATTTTAGCGCACGAAGATACAAAAAATGCAAATAAGCATCTATTTATTAGCAAAAAAATTCATATTCAATTAACTTATTCCACTACTTTCAAACGCACCAGTTCAATCTTAGTAGCGGTGACCTTGACAATTTTAAACTGGTAGCAATCTATATTGACCACTTCATGGAGCTTGGGAAAACTTTGATAATAATGCAGTATCAGCCCACCAATAGTCAAATAATCATCAGATTCAGGTAACTCCAATCCAAAAGCCTCATTCACTTTTTCTATTTCCAACCGTGCAGAAAGTACATATTCATGATCGCCAATCTGTTTGCAGACATAAGAAGTACTGTCGTGCTCATCCTCAATATCTCCAAAAATTTCTTCTACCAAATCTTCCAAAGATACAATTCCGGAAGTCCCGCCAAATTCATCTACAACTACAGCTATTGTCTTCTTCTGCTGCATAAACAGTTTCATCAGCTTACTGGCAGACATAGTTTCGGGCACAATCGGAACTGTCTTCACATTATTGTGCCAATTCTCCGGATCGCGAAACATCTCGGATGAATGAATATATCCCACTACATTGTCGATATTCCCATCATAAACAATTATTTTAGACAAGCCCGACTCTATAAAACGGCTTTTCAGCTCATCCAGCGAAGCTGTCAAATCAATTGCAACAATCTCTGTACGGGGGACAATACAATCCCGTATTTTGACATTAGAAAAATCAAGAGCATTCTGAAATATCTTCACTTCTGTATCCAGTTCCTCTTCGCTATCAGCACTTTCAATACCACTTTGTACAAAATAATCTAAATCGACCTTACCGAAAGCCTTGTCAGAGACCTCTTTATTCACCTTCACGCCAAACAGGAACAGGAAGAAATAAGATAACCCAGAAGAAAGTTTTGAGATAGGATACAAGATTACATAACAAATGAAAAGAGGGACAGCCGACACATTCAAGGCTACATTAGGATTGATTTTAAACAACGTTTTCGGAAGGAACTCTCCGGTTACCAAAATAATCAATGTAGAAATAACAGTCTGAGCCAACACCACAAAGAAATGGTTTTCAATAACAGAGACCAATATGGTATCACCAATAATCTGCGCCATCAGAATACCATAGATAACCAGAGCAATATTGTTACCAACCAACATTGTAGAGATAAATTCGTTGGGATGTCTGAAAAAGATAGAAAGAATACGTGAAGTAATGCCATCTTTACGTTCCATCTCAAAGCGCAACTTATCTACAGAGACAAAAGCTATCTCCATTCCCGAAAAGAAAGCAGAGAAAGCCATCGTTATAATCAAAGATAAATAAATATCCATAGCTATTTTACAGAATCCGTTTGCAAAGAGTCTGGTTCAGCCAATGGTGCTGTTCCCTGTGGCTCTGCATTTGCCCCATCTTCATCAACATAAAAAATACCGTCGATATTGCGGCAGGTATATTGAGTCAGCTGTTCATTAGAATCAAAGCCATGCGCATGTATAATACGGTCGGGCTGTTGAATACGAATAAACCTATCTGTATAAATTTTCTTCGTTGTCTGGTTCCAATACAGCAATTCTGTATTAAAACGTTCCCCCTTCCGGTTTTCTATATCCACATGCCCCATCAATTTCCACAGCTTTGTTTTGTCGTAATAATAAGCTGTATCAGACTTTATGCTCGCTTCAATGTTGAACACCGAGTCAAACTGTTCCAGATAGACACCTTTCTCAAAAGCCCAATACGAAGGGTTACGCCGGTCATACACCAGCCACTCTTCCGTAATGACTTTATAGCGCGTCACTCCCGAATCAGAAATAAATGTAGTCACTCCGGTGGTCTGCATCATGGGCAGCGAATCACGTTCTGTGATAGCAGCCCCTATGCTATTTTTCCGTCCGCCACAGGAAGGGAATAAAAGAAGCATAACAATTACCCCAAGGATAATTGTTATGCCCATATTTTTTCGCGACAAGCGAGTTGTGTATGCTTGCGACATAAAGATTAACGAATCGTTGTACTCTCACCAATCCAACCGCCAACCGTAATGCGATCGCCGGCTTTATAACCCAGCATAAAGAGATCTTTAGCCTCTGGAGTATGTGCAGAATACGTACTGATCAATTTGTTTGCTTCCTCAGCTACAGAAGGATCAACACTCTTTGCAGTCTGCAGCTTGTCAATAATAACGAAATATGTACATTTGTTCAATGCAGCCTCGTCACTCCAATTAGGACTGGAAGCATATAAATTAGCAATCAGGATATAAGGAGCACCATAGTTTTTATTGAATCCAATGGCTTTCTGGCAATAGCTTCTGGCATCAGAAAGTTTCTTGTTCGAAGCCAGCACAGCTGCTGCTGCATATGCTTTTTCTGCTTTCTTGGCATTATCCGGTTCCAGTTCGATAGCCTCATCGAAATATTTCACAGCAGTTTCAACATCACCTTTCTTATAAGACATATAAGCACAACCTACAGCTGCTTCCGGAGTCTTTTCTATTTCGTAAGCATAAGCAGAAGCCTTGAAGTAAACTTCACTTTCTGTACACTTCAGCATTTTCATTATGTCTATCACCTTTTTCAGGAACTCCAAGTTAGCCTTGTTTTCCTCCACTTTTGTTCCATAAATAGATTGCAATGATTCGCAATCGGCAGTACCGCTATTTACAAACAAAGCATCCAGATTTTCCTTAATGGCAAGCAACTGTTTTTTCACAGGTTCTTTTGTTTCTGCAGCAATCGCCATTTCCGTATATTCTGAAGCAGCCAGATAATCCTGAATAAACTGCTCTTTATGAGTCGGATCAGCCTTCAACTTCTCCAATGACATTTGCAAGAAATAGAACAGCGTTGCAGCCTGTGACTCGCCTTTCACAGCATTAACAGACTGGCTGAGCCATTGATACACCTGATTTACATCGATCTTCGGAGCGAAAGCTATATAATCTACAGCCTTGATACCCAAAGCCTCGTCGGCAGAAGACACCTTAGTACCCTTTGCCAGAAACTCAGGAGTATATTTAATGCGAAGATCGTGTGTATTCATCAACTCATCAAAATACTTCTGATATTCAGGGTTGTTTTTATCCTTAATTTGAGTCATCAGACCCTTCAGGAGTTTATATCCATCAGTAAATGTATAATAACGTAGTGTCGGACAGTTTTCCAGTACAGCCTTCCAAGGTAAATATGCATCCTTAAAATTTCCGGCACGTACAGCTTCATGTGAAATACTACTGTTCGAATTGCAATTAGTATCATCCTGTGCCATTACAGTAGTCGTTCCTGCAGAAACGAGCAACACAGCCACAAGTGTTTTTAATTTCATTGTATCTAAATTTTTAGTTGTTAGTATTTATGTTTCAATTCTCTCTTTTGTATCATCTTATTCCACCTTGAATTTGGAGAACCAGCGTTCGCAGAAGGTAACTCCAATACAGATCCGGAATATATTCTCATCAATCATTCCACTTTCTTTGCCCTTGACACGAACGAACTGTCCTGTCAGACTCAAAATAGAGCGTGAATGAAGCATTGGAAAACCAAATCCCGCAGTCACTCCATATTCACTGGCAGCATCCTTACCATTAATTTTATAATATGGAGTTGAATAGTATGCACCCAAACGATACTTCACGTGAGCCAAATAAGTACGTCCCATCAAATTAGGAATGAACTCTGCTCCTAATGATATTTTAGAACGGTCGGTATACGAATACGTCTGTCTAAAATTTTCGAGCAGGTCCTGATCGTCTACAGCAAGAGAGTTATTGGCAGACGACCATTTTTGCAGACTATAATCAACGCCTACAGTCAAACGTTTGTCATAATTATAAGACACTCCGACTCCAAAGCTGGTTGGTAATGATATTTCTGCATCCAACTCCTGACTGCTGATCGAGCTGGTCTGTGTTTCCACCAGATAATCATTCTTCAAATTCTTTTTAGGAGAAAAAACCGCACCGATAGTCAGGCTGTTTTTTTTATCCAGCTGCTGCGTATATTGCGCACCAAAATCCAATTTATAATCAGATATTGACAACTGAGTGGCTTGTTGATAAGAATAAGAACTCGACGTTTGAGGATAATATACACTTCTACTGCGGGTTATATCACCCCAGAAATAAGAGACATTGGCTCCAACAGAAAAATTCTTCAATATCTTGAATCCCAAACCAGCGTATAACTGATGCGTTCCTCCGTCGCCACTAAAGCTACGGCTATACTGTAAACCGTTTTCTGTAGTCTGAGTGTCAGACAGCGAATACCCTACATTAGAGAAAGGGAGTAATCCGACGCTCATTGCCATCCACGGACGCAACCGGAACTGCATGGCCAAATAATCAAAACTGGAATTCTTGGCATTCTGCTTCACACCACCTCCGGAAAGGTTCATATTCTGCAGAGTGACTCCTCCTTCAAACAAGAAAGTCAAGGTATCGATAGCAGTATAAGAGGCCGGATTCACCGGATTGATCTGCGCATTATCGCGCAATCCGATAGCAATGCCTCCCATTGCTTTACTATTTCCAAAAAACTGATCGGACAAATCGCCAAGACCGTATCGTGTATAAGGTGAGTTTGTATTGTTTTGAGCAACTGCCATGCCGGTAAGCATCATAAGCAAGAACGCACAAAGGGTGTATCTAAATCTTACCATTATTATAGTTTAAAATTCTATTTAATCCTTTCAACACTAAAAATCTATCTGCAAAGATGATACTTTTTACGTTCGTATCAAAAGAAAATTCATCGCCTCCCGTTAAAAAAACCAAAAGTTCAGGATATTTATGCCTCATGGCATCAATATACCCTGTTATCTCGTATTCTATACCTTTCAACACTCCGGCGCGGATAGCAGTCTCTGTATCCCTCCCCATCTGGAGACGGCGACCGTCGGCACTTACCAATGGAAGACGCCCAGTCTGGCGATGTAATGCCTTGAAACGCATCTGCATACCGGGTGAGATATTTCCTCCGTGATATTGTCCTTTAGCATCGATAAACTCGTAGGTAATGCACGTCCCCGCATCTATCACCAGAATATCCCTGCCGGGAAACCGGTCGTTGGCTCCCACCACGGCAGCCATCCGGTCGTACCCCAAAGTTTCGGGCGTTTCATACAGATTGACAACAGGCAACGGAGTACGATGGTCGAGCCACAACAGCGGAAAAGTCAGGTCCGACAACTGGGACAGTACCTGTTCGTTCAGATCTATCACTGTGGCAACAATTCCCTGCTCCACCGGATAATCTCTGCAAAGAGACGACAAACATTCCAGCGACTCATTGGAATCGGTCAGCATTTCCACCATCTGATCACCGTCAAACAGTGCCACCTTCGCCATCGTATTTCCTATGTCGATAATTAAATTCAATGTTTCTTTGCTTTTTGCGGGCGCAAATTTAGACATAAATCAGAATTTATCACCAAGAGGAAGTGGAAAAAGTAATTTCCTCCTGCATTCAGATAAATCTAAAAATTAGTTTAATATAAATATACCTATACTATACAAATCACAAGATTACATAAAAATTAGAACGCAGATTAACACATAATTACTTATAATAATTTCGCGTCAACCTGCGTTTTATCTACTTATATTTCAAACCATTCTACATTTCACCCAGTTTTAGTTATAGGCAGACTCTCCATGTTCGTATACGTCTAATCCTTCTTCCTCAATCCTCTTACCAACACGAAGTCCAAAGAACTTATTGAGCAACGTAAAAATCAGCCAGCCCATAAATGCTGCCCAAGCACCAACAACAATTACTCCAAAAATCTGTGCGCCGAGAAAACCAAAACCACCGCCATAGAACACACCGCCGTCAACCGCAAGGAAACCTGTAAGAATTGTACCTAAAGAGCCACATACTCCATGTACTGAGCTTGCTCCAACAGGATCGTCTATCTTAAGCTTATGATCGATGAACTCTACTGCATAAATCATTACAACACCACATATCAGTCCGATAACAGCTGCCCCCAAAGGAGTCACCAAGTCACATCCGGCAGTCACACCAACCAAGCCGGCCAAGATTCCATTGAGCGTAAGTGACAAAGAAGGCTTTCCATATTTCATCCAGCTCAGCAACAGAGCAGATACACCACCTGCACAAGCAGCAAGATTTGTAGTAAGGAATACATGAGAAATGGCTACACGGTCAGCCTCGGTCGATGCTGCCAATTGAGATCCCGGATTGAATCCAAACCAACCAAACCACAACACAAATACCCCCAAAGTAGCTAATGTCAGGTTATGCCCCGGAATAGCCTTTGACTTTCCATCCTTTGCATATTTACTAATACGAGGTCCTAAAATGGCGGCACCAACCAGTGCAATCCAGCCACCGACTGAGTGAACAACAGTAGAACCGGCAAAGTCATGAAATCCATACCCAAAAAGACTTTGCATAAAAGATCCTTCACTAACATCGGAAAGCCAGCCTCCTCCCCATGTCCAATGACCAGAGACCGGATAAATCAACACACTGATAGCAATGGTATAAATCAAATACATGGAAAATTTGGTACGTTCGGCCATCGCACCAGAGACGATAGTAGCAGAAGTTGCACAAAAAACGGTCTGAAAAATCAGAAATCCTTCAATGGGAAGTCCATTACCAATAATCTTTTCCATTGTATCAAGATCACCCAGATGGGGCATTCCTGCAAAACCTCCTATTCCAAACATCAGTCCAAAACCAACAATCCAGAACAAAAGTGAACCCAGCATGAAATCCACAAAGTTTTTCATCAATATATTGGTTGTATTCTTTGCACGTGTAAAGCCAGCCTCCACAAGTGCAAATCCCGGTTGCATAAAGAACACCAACATGGCTGCCAACAACATCCATACAGTATCAAGTCCCGCAACCAGATCCATTACACTCGTACTTAAAGCTGATATATCTGTCGTATCCTGAGCAAAAGCCGACAACGGAAGTAAAGTTACCAGACTCACTACTCCTCTTCGCCACCATCCACTAACGGCATAAAATCTATCTGTTTTCATATTTGTTTACATTTAAATATTTATACTGAGTATTTCTCGACTTTATTTCATTTTTCCTGTTCTGCATTGTAGAGTGAGATATCACCACGTTCACCGGTACGTATGCGAATAGCATCTTCAACAGGAATTACGAAAATACGTCCATCGCCAATTTCACCCGTATAAGCAGCGTCGCAAATAGCTTTTATTGTTTTCTCAACATTCTTTTCTCTCACAACGATTGATACCAAGATGCGTTCGATAATGCTTGTGTCGTATACAACTCCACGATAAATACGGCCTTCGCGCATCTTGCCAATTCCGCGTACATCATAATAGGAGAACCATTCGATATCTGCCGCAAGAAGAGCGTCTCTTACATCTTCAAACTTTGTACGTCTGATAATTGCTTCAATTTTTTTCATAACTCTTATATTTTTATGTATATCCAGAAACAAACTTTTACACAATCACATCTTTACAAATCCAACCCTAGAACAAAATATGCCCCCTCTGTAGCAGGATTCAAAGCCACTTTTGCCGACAATGGCAACGAAAACGATTTGGTCATCTTGATAGTCTTCATGGCTTTCAGACTAATCTCCGAGACTTCAAAACGGCTGGCTCCGCCATTATAAAAGGTTGTAGCCCAAGGAGTAGCGCCCACCTCTGCCTTCCAGTCCAATCCCGCAAATGAGAACGGAGCAGCCAATGAGAAATAAGACGAATAAGCCCGTTTGCCATCTTTATTCAAGCCATCATTTCCTGCAAAGTTCGTATACCAGTTTGCTGCAAGAAAGCCGAAGTCATAACCTATCTGCGCCTCAAAAACATGACTGGTACTTCTACTTCCATAATGAAAATAATCACCGGAAATAGCCTCACCCGAATAATTGTTGTATGCACAATTAAACCAGTAATCAGTAACCGATATAGAAAAACCTTCATAAGCATACCCTAACGTCAGATCAAACTCTTTTGCGTCAGAAAATGATCCACCGATATCCTCTGTCTCTTTTAAGCCTACAGACCCCCAAGCTGTCAGAGAAAATCCTTTCCACGACACTGAGGCAGTCGGCTGAACACTAAATCCACCCAATTCCTGGCCACGCCATACATAAGCACTCACCAAACTTCCGCCTACCGAGGCTTCAAAAGACTCATTTGCACTTACGCTCACAGAAGCAATTCCTAACATGGTGAACATCACCGTTTTAAAAATCATTTGTCTCATTACATTTCATTTTAAGCTTTAACCTATTATTCACTCTCTCGACCGTTGCGCAACATATATCTTTATGACATACAAATAAAATATATACTTTCATTTTGTATTTTTCATTTGCAAATATAAAGCAATATGAAAAGCAAAATATATGTTTTACTTACATATTATCAACTACAAATAAAATATTAATAGATTAAATAAAAACAAACCGTTAATAATTCATTTTATCACGAAAAAACACCAATACAGAACAAAATGAAACAATCAATCATTAAATACACATCGCAATATTGATAAAACAGATTATTGTTGGCAAAGGTGAGCCAACCTGTTGGGAAAGGTTACGGCTCACGTTGGCAAAGGTTAGCTGACACGACAGCAAAGGTGAGCCAACACAAGTGACTACCCCCCCATATCCTACCCCCTTCGTAAGCCCGATTTCTGCATTTTTCAACCCCACGCCCAGAATATAGATATTAGCACATTGAAATTCAAATAAATACAACAATAAAAAGACAGCATAAAATGTAAATAAAAAGGAATTAATGTAACATTTAAACCCCAAAATGTTACATTTATCCCACAAAGAAAAGAAAAGAAAAGTAAAGTAAATCCCCCTCTTAATCTCCCCCAAGGGAAAATGAAAGATGGAGGGACTTGGAGAGTCTTTCGAGGAAGAGAGTTGGAAGAGACTTCAAAAATCGAAATATTCTTCGTACCTTCGCCTCCCGAAAATAAAACAAGCCATTGTGTAATGAAACATATCATCGCCGTCATACTATTCCTGCTCCTGTTCCTGCCTACGACTTACGGGCAGACATCCGAAACGGACGACTCCGTGCGTATCAGTCTGCTGACCTGTTCGCCGGGAGAAGAGCTGTATTCACTGTTCGGACATACAGCCATCCGATACGAAGAGCCAAAGCGGGGAATTGATGTTGTATTCAACTACGGCCTGTTCAGCTTCCGTACTCCAAACTTTGCCTTACGGTTTGCACTTGGAGAAACAGACTATATGCTCGGGGCTGAAGATTACGACAGTTTTATAAGCGAATACATGATGAGCAATCGCAGCGTCTGGCAACAGACACTCAACCTGACACGCGAAGAGAAAGCAAAGTTGATTGGCTTGCTGGAAGAAAATTATCGCCCGGAGAACCGCATGTACCGCTACAACTTCTTTTATGACAACTGTGCGACACGACCGCGCGACAAGATAAAAGAGAGCATCGACGGGACGGTGGTTTATCCCGACCTGGAGCAGGAGCCTGTAAGCTTCCGCGACATCGTTTACCGGTTTACCAAAGGACATTCATGGGCACGTTTCGGTTTCAACCTCTGTCTTGGAGTAGAGGCAGACCAGCCCGTTACAAACGAGCAGATGATGTTTGTGCCCGAATACCTGAAAGAAGCATTTGCTAAAACTGCCATAGAAACCAACGAGGGCAGCCATCCGCTTGTTGCATCCACCATCACTCTGTTCGAACAAGAGCCGCAGGAAGAGACTGGCACGGAAAAGTTCACTCCCTTCGCAGTAGCTCTGCTATTGCTGCTGATCTGCATCTTCCAGACATTGAAAGACATCCAGAGAAGAAAAGGCTGCTGGCCGTTTGATCTGTTGCTGTTTGCCGTTGCGGGGCTTTCAGGATGTATCCTCGCTTTTCTTGCACTGTTTTCGTCCCACCCCACAGTGGACCGTAACTATGTATTGTTTGTCTTCCATCCGGGACACCTGTTTTTCCTCCCTTACACCATCAACTGCATACGAAAAGGGAAGAAATGCTGGTATCTGGCAGCAAACGCTGTGGTTTTAACATTATTTATAGCCTTTTTCCGGCTCATACCACAGGAATTTGAACCAGCCATTGTACCTTTGGCACTCTGTTTGCTGATACGCTCGGCAAGCAACCTAATTATAACTTACAGAAAGAAAGCATGAAAGGGCTACTGACTTCCTTAATTACCGTACTAACATTCACAGGGCTACAGGCACAGACTGTACCCACCGCTCCTAAACTGGTGGTAGGTCTGACTATCGACCAGCTACGCACAGACTATCTGGAAGCATTTTCCTCCCTCTACGGCGAACGAGGCTTCAAAAGACTGTGGAAAGAAGGAAGAGTATTCCGCAATACCCAATATACATTCAGTAACCCCGACCGTTCGTCGGCCATTGCTGCAATCTATACAGGTACAACACCATCGGTCAACGGCATCATAGCCAACAGATGGATGGATCCGTCGACTCTACGACTGACAAACAGTACCGACGATTCTGCCTATATGGCATATTATGGTGACAAGACATCCGCACCAACCAAACTTCTGACCTCGACCATTGCCGATGAGCTGAAAATAGCCACTCAAGGTAAGGCTATTGTATATGCAATCGCTCCGTTCCGCGATGCTGCTATCTTCTCAGCAGGTCATGCCGCCAATGCAGCACTTTGGCTCAATCCCAATACAGGAAAATGGAGCGGCACAACCTTCTACGGCGAGTTCCCGCTATGGGCCAGCCTTTATAACGACAGCCGCTCTGTCGACTTCCGCATTTCCGATATGGTATGGGAAGCGACATTCCCCAAAATGATGTACACTTTTCTGCCAGACTGGAGAGAAGAGACATTCAAATATAAGTTCGACGAAGACCGGGTAAACAAATTCCGCAAATTCATAACCAGCCCTCTTGCCAACGAAGAGATAAACACAATGGCACAGGAAGCGCTGGAAAAAGGAGCTTTGGGAACAGACAACATTACCGATTTGCTTGCCCTGACATATTATGCCGGAAACTACGAACATAAAACCGTGCAGGAATGTGCGATGGAAATTCAGGATGCGTATGTCCGTCTCGACCATTGCATAGCCGCATTGCTGGATATGCTCGACCAGAAAGTAGGATTGCAGAATGTACTGCTTTTCATCACCTCTACCGGATATACCGACAGCGAGTCTACCGACTCGGGACTATATAAAATCCCCACAGGAGAGTTTCATCTGAACCGCTGCGCCGCACTGCTGAACATGTATCTGATGGCTACCTATGGCGATGGAAAATATGTGGAAACCTATCACGGACAGCAGATTTATCTGAATCATAAGCTACTGGAGAATAAAGGGCTGAATCTGGCAGACGTACAGGAAAAAGCTGCAGAATTTCTTGTACAGTTCAGCGGAGTGAACGAAGCTTATTCCGCCCGCAGGCTTCTGCTGGGATCATGGAGCCCCAAAATGGAAAAAATAAGAAACGGTTTCCATCGCCAACGCTCGGGCGACCTGCTGATCGATGTACTGCCCGGATGGAGTGTTGTCAATGAAGACACCAACAGCAGCAAGGTTATCCGCCACTCGTATATCCCTTCCCCACTGATTTTCATGGGATATTCGGTGAAACCTTCTGTCATAGAGACTCCGGTCACCATCGACCATCTTGCACCTACACTAACCCACTTCATGCGCATCCGTGCTCCTAACGCATGCAGTGCCGCTCCCCTTACAGAGATCAGGTAAATCTTCGGATTTGCTTAAAACTCAGAAAAATAGTGTAACTTTGTGCAAAATTTAAATTTATCCGATAACAATAAACATAACAATACAAATGGGATTTACTGAATTTTTAAGTTCAATCTTCGGGAACAAATCTACCCGTGATATGAAAGAAATCAAGCCGTGGGTAGACAAGATAAAGGCTGCTTATCCGGCTATTGAAGCATTGGACAACGACGCTCTGCGTGCAAAGACTGAGGAACTGAAAAAATACATACGCGAATCAGCAAGCGCCGAACGGGCAAAAGTAGAAGAACTGAAAGCAAGCATAGAGAGTCTGGAATTGGAAGACCGCGAAGAGGTATTCAACAAGATAGATAAAATAGAAAAAGAGATTCTGGAAAAATACGAAAAAGCATTGGACGATGTTCTGCCCGTAGCTTTTTCTATAGTAAAGGCAACTGCCAAACGATTCACTGAAAATGAAGAAATAGTAGTGACAGCAACCGATTTCGACCGTCAGCTTGCCACCACTAAAGACTTCGTACGCATCGAGGGAGACAAAGCAATCTACCAGAACCATTGGGTAGCAGGTGGAAACGAAACTACATGGAACATGGTACACTACGATGTACAGCTGTTTGGTGGTGTCGTACTGCACAAGGGTAAAATTGCCGAAATGGCAACCGGTGAAGGAAAAACCCTTGTTGCTACATTGCCTGTATTCCTGAATGCACTGACCGGAAACGGTGTACACGTGGTAACAGTAAACGATTATCTGGCAAAACGTGACTCCGAATGGATGGGACCACTTTATATGTTCCATGGATTGAGCGTTGACTGTATCGACAAACACCAGCCAAACTCCGATGCACGTCGCCGTGCCTACATGGCCGACATCACTTTCGGAACAAACAACGAATTCGGTTTCGACTATCTGCGCGACAACATGGCCATCAGCCCGAAAGACCTCGTACAACGTCAGCACAACTATGCCATTGTGGACGAGGTAGACTCGGTATTGATTGACGATGCCCGTACTCCGCTGATCATCTCTGGTCCGGTGCCCAAGGGAGACGACCAACTGTTCGAGCAATTACGCCCGCTGGTAGAGCGTCTGGTAGAAGCACAGAAAGGATTGGCAACCAAATATCTGACAGAAGCCAAGAGACTGATTGCTTCGGAAGACAAAAAAGAGGTGGAAGAAGGATTCCTTGCCCTATACAGAAGTCATAAGGCATTACCGAAAAATAAGGCTCTGATCAAGTTCCTTAGTGAACAGGGTATCAAGGCTGGTATGCTGAAAACCGAAGAGATCTACATGGAGCAGAATAACAAACGTATGCATGAGGTGACAGACCCATTGTACTTCGTCATCGATGAAAAGCTGAACAGTGTAGACCTGACAGATAAAGGTATCGACCTGATCACCGGGAATTCTGAAGACTCAACTCTGTTTGTTCTGCCGGATATTGCCGCACAGCTTTCCGAACTGGAAAACGTCCCCGGACTTACAGAAGAAGAAAAGCTGCAAAAGAAGGATGCACTGCTCACCAATTATGCCATCAAGTCGGAACGTGTACATACCATCAACCAGCTTCTGAAAGCATACACCATGTTCGAAAAAGACGACGAATATGTAGTGATAGACGGACAGGTGAAGATTGTAGACGAGCAGACAGGACGTATCATGGAAGGCCGCCGCTACTCAGACGGACTGCATCAGGCTATCGAAGCAAAGGAACGTGTAAAAGTGGAAGCTGCCACACAGACATTTGCAACGATTACCCTGCAGAACTACTTCCGTATGTATCACAAGCTGTCGGGTATGACCGGTACAGCCGAAACGGAAGCAGGTGAATTCTGGGACATCTACAAGCTGGACGTAGTAGTAATCCCGACCAACCGCCCGATTGCCCGCAAAGACATGAACGACCGCGTTTACAAAACAAAACGCGAAAAATATAAAGCCGTAATCGAAGAGATCGAAAAGATGGTACAGGCCGGACGCCCCGTATTGGTGGGTACTACCTCTGTCGAAATCTCGGAAATGCTGAGTAAGATGCTGACCATGCGTAAAATACCCCACAACGTATTGAACGCTAAACTGCACCAGAAAGAAGCAGACATCGTTGCACAAGCCGGACAAAGCAGTACGGTGACCATTGCTACCAACATGGCAGGTCGTGGTACGGATATCAAGCTGAGCCCTGAAGTAAAAGCAGCCGGTGGTCTTGCCATTATCGGTACAGAACGCCATGAGTCACGCCGTGTAGACCGCCAGTTACGAGGTCGTGCAGGTCGTCAGGGAGACCCGGGTTCTTCAGTATTCTTTGTGTCATTGGAAGACAACCTGATGCGTCTGTTCTCTTCCGACCGTATTGCAAGCGTAATGGATAAGCTCGGCTTCCAAGAAGGCGAAATGATTGAGCACAAGATGATTTCCAACTCTATCGAGCGCGCTCAGAAGAAGGTAGAAGAGAACAACTTCGGTATTCGTAAGCGTTTGTTGGAATATGACGACGTAATGAACAAACAACGTACAGTAGTCTACACCAAACGTCGCCATGCCCTAATGGGTGAACGTATCGGTATGGATATCGTCAACATGATTTGGGATCGCTGTGCAAACGCCATCGAAAACAACGATTTCGAAGGCTGCAAGATGGAAATGCTTCAGACACTGGCCATGGAATGCCCCTTCAGCGAAGAGGAATTCAAAAACGAAAAGAAAGACAAGCTGGCCGAAAAAGCATTCTCTATTGCAATGGAGAACTTCAAACGCAAGACTGAACGTTTGGCACAGATTGCCAATCCTGTAATCAAGCAAGTGTACGAAAATCAGGGACACATGTATGAAAACATCCTGATTCCTATCACCGACGGTAAGCGCATGTACAACATCTCATGCAACCTGAAAGCCGCATACGAATCAGAATGTAAAGAAGTGGTAAAATCGTTCGAGAAATCAATCCTGCTGCACGTTATCGACGAAGCATGGAAAGAAAACTTACGCGAATTAGATGAACTGAAGCATTCTGTACAAAACGCAAGCTACGAACAGAAAGATCCGCTGTTGATTTACAAGCTGGAGTCAGTCAACCTGTTCGACACGATGGTGAACAAGATCAACAATCAAACCGTATCTATCCTGATGCGTGGTCAGATTCCTGTACAGGAAGCACCTGCTGATAACCAAGAAGCACGTCGAGTAGAAGTACGTCAGGCTGCTCCTGAACAACGTCATGACATGAGCAAATACCGCGAACAGAAACAAGATCTGAATGACCCGAACCAACAGGCTGCTGCCCGTCAGGACACTCGCGAACAGCCCAAACGCGAACCGATCAGAGCTGAAAAGACAATCGGACGCAACGATCCATGTCCATGCGGAAGCGGCAAAAAATATAAGAACTGTCACGGACGCAATGCTTAAACAAAAATACTGAAAACGAAGATGCTTATAAAAAACGCTTCTTCGCTACAAATTTGTTTAATAACGAAATAAGAAAAGCCCCAAATGGTAAAAAACTGTTTGGGGCTTTCTTTATCATGCAAAAAAACAATATCTTTGTCTTATAACAAAAAAGATTAGTGCTATGAGAAAGGCTAGCCTATCAATAACAGGGATTCTGCTCCTGCTTCTTGTCATCTTAGGAAGTTGCCAAACTTTAGAGCAAATTTCTATTGACTATCTGCAACCAGCCGAACTGACTTTCCCCTCCAGTTTCCGGAGAATAGGGATTGTAAACAATTCAACAACTACGCCCGACAACAAGCTGATAACGGAAGAGAAAAAGCCCAGAAACGGCAACTATAATCTGGAGACCAAAAGAGTAATAGGATATGCCTATGTAGATCCTGCTGTCGTAGCAGAATCATTAGCACAAGACATTGCCGATCAAAACTACTTTGAAACTGTAGTGATATGCGACTCTGCATTAAGAGCAAACGATGTATACGAGCGTGAAAGCAAACTTAGTCCACAGGAAATAGAAAAACTCACCTCCGACCTTCAAGTGGATTTTATTGTAGCTATTGAGAACGTATTACTTAAAACGACAGAAGTAGTTTCATACATGCCCGATTTCGACTGGTTTTCGGGAACTATCGACTTGAAAGCCTATCCAACCTTCAGCATCTATCTCCCCGAACGGAATGGCCCGATGAATACCCTGACTCCATCCGACAGTATTTTTTGGGAAGAAATCGGAGGGACCACCATGGATGCCAGCCGACGCATGCCTCCCGATTCACGAATTCTGGCAGAAGGAGCCCAGTTTGCGGGAACTATTCCCACACGGTATATTGTGCCGACATGGAAAAGTGGAGTAAGATATTTCTACAATGGAGGAAGTGCACAGATGCGAGACGGGGGAATCTACGTCCGTGAGAATAATTGGGACAAAGCGTATGAACAGTGGAAACTGATATACGACAATACCAAGCAACGGAAAAAGAAGATGCAAGCAGCCTTCAACATCGCCCTCTATTACGAGATGAAAGACAACTTTGCTCAGGCAGAAGAATGGGCACTTAAAGCTAAAGAACTGGTTGAGCAGATAGAACACATTAACGAACCTCAAAAAGCAGACAGCGGCACAATACGTATCTCCGAAAACTACTATCTTATTACCCAATATCTTGAGGAATTGAAAAAGAGAAAAGCCGTTGCATACAAGCTAAACATCCAAATGAAACGATTTAATGAGGATTTTTAGCAAAAAAAAGATTGGAATTATCTTTTTTTCATACCTTTGAGGTGTAAAAAAGAAGGAATTATGAAAGTAAGTCAACAATCAATTTCTACCATCGAATCGGCAATCCGAAAAGCAACCGATAAATACAAGTGCAATTGCGAACAGACAATTGTCACCGACTTTCATTTGCAAGTAGATCCGGTATCCGGACAACTCAGCATCTGCAATGATGACGATGAAGAGCTATCCAATGTAATGATCGAAGAATGGGCAGGTTACGAAGGTGACGATTTTACGGAAAAAGTGGAAACGACTATTCGCAATATCCTTCACCAGATGAAAGACGCCGGGACATTTGACAAAATCACGATTCTGAAACCTTACTCATTTGTTCTGGTGGACGAAGAAAAAGAGACAGTGGCAGAACTGTTGCTTGTAGACGATGATACCTTGGTACTAGACGACGAATTGCTGAAAGGACTGGATGAAGAACTGAACGACTTCCTCGAGAAGTTGCTGGCTAAATAAAAAAGAAGACTATACATAGTATAAGATAAACATAAAGGTTGAATGCTGCTCAGAGGGTATTCAACCTTTATTGTTTATCCCCCGTTCTTACTTTATCAGGACAAATACAGCCAAACAAAAAACGACCGGGAGACATCCTCCCAGTCGTTTTCTTGTTTCTATTCCTTTATGTTGCCATCTCATTTCTTTGCTCTCAGCGAAGCAATGCTTTCCTTCAGAGAACTGATGATACTTTCAGCATCAGCCTGTTTCTTGCGTTCAAGTTCGATGACAGCAGCCGGAGCATTATTAACAAACTTCTCGTTGCTCAGCTTCTTCAGGACGCCCTGCAAGAAGCCTTCCTTATGCTTCAGTTCGGCTTCCATACGAGCTATTTCGGCTTCTACATCAATCATGTTGCCCAAAGGAACAGCATACTCGGTTGTACCCACCATAAAGGCTGCAGCGCCGTCTGCCTTAGCTTCAGTCACTTGAATAGCAGAAAGGTTGCACATCTTCTTCACTACGGCATCAAAAGCCGCTACCGGATTAGAGCCTAATACCTGCAATTCCAATGATTCTTTCTGAGCAATATTTTTCTGCAAACGGATGGAACGTACACCGGCTATCACCTCTTTTACCAATTCGAACTGACGAACCAGTTCTTCATCTACTTCCGAAGCCACTGTCATCGGGCTCACCATCAGGCTCTCGCCTTCTTTACGGTCAATGATGTGCTGCCACAATTCTTCGGTGATGAACGGCATGAAGGGGTGCAGCAGATGAAGCAGGTTGTCGAAGAAACCGATAGTCGTGTCGTACACCTGCTTACTGATAGGCTGTCCGTAAGCCGGCTTAATCATCTCCAGATACCAAGATGAGAATTCATCCCAGAAGAGTTTATAGACAGCCATCAGGGCTTCGCTCAGACGATACTTGCTGAAAAGATCGGCAATCTCGGCTGCCACGGCATTTTGCTTAGAGGCAAACCACTTCATGGCCAGTGCAGCAGCTTCGGGCACTTCGACATCAGCGCTTACTTCCCAACCTTTCACCAGACGGAACGCATTCCAAATCTTGTTACAGAAGTTACGTCCCTGTTCGCACAGTGCATCATCAAACAGAATATCGTTTCCGGCAGGAGCTGAAAGCATCATTCCCATACGGACACCATCGGCTCCGTATTTCTCGATCAGATCGAGCGGATCGGGTGAATTTCCAAGTGACTTAGACATCTTTCGCCCCAGCTTGTCGCGCACAATTCCCGTAAAGTATACGTTCTTGAACGGCATATCGCCCATATACTCATAACCGGCCATAATCATACGTGCCACCCAGAAGAAGATAATGTCAGGACCAGTCACCAGATCGCTTGTAGGATAATAGTATTTAATTTCTTCGTTGCCGGGATTGTTGATTCCGTCGAACAGCGAAATAGGCCACAGCCAAGAAGAGAACCATGTGTCCAGACAGTCCTCATCCTGGCGCAAATCGGCTTGTGTCAGCGCATTGTTGCCTGTTTTCTCTTTTGCCTTTGCCAGTGCCTCTTCAGGAGTAGCAGCTACTACATATCCGCCTTCGGGCAGAAAGTAGGCCGGAATACGGTGTCCCCACCACAGCTGACGGCTGATACACCAGTCTTTAATGTTCTCCAGCCAGTTCTTATAGGTGTTTTTATATTTGGCAGGATAGAACTTCAGCTCGTCATTCATCACCGGCGGCAGCGCCATATCTGCAAAGTGTTGCATCTTCAGGAACCACTGCATGGAAAGTTTCGGCTCGATTACCACATTGGTACGCTCCGAATAGCCAACCTTGTTGGTATAAGCCTCGGTCTTTTCCAACAGTCCGGCAGCATCCAGGTCTTTCTCAATCTGCTTACGAACATCGAAGCGGTCCATGCCCACATACATGCCGGCAGCTTCGCTCAGTGTTCCGTTGTCATTAAATATATCAATGCTCGGCAGGTTGTATTTTTCACCCAGCATATAGTCGTTCACATCGTGAGCCGGAGTCACTTTCAAACATCCTGTACCGAACTCTATGTCTACATACTCATCTTCGATTACCGGAATGACACGTCCCACCAGCGGAACAATCACCTTTTTCCCTTTCAGCCACTGATTCTTCGGGTCGTTCGGATTGATGCACATAGCCGTATCGCCCATGATGGTTTCGGGACGGGTGGTTGCTACCACAGCATATCTTCCCTCCGGATCGCCCTCTACCTTGTAGCGGAGATAATAAAGTTTACCGTGTTCTTCCTTGTAGATAACCTCTTCGTCCGAAAGAGCAGTCAGTGCCTTCGGGTCCCAGTTTACCATACGTACACCGCGATAGATCAGCCCCTTGTTATAAAGGTCTACAAACACCTTGATGACACTCTCGCTACGTTTTTCGTCCATCGTAAATGCCGTACGATCCCAGTCGCACGAAGCACCAAGCTTACGAAGCTGTTTCAGAATGATACCTCCATGCTCTTCTGTCCATGCCCATGCATGTTTCAGAAATTCCTCGCGGGTCAGGTCGGTCTTCTTGATTCCCTGTGCTGCCAGTTTGTTTACCACCTTTGCCTCTGTAGCGATAGAAGCATGGTCGGTTCCCGGAACCCAGCAGGCATTCTTGCCTTCCATACGGGCACGACGAACCAGAATATCTTGAATGGTATTATTAAGCATGTGTCCCATGTGTAACACACCTGTGACGTTGGGAGGAGGAATGACGACGGTGTAAGGTTCACGACCATCGGGTTTCGAACTGAACAGTTTGTGGTCCAGCCAATACTGATACCACTTTCCCTCCACATCAGCGGGATTGTACTTACTTGCTAATTCCATATCGATTTACATATATAAATAGTTTCAACAAAATATGGCGCAAAAGTACTAATTTTAATTCAATTCTACCCTAACTTATACAAAACAAAGATGAACTCCCCTCTCCTAAAGATGCCAATAAGCCAAATTATACATGTTAATTATTTATAAAACAAGAAATATACATTACTTATTGTAAGATATAAAAATATTTTCTAATTATCTTTGCAACAATATTAAAGAGGTGACAGGAGTATACTTGTGAAAGTAGCGTGCAAATAAATTCCCCTAATAATGATTTCATCTCACCATACCCCATGCAGCTCTTGTCGCAAACATATCCCCCTTTATGTCGTAGCTAAACATAAAGGGGGTATTTTATTACCTTTCCGAATTCATAAAGACGTTTAAAACCGCTTCCCATTCGCTTCAAATTGGTTATTTTTGCTCTCCACAAACCTGCATGAGCAAATGAAAAAGAACAGCATTAAAATCAGAAGGCTTATTTTAGGAGTATTGATACTCATTGTTTGGACTACACAATGGGTTCCTGCACTGGCAGCCTGCTATTCGAAAACAATATATCCCGGCATATCTTACCTGCTGTCAGGAGTTTCTTCCCTCTTCCCGTTTGCAATCGGCGACTTGTTCGTCGCACTGAGCATTGCAGGTGTTCTGATTTACCCGTTCTACGCAAGAATACGGAAAAAGCTGAAGTGGAAAACAATCCTCCTGCACGACGGAGAGTACCTGATGTGGATTTATGTCTGGTTCTATCTGGCATGGGGACTCAATTATTCGCAACCCAATTTTTACCAACGGACATCCATTCCATATACAAATTACAACGACACTACCTTCAGCACATTTGTTGACGATTACATACTCCGCCTCAATGCCTCGTACACTCCCTCAAAAGAGATTGACCGCCAGAAGGTACGCGACGAAAGTGTACGCCTGTACCATCAACTCAGCGACAGTCTGGGAGTTCACCGCCCTCCACACTCCCACCCACGGGTAAAGACCATGCTGTTCACCCCACTCATATCAAAAGTCGGAGTGACAGGAAGCATGGCACCGTTCTTCTGCGAATTTACTCTGAACGGCGATCTGCTGCCCCACGACTATCCAGCCACCTATGCTCACGAACTGGCTCATCTGCTAGGCATCACCAGCGAGGCAGAAGCAAACTTCTATGCTTATCAGGTCTGTACCCGGTCGTCCGTTCCCGAAATACGTTTCTCGGGATATTATTCCGTATTGGGGCATGTGATGGGCAATGCACGCCGTCTGCTGCCCGAAGAAGAGTATCAGAAGCTGTTCGGACGTATCCGCCCGGAAATCATCAGACAGGCACAAGAAGACCAATCCTATTGGTCGGCAAAATACAGTCCGCTGATAGGCGCCGTACAGGATTGGATGTACGATCTTTATCTGAAAGGCAACAAGATAGAAAGCGGACGGAAAAACTATTCCGAAGTAGTAGGCTTGCTGATCTCATATCGGGAATCTCTATTAACCCAATGATTTAAAATAAAAAAAGGCTTTTAGGAAGAGCAATTATTAAAAATCCCCCCAAAAGCCCTTGTTGAAAATATGATATTACTTAATGTAACGCCTTTCTTCTTTCTATTTCTGCTTTCAAATTATTAAACCATGTGGCATATATAGTTGCATCTTGAACCATACTATTTTTCACATTTCTATTCATTACTCCAAAACCTCCTTCAGAAGCCTCAATACTTCCCTCATAAATCGTAAGTTTTACCTCTGTCAAATTATCATTTAGTTTCTCTACAAAAAAAGAAATCTGAGCTGTGCTTGCTTCTTTAGCAGATCCCCAAAGAAATTTCTGCAAATTTGCTTTTTCATTATCAACCTGCTTAGAAGCATTAATAAGACCAGTTTCTTTATCAGCAGATGTCACTAAAAAGCCTTCTGATTGTAACAAAGCTATAGCAGAAGTAAATACTGTATTATATTCAGATTCTATCTGCTTTGTTGTCATCATTTTAATTTCATTAGGAGTTGCCTGTTTCTTGGTTGTTCCACACGATGCTAAAAGCAAGACTACTAAAAATAAAAAATGGATTTTTTTCATATTACAAATATTTTAAAGAATTAAAAACTTGTCGCCACAACAGAATAGTCCACAACTACATCATTTTCACTGAACGTTATAATCAAATCAAAAGATTGACTAGTAGTACTAACAGAAGCACGTTCTCCCATAACAAAATTTGTATAACCGCCTTTATTTACTACGCTCATCCGATTATAACTCCAAACTTCATTATTCGACTTATTTTTAGTGACCATATTAGGTGCACCAAAAATCTTTAGGATTTCATCTTGAGTAGTTTCTCCTTTAAAAATCTTCGATTTTACAACACCAAAAGTTAAATTACTTTTTTGAACATTTTCTTCACCAGCCCCATATTTATAGCTTTTACAGCTTCCTAAAGTAAGTAGACAAAGGGCACAAAGCAAACTAAGAATACTAATCTTTTTCATTCCCTACATTTTTACAGAAAATCTCTGGAATATCCGCCGAATTGCAGCAGATTAACGCAACAGGATTTGATAATTAGGGAGTTAGAAGAAAAACGCAGAAGTTGGGCAGACAATTGAAAACCGTCTTAAAGCAGATTAAAGCAAAAGAACGGTTTCCTAATCATTACCCGATGAAAGTGCAGATTTAACAGTCCCTGTTTCATTTTGCGGCGTTCTGCGCAGCTTTGCTTATCAATAGGTAACTCGTTGATTTATAGTTTTGCAACCAAAAAGAAACGAGTATGGCAAGAAGCACATTCAAGGTGCTGTTCTACGTGAACGGCAGTAAGGAAAAGAACGGAATTGTCCCCATCATGGGACGAGTTACAATCAATGGTACGGTAGCACAGTTCAGCTGCAAGCGGACTATCCCGAAAGAGCTTTGGGATGCCAAAGGGAACAAGGCAAAGGGCAAGAGTATGGAAGCGAGGGAAACCAATCTTGCGCTTGACAACATCAAGGCTCAAATCATCAAGCATTACCAGCGTATATCCGACCGTGAAGCCTATGTAACGGCAGAAATGGTACGCAATGCCTATCAGGGATTGGGCGGTGAGTATGAAACGTTGCTCGGTGCTTTCGACAAGGAAAATGAAGTGTTCAAGAAGCGTGTCGGAAAAGACAGGGTCAGGGCTACCTATATGGCAAGGGTACGGGCAAGAAACCATGTGGCGGCATTCATCAGGTCACATTACAAGCGGAACGACATCTCCATGCCTGAACTTACGCCCGACTTCATCAAGGAGTTCGCCGTGTTCCTTTCCAACGAAGCCGGACTGCACAACGGTTCGATATGGGAAAACTGCATGTGGCTGAAAGGTGTGGTGATGCGGGCGCATTTCAACGGACATATACCGAGGAATCCGTTTGCCCAGTTCCATATAAGCCCGAACACGAAAGAGCGTGAATATCTGACGGAGAATGAGTTAAAAACATTGATGGAATTTCAGTTCAAAGACCCCAAGAACTCCTATCTCCGTGATATTTTTGTTTTCGCCAGTTTTACCGCCCTCTCATTCGTGGATATAAAGGAATTAAGCAACGACCAGATTGTGGAAGTGAACGGTGAGAAATGGATTATTTCCAAACGACACAAGACGGGTGTACCGTTTCAGGTGAAGCTGCTGGATATTCCCTTGCAGATAATCGAGCGTTACAAGGCTTTTCAGGAAAACAATCTTGTATTTCCCAATCTCAACTATTGGTCAATATGCAAGCGTATGGGAAAGATGATAAAGGAATGCGGCATCACCAAGAAAATCAGCTTTCATTGCTCAAGACATATCATTTCTTTTTACTCATTGAAAACAAGAAACTTACAAAGATTATCAGCTTAACAGGTAACGATATGGAAACCAGCGGGCTTCTATATTCTACAATGTTCTGCACTAATCAAAAGAACGCTTCTCTCATTTGCAAAAGTAGTGTTTTTATCCCTTATTACCAAAGTTATTCCTCTGAAAAATAGAGAAAATTTAGCGTTACGTATAAAGCACTTCCAAAACATTCTCTGCCAAAGCTGAATCATAAATACGTATGGCATTGTTTTCATCTGTGTTGTAACCAAGATAGTTAATATTGCCATACCATATCAGGGATTTGTCAATGATTGCAACGTCAATAGCCAATGTGTCATTAATCCTAATACTTGCTCCTATGCCTTTTAGCTTTTCCTCTTTTTCCAAATTACTTTTGATAAAAGCGACAGCTTCCACACCCCGCGCCGATAGTTCTTTTAGCATCTCAAGTACGGAAGAGTGCTTGGCAAACCAAAGTTTTGTAGCGGAAATGACAACCGAACGCTTTGCCTGGTGTAAATCCTTGAAAAATTCACTTTGGTATGTATGTCCATTAAAAATAACGCTTTGACTTTCGTTGAACAAGTCTATTGGCGCGTTTGACTTAATCTGATAACCGACAGATGCATATCCTCTCAATCTACGCTTGTACATCACATCACACATCGGCACGCGAATGTCGATGTAATCGTAAATCTGAACTTCTTTCTTACCCGGATATTCCCGATGCAGCCGTCCGGAATATTGCGCGATGATACCTTTCCATGAGACAGGCAATGCCAAGAACAAGGTGTCCAACCGGGGATAGTCGAAACCCTCACCCACATATTTCCCGGTTGCTACTATAACAAGCGGTTCCGATAGTGGCATGTTTTGCAAGTATTCCATTTCCTGACGCTTCTCCTTTGCCGATTCGGAACCGACAAGAGTAACCACATGTTTACAGTGTGGTATTAACGCGTTTGCCAATGTTTTGACATGGGCGGTAAGGTTGGTCAGTACAATTGGTGAACGTCCTTCTTTCAGAGCCACGCATACATCCTCTATTATAAGTCCGTTCCTATTTTCATCTTCAGCCATTTTCTGAACCATCCGGGCATAAGTGGACTTATCATCCGTCAACTCCCTATAAGAAGTAAAGCGATGAACAAGCAGACGTGTGAATGTCTGGGATGCCATTTGAGCTTTTGCGTCTGCCGAATAACGGATTGGGCCGCATTGCATGAAGATGATAGGCTGATGTCCGTCCTTGCGGATTGAGGTGGCTGTCAATCCATAGACATAGCGAGCGTTGGCATACTTCAGTATCCGTTCAAAATTTACCGCTGACACATGATGGCATTCGTCCACAATCAACATTCCGTAATCCCGGACAAAAGGTTTTACCCCACTGTCTTCCAAGCAGGATTGCATCAAGGCTATGTCTATTTTTCCATGCAGTGAATTTCCATTGGAATCCAATGTTCCGAATGGCGAAAAGACTTTCCTACGACCACGTTTCTTAAGAAGGGCATCTTCCGTAAAGTCTATTTGCAGGAATTCTTCCAAGCGGGATTTCCATTGGGCCAGCAAGGCTTTTGTGTGTACAAGTATCAACGTGTTTACTTGCCGCTCAGCAATCAAACCGATCGCCGTAACCGTCTTGCCAAATGCGGTGGTGGCATTCAATACTCCGTTGTTATGGGCAGTCAAGTTGGTTATGGCCGCTTTCTGTTCTTCACGAAGCTTGCCTTTAAACTCTACAGTTATATTCTTCCCTTGGTAGGTCTTGTCTTCTATACGATAAGTTACTTGGTTATCTTCCAAAAGTGTAACGACCGCATCTTCACATCCACGAGGCATTGCAATGTAATCGTCTTCCATATCGGCACAAGAGATGATGCGAGGAATATTGTAAGTGGACAATCGCATACCTTGTCTGGCATAAAACTCCGGATTTTTGAATGACGCGGTTCGTTTTAGGTGGTTCACGACCTTTGCAGAAAATCCCTGTAAGGGGATATACAGCATATTGGAGCGTATGAGGAAGGGATTGGCAGGGAAATCATTTTGAGTAATCTTTTGAGGCACAGGTGTCTCCCAAGGTTTCGACTCGCTGGTAGTAGACAACTCGCCCAATTCCGAAGCCGTTTCATGTTTTGCCAATATTGCGTCAACCGCCACTTCGGATATCCGTTTTATTTCAAGCAAATAATTCCATTGGTCTTCGTATGCCATGAAGTTTTCGTCCACAAACACGCTGTTCCCTTCCTTGCGGGCTTTGCCTTGCAGTGGCAACGCCACCAAATTGCCGAATCCTCCATCAGGCAACCTGTCCTGATTAGGAAAGAAACGGTCGTATGATTTGAAGTCCATCCTTCCGTATCTTTCTGTCGCTTCCGTCAATATCGTATTTCCAAGCCTTCGTGCCTTGGATGCAGGCAACGGCTGTTCAAAGAACATCCAAACATGTGCGCCGTTCCCGGAACGGGAGCGTTCAATGGAGCAAGGAACATTCCAATCCTTGCAGACCCCGACATACGCCAACACATCTTTCTTGTATCCATGTTCGCATGACTTGTCATCAAAATCCGCGCACAGGAAGTTACACGTATTGTCGGCAAGAATGGCATAGGCACCGATTACATCCTGCCCGTCCGAACTCTTCCCTTCAAGATGTCGATAGATATCCTCATACTCCAAGGGCTTGAAAGCCCTGTTGGGGCATTCCGTACATTTATATCTTTTCTTGTCACACAATTGCCTATCCCATTCGTTCCGACATACAGGCTGGTAGCCGGATTTTCCGCTTGTCCGGCTGTACCATCTCCGCGCGAATACATCCTCACGTCCTTTGAAGAGATTGCGGAACACATCCACTTTTTCTTCCAAAGACAAATGTCGCTTTATAATGGGTTGTGTCAAGTGAGTACCTTTGCTGCAGAGCAAAGACTGTAGTCTGTCTACCTCCTTATGAAGAAGCTCATTTTCCATAAGAAGTTTGTTGTATGCCGCCAACAGTTCTTGGTATGTAAGCTGTTTTCCCATATCATTCAAAGCAACGGTGTCATATATAAAGGTAGGTACACAATGCCATCTTCTGTTTTCACATCCTTGTCGTGAAGCACGTAGGGTGTGGATAACTGGGAGCCATACTTGGCTATGCACTTTCTCAATGAATTCAGTGTGTAACGTTGCCCGGACTTCACCTCTATGGGGGAAATATTATGCCTGCTGGTCGTTACAGGTTTGGCTATCAGGAAATCAATCTTCATGCGGTCATCTGCCGATGCCCGTGAACTGTTGCTGAAGAAATAAAAAGTTTGTGTCCTGCCGCACGGAGCATCTGCGCTACGATGTTCTCCACCAGCATACCTTCGTTCACTTCCAGCTTGTCAAACATCAGCTTCCGGTAAACGTCTGCACTTACTATTCCCCGCTCGTCGAAAGCATGGCTGATGAGCAGTCCGGTATCGCCCATGTAGCATTTCAGCGTGGTGCGTTCTTCATTCAGTTTCAGCCCGATACTAGGCTCCGTTGAGTTATAACAGCAGTTAATGATTTTGGCGTCACTTAACCAAAAGAAAGCCTGCGAATAGTCACGCATACGGGCTTCGCTCTGCAAGGCGGACAAAACAAACTTCTTTTCATGTTTCTGCAACTGTCCCGGTATTTCCTCAAAAATAGCGGCAACTTTGGTTTCCTGATTGTCTGCATATTTGTGAATGTCATTGCGATAAAGAGCCAATATGTCACGCTTCACCTCATCTACCTTTTCAAAATCCCGCGTTTCCACATATTTGGCGACAGCCTGCGGCATACCCCCGACAATCAAGTATTGCCGGAAATAATCCATTGCCCGGCGGTGGAAAGCCTCCATAGGAAGACGTTTGTCAAACCGCATCTGTATGTAAGGCATCAGCATCTCGTCTCCCATAGCCCACAAAAATTCCTCAAAGTCCATCGGAAACATTTCGATAGCGTGTTCTTCGGAAGGCAGCATAATGTCCTTGACATTCTTCTTAATCGAAATCAGTGAACCCGTCTCAATGTAATCATAACGTCGGTCCGCCACCAAATGCTTGATGGCTGCACGGGCACGAGGACAAAACTGTACTTCATCGAATATGACTAAAGAACGGGCTTCTTCGTCTTTCGTTTGACGTGGAGTAAGCTTCCGCCTGAAGTAAAGCTCCAAATTCATGAAAAGCATGTCGAGGTCATCCAAATAAAGGTTGAAAAACTCCATCACTTGCGGATTTACCTTACTGAAATCCACCAAAATGTAAGACGCATATTCCTTACGTGCGAATTCTTCCACGATATAGCTTTTTCCTATACGTCTGGCTCCTTCTATCAGAAGGGCGGTATCACCTTTATGGTTCTTCTTCCATTCCAACAGTTTATCGTATATCTTTCTTCTCATAATTCACGCATTCATCTTTATTTTTACATTGACATTTCACATATTCAAGGTTATTGCGCTTGCAAAAATACACTTTTTCTTGGATTGTAAAGAACTTTAGGATGTTTTTATTCCAATCTGTAGTTTGACATTGGTATATCGCCACATTGAAAAGCGAATACATTGTGCCACCGATTTACATCATCCAAACTTTACCCCCTCTAAATCTGCACCCCATTGCTGAAACCTCTATTTGATGTTTCGCTGTTGTAAACCAGTACGACAGTAAACCTGCACAACAGTACAACAGCAAATCAGCGTTCCATTGAAACTATGTTGTTTCCTGTCTGTATAGAATTGCTTTCTTGATTATCCGTTTTTGTTCATCATCGTTTTTGCAAACCATTGGTTCGATGCACTTATGAACAAGCGAGGAAGTGTTTGCCTAAAATTGCATTTCCCTATTGGTCTGAGGCGGATTTTGGCTGCAATTGGCACAGATTGGCATCGAAATGACGCTATGGTCTGCACTTTGGGAAAGTGAAAATCCAGCTTTCGTTCCCTGCGTTCTCAAATAAGGTTCGGACTTACAACCGACCTTATTCCCGTTCTTATTTTGGGCAGCATAGGCATCGGGAAACGATGCTTTGAAAGCCGAAATTACAACACTTGTTCAAATCCGTTTATTGACGGATTTCTTGTGCTCTCAAAAGCACAGCAAGGTGTCCTTCGAGTTACCCGAAGGCTTTTCGGTTACTGCCGAAAAGTGGCAGCAGCAAGGTATGTTTTGAGTTACTCAAAACCTTGCGAGTTACTCTCGCAAGCCTTGCCGCCGAGTTGCCTCTCCGAAGTCGGGCAACCTGTTTCTGACCTGCGGCAATCGTGCCTTATTCCTTGTACTTGATGCCGTATTGTTTCATCTTGCCGTATAGTGTGGTGCGCCCGATGCCGAGCAGTTCAGCAGCCAGCGAGCGGT
>CALUOO010000017.1 GCA_944322345.1 uncultured Bacteroides sp. | reverse complement strand
GTCGCAACGCGATGGCGTTTTCCCAAAGCTGGAATCCTCCGTCGCAACGCGAGGGCGTTTTCCCAAAGCTGGAATCCTCCGTCGCAACGCGAGGGCGTTTTCCCAAAGCTGGAATCCTCCGTCGCAACGCGAGGGCGTTTTCCCAAAGTTGGATTCATTCTCTCCAATGGTGGCAGCAAATCCAAAAGCTGGATTTACTCTCTCTAACGGTGGCAACAAATCCAAAAGCTGGATTCACTCTCACCAATGGTGGAGACAAATCCCAAAGCTGGATTCACTCTCACCAATGGTGGCAACAAATCCAAAAGCTGGATTTACTCTCATCAATGGTGGAGACAAATCCCAAAGCAGGATTTATTCTCACCAATGGTAGCAATGAATCCCAAAACTAAAAAGAAGATTTTCCGGAGAAAATAGTCAAACATTTCCCACCCTCACTTGCTTTTTCATCCGGCGGTAAACCCACACAAAAGCAGGAATCAAAAACAAATCGGCAGCTACCCACGCCGTAGGATCACCCAAACATACAGCGATGAAGCCAAAAGCAGGCACGGCATAGAGACTCACCACGATGCGGGCAATCATCTCTGCCACACCAGAGAACATGGAAAGTTTCGTAAATCCTACCCCCTGAATCGTGTAGCGCAGAATGCAGAGCAATCCCAACGCCGGGAAGAAGCAACATGCCACGTGAAGGAACAGTTCCGTGTCTGCCAGAATCTCCAGTTCCGACGGGTCGACAAAAATCAGCGCAAACCAGCGTGCCCCCAGCACCAGCAGCGCAAACGTGAACACGGCATACCCCAGCATCAACAGCGTGCTCGCTCTCACCCCTTCCCACACCCGGCGGGGCTTTCCGGCACCGTAATTCTGCCCACCGAAAGTCGCCATAGCAATTCCAAGACTTTCGAACGTGCAAATGAAAAACATCTTGATGCGCATTGCCGACGTAAATGCTGCCACACAGGCGGTACCCAGTCCGTTATTGGCGCTCTGTAGCATGATGCTTCCGATGGCGGTAATAGAAAACTGCAATCCCATCGGCACACCGATGCCCAACAGCGTACGCGCAAGGCGAGGCTGGAAACGGCGTTCGCGCGGAGTGCCACGCAGAATGTCGAAACGGCGGTTCATATACAGGTAACACAGCACAGCAGAAACACCCTGCGAAACCACAGTGGCGATGCCTGCCCCTGCCACTCCCCAACCAAGGACAAGAATACAGAAAAGGTCGAGCACAATATTGAGTACCGTAGAAAGCAGCAGGAACCAAAAGGGCGTTTTGCTGTCACCCAGCGCACGTATGATGCTCGAAAGCAGATTATAGAAGAACGTAGCGGGGATGCCGATAAACGTCACAAGCAGGTAGGCATACGCTCCGTCGAAAATATTGGCAGGCGTGCTCATCCAACGAAGAATATTGGCACAGAGCAGACTGGTGATAATGGCGATGCTGACCGACATGACCATTGCCAGCTTCAGACTGACCGCCACATAGCCCCGCATCGTCTGATAATCGCGCGCGCCAAACTTCTGTGCCACGGGAATGCCAAAACCACCGCAACACCCGTTGCAGAACCCCAAAATGAGGAATACCACCGATGTGCTGGCTCCCACCGACGCCAACGCGTTAATACCTAAAAATTTGCCGACAATCGCAGCATCAACCAACGAATAGGTCTGCTGCAACAGATTACCCATCAGCAACGGCAACGTAAATTTCAGAATAAGAGGCAACGGAGCCCCCGAAGTCATTTCTTTAGAAGATGCCATTTCTCAGTTACTATTTTAACTCATTTCCGATTATCCCAAAAACCGGTTAAGCAATTTCTTGGGTGAACCGTGCCAAGAACAGCCAAAGCAATAGACCTCACTCAAATCAAACCCTTCGGTCGAAGCATCGGGATGTTTTGCCACCACTTCACCATTTTCCATCACATAGACAGGAAGCCTCTCTCCCTGTTCGTTTTTTACATACATAGAGGCAATTTTACATTGCGGACACACTCTCTTTTTCATGCCGCAAAGATACGCAGATTTCATTCCAAGTGTTTAGAAACTATTTTGATTTTCGACAAATAATGCTTTCTTAACCTTCATCCGGGAAATGATGGAATCAAAAACCTTTCCTATCTTTGCACACCATTTCATCAGCTATGAAAAAATCTAAGACAACCCGTATCGAACAGGAAAAGAGAATCGTAGAACACATGATTCGCCTCTACTGCCGCCGTCGCGAAGGAAACCACGAACTATGCGACGCTTGCAGCGAACTACTTGCGTATGCCCATGCAAGACTCAGCCGTTGCCCCTTCGGAGAACAAAAAACATCGTGCAGACGATGTACCGTCCATTGTTATAAACCCTCCATGCGCGAACGAATGAAAAAGGTAATGCGGTTTTCCGGACCTCGAATGCTGATTTATGCCCCAATTGAAGCCATCCGGCATCTGATTAAATAAAATATCAATAAACTTCCCTACAAGGTTCCAGGCTTGAAGTTACTGATTCTTCCAAAAACCGGGATAGAACAATAAAAATACACTGAACAGTTCCAGACGACCTAACAGCATTAAAAACGAAAGCAACCATTTTGCCACATCAGGAAGAGCATTCCAAGAATACATCGGACCACAAGCCCCCACTCCCGGACCGACATTACCCACACTGGAAATAACCACACTGATTGATTCTGCAAATCCTACGCCCAAAAACAGCATAATTCCCCATCCAATAAGAATAATGAGAAAATAAAAAATAAAGAATATAAGCACAGTGCTCACAATAGAAGAAGACACTGTACGCCCGTTTATACGTATGGGAAGCACTGCATTGGGATGAAGCAGACGCCTGAGTTCATTGCGAATGGCACGGACCACAATCAGCAGACGCATACTCTTAATACCGCCGGCTGTAGAACCTGTACAACCTCCCGACAACATGGCTATAAATAGTAATATCCACGTAAACAGTGGCCACAAATTAAAATCATCAGTAGCAAAGCCACACGAAGTATGAATGGAAGCTACTTGGAAAAAAGATTTCCGAAAAGCCTCTTCCCAATTATATTGATTCTGATAGACAAGCGCAAAAGTAATTGCTAATGTAATAATAGCAACCGATCCTAAAAACCAGCGTGACTCTTCATCCTTTAAAAGACGAGTAAATCTACCTTTCATTCCCATCAAATAAAGTGAAAAGTTGATACTGGATAAAAGCATAAACACCGCAACAACGTATTCTATAAAAGGAGAATTCCAATATGCTATACTGTCTTGCTTGGTTGAATATCCTCCCGTCGCAGTAGTAGTAAACGCATGACAGATCGCATCAAAAAAATTCATTCCTCCCACCATTAGCAAGACTGTTAGAATAGCAGTAAGCAACAGATAAATAATCCATAACCATTTTGCCATTACATTAATCTTAGGATGTGTACGGTCGTGAGTGACTCCTGTTGATTCTGCAGAAAAGAGTTGTACTCCGCCGCTTGTAAAAATGGGAAGAATAGCAATGGTAAAAAAGACAATACCCAAGCCGCCAATCCACTGAGTCAGACTTCTCCAGAAAAGCATTCCGTGAGACAAAGATTCTATATCATCAAGTACAGTTGCCCCTGTGGTCGTGAAGCCCGACATTGTTTCAAAAAAAGCATTGGTTACAGTGTCTATACTTCCACTAAACAAAAAAGGAAGCATTCCAAAAAGAGTGAAGAAAAGCCACGATAGGGTCACCACACAATAACCATCGCGGCGATTCATCTTGTTTTCTGCACCTCGCCCATAAAGTAGCAATCCTCCACCAGCGACAGCATTCACACCACACGTATACAAAAAATATCTTCCATCACTTTCATCATATATGGCCGATATTCCAGCACATACAAGAAACATTCCTAGCTCAATAAACAATAATATTCCTAATACCCGAGCAATCAATTTAGGATTAATCAAACTATTAACTTTATTGCTAGCATATGAATCTGTATATGAAGCGTATTCTTTCATAATCTTCTACTGTTACCAAATAAGCCTTTTGCCAACATAACAAACAAAAAGCAAAACATATATTGGCCGCAAAAGTAATCAATATTCAAATAATATACCAACAGTCTTCTGTTTTACGTTCCAATTAATCTTACATACCTTTTATCTATATCACAGAATTATGTTATTCCACATTTTGATCACTATTTAATTCAGGATGACGCTTCAACCATAAAACAGCATACGAACATGAAGCAATCGGCTTCCATCCGTTCTGAGAAGCATAATCATAAGCCGTTTTAACCAATGCCGAAGCAATGCCACGCCCTTCAATAGGTTTAGGTACAAACGTACGAACAATATCGAAACAATTATCTAGCAAACGATATTCCACAAAAGCCACCCGACCTTCAAGCTCTGTTTTAAAAAGTCGAAGTTCCGGTTGATGAACAATTTTATATTCCATAATTATATAGTTTAAGTATGCTCCACCCATAATAGACGCGTTGTATCATAACCACGCCGTTTAGCAGCTTCCAAAATCAGTTTCTTATTTTCCTCTGTAAGTTGAGGCGTGCGACTTAATATCCAAAGGTAATCATCGGTATTACTACCAATCAACGCATATGAATATTCTTTTTCGTCCAATTCCAAGATACGGTAATCGGAATAAAATCCAAGAAAAAAACTTACTCTTAATCTTCTTGGTGAGGAAGCATCAGAAAGAGTAGCTATTCCTTTTATCGACTGATATATCTTGTCTGTGCCACGTTGCCTACATCCACGATTTTCAACTACAATCTTTCCATCACGGCGCAAAGAATAAATAGCCGTCACATCTGAAAGCCCGCGTTCAAACCGATGATCAAAACGAGCTATTTCATACCAAAGTCCCATGTAAGAATTTATGTCCAATCCCCCCGACATAGTATGGTCGGCAGGCTTCACCACACTTGCAATAGTAGGAATAGAAAACGTAAATCCACTTTCAAGTAACCGCATAGGCCAAACCCTTTGACCTGTTGTAAAAAACGACATAGCCTTGCCATAACGCAAAGCTAATATCCAATATGGTATCTTTATTTTCCACCAAGGCTTGTAAATTTTTAAAATAGAACAAGCAAAATCATTATACGTCAAATTACTAGGAGTTACCAAATTAAAAACACCATGAAGGGATGAATTACAAATAAAAAAATCAATGGCACGACATAAGTCACGTATACTAACCCAAGGGAAAGGCTGTGTGCCAGAAGGAATCATCACTAATGTTTTAAATCTTCTGACAAACTTCAATATTCGATACAAGATTCCTCCATCCGTAGAAAGAACTATACCCAAACGAACTATAACAAGTCTAACAGAAGACGGACATTGTTTTGCTTCCTGTTCCCAATCACTGCAAAGAGAAGATAAGAACCCATCTCCATATTTGTCATTCCATTCATTAAAAGCAGTGACTGATGTTTCCATTTTTTCCCCATCATCTGATGGATAAAAACCAACAGCCGATGCAGAAATAAAAAGTTTTGGAGGAATATCTAATAATTTCATAGCCTCTACCAACCGAGCTGTGGTAGTAATTCGGCTCTCATACATTTCTTTTTTATGCCGAGATGTCCAACGCCTTCCTATTGGGGCTCCAGCGAAATTAACAACGACATCACAATATGACAACACTTTAGCCAGTTGTTTCTGTTTATCTTTGTCCAATAAATCTCTTCCAATAGGGATAACCTGATCACCTCTATCTGCCATAAGAAAACTAGAAAGATGCTTTCCTATATACCCTGTACTACCAGTAATTGCTATATTCATAATAGATGTCTATTTCCAATTCTATTTAAATAAACGAATAAAGCTCAATAAAAGTTCTTTGCATAAAGAAAAATAGAGCTATCTTTGCACAGATACCTATTCATCAATAAATATATTCCCCTATTCAATTAATATACCCAGCAATAATGGAAAAAACATACAAACGAATCAATTATATTTCTATAATATCTGCTTTCTGTATTGGGATTTCTATTCCCATATTGTTTGGAAGTTCTGAGATCATTAATCAACATTCGGTTCAATCTGAAGTACCTTATTGTGTCACACCACCTTCTATTCCACAAGAAATAAGTTTTGACGGAGAAAAAATAGATCTTCGCCGATATGACCGCCGTGAGCGTATTGATCGAGAATTAATGTCGTTCACATATCTGCACTCTACCACCATGCTCCTAATTAAACGTGCCAACAGATATTTTCCAATCGTTGAACCAATCCTAAAAGCTTATAATATTCCAGACGACCTTAAATATCTGATGGTAATAGAAAGTAACCTTAATGTTGCAGCATACTCTCCTGCTGGTGCAGCTGGACTTTGGCAATTTATGCCTACTACTGGAAGAGAATTTGGACTTGAAGTTAATGAAAATATAGACGAACGATACCATATTGAAAAAGCGACAGAAGCCGCATGCCGATATTTGAAACAATCTTATGCAAAATATGGTGACTGGATTACTGTCGCCGCATCTTATAATGCAGGGCAAGGGCGAATATCAACCCAACTTGAGAAACAACTTGTAAACCATGCAATGGACTTGTGGCTTGTAGAAGAGACATCACGATATATGTTCCGTCTGCTTGCTATTAAAGAGATATTCAATTCACCTAAACGGTATGGTTTTCTTTTAAAAAACGAACATCTCTATCCTCCCATTCCCTATGAAGAAGTAGAAATCTCTACCTCTATTACAGACTTACGCCACTATGCTAATCAGAAAGGAATCACATATGCACAGCTAAAAGATGCTAATCCATGGTTACGTGGACATTCACTACAAAATAAAACCGGGAAAAAATATATACTGAAGATTCCTACGCATCAAGGAATGAACTACGATCCACAAAAAACAATAGCTCATAATAAACAATGGGTCATTGACTAACTATTTAGTAGAAATCCGAAAAGTCTGCTTTTCTGTCAGGTACTTCCAATAACGAACAGGCATATCTTGTCGGTGTTTTTTAGGATTAAGTCGCTCTTGAATACAAGTTGCTTTGAAGTATGTCTGCCATAGTCGCTGAAATAACAGTTCATTTTCATCTAACAGTTTCCCATCAAGCATAGCGTGAACAAGATGTGGTGTCTGAGAATTATCTTTCTCTTCAAAAGTAAATTCTGTCAGTTCTCGTAAATTATAATAAAAACCATAGTCACGCCTGAGGTCATAAATCAGCCATTTCTGATCTGCAAAACGATCCTTAAAATGCTGAACAGCTATAGGTAATGCGTTAAATTCCGGTTCTACGACTGCAAAAAACGTTCCATCTGCAGTTTTTTGAAAACGAACAAATTGCATAAGCCTGATACGCTCCCAATTCACTTTTTTCCAAATACGTGCAAGAGCTAATACATCTGAATCTGAGAAATTAGTTTCAATAGAATGTGAAGTATTAATAGTTTTACATATATATCTAAAGATCAACATCCCAACTTCAGGTAATTCCGATAGCCAACTCTGTGTAAGACATCTAAGAGCAGAATCCGATAGTTTTTTTTCTAAACAATTCCACACACGAACAAATTTTTCCTGCTCTGTCACTACAACATGGGAATCATCATAAAACAAAGGAAAAGAATCGTTTTCTGAAAGCAATGCATCAGGAAATGATTTTAATGAATAAGCATCAAAAACAGCACTCAACAATCCGTCAAACGTTCTATCGTACACAAAAATCTTCATACTTACGATTGATCAAAATTAAGCATCAATTGCCGATCATCAATATACCTTTTCGATTTGGGAATCAACAGTTCACGCACTTTTATAGGAGTCAGTTCATGTATAGTCATCACGGGAAGTTCTTTACAAGTAATAAAATATTGTGCCTTTTTCATGACTACACCTATCTTTTTCAATTCATAATACCCCAGTCTAGAAAAACGCCGAGAAGCAACAATCAGTCGAGCAGATTTAACACCAATCCCAGGCACACGAAGTAACCATTCATAATCAGACTTATTGATATCTATAGGAAAACATTCCGGATGTCGCAAAGCCCATGACAATTTAGGATCAATCTCCATGTCAAGATTAGGATAAGTATCATTCACAATCTCGTTCACATCAAAATGATAGAAACGTATTAACCAATCTGCTTGATACAAACGATTCTCGCGTACCAAAGGAGGCTGTTTCAAAATAGGAAGACGTTTATCATAAGTATTTACCGATACATAACCAGAATAGTAGACACGTCTCATTGTCGGACGCCTATATAAAACATCAGAGAGTCGTAGAATATCTTTATCTGATTCTGAAGTAGCTCCAACAATCACCTGAGTACTCTGACCAGCTGGAGCAAAACGAGGAGCATGATGAAATTTTTGACGTTCCTCTTTACTTTCCAACATTCTTTGATTAATATATCTCATCGGAGTAAAAATGCTCTGATGATCTTTTTCTGGAGCTAGGACTTTCAAATTTTCTTCTTTGGGAATCTCAATATTAACGCTTAATCTATCTGCATACAATCCAGCCTCATAAACTAACTCTCTACTTGCACCAGGAATACTTTTCAAATGGATGTAGCCATTAAAACGATGTGTAAGGCGTAAATCTTTAGCAATCCTAACAAGCCTTTCCATCGTATAGTCTGGATTACGAACTACACCGGAACTGAGGAACAATCCTTCAATATAATTACGACGATAAAATTCGATTGTTAATTCCACTAGTTCGGATACAGCAAAAGTTGCCCGAGGTACATCATTACTGCGTCGATTAATACAATATGCACAATCATAAATACAATAATTGGTAAGCATAACTTTAAGCAAAGATATGCATCGACCATCTTCCGCAAAACTGTGACATATCCCCCATCCTCCTACAGTATTTCCTAATGTCCTCGATTTATTGGAACGTACAGTTCCACTAGAAGAACAAGAAACGTCATATTTAGCAGACTCTGCAAGTATCTTTAGTTTAGCTAAGACATTCTCATTCATGTTTGACAAATATTAATAGGGCAAACTTACAGAAAAGTAATTAAATACAAAATAACTTATCATAACTTCACTATAATTTATTTATCAGCAAAGAAGTAACATCAGATGAGAAAAGTCAGTGACTCATATAAAAAATATTAATAAGCTCATCGAAAGCGGCTACAGATCTATCATAAATACAAAAGGGAAAAAGTATAACGATACTCCTTCCCCTTTTGTATTTAGTAGTCTCCTAACAATTATTTCTTAGAAGCTTCCAAAGATGCTTTGCGGAACTCTTTCATTGCTTTTTCAATTTCCAATGAAGCCTTACGAGCACGAGTTCCTGCTGCTTTGTTCCCATTTTCAATCTGAGCATTAGCATCCTTTGAGAAATCAGCATATAAAGCTGCTACCTTTTCTACCAATTCTTTCATAATCCTTTTGTTTTTCGTTAATAATGTGTCGCAAAAGTACATTGTTTCCCGAAATAAACGTATAAAAATATCACTTTTTTTGGATGGGCCAGTGAATTTTTCTTAGAGAAAAGACATTTCCACTTTTTTACCTACCTTTGCCCCCATGAAACAACTTACAGGCACTGATTATATTCACACATTGATTAAAGAAGGAGAGCATCAACAACAAGATTTTAAATTCGAAATCTCTGATGCAAGAAAAATAGCTAAGACTCTTTCCGCATTTGCCAATACTGATGGAGGAAGACTCCTAATCGGAGTAAAAGACAATGGACGAATAGCAGGCGTTTGTTCTGAAGAAGAAAAATATATGATAGAAGCAGCTGCGGAAACTTATTGTACACCTAGCGTAGAATATGAGATGCAAACATACATTGTAGAAGGACGACAAGTATTATTAGTCAACATAAAAGAAAGCAACCACAAACCTATATATGCCTGCACGAAAGAAGGAAAACCCCTTGCTTATTTACGCGTTAACGATGAAACTATTTTAGCAACCACAGTTCATCTACGAATATGGCAACAAAGTAGCAATACTTCTGGAGAATTAATGTGCTTTACGGAGCGAGAACAAATCTTGCTCACATTATTAGAGCAGAATCCGCTTCTTTCACTCAACTATTATTGTCGGGCAACAGGCATTTCACGGCGTTCAGCAGAACATCTTATAGCAAAACTTATCCGCTACGATATTATCGAATTTGTATTTGAAAATCACAAATTCTATTTTCGTATAAAAAGAGAGTAAAACCCACTTGTTTTTCTTACCTTTGTACCCAAGAAAAATAATATTTACATTTAACTCATAATTATCATAATACAATGGGATTATTTGACTTATTCAAGAAAAAATCCGATGAGACAAAAGTAGGTAATGTAGAAGATTTTGTCTCATTAACCCGAGTATATTTCCAATCCGTGATTGCTACTAACCTTGGCATCACAAATATTCGTTTTCTTCCAGATGTCGCTAATTTCAAACGCTTATTTAAAGTCCCTACACAAAATGGCAAATTAGGACTTGCAGAAAAAGCAGCTTCACGGAAAATGTTGATGCAAGACTATGGCATTAGTGAACAATTTTTTAAAGAAATTGATACCTCTGTAAAACGTAACTGCCGTACCCAAAATGATATCCAATCCTATCTATTTATGTATCAAGGATTCTCAAATGATTTAATGATGCTAATAGGTAATTTGATGCAATGGAAATTTCGTATGCCCTCATTCTTTAAAAAAGCTCTTTATGGAATGACCCAAAAAACTATTCATGAGGTATGTACCAAGCCTGTTTGGAAAGCTGACGATGTTCACAAGACTGCAATGGCTGTTCGTCAATATAAAGAACGTCTAGGATATTCAGAAGAGTGGATGACAGAATATGTATATAACGTCATTATGCTTGCTAAAAAAGAGCCAAAACGAAAAGATAACAATAAAGAAACAAGTAAATAAACTCAGAAACTATTCTAACTAATAAAATCATATTCTCTATTATATATAAATAAAAAGCACCCTATCTTATTCCAAAATAGAGTGCTTTTATTTATGAAAACGATTCCTTATTCTGCATCTTTCACATGAATTACCACATTAGCAATAATTGCAGCCAAGCCTCCAGTAGTAATACCGGATGAAAAAATGCTACGAATAGCTTCAGGTGCTTGCTTCAATACATCAGGCATCAATTCGACCCCCAATCCCAACGATAAACTAACAGCAAGCACCAGCGTTTCTTTTCGTCCAATTTCTTGGGAAGCTACAATACGGATTCCAGCTGCAGCTACCGTACCAAACATTAACAAGGTAGCACCACCCAATACAGGATCAGGCATTAAGGAAAAAATAGCTCCAACAATTGGAAACAATCCCAGCAAAACAAGCATAACAGCAATATAATAACCGACATAGCGACTAGCAACCCCAGTTAACTGAATAATACCATTATTCTGAGCAAAGATAGAATTTGGGAAAGAATTAAACACACCAGCTAAGAAAGAATTAAATCCATCAGCCAATACACCTCCCGAAACACGTTTCAAATAAGAATTACCCTCAATGGGCAAACCTGAAATCATAGAATTTGCAGTTACATCACCGGTCGCTTCAATAGCTGTAATCAAATAAACCAAACCTACTGCAATAAAAGAAGAGATATTAAAATCAATTCCATATTTAAATGGAATAGGAGCATTCAAACTCGTAAGCATACCAGCATTTAAGGAACTCATGTCCACTTTTCCTAAAACAAAAGCAAGCACATACCCCAAACATAAGCCAAGTACAATAGAACTCATTCGAAGATACTTGTTGCCGCAACGATTGAAAAAGAGGACACTCAATAACACTAAAACAGCAATAGAAAGATTTTCCCATGATCCAAATGTCCCATTATCCATTGCAGCATATCCTCCTCCACAAGAAACAATACCTACTTTAATCAAACTGAGCCCAATAAGCAATACAACAATACCAGACACCAATGGAGTAATAATATTACGCAAATACTTAAACGTACGGCTTACAATCATTTCTATTGGAGCTGCAGCCATACAAGAGCCGAAAATCAAAGGTAGTCCCCCTACCAGCCCAATAGAAATAATAGGACCAATAAACGAAAAACTTGTTCCTTGGATACAAAGTAGCTTTGCACCTACAGGACCTACACGCCGACATTGAATGAAGGTAGAAATACCAGAAGCAAACAAAGCCATAGAAACCAAAAAGCCAGTTTTTTCCGTATCAAGTTTTAATGCACTTGCAATAATAAGAGGAGGAGTAATAATAGCCACAAAAATGGCCAATAAATGCTGCAATGCAGCAAACAATGCTTCTTTAAAAGGTGGACGTTCTTCTACGCCATAAATCAAATCTGTTTTCATCTGAAAAAGCTCATTTTTATTTTTTAATATGCAAAATTAGTTAAAACAAGAGATATATGAGCCATTAAATCAAGTTTTTTTGTAGTAACTTTGTACAAAATAGAGAATACATAACATGGAAATTGAAACAGAACAACACCCATTACTTCCCTTCCTTCCAAATGGGGCTAGACTTCTGATGCTTGGTAGCTTCCCTCCACAAAAGAAACGATGGTCAATGGATTTTTATTATCCTAATCTCAATAATGACATGTGGAGAATTACAGGTTTCCTGTTCTTTAATGATAAACATTACTTTTTGAACGAAACACACAAAGCTTTCTGTCGCGAACGCATAATCAATTTTTTAACCCAAAAAGGAATAGCCTTATTCGATACAGCCTCAACCGTACGAAGATTGAAAGACAATGCATCTGATAAATTTCTGGAAATAGTAACTCCTACAGATATTTCCAAATTACTTTATCAGCTTCCAATGTGTCACGCTATTGCCACAACAGGAGAAAAGGCTACAGATACCCTTTGTAAACAATTTGAAGTTACTCCTCCTAAAGTAGGCGATTTCTCGGAATTTATGTTCGAAAACCGTCTATTGAAATTATATAGAATGCCCTCCTCGTCGAGAGCATATCCTCTTTCCTTGGAAAAGAAAGCCGATTTCTATCGTAATATGTATCAGAGAATCGGAATGTTATGAGACATATTTTATATTTACAGCACATAATAGTTATCTAATTTTTATTTACATCTCAAATCCATAAAACTTATGAAACCTTTATTTTTACAATATCCCTTATGCAGTACTTGTCAAAAAGCAAAAAAATGGCTCACCGATAATGGAATCGAATACACAAATCGACTTATAGTAGAAAATCCACCGACAAAAGAAGAATTGAAAAAGTGGATTGCCCAAAGCAAACTTCCAATAAAAAAATTTTTCAATACAAATGGAGTAGTCTATAAAGAGATGCAACTAAGTACCAAACTTGCATTCATGAGCGAAGACGAACAGATTAAACTACTGACCACCAATGGCAAGCTAGTAAAACGCCCGTTACTAGTAACAGAAAGCCATGTGCTAGTTGGTTTTAAGAGTGATGAATGGAAGAATTTATTAAAATGAATTAATGTGTCACTGCAGAAAGTATGACATCTGAAGAAGTGACTACTGTAGCAGTATGGAACTTCAATGAACTGTCTATAGATTAATTTATAATACTAAAAAACGTCTAGCTAAATCAGGAAAAGTCATTTCCATCGCAACGAACTCAAAGTTTCATAGTAGCAAACCGAAAGTTCCATAGGCAAAGAACTGCAAATTTCATACCTAATAAACATCTTGTTCGTTAAGTATGAAACATTTTGTCTTATTCTTCTTGCTAATTCAAAAGTTTCTATTATCTTTGCACTCGCAAAAAACGGGAATAGCTCAGTTGGTAGAGCATCGGTCTCCAAAACCGAGTGTCGGGAGTTCGAGCCTCTCTTCCCGTGCATAGATAATAAGCTGTAGTTTAATGAACTACACTTATTCTATTTTTAGAACGGACAAATATCGGACAAAAAGAACTATTAGGAGAGCAAAAATAGGAACTCTCCATAATGGAAAGCCACTCACATTATATATTAACCTATTATGATTTCTTACCAAAGAAAACGTCGAGATATTTAACTAAATGATAAACACCTACAACACCAGTTATAGCAAAAAGAAAATCACTCCTGCGCCGAAATACCTTTCACAAGTTCCACCAAACGGACAAATTCTTTCCGATAACCATGTTCATCGTTCGCTAAACCCAATTTTGCCAAATGGATGACTTGGTCGTAGTCTGCTTCACCTTTAAAGTCAGAATCGCGTAACAACTGTCCGAACATCGCCACTGAAGAGGCACAGCGGAAATCATCAATCTTTCCCACATAATCGTTGGATACTCCGATGGGAATCACTTCATAAAAAACTGTCACTGTATGCCCGGCCCCAAGTCACCTGCATCTTTGGAGTCATTATTGAAATCCTCGTCCCTTAACAGACGGCTCTCGTAACCTACCAGACGGTAAGACTGAACTTGTGAGGGATTAAACTCCACTTGAAGCTTTACATCCTTTGCCACCATATAAAGGGTTGCTCCAAATTCGCCTACCAATACTCGGTTGGCTTCCTATAAATCGTCAATATAAGCGTGGTTGCCGTTTCCCTTCTCTGCCAATATCTGAATCTTGTTATCCTTATAATTGCCCATGCCATATCCCAATACGGTCAGGGCTACTTCGCTTTTCAGTTTTTTTTTCTATCAGTTTTTCCAATTCTTCCTCAAAATACCTACATTGAAATCACCGTCCATACAGAGAAAGAAATTCCATAAAAGAGTCTGTTTTTTTTCATTTTTCCTTCCGATATTACCGGACATATACTCAAAAGACTCTATCTTTGACTACAAAAAAAAACTTGTTTTTCAGAAAGAACATATCACAGCTTACGGACGAAGAGCTATTGGCTCATTACACATCGTCCGGGAATACAGAATATTTCGGCGTGCTATACAATCGATATATTCCTCTGCTCTATGGTTTATGCCTGAAATACCTGAAAAACGAAGACCAAGCACAAGAAGCTGTGATGCAACTGTTCGAAGAGTTAATGGCAAAAGTACAACAGTATCAAATCAGCCTGTTCAGGCCGTGGCTCTATCGGGTGGCCAAGAACCATTGTCTGCAATTATTAAGGAAAGATAAAAAGGAAATTGTATTGGATTACACCATCAACATTGTGGAATCCGACGAATTTCTGCATCTATTAAGTGAAGAGGAGAGTCAGGAAGAGCAGTGGCAGGCATTACAGCATTGCTTGAAAAGGCTGTCCGACGAACAACGTAGCTGCATCATACGTTTCTTCTTAAAAGAAATGTCGTATGCAGATATCGCCAAACAGACGGGTTGGACGTTGAGCAATATTAAAAGTTTCATTCAAAACGGTAAACGAAATCTGAAAATTTGCATTAAGGAACAACAACTCCTATGAAACTATTGAAATACATACAAGGCAAACGAAACGGTAAAGAAGCAAACCGTTTAGAGAAGGAAGCGATGAAAGATCCCTTCCTTGCCGATGCTATGGATGGATACCAGCAAACGACAGGAGAACATATAAGACGAATCCAAGAATTGAATTCATGGGTCACAGCACATACTAAAAAAAGTAGAAAGCCATATGCTATTACGTGGAGTATAGCAGCATGCATTTTATTGGGAATTGGAATTAGCTGGTACTTTATTCTATTGAAAAAAGAAGCCACAAATAACAACTTTATTGTTCAGAAAACAGACATACTTGCTGACACCTTACAAACAATAAAGAAAGATATTACAATGCCATCTCTTACAAATATTTTACATAATCGACAAGAAAAAAACGAGCATCATACAGATACAACCAAAGAAATAACCAGAAAGAAAAATATTTCTCATATACATTCATCGGAAGAAGTATCTCTAAGAACTTTTCCTAAAAGTTTACCTTCCAGTCCTGTAAAACCCAAAAACATCTCATCTCCCGTCCAAAATTACATTTCTGTCAAAAGAGAAAGACAAGTAGATGTTCTACAATCTCCTCTAGGACAGAGAGCTCAGCCAGATTCTCAACAACAAATAATAAGAGGGAAAATAACAGACAATAAAGGGATACCTCTTGTTGGGGTTAATATCACTTATACAGGGAATAAGGAAGGAGGACAGATTTCAGACCTAAACGGAGAGTTTTCGATTCCGGAATCAGATAGGCCAGATTCACTCAATTTCAATTACGTTGGTTTTGAAAAGCTAACTATACCAATAGAGTCAAATAAACCAATGCTTATCACCATGAATGAATGTGATGAAAGCATATTGGATAAAGTTGTAATAACAGGAACTGGCTCTTCTAAAAAAGTTACTATTACTGGTGCTGTCTCTACCGTATCAATAGAAGATTTAAAGAAATCATTAAAAGAAGAGACAGATTCCATTCCTCAGCCTATCATTGGAATGAAACGATATAAAAAATATCTTAAAAACAATATGATCCACCCCATCAATGAAAAAGGGGAAAAAATAAAAGGAGAAGTTATAGTAACATTTACAATCAGCTCACAAGGGGAACCTGAAAATATTACTATCAGTAAGAGTTTAGGACTACAAGCAAACGAAGAAGCAATCCGGCTAGTTAAAGATGGTCCTAAGTGGACTCCCGGCAAACGACCTGTAATCCTAAAAATTCCTTTCTAATTATATCAGTTCATAACTTGCACTTTGTATCGGCATATCCAAATTATGTAACACTTTCTCTAATAAAATACCCTCCCGATTATCATACTCATAACCAAAAGTCGCACGAATACCCTGCAAAATGAATTGGACAGCACGATCTAATGCAATAGGAAGACTATCGCCCTGCAATAATGCGCCTGTTATCACACTAGTAAAAGTATCTCCGGTTCCTGGATAATGAGCAGGTAAATAAGGACATGTAATTTTCCAATAACGATTACCTAGACGATTATAAGCATAGACAGAAGTCTTATGTTCATCATCTCTTACCGGCACACTAGTAATAATCACAATCTGTGGTCCTTTATCTGATAAAAGATGCAAATAATCTTTCAGTTCTTCATCTGTATTTGTTGCTTTATAAGGTTTATCCAAAAGAAAAAACAATTCTGTCAGATTGGGAGTTATCACATCAGCTTTGGTTATCAGCCGACGCATTTCCTTAACCATTTCCATACTAAAGTTTGCATACAGATGACCGTTGTCTCCCAATACAGGATCAGCCACTACCAAACTATCAGCCTGTCTAAAATCATTAATAAAATCCGATACAATCTGAATCTGTCTAGAGGAACCTAAATATCCTGTATATATAGCGTCAAACTCCACTCCCAAGCATTTCCATTCTGATATAATCTTAGGCATCTCGTCTGTTAGATCCAAAAAAGAAAAATTCGGATATTGAGTATGATTTGACAAAACAGCCGTAGGAAGAGGACAAACCTGAAATCCCATTGAAGACAGAATAGGAATAACAACTGTCAAAGAGACACGTCCCATTCCTGACAGATCATGCACTGCAGCTATTTTCTTCACCTTATTAGAATACATATATAAACAGAATCAAAAGAACTTTTCGATAACATTATTTCTCTTTATAAATCAATTTACCTCTTTGACTAATCGTCCACTGTCCTTTCAATAACCGTACATTTTTTGTATCATCATCTTCGATATTCCATGTATATCCACCGGTAGAGAGAGAGAGCGTCTATCCAAAATTTCATTAGGCCGATTATCTGTAAAAAATAACTCTACATGCATAGAATCAGGACTGAAAACTATAAAAACAGAGGAATCACTTCCATCTATAGCCTCAGTACGAACTCCTTTTTCAAATAAACGAATACAATCTTTCTGCACCTCACTCCAAACATATCCAGCAGAGCCTATACATCCATGCTCATCTCGATCACCTCCAACTATATTTTTTTGTTGAGGATGTAAAACCAATCGTGTAGCAGACATTCCCTTTTTATAATTTCCAAGATAAGTAACTTCAAGTGTATCATTAATCAATATCCCTTTAGCATTCTCTCGATTTGCATCCTGTATACAAAATAATAATGTATCTCTGTCAACGCCAACTGTTACTGTATCCATTGTAATATCTATAACAACACCTTTAATTTGTTGTTTTTTAAAAGTGCATGCTCCCAACAATACACAAAGACATACTATCCATCCTTTCTTCATAGCCCAATTTAATTATAATTATGTATCCTACATTCTTACTCACATAAAAACAGTGCTCACTTCATAAATTATCAGAATCATTCAATTAATACCAATCAATTTATGAGTTTGCAAACTAAGTCTCCATTTAGGATGTCTCATCACACACTCTACAGTCTCCTCAACATTACTACAAGAACAAGGCTGCAAAAAATAATGATCAGCAGCCAACTGTTCGTATCCGCTTAGATCTTGTCCCTCGTAAACTACTTTTACTTCATTTATTCGCATAATCTTCAACGGAGCGCCTTGCTTGGGCGAACATGTTACCCAATCAATCGTATTAGGTAACAGACAGGTTCCATTAGTTTCTATACAAACATATTTACCAGCCATATGCAAGGATGCAATCAAATTCTCATCAATCCACAGAGCTGGTTCTCCCCCTGTAAGAATCACCATCATAGCCGGATATTTATTTACCTCATTCACAATTGCCTCATCAGTCATCATAATGCCATCCTCATGCGCAGTATCACAAAAATGGCATTTTAAATTACAGCCAGAAAAACGGATAAAAACAGCAGGAGTTCCTGTATAATAACCCTCACCTTGTAAACTATAAAAGATTTCATTAATTTTCTTCATTATCACCTTCTATTTCGTCAATATTTGCCATCCGACTCATAAATAACAATATTTCCTTCTGATTCCTGAACTTCCACTTTATAACATTGCGGAATCTGACTACATATCCAACGGGCTATATTTTCAGCAGTCGGATTAAAAGGAAGGACTTCATTCAGATTTTGGTGATCGAGCTTTCCCATGACCATTTCTTTAATACGGGTAAAATCAACAACCATCCCTTCTGCATTAAGCTGTTCAGAACGGCAATAAACGGTGATAATCCAATTGTGACCATGCAGATTGGAACATTTACTGTGATACGAAAGTTGCAACCAATGAGAAGCAGAAACTTCCATTCGTTTAATTACTGTAAACATTAATTCTAAATTTTATAATTAGCTGCATCTAATGTCACCTCAATGCAATGGGCAAAAGTAATACAAAAAACAGTATTTATTACCCCAAAAATGGACAAAAATTCTATATTATCAACATAAAGATATCTGTTTCTTTTTATTCATTGCCAAATCGGCGTTTTTATTCCTCACTTTATTGAAAAAGTAATTTGTTCTCAGATCTACTTTTGTTACCTTTGCTATATGAAAACTCTGTATATTATTCTTGGAAGTATATCCTTAACTCTTGGCATTCTCGGCATCTTCCTGCCACTTCTGCCTACCACTCCTTTCTTATTATTGGCAGCTGCATTATATTTCAAAGGATCACCCCGACTTTATCACTGGTTATTGAACCATAAACACTTAGGTACTTACATACGAAATTTCCGTGAACAGAGAGCCATACCATTACGTGCAAAAATCATCTCAACCTCTTTATTATGGCTAACAATGGGATATTGTATACTATTTCTTATACCATATATATGGATCAGATCACTACTCATACTCCTGTCCATAGGGATAACTTATCATATACTTTCCTTTAAAACATTAAAATAATGTGAAAGTCCTAAACGAGCATCCGCTAATTTATCTTCCCAATGTTTAACTGAATTCTGTCCAATAATATCAGTAACATATTTTACTGATATGAAAGGTATTTCCTTAGCCCGACAGACAAAAGCCTGTGCATAAGCTTCCATATCTACCACATCCCCACTAACATGAGTCTGTTCAGTCAAGAAACTATCGCCTGTATTACAAATACCCTCCTCCGTCCAATGTTTACAAAATCCACTTTTCTCCAATAGGTCAGAAACATCAATTTCAGCCTCCAAACCCAAAGAAGTCATTTTCTGCATATCTCGATCGATAAATTTACGACAAACAAAAATATCACCAATTTTATGGTTAACAGTCCCTGCACTTCCCAAATTCAAGACCAAATCTGGTTGCACTTGACGAATAGCCTCTGCCAAATGAAATGCTGCCTTTACTTTACCAATTCCTGTACGTACATAATAAGGTTCAACATTGGGCCATTTGATTTCCACAAATTCACCTTGTACGGCATAGGTTACCAATATCCTCTGCATATAATTCTTACTTAAACCAATATTTACCATTCAAATAATTACCATTGGCAAATGTAATCACTTTACTAAAGAAGTAAGAGTGTTTGATTGTTTTTTATCCTAAAATGACCTATTTTTTGCAATCTTCTCATCACAACATAACTATTTTTGCAACAAACCAATAAAAAACAAACAACATGCTACAACAAACTAATACAAACAACCGAATTATATGGCTAGACGTCATCCGCTGTATAGCCATGTTAATGGTAATCGGAGTTCATTGTATCGATCCATTCTACATTTCACCTACTATGCGTACAATCCCTGAATACACCCATTGGGCAGCAATCTACGGTTCACTTCTTCGTCCTTCAGTTCCGTTATTTGTCATGATGACTGGACTACTATTACTTCCTATCAAACAACAGCAACTTAGCACATTCTATAAAAAAAGAATTTTACGTGTCTTATTTCCTTTTCTCATTTGGTCAGTCCTCTACAATATGTTCCCTTGGTTTACAGGTATACTTGGTCTTCCTAAAGAAATTATAGGTGATTTTTTCTGTTACACACAAGGGCATGAATCTCAGAGTCTGGTAGATTCATTAAAAGATGTAGCCATGATTCCATTCAACTTTAGCCATAAGGAAAATCATATGTGGTACATTTATTTACTTATCGGACTTTACTTATATATGCCATTTTTCTCAGCATGGATTGAAAAAGCAAGCGAAAAGACCAAAAGGACTTTTCTACTGATATGGGTACTTTCCTTGTTCCTGCCATATATACGTGAATATGCAACCAACCTACTGTTCGATCGCAATGGGTATGCGTTTGGGGAAGATACCTGGAATGAATTTGGACTGTTCTACTATTTTGCCGGATTCAATGGATATTTACTATTGGGACATTATCTGCATCAAAGATCCCAATGGAGTTTGACAAAAACACTGTTCATATGCATCATTATGTTTACCATAGGCTACTATGTTACTTACACAGGGTTTAGCACTACTGCAACTAATCCTAATGCGACAGAAACAGAAATGGAATTATATTTTACCTTCTGCAGTCCAAACGTACTCCTGATGACCTTATCAGTATTCTTACTATTACAAAAAGTCATTGTAACTACACCAATTATTATTAAAGCTTTAGCCAATATTACTAAATGTGGTTTCGGAATCTACATGGTGCACTATTTTATTGTTGGACCTTTCTTCTTACTCATCGGTCCATCAACAATTCCTATTCCCTTACAAGTTCCATTAATGACAATCTGCATTTTCTTGTGTAGTTGGGCATTTACTTCATTGATATATAAACTAATGCCACAAAAAGCAAGATTCTTCATGGGATAGTACGCACCAAATCTATTCCTACGCCAGCAATAAATATAAAGAGAAACAAACAATGAAGAGCCCAATCTCCCATTATTTGTTTCTCTTTCAAAAAAGTCTTCTACGAAAGATATTTATTGGGAAAGGTTAGCTAACACGTCAGCAAAGGTTACCCAATCTGTTAGCAAAGGTTACCCAACAAAAAAGTGGAATTAACTATAAAACCCCACTAGCCACCACTTACAAAACATAGTTTTCAAAGTCTGAAAAGACCTTATTTCATACTCCTTTCCATTGTTTTTCAAAAATAATGAATGTTTTTCTCCGAAAAGTTTTTGTAATATCAGAGTTAATCGTAAATTTGTGTACAATTTTGGTGTAGTAATGACAGAAGAAGATAAAAAGCTATTGAGTTCCTTTGAAACACAAGTACGGCATTTGATTTTCTTACATAATGAAGCAAAACGTGAAAATGCCGAATTGAAAAGTCTTCTTGATAATGAACGACTGAGAAACGAGAAGATACTAGCACAATATAACGATTTGGAGGTCCGCTACACAAATTTGAAAACAGCAACGGCAATCAGCCTCAGAGGTAGCGATGTCAAAGAGACAAAGCTAAGATTGTCAAAACTAGTGCGTGAAATCGATAAATGCATCGCTTTACTGAATGAATAAAAAAGGAGATGTATGAACGATAAAATAAAAATAAACCTGCAAATTGCAGATGCCAACTATCCATTAACCATCCGTCGTGAAGAAGAAGAGATAGTAAGAGAAGCTGCTAAACAGGTAAATATCAGGCTAAACGCATACCGAGAACACTACAAGGGTTTGGGCACAGAAAAAATATTAGCCATGGTAGCCTATCAGTTCTCAGTAGAGAAACAGCAATGGATGCAACGCAATGACACCCGACCATATATGGAAAAGGTAAAAGAGCTAAGCACGCTATTGGAGAATCATTTCCAAGAAAAATGAGAACCGCTATAGCCTATCTATAATAAAGAATAATCGCGCACTGTAACTTATTCAGACAATAAATCTGGAGAGTAACAGTGTTTTTTATTTATATATTAATTTATAATGTAAAATGACAACAATAATAGTAACAGCAATCGTTGGTCTCGTAGTTGGAGGAATCCTATCATACGTAATGTTTAGGTATATACTAAAATCAAAATACAACGAAATCCTAAAAGAAGCCGAAACCGAAGCAGAAGTAATTAAAAAGAACAAATTGCTAGAAGTAAAAGAAAAATTTCTGAACAAAAAAGCCGATTTAGAGAAAGAGGTAGCATTACGTAACCAAAAAATTCAACAAGCAGAGAATAAGCTGAAGCAACGCGAAATGGTTCTCAGTCAACGCCAAGAAGAACTACAAAGAAAAAAGATGGAAGCAGAAGCTGTAAGAGAAAATCTAGAAACACAGCTCACTATCGTAGACAAGAAAAAAGAAGAGTTGGAAAAATTGCAACATCAAGAAATAGAGAAACTAGAAGCACTTTCCGGATTATCGGCTGAAGAAGCCAAAGAGCGGTTGGTTGAATCACTAAAAGAAGAAGCTAAGACGCAAGCCCAGTCATATATCAACGATATTATGGATGATGCAAAATTAACTGCTAGCAAAGAAGCAAAACGTATAGTTATCCAATCAATCCAACGAGTAGCGACTGAAACTGCTATTGAAAATTCTGTAACTGTATTTCATATTGAATCAGACGAAATAAAAGGACGAATTATCGGACGTGAAGGACGCAATATTCGCGCATTAGAAGCCGCAACAGGAGTCGAAATAGTAGTGGATGATACCCCAGAAGCAATTGTACTTTCAGCTTTCGATCCTGTTCGTCGAGAAATTGCCCGTCTGGCATTGCATCAACTTGTTACCGACGGACGTATCCATCCTGCACGTATCGAAGAGGTTGTAGCAAAAGTGCGTAAACAAGTGGAAGAAGAGATTATAGAGACTGGAAAACGGACAACTATCGACTTAGGTATTCATGGACTGCATCCTGAGCTAATACGTATTATCGGTAAGATGAAATACCGTTCATCATATGGACAAAACCTTTTACAACATGCTCGTGAGACAGCCAATCTATGTGCAGTAATGGCCTCTGAACTTGGATTAAACCCTAAAAAAGCAAAACGTGCTGGACTCCTACACGACATAGGTAAAGTTCCAGACGAAGAGCCTGAACTACCACATGCCCTGTTAGGTATGAAACTTGCTGAGAAATACAAAGAAAAACCAGATATTTGCAACGCTATCGGTGCTCACCATGATGAAACAGAAATGACCAGTCTATTAGCTCCGATTGTACAAGTATGTGACGCCATTTCTGGAGCACGCCCAGGTGCACGTCGAGAAATAGTGGAAGCATACATCAAGCGTCTCAATGATCTTGAGCAATTAGCAATGTCCTATCCTGGTGTTACAAAAACTTATGCTATCCAAGCAGGACGTGAACTTCGCGTAATTGTTGGTGCAGACAAAATTGACGATAAACAAACAGAAAGCCTATCTACCGAAATTGCAAAAAAAATTCAAGATGAGATGACTTATCCGGGACAAGTCAAAATTACCGTTATTCGTGAAACACGCGCGGTAAGTTTTGCTAAATAACCCATCAATCTATAATACTAAACGCGGATTATACAAATAAGACTGTATAATTCGCGTTTTTTAACATTCCGATTATCTATTAATTGTTTATAATACTCCCCCCCAAAAATAACATCATGAATAATTATCAGTTCGAAATCTGTACAAACTCTGTAGAGAGCTGCGTAGCAGCTCAAGAGGGTGGTGCACACCGCGTAGAATTGTGTGCAGGCATTCCCGAAGGAGGGACAACCCCATCTTATGGGGAAATTTCTGTAGCCAGAGAAGTATTAACACATACTCGCCTACATGTTATAATCCGTCCACGAGGGGGAGATTTTCTGTATTCTCCTATCGAGATAAAAACTATGCTGAAAGATATAAAAGCTGCTCGTCAGTTAGGAGCTGATGGAGTTGTATTCGGGTGCCTCACAAAAGAAGGAGATATAGATATGAATTCCATGAAGGAACTGATGAGAGCATCTCAAGGTCTATCTGTCACATTCCATCGCGCATTCGATGTATGTCGGGATCCACAAAAATCACTGGAACAACTTATTGAGCTAGGATGCAATCGGATACTGACTTCAGGACAGCAGCCTACAGCCGAAAAGGGCATCCCATTATTAAAACAACTCCATCGACAAGCAGCCGGAAGAATCATTCTACTCGCTGGATGTGGAGTAAATGAAAACAATATTAAACATATTGCACATGAAACAGGAATACTAGAATTCCATTTTTCTGCTCGAGAAAATGTAAAAAGCCAAATGGAATACAAAAATGAAGTTGTTTCTATGGGAGGAACAGTACAAATCAACGAATATGAACGTAATGTCACAACAGTTGAAAGAGTAAAAGCCACTATTAATGCATTAAAAATGCCCCAATAAACCATCTAGTTTATTTCATAAGCTCACTTCTTTTTAAAATAGAAAAGTCCAACATTCCAAACTTTTCTATTTTAAAAAGAAATTCTCCATTAATATGTAAAGCGTAAACCTGCCTGTATATTAAAATTTAATGGCGTTTCCTTACGGATAGTCTGCATATCCGAACCATCATCGAAGAAATAGGCGACGCCAGGTTCAGCGTAAATTCCCAATCTTCGAGTTACATTTACCTGAGCGCCTATAGCACCAGTCAAAGAAAATTGTAATGGCTTTACCGTTTGCTTTTCTGATCCTATTTTCCCATAAATACATTTTTCAATCATGCCACCTCCTGAGACATAGAAAGTAAACAGTCTTCGGTCAAAAAAATTCCAATTAGCACGCAAAGGGATACCTAAATAATGAAGGTTCTGCTCAACACTACGCTCGTTACCAGAGAACTGAGCATCAGAAGAAAGTAAAGTATAAGTCAAACCTGTTTCAAGAGAAAATCCCTTGCCTAAATTCCGACGTACGGATAAGCCAAAAGATATAGGTTGATGATGTTTTATATCTACTGCATTACTTTTTTGCCGCAAATAAGGGATTCCCTCCTCAAATACTAGCGTCTGCCCTTCTGGAATATCCATCAATCCATTAGAAACAGAAATCATATTAACACGAGACATTGAATATCCGGTAGCTCCTATTTGAGTCTCACTAGAAGCCCCACCTGAATTTGCGACAGAAATTCCCATCGACCATTTTCCCCCTGAAGATTTTTTCAACGGAAAATCTAAAGCAGTTGATGTAGAAGGAAGATATTTCTTCTTGTTCCCTTTTTTATTTCGTTGTTCTACAATCTTTGGTTCCTCAGTTACCACTTTTTTTATTTGTTTTTCAGAAATATCATGTTGATTGATATTTGTCTCAGCTATTTTAGTCTCCTCATTGGTAAAGTTCGAAAAACTTTCATTTGAAAAAGACTCAGTATTTGCCTTTATTTCCTGTTTTTCAGTTCTTGCCAGTCTGCGATCTGAATTTCGCTGTATGGATGAGATTCTTTGTCCATTACTATCCGGTAGATCAACATCCGGTAATACATCGGGAGTAACAGCCAAAGATGGTATTTGCGTATATCGTATATCATCCACATCAGGCGTTCCCCAAAAGTAAAGACTTAGCGAAGACACAACAGCAAGCAAAGCCACAGCAGCAGCAGCCATTATCCATCTATTGCGAAAAGGAATTATTCTTTTCTCCACAGAAGAATGCATCAACTCTTTCTCCAGCTCTTCCCATCCGGAAGCAGGCAGAGGTTCAGAATAGTTCTCAAGCCTTTCTTTCAGCTTTTTCATCCATAAATCTTTCTCTTTCATCTCAGTATGCTATCTATCCGTTATTCTTTAACCAATCTTTAACCTTTCTAATCAATGTACTTTTCGCACGAAATAACTGCGAGGCCGATGATTTTTCATTAATACCCAACAGTTGTGCAATCTCTTTATGCGATTTATTCTCAAATGTATAGAGATTGAATACTGTACGATAACCAGGAGGGAGCTCTCTCACAAACTGCATTAACACACTTTGAGGAATCATTTCAATGTCATCATCATCTGGTTCATCATATACTTCCGGTACCTCCTCCAACGGAGAAGCCTGATTGATTACATCGTTTTTACGAAGATACTGCAAAGCCGTATTAACCATCACACGCTCCATCCATGCTCTTAATGAGCCTTCTCCCCTCCATGTAAATTTGTCAAAGGAACCGAATATTTTCAGGAAACCATCGTGAAGTAAATCCTGAGCAGTATCGCGGTCGGACACATAACGAAGGCAAATAGCAAGCAAACGTCCAGCATAACGTTCGTAAAGCTCTCTGCGAGCCCGATTATTGCCTTGCCTACATTGTTCAGACAACTCAAGTTCTTCCATTCTTTCCTTCTATACTCGTATTCAGTTTTATAAATGCTACAAGGACAAAAATACTGCATAGAGAGAGTAACTCTTTATCGACTTTCATTTCTTTAACAAAACAGAATGCAATATTTCCATTTCAGCTGTATTTTTTCTATAAAATGAAGCAAACATATACATAGTATGATTAAAAAAGAATTTATTACGTTTTTTTTCCTTATAGTGACTATCCTTCCAATATTATACTCTTGCAAGGAAGATGATACCCCTACCGATTCTCTAGTTATCAGTACTATCAACAATCTCCCTGATAATGATGGATTTTATTTTACACTAGACAATGGAAAGACTATGTTTCCTAGTGAAATAAAGGCAGACAACAAAATATACGAAAGCGGTCAAAGAGCATTTGTGATATTTAATCAACTGGATCAACCTATCAACGGATATGACTACAATGTACAAGTAAAACAGATTCTAGAAATTCTAACTAAAGATATCATCACGATGGGAGAAGGAGAAAATACCGAAGAATATATTGGCAACGATCCTATCAATATCACTTACATGTGGATTACACAAGACAAAAAATATCTGACTATAGAATATCAGTTTTATGGTACGGGAAACTCGAACAGAAAACATTTCCTGAACCTAGTAATCAATCCAATAAAGCCAGATCTACAAGATAATGAACAGGCAGATGAGTACATCAATCTGGAATTCCGTCACAACGACGAAGGAGACTTTGCCGAACGACTGGAAGAAGGATATGTATCTTTCAAGTTAGACAATATCAAAGAGATGATGACAGGAAAGAAAGGTGTCCGTATCCACACTAACACCATCTACGAACAGGCCAAATCCTACGAAGTAGACTTCCCTACTACTGCAAAATGATTTCCTTCGCCAGCCGCCGGCAAGCCATTCGGTCTATTTTCCCGTTACCTGTTTGTGGAATAGCCTCCACTACACGAAAATATCTTGGGCAATGATAAAGGGGTAACATGGACTCAGCCTGTTTTCTCAACGATGAAAGTTCCGGCAAGTTCTCAGCAAGCAGCACCACTGCTTCGCCCAAACGAGCGTCTGGTACAGAAGTGATGACAAACATACCTTTCAGCAATGGGCGGAGCAGGCGCTCCACCTCTTCCGCTTGTATCTTAATTCCACCACTATTGATGATATTGTCCTTCCTACCCAAGACAAGAAAACAGTTGTCAGGACAGAGACGTACAATGTCATTGGTATGCAGTACTTCATCACAAAGTAAAGGAGCATTGATTACCAATGCACCATCTGCCGATTGTGAAAGGGAAACGGAGGGGAAAGGAATATAGTAATCTGAGGCCTCATCTCCGTTCAAGCGTCGGAGAGCAATGTGTGAAAGTGTTTCTGTCATTCCATACGTAGAATAAACAGCTCCCGGCAACAGATGGATAGGAGCGAGCAACGAATCGTCTACTGCACCACCACCGATAATCAAGATATCCGTCTGTTCCAACCTTCTGCGTTCGGAAGGGACAGAAAGCGTATTGTATACTTGCAAGGGTACCATTGCGGCAAACCGTAACGGAGTATCTATATCGCATAAAGGGTGTCCGGAGGCAGGACGGACAATCAGATTGAGCCCGGCAACCAACGAACGAACCACTACCATCATAGCACCAATATAACGAAGATTCATGCATAGCAATGCCTTATCACCGGGATACAAGCCAAGTGCTTCGCAAGTCAAGCGAGCACTTTGCATCATACGGTCTTTTCGGACAATCAGCTGTTTGGGTACACCTGTAGAACCGGAAGTATGGACAGTGAGTACAGGAGAATCATCAAACCAACGTTTTAGAAATAACAGTACCTCGCGGACAGCAGACGGAAACGTCTCCATCTCTCCATCCGTCAGTCTCTCCACATCTTCCGAGGTATAGCACATACCATCTATCAGCAGGCTCTGACGGCTACGGTCGAACTCCATCATCCTTTGTACCATAAACAGTCCTTTCTTATCTCAAGCGGTATTTCCACATTGTCGGAAAACAGCAATCCTGTGCCCAATCCCTGTGGAAGTGGATTATCATAAGTGGCACACCACTGCGCAATAGCGTTCAGCCCGATATTTGATTCCAGTGCAGAGGTAATCCACCATCCTATTTTCCGACGGTCGGCTTCCTCAATCCATTCCTTTCCACCCGAGATACCACCGTGAAGCGAAGGTTTAAGAATAATATACTGCGGACAGATAGTATCGAGCAATCGTCGTTTCTCGTCAGGAAGATTGACACCAATCAGTTCCTCATCCAATGCAATAGGCAGGGGCGAATCAGCCGCAAGGCGTGCCATCTCCTCCCATTGACCAGCACGAATGGGTTGTTCAATGGAGTGCAAGTCGAGTTCCGCCAGCCGTTTCAATTTATCCATTGCATCTAAGGGTGAAAAGGCACCGTTTGCATCCACTCTCAGTTCCACTTCGCTTGCCGAAAAACGAGTGCGAATGTGGCGCAGTAGCGTCAGTTCGTCATCGAAACCGATGGCGCCAATTTTCAGTTTGATGCAACGGTAGCCCGCCTCCATCTTCTGTTCTATGCGAGTCAACATTTCACGGTAATCGCCCATCCAGATAAGCCCGTTGATGGGGATACCGCACTCGCCGCGTGAAAAAGCTGTATTCCAAAGCGCCCAACTGCCCGTTTGCAGGTGGCGCAACGCCGTCTCCAGCCCGAACAGGATAGAGGGGAACGGGCGCAGCGCGTCGCGGTCTATCAAGCCTTGTTCCTCAACAGTGCGGCAGGCGGCGCGCAGGTGTTGCTCATAGTCGGGCAGCGCGTCACAACTCAGGTCGGGCAACGGGGCGCACTCTCCTATTCCGATGCGGTGGGGATGGTCGGGCGACGTGACATGCAGATACCACACCTGTCGGGTGGTGTAAATTCCTCGGGAAGTTCCTGCCGGCTGCTTGAAATGCAACAGACGAGGGATAATTTCTATTTGGTAGCGCATAATTCTCTTTTTTTAGTTGACAAACAAACGGAAAGACGAGTGGACAAGGAGGAAAGAAACAGAAAATCGCGATTTTCAGACCGGCGAAGGGCTACGAAGAGCAGAAAATCGCGATTTTCAGGTCGTCGAAGGGCTACGAAGAGCAGAAAATCGCGGTTTTCAGACCGGCGAAGGGCTACGGAGGGCAGAAAATCGCGGTTTTCAGGTCGTCGAAAGGCTACGGAGGGCAGAAAATCGCGATTTTCAGACCGCGAAGGGCTACGAAGAGCAGAAAATCGCGATTTTCAGGTCGTCGAAAGGCTACGAAGAGTAGAAAATCGCGGTTTTCTACCTTGCAGACAACCGGAAAGGGCAGAGAATCCGGTTCTCCGCCTCTTCCCGCCCCTTGTCACTCTTAATTCTTCATTCTTAAATCTTCATTCTTCATTAAAATCCTTAGGGGAACTTGGGATATTGCTTGAAATCCGGTTTGCGTTTTTCAAGAAAGGCATTCTTACCCTCCTGTGCCTCATCGGTCAGGTAATAAAGCAGCGTGGCATCACCGGCCAACTCCTGAATGCCTGCCTGTCCGTCCAATTCGGCATTCAGTCCTGCCTTGATCATGCGCAGGGCAAGAGGGCTGAGCTGCATCATTTCTTCTGCCCACCGGACATACTCGTCTTCCAGCTGTTCCAGCGGGACAACTTTATTGACAAGTCCCATCTCGAGTGCCTCCTGTGCATTGTATTTTCGGCAGAGGAACCATATCTCACGCGCTTTCTTCTGACCTACCACGCGTGCCAGATAAGAGGCTCCGAATCCAGCATCGAAACTACCTACCCGGGGCCCGGTCTGCCCGAAGATAGCATTCTCCGAAGCAATACTAAGATCGCACACAACGTGCAGGACATGTCCTCCACCAATGGCAAACCCATTGACAGCAGCAATCACCGGCTTAGGAATACTACGTATCTGCTTCTGCACGTCGAGCACACTAAGACGAGGTACACCATCCTTACCTATGTATCCTCCCCTACCCTTCACATTCTGATCGCCTCCAGAACAGAAGGCCTTGTCGCCTGCTCCTGTAATCACCACCACGTCGATACTCTGTTCCTCGCGGCATATGCGAAGAGCGTCACTCATCTCGGCTGTTGTGGTGGGGGTAAATGCATTGCGATAGCGCTCGCGATTGATAGTAATACGTGCGATACCATTATAGTAGTCGAACAGAATATCTTCGTATTCGCGGATTGTAGTCCATTCTCTCTTTGTTGACATAATCTATTTCTGTTTTAATTGATGATAATACTCTTTCAAGATACGTGCATCCTTGTTCTTGTTAGTAAATACCTCCAACAGCAAGGGTCGTTCAGTAGGCTCAGGCGATGTAAACTGTTCCATTGCCTCTATCAGCCCCGCCTCGTCGTCGGCACGCAAATAGCAGAATCCTCGTTCCTCTGCCCATCCCCGCGCCGAGGTCTGATGGACTGCGGTGATAAACTTATGTGACGTTCCCGACATATCGAGCCCACGCAATGTATGAAAGATTTCTCCTCCCCCATTATTCAGCAGCAAGATACGCAGGTTGGGACGGATAGCTGCGTTCCACAAGGCATTCATGTCGTAGAAAAAGCTTAGGTCACCGATGGCAACAAAGTTCAGCTTATCCGATGACGCCGCATAGCCTACGGCAGTCGAAAGCGATCCCTCGATACCACTTGTCCCCCTATTACAACACACCTCAACAGTCGAAGGAATAGCATAAAGCTGTGCATAGCGAATCACCGAACTGTTTGCCAGATGCAGCGCACATGTCGGAGGCAACGAACGCATCAATGCCCCTACAGCCGCCATCTCCGAATAAGGGAACTGCGGTTCAGGAATGGTCTTGCAATAGTTTTCCCACACACGTGGATACTCAGGTGTCTGATTGTCAAGAAAGACGGCAATTTTCTCCAAGAATTCAAATGGTTCCATCTCGATAATGGTAGTCAACGACCCATAGAGGTCGACAACCTCACCATCTGATGATACATGCCAATGTTCCTTCGGTGGATTCTTCCGAAGAAACTGCTTCAGCCGTCTGGAAACCAAATGTCCACCATAAGTAATCAGTAATTCAGGAGTCATCTGTACTTGTTTTTCTTCGGACATAGCATATAGAGCAGCGTCGAAGTTCTTCACCGGTATGCCAGGGATAGTTTGGTTGCCGATGTGCTCCGTTAGCCATGCAAAATGCTTATAGAGCAACTTCGTATGTTTTTTTTCGAAGAGATAAATCAAGTTCATCTGTCCCACTACAATCATCCGGCGGTGGTATTTGTTAAGCCGTTCTAACAGACCATTATATTCACGGTCGTACACATTTAATCCCTGATAGCGAGTAATCGTCCTAACCTTTGGCAACGACTCAGACGTGAATTGGAATAGAGGTTCGGAAATAGGAATATTGATATGTACAGGACCTTTTCCCCGATGATTAGTCTCCAACAATGCCTCATTGATAAGCCGATTACAATACCACTCATCCTCTTCGTTATGAATTTCAGGCAAATTGACCGATTTTTTCACTAAACTTTGAAATACACCAGGTTGAGGTAATGTCTGCCCGTCCATCTGTCCGATCCATGCAGCAGGACGATCTGCTGAAATCACAATTAAAGGCACTTGCTGATAATATGCCTCAGCCACAACAGGGTGCAAATTGAGTAACGCAGTTCCCGACGTACAGCACACTGCAGCCGGATTTCCTCCATTCAACGCTAGACCCAAGGCAAAATATCCGGCACTACGCTCATCGGTCACCGAATAACAGGTGAAGGCCGGATGTGTGGACAGTGTATGTACGATAGGAGCATTACGGCTCCCCGGACACAACACCACTTTTGTTACTCCATGAGCCTCAAGCAGTGCAGCCAATTGAAGTATACTTTTCTTATCTGAATACATTTTTATTATTATTTGATTTAGTCATTAATGACAGACGAAAGAACTGATTACAGAATTCCTTTCATTGTCTGCATTTTCTTTTCTGTCTCCAGCCATTCGTCTTCTAATCGAGACGAAGCAAGCAGTCCTCCACCAGCATACAGCGTAAGTCTGTCTCTACCCACATGCATGCATCGGAGGTTGACATATAAGTCCGTGTTGCCATCCGGATCGAGCCAACCGACAAAACCGGAGTAATAATTGCGATCATATCCTTCGTTTTCTAGAATAAACTGATATGCCTTTTCTTTTGGAAGTCCGCAAACAGCAGGAGTCGGATGTAGACTGCTCAGCAGACTGCCTAACATTCCTCTGTCGGTTAGTGAAAAACAGAAATCACTCTTCAAATGCGACAAGGCTCCTGCATACGTCGGATAAGGTTCGCTTTCTATTGCTTTAATTTCCATCGAAGAAAGGCAATTACGGATATATGATGCTACATACGCCTGTTCCATTCTATTTTTCTCGTCCCAGTGTTTGGGGAGTTGTCCATCCTGTAAAGGTTGTGTCCCTGCCAATGCCACTGTTTTCCACTCTTCTTCTTTCCCGGATAAAATAATTTCCGGAGTACTTCCCAGCCAAATGCCAGTCTGAGGAGTATAACACAGAAAAACATATGAATACACATAGCAACGGCAAGCCATACGGAAAGCCGCTATTGGTGAGAAGTTCTCAGGTCTAGCTAAAGAAACACTACGCGACAAGACCAATTTTTCAAACTCCTTTCGCTTCAAAGCATAGGAGAATCGCTGAAAGCAATTGGCATATGCATCTGTATAAGTGTCAATTGGTAACTGTGAGGAAAAATGAAGAAATGAGTTACGCTCCTTCTGGCACTCTTCTACTGTCATTCGGTCAGACTCATCCCACAAGATAGATTCTCGACGGTCTGGCTCTATCAACACAACCGGTGTGACACTATTTGGGCAAAAAGGAGCTATGACAAACCCTCTAAGTCCATTCAATTCTTCAACTCTATTCATTATCCGGCATGTATTCCGGACTGTTTGCACTAACAGATGCACATGCTCTTCACCTGGAATACGATAGACTGCAAAAGGGAAGCCACGACGAAAAAAATCATCAACAACAGTCAAATCAGAAAAGCTTTCTTCCATCATCTTCTTTTTGTCACACTATTAACCACTCGAACAGAAGAAACCAGTTTGTTAGTCGAAGTAAATACATCCACATTCCATACATGAGACGAACGCCCTTTATGGACAATAGTAGCTACTGCCCGTACAGTATCCCCTTCGTGAGCAGAAGAAATATGATTCCCGCTCACCTGCATTCCAACAACTACTTCATCTGGTTGGCAAAGTACCATCGATCCAAGACCGGCAACAGTTTCTGCTAATGCAAGAGTTGCTCCTCCATGCAAAATACCAAAAGGCTGACGTGTACGTTGATCAACAGGCATTGTCGCTTCTACCCGTTCTTCAGAAATATAAGTATATTGGATACCTAAATTTCCCATCAAAGCATGACGTGCCTGTTCATTAAGCTGATCTAAAGATATTTCATTTATTCTTACATCTTCCAGAATCATCTTCTCAACAGCAATAGCCACTCCATCTTCTTCATTCGAAGCCGTTACAAAATCAGCACATGCCTTGACAGAATCCTGAGCATGCCCCATTGCAACACCCATACCAGCTTGTTGGATCATATTTACATCACATACTCCATCACCAATTGCCATCACCTCGTCACGTTGTAAACCCAATTGTTCCAACAATACTCCCATTGTATTTGCCTTATCAATTCCACATGGTACTACTTCCAGGAAATAAGGTTCCGAACGGAAAACATCCAATACTCCATTCAATCTCTTCTTCCAATGCTCTTCCAAATCAGTCAAAGCCTTTTCATCATCACTAACCAACATACATTTACAAGGAGCAAAATCAATACCTATCGAAAACTCCTCTTCAGAGATAACATGCAGATTATTTATCTTAGCTTCGATACGGATGTGTTTATTGTCGGCAGAATCTGTCAAGATCGTATTGTCATGATAAGTAAACAAAGCAAAACCGTTCTTACGGGCTTTCTTTTCCAAATAGGGAATCATTTCAGGATTAATCCTTCTTTCAAACAGTACCTCTCCGTTTTTGGCATCAATGATTTGGCAACCATTATATGAGATGATAAAACCACCATAGTTTCCCAATTCAAGAGACTTAGCCAATGGCATTAATCCATAAGTAGGTCTGCCAGATGCCAACACGATACGTACTCCCATTTGCTGTATCTTCAACAGAGCAGCCAATGTACGTTTACCAATCTCTTTTGCTCCATTCAAAAGCGTTCCGTCTACATCAAGAACCAATAACTTATATTTCATAACCATACGAATTTGGTTTATACTATTACAAAGGTAAGAAAAGAATATTTGCAGTCAATCTTACTTTAGTTTTTTTCATTCTTCTTCAGCCCGTTTGTCAGCCAACCTTTCCCAACATGTTGGATAACCTTTACTGACACGTCAGCTAACCTTTTCCAATACGTCAGCTGACCTTTCCCAATAATCCCCTTATAAACATTTATGAGCCTAATCTTCCGTTATCATTCCATTCCCCATAAAGAATACCTTTTCGAGTATTCTCTATAAACTTTTTCAAACGGCTTTCAAAAAGTCCAGGCTGCTGTTTCTTTATCTGAATAGTATCTATTCTTACACGCTTATATAATTCAGGTAAATTACAAAAGTTTTTCCATACAACAGAATCAGCCTGTAATCTTTGTAAAACATCTTTATCTATTACAAAACCCTTGTCTGACATATCTGGGAGTACAGCTCTCCCGGCATTCGTCATTAAACCTAGCCGTTCCATTCTCCGGCATCGTTCCTTATTTAACTCAGACCAATTACTCTGAGGTTTTCGAGGGCAAAATTTTTGAGCAGTTATTTCATTGGATATTTTCTTAACAGTACTATCTATCCAACCAAAACACAACGCTTCCTCCACAGCATCAATATACCAAAAAGTATCATTGCCTTTAGGTCTTCCTCGTTTAACTACAATCCAACATTCAGCCTCATTTTTATGATTTTTCCACAACCATTCACGAAATTCAGACCTCGATTTAACTTCTAACAAATTATGTATCTCCATCATTTCCCATATTTCATTTATTAAATCAGAGCTTTCATAAAGAGAAGTCATCATTACAGCTTTTTCTATAATAAATCAAAGCGACTGCATGAAAATAATACAGAATAATCATAATGTCAACAAAGTTCCAACATAACTTTATAGAAGTCACGTAAAGAAATATTTAGCAAAATCATCTTCACACTATCAGGCCTCAATAAGGCCTTATAAAAAAAGTCTTTAAAAACACTTGCCGTATTTTTAAAGACTTTACGAGGTTCCTGGCGGATTCGAACCGCCGTACACGGTTTTGCAGACCGCTGACTAAGCCACTCATCCAAGGAACCATTATTTATCTATTCCTTTCTGATTTGCGGTTGCAAAGGTATGTTTTTTTTTTGAATTACCAACTGATTATTCAAACTTTTTTCTTTTCGAACTATTTTTTATTGTTCGAAGAGGAAGAACAACAACCTAAAGGGCAACTCTTGCATGACTTTTTAGACCTATTTGTGAAGAAAAGCATTCGATATATTTTCTTCACAATCCAAATTAAACAAACAAATCCTATTAAATATACAATAATCTGTTGAACACTCATATCCACTCATTTTTAAATAAACCATTACAATAAAAGAAGTCCTATTTGATAAACCAAGAAAGCAACAATCCAGGCCAAGCTTGTTGTGTAGACCATAGAAAATATTGCCCATTTCCAAGCCCCAGATTCCTCTTTAATTGCAGCCAGTGTGGCAATACAAGGAAAATAAATTAAAGTGAAGAGCATATAGCCAAATGCTACCAAAGGAGTTACAGGCAATTTATCTCTCAACTGCTCTGCTAATCGTGTTTCGTCATTCAAATCTGAATTGTCCGTATAAAGTACTCCTAATGTACTTACGACCAGCTCTTTTGCTCCAGCTCCTGACAGTAATCCTATTCCCATTTTCCAATCATATCCTAATGGCTTAATAACAGGCTCTATAACTTTCCCCAATTTCCCTAGATATGAATTTTCTTGTTGCTCTATTTGTGAGGTATAAACATCATGATTAGGATAGTAACTAAGAAACCAGATTACAATAGATGCTATCATAATAATTCCTCCCATTTTGCGTAAGTACAAACGTCCCTTTTCCCACATGTGACGTATGATAGCTTTGCTAGTAGGCATTCGATAAGGTGGAAGTTCCATCACAAAAGGAGTATCATCCCCTTTTATTAGGAAACGATTGAACAAGTATGACATAAGAAACGCCAGCACAATCCCTATTGCATAAATACTTAATAATACCAACCCTGCATTATTCGGGAAAAATGCTGCAGATAGTACAGAGTAAATAGGCAAACGTGCACTACAAGACATTAATGGAGTAATTAATATTGTAATAAGACGATTTTTACGGTTCTCAATCGTACGAGAGGCCATAATAGCAGGAACACTACAACCAAACCCCATTACAAACGGAATAAACGATTTACCATGTAAACCCATTTTGTGCATTAATTTATCCATAATAAAGGCTGCTCTAGCCATATACCCAGAATCCTCCATTAGAGAAATAAAAAAATACAATATCAAAATATTAGGTAAAAAGACTATAACCCCTCCAACTCCACCAATAATACCATCTATCAGCATATCTTTTAGAGGGCCTTCCGGCATCTGAACACGAATCAAATTTCCTATTTCCTCTACCAACCATTCTATCCCCATTTTGGGATATTCACCTAGCACAAATGTACATTCGAACATTAAATACATAAATAGAAAAAATATTGGATATCCCCAAATACGATGAGTGACAATAGCATCCAATACTTTGGTCATTTGACCTTGTTCCTGATGGTTTTCTACAAATGTTTCTTTCAATGCCCCACTAATAAAACCATATTTAGCATTCGTAATAGCAGATTCTGAATCTTCGTTTAATGTCTCCTGAATGCGTTTCGCCATTTTATCACGAATAACAATAATTTCTTCACCATTTGGCAGACCACGAATCATTTGTTCTATATCCGAATCATTCTCTAAAAGTTTAATAGAAAGAAAACGAGTAGAGAACCGATGACGAATAGATTCATTTTTTGACACTTCTTTTTTCACAGCTTCAATGGCTTTCTCTAGCTCCGGCCCATGATTAATATGAATATGTCTATATACACGACCTACAGAGGCCTCTTTACGTATGTAATCTTCAGGATGTTCTTCTTCATGTTCTTTTCTATTCTCTAAAGAATTATGCCATTCAGTCAAATCCCTCAAGACTTCCGGATTCATTTTCCCCTGTTTGTCAAAAAAATCAACTCCTTCATACAAATTAATTACAACATGAAACAAAGTATCTACTCCTATATTTTTCTTACATACCGTAGGAACCATAGGGACTCCAAATAGCTTACTGAGCAACTGATAATCAAGCTTATTTCCATTTTTTTCTAACTCATCAAAAATATTGAGTGCTACAACCATCCGCACATTCATATCGATAAGCTGAGTCGTTAAATACAAATTACGTTCCAAATTAGAAGAATCAACCACATTTATAATAACATCTGGAGTTTCATCTATAATATGTCTTCGCACATATATTTCTTCCGGAGAATATGCAGATAATGAATAAGTTCCTGGTAAATCAACAATTTTAAAATGATACCCTTCAAAATCAAAAGTACCTTCTTTTGCATCAACTGTGACACCACTATAATTCCCTACGTGTTCGTGTGCTCCAGATGCCAAATTGAAAAGAGAAGTTTTACCACAATTTGGATTACCCACTAAAGCCACATTAATAGTTCTGCGTTTTCCTAAAGCTGCCCGTTTCCATTCTTCTTCTTTAGCAGCAATGTCTTCAACTAGTCCTTCATGAAAAGTTTCACCTATGTTGTTATACTTCATTTCCTCTTCACTTACGACTTCAATCAGTTCAGCTTCCTGACGCCGAAGAGATACTTCATAACCTAACACTTTATATTTTACAGGATCTTTCAAAGGAGCATTTAACAATACTTCCACAGTTTTACCCTTGATGAATCCCATTTCCACAATACGTTTACGGAATCCACCATGTCCTAAGACTTTGACAATAACTCCTTTTTCTCCAGTTTTCAGTTCTGACAAACGCATAATTCTCAAATTTTTCGCAAAGATAATTTTTAGTTTTTTTGCCAGCAAATTATTTAGAACGTTTTTAAATAACAAGATAAAAGAACTGGAAATACAAAAGACTTTCCAGTTGCCCAATCCCAATAATAGACATCCCAATGTTTTCCTTCAACCATTCCAACGCTTTTTGCTAATGATTTCAATGCAATTTTCCAGATAATCCATCACATCAACATAGAGAAATCACTTATCTTTGCCGGCAGATATGAATAAGATAGAAGATAAAGTCATACATTTTATAAAAGAGAAGGATCTATTTTCTATTGAAGATAAGATACTTGTAGCATTAAGTGGAGGAGCAGATTCGGTTGCATTACTTTGCATTCTTCATTCTGCTGGTTATCATTGCGAAGCTGCCCATTGTAACTTCCACTTAAGAGGAGCAGAATCCGATCGAGATGAGCACTTTGTTCGCCAATTATGTAAACAGAATAATATAGCATTACATACTGCCGATTTCGACACATTACAATATGCACACCAGAAACATATTTCAATAGAGATGGCAGCAAGACAGCTCCGCTACGACTGGTTTGAAAGATTAAGAAAAGAATGCAACGCTAATGTCATAGCGGTAGCTCACCACCAAGACGATAGTGTGGAAACGATGTTGCTCAATTTGATACGAGGGACCGGAATTGCTGGATTATCAGGCATACGCCCATCTAACGGGGCTGTTGTACGTCCGTTATTGTGTATAGATAGAAAAATGATTATAGAATATCTCCGAGAAATCGGTCAAAAATATGTTACTGATAGCACAAACTTAACCGATGCATACACTCGCAATAAAATTCGATTAAAACTTCTTCCCCTGATGGAAGAAATTAATCCATCAATAAAACGGAGTTTGATTGAAACAGCCAACCGGTTAAGTAAAGTAGCCACTATATACAATAAAAGTATATTACAATCAAAACAAAAAGTAGTAACCTCGAAGGGCATATCAATTGATGATTTACTCAAAGAAACAGCCCCTGAGGCTATTTTATTTGAAATTCTGCATCCTCTAGGTTTTAACCCAGCTCAGATAAATGATATTTTCCATTCTCTTACCAATCAATCTGGCAAAAGATTTTGCTGTAACGGATGGGAAATCATAAAAGATCGGGATTACTTGCTTTTAACAAAAGAACAGCCCAACAACTATTCGTTTTTTCCTTTCTATTTAATAAAAAAAGAACAAAATTACGATAATAATTTTCACATCCCTTCTAATAAAAATATAGCATGTTTTGATGCTGATAAACTAAGAGGAACGCTTTCTATACGGAAATGGAGAAACGGAGATTCTTTCATTCCTTTTGGAATGAAAGGAAAAAAGAAAATCAGTGACTATTTAACAGACCACAAATTTTCAATTAATGAAAAAAAACAACAATGGGTACTTTGCTGCGACGAATGCATCGCTTGGTTGATCGGTGAACGAATAGACAATCGTTTTCGCATTGACAACAACACTCAAAAGGTAATCATTTATGAAATTATCTCAAAGTAAACATTAAAATAGCTTCTCATAGAAAAGTTATTCAAGTATCTTTACTTCATAGTAATAAAAATGATAAGCCATCTTTTATTTAAGGTTAATGTTCCTTGTTTATAAAATAAAGCTATACTTTTCTATGAAAAAACAATAGAATAATTATAATAATCAAATTATTTATTATCTTTGTCCCCGTTAAATCATTCCACGATTTAATATTATTCCAAACTCAATAAAATCAGAATGTATATTTACACAATTGTTAATGGCGGAATATGATAAAACTTTTATTCCCCTTAGCAAATAAAATACTAATTTATCATACTATATGTATAATATCATCCAGCTAAACGACAAAGACTTGTCGGAACTACAGACCATTGCCAAAGAATTAGGCATAAAAAAAACAGAATCACTAAAAAAAGAAGAGCTTGTCTATAAAATTCTTGATGAACAAGCTATAGCCGGAGCTACTAAGAAAGTAGCAGCAGACAAACAAAAAGAAGAGCGCAAAGAAGATAAGAAAAAACGTTCACGAGCAACTGCTAAGAAAGAGGAAAAAACAACAATATCTCAGACAAAAGATAAAGAGAATTCACAATCGTCAGATGCAGCATCCACAACAAAGACATCAATGCTCCCAGAAACTACAAATAAAGAAAAGGAAGAGGATGTTGAAACAAAATCACAGTCTGAACAATCTACTGCAACAACTAAACGTAGAGGACGTCCACGCAAAGAAAATGGCTCATCTGACGATATAGACAAAACATCAAAAGAGAAAACTATACAAGAATCGCAAATAGAAACTAAAAACACTCTTGTAACAACCAGTGAAAAGATAGCTTTACCATTACCCAAAGAAGATAATATAAAAACAGAGCAAATCACTGTAGAAAAAAAGAAAAAGACTACTCCACCCGTTATCGACGAAGAAAGTAATATCTTGTCAAATATAGAAGATGATTTTATCCCTATTGAAGATTTACCATCAGAAAAGATAGAACTTCCAACTGAGTTATTAGGAAAATTTGAGACAACCAAAGTAGAAGTTCCTTCGGTTCAACCAGGACAAACAGCTCCTGGTCAGCAGCATCAGCAACGCCAACGTATTCAGCGATCTCGTGATAACAATAACTACCAACGTAACAACAATAATAATAATAATAATCAACGGTTACCGGCACAACGTCCTATACAGCCCAACAATACAGTAGAAAACTCTCCCCAAGAGCGTAAAGTAGTTGAACGGGAAAAGCCTTACGAGTTTGATGATATTCTTAACGGAACAGGGGTTTTGGAAATTATGCAAGATGGATATGGCTTCCTGCGCTCCTCTGATTATAATTATCTCTCATCACCAGACGATATTTATGTTTCACAATCACAAATTAAACTCTTTGGACTTAAGACAGGCGACGTAGTAGAAGGAGTTATCAGACCTCCTAAAGAAGGTGAAAAATATTTTCCACTAGTAAAAGTATCTAAGATAAACGGACGTGACGCAGCCTTTGTCCGTGACCGAGTTCCTTTTGAGCATTTAACCCCTTTATTCCCTGACGAGAAATTCAAGTTATGTAAAGGAGGATACTCAGATTCAATGTCAGCCCGTGTAGTCGATTTGTTTGCTCCAATAGGGAAAGGACAACGTGCATTAATCGTTGCCCAACCTAAAACAGGAAAAACAATTTTAATGAAGGATATAGCTAATGCAATTGCCGCCAATCATCCTGAAGTGTACATGATTATGTTGCTCATCGATGAACGTCCAGAGGAAGTTACCGATATGGCCCGTAGCGTTAATGCAGAAGTAATAGCTTCCACATTTGATGAGCCAGCAGAACGCCACGTAAAAATAGCTGGGATTGTACTTGAAAAAGCGAAACGGCTTGTAGAATGCGGTCATGATGTGGTCATTTTCCTTGACTCTATTACTCGCTTGGCACGTGCTTATAACACCGTATCTCCTGCCTCAGGAAAGGTTCTTTCAGGAGGTGTAGATGCCAATGCACTACACAAGCCGAAACGATTCTTCGGAGCAGCACGTAACATCGAAAATGGAGGTTCTCTAACAATTATTGCAACAGCCTTGATAGACACTGGTTCAAAAATGGATGAAGTGATTTTTGAAGAATTTAAAGGTACAGGTAATATGGAGCTACAATTAGATCGGAACTTATCGAATAAACGTATATTTCCAGCAGTCAATATTACAGCTTCAAGTACTCGCCGTGATGATTTATTATTAGACAAAACAACACTTGACCGTATGTGGATTTTACGAAAATATTTAGCAGATATGAATCCTATAGAAGCAATGGATTTCGTAAAAGATCGCTTAGAGAAAACCAAAGATAACGATGAGTTTTTGATGAGTATGAACAGTTAATAAAATCAAGAGGCTGTGTCATTTATTATGATGCAGCCTCTTGATATAAAACATCATCCATTTTATTTGAGTACAATATTTTTTGTACATTTGCATCAATAATTTTAGTAATTTGTAATAAGAGCAACTATGTTCGATAATTTAAGTGAGAGACTAGAACGTTCATTCAAAATTTTAAAGGGTGAAGGTAAAATAACCGAAATCAATGTAGCAGAAACATTAAAAGATGTGCGTAAAGCACTTCTTGATGCCGATGTCAATTATAAAGTGGCCAAAAGTTTTACAGATGCAGTTAAGGAAAAAGCTATTGGTCAAAATGTTCTTACAGCGGTTAAGCCTAGCCAATTGATGGTTAAAATCGTGCATGATGAGTTAACTAAACTAATGGGTGGAGAAACCGTTGACATTAACATTAATACACGTCCTTCCATCATATTAATGTCAGGTCTTCAAGGTTCTGGTAAAACTACCTTCTCCGGGAAATTGGCACGAATGTTAAAGGTAAAAAAGAATCATAAACCTTTACTTGTTGCTTGTGATGTTTATCGACCAGCTGCAATTGAACAGTTACGAGTATTGGCAGAACAAATAGAAGTGCCAATGTACAGCGAACCGGATAACAAAAATGCAGTAGAAATTGCTCAGCATTCTATACAAGAAGCAAAATCTAATGGCTATGATGTCATTATTATTGACACAGCGGGTCGCTTAGCTGTAGACGAGCAAATGATGAATGAAATTGCAGCCATCAAAGAAGCTGTTACTCCAAATGAAATTTTGTTCGTTGTAGATTCTATGACGGGACAAGATGCTGTTAATACAGCCAAAGAATTTAATGAGCGTTTAGATTTTGACGGCGTTGTATTAACAAAACTTGATGGTGACACACGAGGAGGAGCTGCCCTCTCTATACGTTCTGTGGTTAATAAACCTATAAAATTTATTGGGACAGGAGAAAAGTTAGATGCTATTGATCAATTCCATCCTGCACGTATGGCAGACCGTATTTTAGGCATGGGAGATATCGTATCACTAGTAGAACGTGCTCAAGAACAATATGATGAAGAAGAAGCCAAGCGACTGCAAAAGAAAATTGCAAAAAATCAATTTGATTTTAATGATTTCTTAAGTCAAATTGCACAAATAAAGAAAATGGGTAATTTAAAGGAGTTAGCTTCAATGATTCCTGGTGTAGGCAAAGCCATTAAAGATATTGATATAGATGATAATGCATTCAAAAGCATTGAAGCAATTATTTATTCTATGACTCCAGAAGAGCGTTCGCATCCTGAAATTCTAAATGGTTCACGACGAACACGAATTGCTAAGGGTAGCGGAACCACAATACAGGAAGTTAACCGCTTACTTAAACAATTTGACCAGACACGTAAAATGATGAAAATGGTTACAAACAGCAAAATGGGTAAAATGATGCCTAAATTAAAAAGATAAATATTTAAAGAGAGAATATATTTGTCCAGACGGGTATATTCTCTTTATCTTTTATTGCTAAAAATTTAACTGACCAATATTCTAGCATAAAGAAAAATAATCACTCTTGCTTCTAATCAAGAATTTAATTACTCAAATTTTTCAGTATGAAATTAATAGATGGAAAAGCAATTGCTGAACAAATTAAATTGGAAATTGCGACTGAAGTAAACCACATTATAGCTAAGGGAGGAAAACGTCCACATTTAGCAGCAATCCTTGTAGGCCATGATGGTGGTAGCGAAACTTATGTAGCTGCCAAAGTAAAGGCATGTGAAGTTTGTGGATTTAAATCTTCATTAATTCGCTATGAAAGCGATGTAACAGAAGAAGAGCTCTTAGCCAAAGTATACGAACTGAACAAAGATAATGATGTGGATGGATTTATTGTTCAATTACCATTACCTAAGCATATCTCAGAACAAAAAATAATCGAAGCTATTGATTATCGTAAAGATGTAGATGGATTTCATCCTATCAATGTAGGACGAATGGCAATAGGACTTCCCTGCTATGTATCTGCAACTCCCAATGGAATACTTGAATTACTCAAACGATATCAGATAGAAACCACAGGTAAAAAATGTGTTATATTAGGTAGAAGCAATATTGTTGGCAAACCTATGGCAATGCTCATGATGCAAAAAAAATATCCAGGAGATGCCACTGTCACAATTTGCCATAGTCATAGTACTAATCTAATTAACGAATGTAAAGCGGCTGATATTATAATTGCAGCCTTAGGACAACCTAACTTTGTAAAAGAATATATGGTAAAAGAAGGGGCTGTAGTTATTGATGTTGGTACAACACGTGTACCTGATTCCACAAAAAAATCAGGATTTAAGCTGACTGGAGATGTAGATTTTAATGCAGTAGCTCCTAAATGCTCTTATATAACTCCAGTTCCTGGAGGAGTAGGTCCAATGACTATTGTATCATTGATGAAAAATACGTTATTAGCAGGTAAAAAGGCTATTTATCAATGAGATATTTTCTACTATTATTTACAATATCACTCTCTTTGTTATGTATATTACTATCACAGACAAAGAGAGTTGAATTAAATTCAGTTCCCAAATCTATACCAATATCTTCAAAAGATACTCTCCGTCTACTTTTTGTAGGAGATCTCATGCAACACCAAGAACAAATTAATGCTGCCTATACAACAAAAGAATATGATTATTCGTCATATTTTAAATATGTCACAGAAGAAATAAAAAAAGCAGATTTTGCAATTGCAAACCTCGAAGTTACTTTTGGAGGAAAACCTTATAAAGGATATCCAACTTTCAGTGCACCAGATGAATATCTAACAGCCATTTATCAAGCAGGATTTAATGTACTATTAACAGCTAATAATCATTGTTTGGATAAAAGGAGAAAGGGATTAGAACGTACAATTTACTTATTAGATTCTATGAACATACTCCACGCCGGAACATATAAGAATTATGCTGAGCGAGAAAAAAAATATCCTTTATTATTACAAAAAAATAACTTTCGCATTGCAATACTTAATTACACTTATGGAACAAATGGAATTCCAGTGACCTCTCCTAACATTGTTAACTATATTGATACAGCTATTATATCCAACGATATTAAGAAATGTAAAGAGTTAAATTCAGATATAATTATTGCATGCATGCATTGGGGGGTAGAATACAAAACACTTCCAAACGACGAACAAAAATCACTAGCAAAGTGGTTATTAAAAAAAGGAGTAGATCATATTATTGGTTCTCATCCACATGTCATACAGCCCATAGAAATACAGCATTATAATGACAAAAAACATCTAGTTGTATATTCCTTAGGGAATTATATATCCAATATGTCAGCTCGACATACAGATGGCGGACTAATGGTTAAAATGGAATTAACTAAAGACAGTATTGCTCATCTATCTGATTACAAATACAGTTTAGTATGGACTGCCCGTCCTGTACAATCTGGTAAAAAGAATTATCAATTATATCCGATAAATATTCAGACTGATTCACTTTCAAATTCACTCAATAATTCTCTAAGAAAATTCGCTAATGATACAAGAGAATTCTTTCATAAACTTAATATAAAAGACAAAGAATATTTTTTCTACAAAAAAAAATAGCCATATTCTTTGCACAATTAAATTTTATTCCTACCTTTGCAGCGCATTTAAGAAAAGCAACACGGTGGCTGTAGTTCAGTTGGTTAGAGCGTCAGATTGTGGTTCTGAATGTCGTGGGTTCGAGTCCCATCTGCCACCCCCCCCAAAAAGAAGGAAGAAACTAATAAAATTTCTTCCTTCTTTTTATTTAGTCTCAAATTAATATAAAGAACCCACTATGATTCGCTCCATAAGGATTCTGTTTTATAGAGAAGATAGATGCTTCTGGCCAGCAATGTTTTCTCGAAGCCCCGTTCTCAAATACCGGAGCATGATATATTTTCCGCTGCCCTGACATGTACCATCTGTATGGATTCCTCATCCAAAGCTTCCCAGCGTGTCTTCACTCTCATTTTTTGAAGCGCTTCGTAAACCAGCTTCTGTACGTGGAAACGGTCCGTCCACGACGTGCGACCGGGAAACAGATACGTGCCGTCTGTCCCATGCTTGGAGCCATATCAAGAGTTATGTCTGAGTCTGGAAAGTCTTAAAAGGACAAATCCTTTGCTTTCCACTTGCATGTTTGAGTATTCAACGGAGACTTCATTTTTCTCTTCCAAGTAAATCACTATTTCCATACCGATTTCCTTTACATCCGAAAGGATAAAATAATCCAATGTTCCTTCAGGAAGAAGAAGACGGTAACCGTTGGGTTCCATACTGATCGTGATTTGTTTCCAGCAAAGATACAATTTTATAAGATTCACTCCTCAGATTGTTACGTTGACCCATTTTAATGTCTTTCGGTTGTCCACCGGATAAATAGAAAAAGTCCCGTAAAACGTTGATTTTACAGGACTTTTCTTAATTTGACTACCTAATGTCTTAGGTTTCAGCGGAGAGACAGGGTTATGAACCTACTCCCCAATATCCTTGAAATTCAATTTCTTATCAATATGTCAAAGCCTTAGGGGGTACAACTTAGGTTACAAGAATAACGCTTTTCTGTCACCTTTTGGCTGTTCGTTGTCTGCCTAAAACTACGGTTCAAAGATACGGCTTTCTTTTGATATATGCAAATCATTGAAAATAAATATTCTGCGGTTAGTGCAAGGTGCAAGCTATATATAGATATATACTTGCACCTTGCACTAAAAACTACCCTGTAATAAACAAGATACTACTAAAATAAGTACATTTGTAAAATGATTCAAGAGGAACTCAAATTTTACAAGCCATGTAAGTTGCTGCAACCTTATATAAGATATTATTGGGTATTCAAAAGCAATCGACCGCTGGATGCCTTTACTTATCCTATCGGTTGCCCTCAAATCATTTTCCATAAACAAGCACCGTTATATATCCCTGAACTGAATGTTACACAAGACAAATTGACTGTCAGCGGACAAGTTAATTTCTCGTCACACCTATATGCAGACGGAAATATAGAAATGATAGTGGTTGTATTCCACCCTCACGCTATGAGTATGTTTCTGAACATACCGACTTCACTCTTTTACAATCAAGAAGTGTCCGGTTACAGTCTTGAAAACAAGAGTTTGAATGAACTGGCTGCACGAATATTCAACTGTGAGAATAATTCTATTTGCATAAGCTATATAGAAAAATGGCTGGTGTCACAAATTGCCGATAATTTGACTGATACCACATACAGAATTGAAAGGATAGACACCGCCATACAGCGAATATATATCACTCCGCAAATCTCTGTAAACGAATTATCTTCTATTGCCTGCCTAAGTAAAAAACAGTTTGAGCGGTTGTTTCATTCATTTGTAGGCATCAATCCCAAAGAATATACCCGTATCGTCCGCTTCCAAAAGGCTTTGGCGCAGATGCAGCATCAAGCGGGCAAAGAAATCAATCAGGCACAAATAGCATACGTCAGCGGTTATGCCGACCAGTCGCACTTTATCCGGGAGTTCAAGAAGTTCTGCGGATATACGCCCATGTCTTTGCTGAAAGTGTCAAATCCATATTCCGATTTGTTCACCAATCCCGTATAAATGTCCCGTTTGTTCTATCCGGGGTCAAACGCTTCTCCTACTTTTGCCGTCTGATTCATTAAATGAAAATAGCATTAAGTATGAAAGAAGTAAATCCCCAAGAAACCAGCCGGGCATACGCCTTTGAAATGTGGATGAACGCACCCATGCCAATGGTGACGTTCTTTAAGACACTCAACGTGTCACGCCTTGTGAAAATCAGTCGGAAATCGGGCATGAAGTTTAATATGTTGATGTGCTGGTGCATCGGCAAAGCCGCAAGGAGCGTGAAAGAATTTTATCTGCTGCCCGTAAACGACAAACTGATGCAGTACGATACCATTGCAGTAAACACCATTGTCGCCAACAGAAAGGGCGAGGTAAGTTCGTGTGATGTTCCTTTCTGTGATGATTTATCTTTATTTAATCAACACTATCTGCAACTAACCAAACAAGTGGCTGAAAGTTGCGTCAATCACGACTTGACGGAAAGCATGGTTATCGGAACTTCCGCCTTGGCACAATATGAAATAGACGGGGCTGTCGGGATGTATAGCGGCATTTTTAATAATCCGTTTCTTATTTGGGGCAAATACAAACGTCGCCTGATGAAAACGACGCTCACCGTTTCTTTCCAGTTCCACCACACGCAAATGGACGGGGCGCACGCTTCCCGCTTTTTAGATGGGGTTCAGAAAGAAATCAACCAAATGAAAATATAGTTGAAAACAACTTTGGAAAATAAAAGGTAAAATTGGCGAGATTGGACAATCATATATCTATGAAAACTCTATAATTTTGCAAATTATATTGTTATAGATGAAAAATAGCACCGAAAATATATATAAACAGAAGGTCAATCAAGTAATTGATTACATAAATTCCAATTTGCATCAGCCATTACAGTTGAATGTAATAGCCGATATAGTAAATATGTCTCAACGGCAATTACTTCGGATGATGAGTTCTGCTCTGAAAGAACCATTATATACTTATGTGGCAAGGCAACGTGTAGAACGAGCCGTACTATATATGCAAATTGAAGATATGAGTTTACAGAATTTGGCTGGGTTAGTCGGCTACGACAATCCACAATCATTCTCCAAAGCATTTAAGAAACAATTCGGTGTTTCTCCAAAAGCCTATATCAGTAAATTAAAGAAGCGATTAAAAGAGTTTGTACATGATGGAAAGCAGTATGACTTATATTCTGATGCTTATGATTTTGAGGGATTAGATTTAGTATATATCCGTATATGGGGCAAGTATGGAGAGGAAGAGCCTTATGAAACAGCGTGGAGTAAATTGATACATTTCTTAAAGAAAAATGACTTACTTACATCCGACACACGCTTTATCGGGTTAAGTTTTGACGACCCTAATGTAACAAAATCTAATCAATGTCGTTTCTATGCCTGTGCATCAGTGCAAAAAGAAATTATACCCACTTGCGAATTTGGTACAATCCGGCTACCACAGGGTAAATATGCGGTCTATACGTTGCAGGGATATTATACTGATTTGCAGGACTGGTATAACATCATTAACGTAAGTCAAGAATATTCACTTCGTCATGGGATGTCTTTTGAGGAATATATCAATTATTCAAAAGAAAATAGAAATGATAACATTACAAAAATCTACATACCTATAAAATAAATAGAATCATGGAAAATAATTTACCTAAATATATAACGCTGACAGAAAATAATATAGATAAAGACCATATCTGTTGCGCATTCTCTGACAAAAAATGCTTGGCGGGGTATGAGTTGAAAAAAGAATGGCTAACGAAAGAATTTGCCAATGGCTATGTTTTCAGGCGGCTTGATGCACGAGCCAAAGTTTTTATAGAATATGTTCCTGCTGAATATGCGTGGCTTCCGGTTACTGCTCCCAATTATTTAATGATTAATTGTTTTTGGGTTTCAGGGCAGTATAAAGGGCAAGGGCATGGATATAATTTGCTTCAATCTGTAATTGAAGATGCTAAAAAGCAACAGAAGAATGGATTAGTCACTGTTGTGGGTACAAAAAAGAACCATTTCATGAGCGATACGAAATGGTTATTGAAACACGGATTTGAAGAAATAGAAAGGCTTCCGAATGGCTTTTCATTGTTGGCGATGAATATTTGTGACAATGGTGTAGTTCCATATTTTAATGACTGCGCAAAAATCGGAGAATGTACCGATAAACAAGGACTGGTTGCCTATTATTCAAGTCGTTGTCCATACACGGATTATTATGTAAATGGAATGTTACGTGTTCTTGCACAAGAAAAGAGTATTCCTTTAAAAGTAATCAAGCTGGAAACGAGAGAACAGGCACAAAGTTCTCCCACACCAGCCACTATTTTTTCTCTTTTTTACAATGGAAAGTTTGTAACTACGGATTTAAGCGTTTGTACAGAATCTAAATTTATAAAATTAGTAAAATGAAAGAGTTGGCTAATAATATATTAGCCCAAATAGAGGTCGATATTTCTGAAATCGACCTCTACGGCTATGATATTATCGAAACCTCTCTTTCAATGGTGCATAAGCTGCAAACGGTTCTTGATGAATTGAGGGTAAAAATACAAACCTATATATTTCCAACCAAAGAGGATGAAATCTTATTTTTCAAGACACAGAAACCGGAATTACTTGGTCGGTTGCTATTCTTCTATAAAATATATAAGATTGAAACACAATGTCCTAATGGTAGTGATGAAGTGATTAGAAATTATATCAATCGGGAACTGGATAATCTGACCTATTTTTTCAATCGTAATTTAGACTTTTATCAATATTACCGTTCACACTCCACTGTGTATGATGAATATTATTTTGTTCGTGGAAAAGCCGATTTGCGGTTATGTACCGATAGCGCACAATTCGATAAAGACCCTAATTTCTCAACCGGATATGACTATAAAGTGGCAAAGATTATCGCCAATGAAATGCTGCGCATTTATTTGAATAAGCGATTGGTAAAACTGGTAACGAATAATCAGATAGAAGATAACCTACAAAGATGCTTCAAATACCCGTTCCGCTTCACAGGCAAAAAGTCATATCTTATCGAACTGGGATATTCTCTTGTATCTTCGGGCGACATAAACAATGGCAATGTGGAAATAAAAGAAATGATGAATTTCCTTAGCACGATATTCCACATTGATTTAGGAGATTATTACGCTTCATACATAGCCATGAAGGAGAGAAAAGACCGAACGGCATATCTTCATCATCTGATAGAAAGCCTTGTTAAGCGGATGAATGAGGATGATATGAAATAATCTCCAGTATTCCAGTATGTAGAAGTACCATGTTCTCCCCAACATGGTACTTTCTTTTTATAGTGAAATCTACTTTGAAAAATGACATTTCGGGGAGCTTTTACGCCAATACTCCCCTAAAAATAGCTTGAAAAAAAGTAATACCATGATAGATATAACCATGACTTTTAGGTTATTTCTTCTCCCGAACTTTGCGGCAAATCAATAAGTTAGCAATATGGAGATTATAACATTCGAGTCAAAAGCCTATAAAGAACTTGACAACAAGATTACAGCCATTGCAAATTACATCTTTAATCATTTGGATGCCAACAAGCCTGATGAAGATGAAATTTGGGTAGATAGTTACGAAGTATGTACATTCCTGAAAATCAGCGACCGAACATTGCAACGCCTACGGGCAGCAGGGTTAGTTTCCTATTCTGATATAAAAGGGCATTATTTCTACAAAATCAAGGAAATAAAACGATTGTTAGAAGAACGTCTGATAAAAAGAGACAGGGAATGTATAAATGACTTAATAACCAACCATCAACTCTATGTTAAGGAAAGAAGAAATCTTAGAAAGGACAAATAACGGCTTGTCGGTGTTCAAGCACTACCTGCCCGGTAACTGGCGCATCGGTCGGAACTTCCTCAATCCGCTATACGAGGACAGCAAGGCTTCCTGCAACATCTATTTTGACCGACACAGCGGCATGTACAAGATGAAGGACTTCGGCGA
>CALUOO010000016.1 GCA_944322345.1 uncultured Bacteroides sp. | reverse complement strand
TCCCGAAATGCTTATCCAGTTTGGAGAAGCTGAAATTGCGGTCTATTTCCGAACCTTTGAACGTATAGGCACCTTTGCACCTCGTCTGTACGCCCTTTATACTTGAAGCGGATGCAAGCGGACAAGAATAAGGACATCAATAAAAATGAAAATCGGACAGCAGGAATACATAGCCACAGACACCAGAATTATGCAGAATGGAACAGCAACCCTACATCCAATGAAGACACCAATTCTGGTTTTACAGCAAACAATGATAGAGAAACTGCAACGCCATCTATTAGTGGCAATCTGATGGAAGGCATAACCGAACTTATCGTTCAACCGACAGTTGTCCGAATAGGCACAGGCAGCGGCAGCAGCGATAACACGCTGGACCGTGATAAGAACAAAAACAAACAACGAAAAGGAGGACGCAAAAGATGAAAACAGAAAATGAAAATAAGCGTACCAAACGCAAGGAGATACAGTTCAGTGAATCAGAATATGCCGTGATTGAGCAGAAAGCCAATGCCGCACGGTTGTCTGTGGCGGCTTTCATCCGTGAAGCAGCATTAGGCAAAGAACTCTCAGCCGCACTCACCATAGAAGAAAGCGAGCGAATAAAGCGCACGGCCAACATCAGCTACAAGATGCAAGTCAACCTCAATCAGATTGCACGGCTGGCCAACATCCACGGCTTACCTTTTGTAACAGACGCTATCCGCGAATACATCTGCCGTACCAACGAATATTTCAAGACTGGCATATGGCATGAAATGGATTTGTCGGCTTATGAATCTGAACAGAAACAGCAGGAACAACTTGCCGCAAAAGTACGTGAACTTCAAGAGAAAAACGCGGAATTGCAGAAAGCGGCGACCAACTATTACCTTTATACCGCCGAAGGTGAACGCCTTTTCTGCGAACGGCACAACTGCCGGATTTATCCCGACAACCGAGGCATCTACTGGCATTTCAAGGTCGCCGACTATCCTGCTTATACCCTTCCTGCCGAAATCAGTAAGGCATATCTTAATCATGAGATTTCGATACGGGATGTGTATGTGCATTGGCATAAGCATGAGGGATAATGGTTGTTTGTACATATTGGTGTGACTATGCAGAATCACCAGAATCTTCTTCGAAACGGAAAACCTCTGAAGCGAAATGACGAGTCGAAGAATGTTGTATAGGTGGACTGTGGTTTATTACGACCGTGATATGCAGCAGAGTTGATTTGCGAAGCAACAATCATCGGATTATTGCCATCTTGTACAGCCTTAGTAAAAAAGTCCATTATCTCGTATTTGTTGCCGAAAGCGGCATTAGGCTGAGCCAGAATCTCAGATACTACTCGCTGGATAGAACGAGGATATATAATGAAAGTATTATCGGCATGGCAAGTAACATCCTTAAATTCACTATCCCCAAAGAAAACGATGACTGAATAAATTGGAACATCGGGATTTTGTGGCAAACATTGCCTAATAGCTTTAATATGTCCGGCATTTTGCATGACAGGATTATAAAAGCGATGCCTTTCTTTACCATAAGCCAATAATTGAGTCCAGTATTTCTGATGTTCGTTACCGAAAATCCAACCACTGTAATCCTTCACCTCAAAAACGATAATACCCGCTTTTGTGGCGACGACTACATCGACTTGCGTATATTCGCCATTAGGTTTCTGTATATACAAATCATGAAATATAGCTTTGGGGTTGATACCTAATTTCAATAGTTTTAATACCACTCTACGCTCAGACCACTCTCCACGGCTAATGGATGTGACCTGCTCAATAAGCCTGCGTTCTTTTAGTCTGATATAGACAAGGCAAGCTATACCAACCGTCAGGCATATTAGGAATATGACTGATACAAGTGACATAAATCACGCTCAAAAGAAAAATACAATGCCATAAGCTTATTTGAAAGTAACTATGGGAATTACTTTTGTGCTGCCATATTCTTCATACCTATAGTTGCCAATCTGTCTTGCGCATTTGCCTTTAGGAACTTTAATCACTTGCTTATCATAAAAATTATCACCCTCATGAGCTAAGATTAACACTTCCAAATCAGAAGTAAATATGTGTCCCCCAATAGTTTCTCTAATTTCCAAAGCTATAGCATCACCAGACTCCAAAACTTTCTGTACTTCAAAATTTTTCCGGCTTACACATTCTCCCGGCTTGTCAAACAATGTCTTTCCAGAATTATTTTTAGCTGAAATTGTTTTATTTGATTTCGGCAATTCTACACCGTCGATTATTCTAACAGCCGGGACTGTTTTTTCTATATCCATTTTAGTGCTATATCTATAAGTTCCCACGTGTTGAGCACATTGGTCACTTTTAAGCACGATTTTTTGATCGTCATAGAATTGTTGATTTTCATTTGGTATCATAAGTACGATTGTTCCAAATGATTCATCGGCATGAGCTAATGCGCATCCTGATGAAACTACTTGGAATACTTTAAATTGTGAGTATTCCATATAATCTCCGGGCTCTTCAAACATTTCAAGTCCAATAATTCCCGAATTATTAGATAGATTAACGCAAAATGCGAAAGCAAATGTGAGTATAACACCTGTAATTACACCAAGCACGTAAATAATCCATTTTTTCATATAATTTGTTTTTATTGATTATATCGTTGTTAATGAATTAAAGTCATCACTGGAAATTTTTCCTATTGAAACGAGCCATTCAAGGTAAGAAATATCATCTTTGATTTCACTAAGCTTTTTCCCTTTATATTTTCCAAAGCCAATAATTCTTTCGGAAATGGATATATCCGAGGACTTTTCAACATTTGGATACAATCGTTTAAGCTCTTCAAAGTCAATTTTAAAGAACCTATCTGTCGTTTCTAACCAATAGAGATATTGGTAATCCGTTGTATAAATATCCCCCAAGGATTTTCCTTTATATTTTCCAAACTGTAGAACTTCTTCCGCTTTGTGGATAGGAAATATTTCATCAAGCGATACACCGGGAACATCAATCAAAACCCATTCTCCACATCCTGCACAAGGAATTTCCTCATCTTTGATATCTGGATAGCACTCCTGTCTATAACTATCATCCGGCTTACCATTCACAAAGCATTTCCCATAAGCCTTACCGTATTTACCACGTGGCTTTACCGTTTCAACTAAAAAAGTTCTATCTCGATTAGGGTCAATACGTCTTTCTTCGCTTGAAGAACGAGCTAATCCCAACTCACATCTTTTTACCAAGAATGGAGTTCGTTTGCCAATGTTGTAATATATGTTGAAGATATTATCGTGTGGGTACATACTTTTATGTTGTTGTGAAATGCTTTTACTTATTTGAACAACTCATTAATTTTTTTCCTTATTGCATTTAAGGCTATATTTTGGTCATGACTTATCGTCATCCCTATACCACTACTTTTTATAACGGCTACACTTTGATTAGTGTTATAATCGTAAAAAGTTACTGTTATATATGTATGTCCTCCATCCCACTTTTCAGATGTAACGTGGATATTTGGGGAGAGAATACTATCCGAACATTCACAAATTTTTAAAATATTAGAGGATGATAAAACTATTAGATTGGTTTCTGCTATCTGATTTTGAACAGACATAACTACATCATCCAATTCTCTATCTCCTGATGTTTCTTTCCCGAAAATGACATACTTGTACTTACTAATGTTTACATCATTAGATAGAACAATCTTTCCTGAAGCACAAGATGTCATTAGTACTATCATAGCGGCTATAGATATAATATAAATTATAAACTTTTGCTTCATTTCCTTTTATACCAGTGACTCTTTTAGTTCCAATTGAGCCGTTATTTACGCAGAAGCGTGGAACTGCAAATGCCACGTTCTGAATTGGAGGTCGTAGGAAACCTGTACACACGAATGTAGTAATAGCAGCCCACGCTATAGCGTGAGAACCACTATGCCACCCTTGTGTGTAATTGTGAAATTTCCTACGTTTCCAATTCGCAAGATAAGCATAACGCTTCTTTGATTTATCATATGTCTTGGTAAGAGTTGCCTCTCACCAAATACAAAGATAGGGAATTTCCGTGATATACAATCTTATTTAGATAAAAATCAGTGATTTGATACTTATTTTATTATCTGTTTGTACCTCTATTGGCCCATGATAGACTTAATATATTGATTTTCACGAATACTCAATTCCCCGACAATACTAATCGCCTTTCCATATATTCAATAATATTGCAAGAAGAATAATATTTAAGCGTATTCAATCTCATTTAAAGAGCTGGCGAATAAGTCCGTGTGGGAACAAAGCGGGAACAATAGGTACAAAATAAAATCGGCTAAGTACTTGTATTCAATTACTTAGCCGATTTATCCGTACCCAGACCCGGGGTCGAACCGGGATGGAAGTGAATCCACTGGTGTTTGAGACCAGCGCGTCTACCGATTCCGCCATCTGGGCAACTATTTCTGAATTGCGCTGCAAAGATACGACTTTATTTTGGAAATGCAATAGTTTCATAAAAAAAGGAGCAAAAAATATAAATCATACATCAAGTCTTTTTCATATTCAAATAATAAACTGTACATTAGCAGAAACTTAAAAAAAGAGTTGTAATCATGGCAAATAAAGATAATTACTGCATTATCATGGGAGGTGGAATCGGTAGCCGTTTTTGGCCGTTCAGCCGTAAGACAATGCCCAAACAGTTTCTCGATTTCTTTGGAACAGGTCGTTCTCTTTTACAACAGACATTCGACCGTTTCCAAAAAGTGATTCCTACAGAAAATATTTTAATCGTCACTAATGCCATCTATGCAGATCTGGTAAAAGAGCAATTACCCGCAATAGATGAAAAACAAATTTTATTAGAACCTACAAGACGGAACACCGCTCCATGTATAGCATGGGCTTCTTATCACATTCAAGCATTAAATCCTAATGCAAACATCGTTGTAGCTCCTTCGGATCATCTGATATTAAAAGAAGACGAGTTTCTCAGTGCTATTGAAAATGGACTGGACTTTGTTGCCAACTCCGAGAAGTTGCTGACATTAGGTATCAAGCCCAATCGGCCAGAAACCGGATATGGCTATATACAAATAGCCGAACCAGCTGGAGAAAATTTCTACAAAGTAAAAACCTTTACTGAAAAACCGGAATTAGAACTGGCAAAGGTATTTATAGAAAGTGGAGAATTTTATTGGAACTCAGGATTATTCATGTGGAATGTCAATACAATCCTAAAAGCAGTAGAAACATTGCTTCCGGAATTAGCATCCAAACTGCTTCCCGGCAAAGGTATTTATGGCACAGGCAAAGAAACGGCATTTATTGAAGAGAATTTTCCTGCCTGTCCAAACGTATCTGTCGACTTCGGCATTATGGAAAAAGCAGATAACGTATATGTATCTTTAGGAGATTTTGGCTGGTCTGATTTAGGTACATGGAGTTCGCTGTACGATTTATCCGAAAAAGATAATAATGGAAACGTCACATTAAAGTGCAATTCACTTATCTATGACAGCCAGAACAATATTATTGCTTTGCCCAAAGAAAAGCTAGTAGTGATTGAAGGACTGGAAAATTTTCTGATAGCAGAATCGGACAATGTATTGCTAATCTGCCCCAAAGACAAGGAATATGCTATACGTAAGTTCGTAAATGATGCCCAAATTCAAATGGGAGAGGAGTTCATCTGACAACAATCAATAATAGACAATAAAAAAGAAGCGCCTCATATCGGTCTGATATGAGGCGTTCTTATTTCAACAGCCTTAATAGACTTCTATCTCATATATCCGGGCTGCATTCAACCCGTTGTCCTGCGTTGACTGAGTTATCAGTAACCGGACATAACGATAAGATACCTTATTAAAATTGCGCAACACAGTATCTTTACGGTTACCAACCAGCGGATCGATAGTCTTCCATTCTTCATTCAGGTCATTACGTCCCTGCAGGAAGCATGCTCCTGTAATGAACGAACTTCCTTCCTGACCGGCATTGACCAGCTTCCATCCTGTAAGTTCCTTCTGCTCACCCAAATCAAAATCAATATAATTTGGAGCAACACTTGTATCACACCATTTGGTAGACGTATTACCGTCTATAGCAAAACGTGCCTGTTCCGACTCATTGACTTCACCAGAGCAACCGATAATCTTGGCATCTTTCAGCAGATTCGCACGATTATTTGTGCTCTTTCCTTCCATGATTGCAGTACGGAACAGTTCTCCTGCTGGCACGACTGACGGATACTGTTCATCAACCAGTGTAGCGGCAAACACAACAACATGTTCATCTTCTGGCAGTTTAATACTCTTTGCATCTTTAGGAATATCCATACCTACCTTGAACATATAGGTAAACTCATAAGCCTCATCTTTTTCCGCAGAATGACGGTGAGTGCCTACATAAGCCACCTCTGCTTGTTTCAGGAATCCTTCTGTATGCCCAACATGTCCCCACTGACCAATAAAATCAGTGTAATATGGAACAGTCACCTCTTCCTGTTTTTCTCCGATTCCAAAAGTAACCGTACGGTCTTTATCTGTCGAAGCAACAAGGAAATAAATACGGTTATAAGAGCTGTTTGCCGGCAGTTCAATTTCGTTGCCTTTACAAGTTACTCCATTGGCAATTTCCTTCTCACCTAAACGGAATGGTACTCCATTGGCTGTCAGCACAGAATCCGGCAGCAGTTCTGCAGCATAGCTATATCCAGACTCAAAGTTTGCTTCATGACGGAATTCGTTCCAGCTGAAACATTTACGGTCATACTTCAACGGAAGATAAGCATAATCTACCGACTGAACAGGAGTTGCTTTCTTCAAGCGTACCTTATATGTTTTTACGCTATAAGGCTCTACACTTACCTGCAAGCCATTTCCATTGAACGTTGCTGTACCTATTTCTTTTTCTGTACCGTCTGCCTCACATGCCGATTCAATCTCGCCAGCAAAAGTAATAACAGCTTTTTGCAGCTCCTTGCCTTCTGTCTCGTACACACGTACTACATATTCGTCGCTAACCTCAGCCTTCTTCAGAGCTTTAATGATAACTTTATCATTGTCAGACTGTGCGAACGAGAATGACTTGCCCAAAGTTCCCTTATGCTTCGGAGAGATGAAAGCCTTCAACGGCTGATTCAACACTGCGGCCTTCTGTACAGTAGCAGATTTATCCAATGCTCCTTCATGCCCGGTCAGGCTATAAGTAAATATGTGATGACCAAAATCCTGACGGTTCTGATACGTATATCCGCCATCAGTTTTTGGAGTATGCAACAACGACAAACGGATTGTATGATTGTTAGGTTTATCCCAACCATATTTGCAATCGTTCAATACAGAAACTCCGTAACTATTGCTCTGGTCTGTCAGGTCTGTCCACTGATGAGCATAAACTTCATAGGCTGTTTTTGTATTATTGCCTCGCTGGATATTTCCCAAGCCCAAGTCATAAGTAGCCTTTTCATTCTCTATTGCCAATGGGAATTCGGCTTTCAGCAAAGCATTGGTAGTCTGCCAGTCTACTTCATTATAGAAGTCAACCCGATCGGCACGACATCCTTCATACAAACGTACATACTGTTTAAATACAGATTCTCCATATTTCTTTTCGATGCATACAGCCTTACGCAAAGTACCATCTTCTACCAGACGGATCTTCACATCATCGGTAATAGAAATCGGATCGCGATCTACCGTTTCTTTCAATATTTCCCATGCGGGCCATGCATACGATTTATTTTCGGTAAACAATGCCAGGCGGATAGCCTGTCCCTCTTTCACCATTTCTTTTCCATTACGCTTATCCTGCAAAGAAACAATGTCACCATTCTGGTCAAACGTCAGCTTATATACACTGTTTTCGATAGAAGAAACTTCTGTGGGCTCAACAGCAGCTTTTCCGCCTGATGTCCTTACGTCATACACCACATATCCATTGGCCGGAACTGTGGCCTCTACCAGCAGATGAGCTTTCCCGCCGGCATAACCTACCAGTTGCGAAGGCACTTTCTTGCCTTTCTCATTGTAGACGGTATAGCCTTTAGGTGTTTTTGACGTTTCAATAACTATTTCTGCCAAATCGGTCACAGGGAAAGCATTGGCATTATAAAGCACCACAGCCTCACCTTTGGTACGGGTATCCAATTGACCTGCAACTCCGTCGACTGCCTTTGTCAGAATGTCTGAAAACTGTTTCAACGAGAGCAATTCATCGTTCCATGAGAATTCATAAGCACGAGGAATACTGGTTCCTGTCAGGTCATCATGGAATTGATGGAAAATAAAGCGTTTCCACGATTCTGTCAGCGAAGCACCGGGATAATCAGCTGCTCCCAGCCATTCGGCAGCAAGTGCCGCACGCTCTGCTGCATCTCCAAGCAGTTCATTCTGTCTGTTATACAACTTCATAGCAGCCTGTGAGGTATAACAGCCTGTTCCATGTACATCCATCAGCAACTCACCGTTGAATACCGGAAGTTCCGGATGTTTGTCATACGGCTGGAAGTCTTTATAAAGCTGGTCGCTTGTTGCACTAATCACTTCTACAGGGCCATCACCTTTAATACCCTTCTCTATCGAACGTACAGACTCCAATGTAGGTGAGCCTCCTGTATCTCCTGTCCCGTAATAACGATAAACCAGTCCGAACGGATTATCTTTCGACAATTTTTGTAATTGTTCGCTTTCAGACAAATCTTCATCATTCCAACGACGGCCGTAGTCATATCCGTGAGCCAACATCAGTTGCTTTCCATCCACTCCTTTCCACAGTCCGATAGTAAAAGGATGCTTGCTATTTCCATAGAACGGATTGTTACGCCAGTCAAGTTTCTGCGACGAGAATCCAATCAGCCCACAATGAGCTGCAAGACTGGGCAAAGTCCATCCAAATCCGAAACAGTCGGGCAAGAATATATCTGTGCTTTCTTTACCGAACTCCTGCCGATAATAGGTTTGTCCAAGCATAATATTACGAATCACCGACTCACTGGAAGGAACCAGAACATCATTTGCATCCCAGCCACTACCAGAGATATGCCAACGTCCGGAATTGATATATTCCTTCAACTCTTCGTATTGTGTGGGATAATATTCCTTCATCCACGAATATTTCACAGCACCTTCAAAGTTGAATACATAATTCGGGTAGCGTTTCATAAGAAACAGGTTACGGTTGATCGTATTCCATACATACTCGTTGATAGTAGTCTGGATGTCCCAGTTCCATTGTGTGTCCAAGTGTGCATCAGCCACCATATAGGCCTTCACTTTCTTATCATTGGCCTGTTTCTGGGCATAAGCACCGGTTCCGCAGCCTGTCATCATGGCAATGGCCAGCAGGAAAACTTTTTTACTTTTCATTGTAATAGTAAGTTTATGAGTTTTTTTAGCTTATTAGTTTATGAGTTCCTAAGTATTTAAGTTATGAGTTTTTAAGTTCGTGCATTTCCGTCACTTACAAACTCAAATAATTTCTATTCCTTGTTCTTTACAAAGTTGCAAACCTACATCTTTCAGCTTAAATTTCTGTATCTTTCCACTTCCCGTCATAGGAAACTCCTTAACAAAGAAAATATATTTGGGAATCTTATAACGGGCAATCTTGTTCCGGCAGAAATCACGCACATCCGATTCGTGCATTTCAACTCCCTCATGCAGAATGATGAATGCACCCACCGCCTCACCATATTTCTGAGAAGGTATACCTGCCACCTGAACGTCTTTCACTCCATCCATCTGATACAGAAACTCTTCTATCTCGCGAGGATAGATATTCTCTCCTCCCCTGATAATCATATCTTTAATACGGCCGGTAATCCGATAGTTGCCATTCTCGTCTTTCACACCCAAGTCGCCCGAATGCAAAAAGCCATTCTTGTCAATCACCTCTGCCGTAGCTTCCGGATTCTTGTAATAACCTTTCATCGTATTGTAGCCACGGTTACACATTTCTCCCTGCACACCAACCGGACACTCTTCGCCTGTTGCAGGATCTATTACCTTGACCTCCGTAAACTCAAAATCGCGTCCTACCGTATTACAACGTACCTCAAACGGATCGTCGATACGGGTAGCCGTCATTCCGGGAGCAGCTTCTGTCAGGCCATATACGCTGGTCACTTTCATATACATTTTCTCTTCTACCTGCTTCATCAGTTCCACCGGACAAAGCGAACCGGCCATGATTCCCGTACGCAGGCAAGAAAGATCGAACAGATCGAACATCGGATGATGCAGTTCGGCAATAAACATGGTAGGCACTCCATACAATGCCGTACAACGCTCTTTATGAATCGAAGCCAGCACAACCAGCGGATCGAACCTCTCTACCATCACCTGTGTACATCCGTGAGTCAGGCAGTTCATCGTAGCAAGCACCACTCCGAAACAATGGAACAGCGGCACACAACAGCACAGTTTGTCGTCCGAAGTAAACTTCATGTGCTCGCCGGTCAGGAAACCATTGTTTGTTATGTTATAATGAGTCAGCATCACACCTTTCGGGAAACCGGTAGTTCCCGAAGTATACTGCATATTGACCACATCATGACAGTCTACCTGTTTCTTCAGCTCATCCAGGCGGTCATCATCTACATTATTACCCAACAGCAGAATCTCGGATGTGTTATACATTCCGCGATGTTTCTCCTGCCCCACATAAATTACATTTTTCATGCAGGGAAAACGTTCGCTTTTCAGGTGTCCACGCTCACACGTCCTCAGTTCGGGAAGCATCGTATAGGTCATCTCTACAAAGTCACTGTCCTTTTCGCCATTAACGATACACAGCGTGTGCATGTCCGAATTCTTGCAAAGATACTCCAGTTCCGCTTGCTTATAGTTTGTGTTTACGGTCACATATACCGCCCCAATCTTGGCACAAGCATACAGTAGCGTCAACCAGTCGGGGACATTGGCAGCCCAGATGCCTACATGCGTACCACGTTCCACTCCGATTGCCACCAATCCCTTTGCCATATCGTCTACACGACGGTTGAACTGGCTCCATGTAAAGCGCAAATTACGATCGGAGTATACAATATATTCTTTGTCAGGAGTACGGTCAGCCCAATATTCCAACCATTCTCCTAAAGTGCGTTTATACAATTGCATTTTGAGTCTTGTCAGTTAAAACAGTTTTTCTCCACAGATTACACTACGATTATCAACCATTTCGTAATCCGATGGCACATCATTTTTCATTATTCACTCTTTTTCCATTTATAACGGCGTATAGATTACCGCCAGAATCTTTGCCGCCTGCCCTTCGTAGGCATGTACATGATGCGGCACAATAGAATCATAATAAATACTGTCTCCCTCTTCCAACAGATAGGTATGCTTGCCATAGCTAATTTCCATCACTCCTTCCATTACCATGATAAACTCTTCCCCCTCGTGTGAAGAAAGTACAAAATCGCTGTCCTCCGTAGGCATCACATCGATGATAAACGGTTCCATATGTCTGTCGGCTTTCGATTTCGACAAAGAGTGATATTCCATGTGTTTGCGCGAATGGATCGCATTGTTCGAGAAACTGATAGCATCCTTTGCCTCTTTCTTACGGCAAACGACAGGTCCTGTCTCTTCCTGGTCGTCAAGGAAAGTACCTAAACGTACTCCAAGCACACGTGCAATCTTAATCAGTGGCGCAAGAGAAGGAATATCAATGTTGTTTTCTATCCGTTCTATCTGCTCCACAGCCAGCCCCGAGCGTTCCGCCAGTTCTTCTACAGAAATATTCTTATCACTACGCAGCGTTTTGATTTTCTCGCCTACAATTTTACTTGCATCCATATTAAAGGTGTTTTTACATTCAAAGGTTATAAATTATAATAAGTTGAACTGCAAAAATAGAAAAATACTCATTCCAACGCAATAATAACAACATTATTTTAAAAAGCTGTCCCCATTTTCTATAAAAGGCAAGGCTGTGGAATGAAAAAGGAATTGAGCGACAAAACATCCTAGCATCCAGAAAATTGTGTTTTCTCACATATCCCGTGAAGCAATAAACAAAAATTCCTTGTAAAAGTCATCATCCATACAATAAATCTTTATAACTTTAGCCAATGAGAATATCTTTATATCAGGCTCGCGTTAATTACAATAATACAAATCATTTTACGTAGTTAAAATATAAAAAAGCTAGTATAGGTACACGCCATGAAGATCATGAATATTATATACAAAAACTTTTCTTTACGAAGAGGGCTATTGTTTATTTTAGCTCTTGCCTTTTCCACAGAAGCATACTTACAGAACAATAAATGTCTTGAAAACATTTTTCCTTCTGATGGAAAGATACTGGATAAAAATCAGGTTGTCTACAATCCTTCTAACGAGTTTGTGCTGGAAACAAATGTAAATACCATATTAAAGTGTATCAGACATAAAAATATAAATAGACCGTATACAAACTATTTCAATCGTTTCGTTTCTAAAGATGGTGATTTTGTGGTATATATACATGTTCCTCCCATCTACTGCCGCAGTGATTCTTTTTATATAGATTCGGGGTTGCTGAATGACAAGCTTCATGACCCTATAAATACCTATCACCTGACGTACATAAAAAATGATTTTCAAGAGAATGTAGGTACAGATACTGCCACTGCAGATGAAATGAAAGTTCAATATTTGCCTGTCCGATATGCCCGTAAGGCTTTTAATGCAGACACAGTATTGACTTACTCATTGAAAATGTGGGAAAAGCATGAAGATAGGTATAACCGTTGTAGAGTGATTATGCTTCATAAAAAATCACGTGGATGTATTTTCCTATATTGCCTATATAATAACAAATCGGATATGGGGATAATGAATTATATCACAAAGCTGGAAAAGATTTTTTGGTACAGAGAACCAGAAAACTTCATTCAGTTAATTCCATAAATATTTATGCCATACCAGTGTATTCATTGCAGTTACAATATCAGTTTTTTCTTGGATAAAACATATATACAAATAATTCAATTATTTAACGCGTGTTCGTTAATCGTAGAATATTATTGAGGCAAAGTGCTTAAGATGTTAAAGCACTCGTTTTATTGATAAAAACAGCTTACTGAACTTAATTATTGGCTGCCCAAGATGAGTGGACGTAATATAACCATTTTCTCTAGCCCAAGCTACAACTTTATTACGTATCTCATTTGAATAATATATTGAAATGAATTTCTGGTTTAACAGCTCCCTCCATGTGTTTTGATGAATATTTATGCTGTGGATATCCTCAACCCGGCTAATACCTAGAGCTATACACACAGAACTGTTACAGAGGTCACCCTTACCCACAAGAACATTCGCATTGAGATACTGCTTGATGCTGTCAATTAATTTTTTTATTTCTAATAAATCTCTGCATAGGTCCAGTTCAATGATATCCTTCAGTTCGACATATGCATACTCATAAAATGTATTCTCTGCACTGATTTGTTTTAGCCCAAACGATGTAAGAAATTCAAGAGACAGGATTGCGCTTTTCCTTGCTAGTGTTTCTTGCCTATGAAGGTCTTTCTTCTTTGTTGCCATAATGTAGTACTAATGATTATTGGTTTCTGAATGCAAAATAACAGCCTAAGTATGCAATAACTATGCATACCTGATGAAAAAACGATATTTTTTTAAACAACAAATATGTATGCAGCGTTATTGCATATATCATATGTATTTTTGTAGCATAAACAAAAGATCCTGTAGAAATTACAGGTGCTGCAGAGGACAACCAACAACTGAAGAATAAAAGATAATGCTATTAGTATGATTAGTAAAACCTTCAATCGATATATCTGGTTATTGAATACTTTGCTTCAACATGGACGACTAACCTTTGAAGATATTAACAACCGATGGAGAAACAGTTGTCTGAACGATGGCAAATCTTTTGCTCTAAGGACTTTTCATGTTCATAGAAATGCTATAGAAGAGTTATTCGGAGTGGAAATAAAATGTGATGCATCTACTTATGAATATTATGTATCGTCTCCTGAAACCTTGAGGAATGACAAGACTCGTCAGTGGCTGCTCAATTCATTCACTCTCTCAAACATGATTGAGGCCGGACATAATATGAAAGACAGGATTATTTTCGAAGACATTCCCAAGGGAACTGAATATATTCAAACTGTTATTGAAGCTATGCAACAGAACAAAGAACTGATGATAGACTATCAACCGTTCAATGGGAACAGAGTCACTTTATACATCCAACCTTATGCAATGAAAGTCTATCATCAGCGTTGGTATATTGTTGGATACTTAAAGAATCAGGAAGGAATCCGCAACATAGCTTTGGACAGGACATTAAACATGGAACTTACAACAGAAACCTTCCGCTATCCCAGCGATTTTGATGCAGAAGAATACTATTCCAATACTGTAGGAATCTTTGTCAATGATAAAATAAAACCAAAGAAAGTCATAGTCAGGGCATACGGTATTCATGTGGAATACATGCGTTCTCTTCCTCTGCACCATACTCAAGAGGAAATAGAGGGTAAGCATAAGCAATACAGTGACTTTCAATATTGCTTATGTATTACCCCCGAACTTATAAGCCAACTACTTGCAATGGGAGAAAAAATTGAAGTTCTGGAGCCCGTAGAATTAAGAAAAGAAATCAAGAACAGGTTATTAAATTCATTAAGCCATTACAATAATTGATTACAAGGGTAGGATATTTAAATAAAACTTATGGTATGCAGCATCTTAATTAACTATGTAAGAAGCAGGTAATTGATATTTGAAACATTAAATAAAAGACATATGAAAAGGAGCATTTCCGATAATTTTCTTAGACAGTTAAAAGATGGTAGTCTAAAAACTGTCACAGAGCATGTAAGAATAGACCCCTATCTTGATTTGGAACTGAGAGGTAATTGCATAATGGTTTATTATAGAGGTGGAAAAATCCTTACAGTATACGAAAACAAGGCTCTTATTGGATTAGATGATAAATACTACTTATCGCCTGATATTGAAAGATTCTTACCTTCTATTGAAGGTATTCATGATTATTTTGCCCATGCAAAACATGTCGTAGATATCCATGAGGCTTCCAGCAGACATAGTAAGCTTGGAGAAAAAGAAATACAACAAAGAGTTGTATATGAAAATAATCTATCTGCTAATGCAAAAAACACCGATTACTTCATTGCTGATATAGAATGGGCAGACAATAACGTATTGGGAGGTCGTGCAGACGTTGTTGCCTTCCGTTGGAATCACATGGAACACCGTAAGCGTATAGTGCAACTAACTCTGATAGAAATAAAGCAAGGCGATAAGGCTATAAGAACAGATAATAGCGAAACTTCGTCTGGATTAAAGAAACATTACAAGGACTATCTCGATTTTAAATCAGATCAAGAATATATCAACAGTGTAGCTAAGGATATGCTTCTTGTTCTTAAGCAGAAGAAAGAGTTAGGCCTTATTAAAGGTTTGGATAAACTATTTGAAAAAGAAATTACTGAAAAGGATGCTTCTGGCAACAAAGTGAAACGACTCATAGAAATTGAACCTAAGATAGAAGAAGAACCTGATTTTCTATTTCTGCTTGCCAACTATCATCATTATGGTACAAACCTTGAGGTTGAATGCAAAGACTTGCCGGATGAATGCAAGTTTATCAATGCATCATACTGTGGATATGGATTATATAAGGATATGATAAAGACAAAGAAAGACTTGAACTTTGGCTCTAAATATTGAATATGAACATCAAGATACACAGAGGCCTTGAACAGATAGGTGGATGTATCACTGAAATTTCTACTGATACATCCAGAATTTTCGTAGACTTTGGGCAAAATCTTCCCGGATGTGGAAAGCCTTCTACACCGGAAGAAGACGAGAAAATGGTGAAGGCCCTATTCTCTTACAACAGTAAAAAGCATGAAGCGGTATTTTACACTCATGGTCACGAGGATCACGTGGGGCTGTTTGAATATATTCCCGACAATGTTCCTCAATATATGAGTCAAGGGACAAAGGAGCTTCTTTCCATTAAATACGGTCTTTTATCAGAAGGGGCATCACTAAAAGTTGGTGAATTACAGCAATGTGATTGCAATTCTGATGAATATAACACTGCTGTAAATCTTTGCGCACAAGCAGAAAACAAATGTAGACTTATTAAACGCATGAAAACCTGGCATAGGACTGCGCCGCATAAAAAAACTCAAAGCATTTTGATTGGTGACATAAGCGTGACTCCATTTTTCAACTGCCATTCCATTTATGACTCACATATGTTCCTGATAGAAGCCGACGGAAAACGGATTTGGCATACTGGTGATTATCGCGAACACGGATATATGGGCAAAGGGCTTATTCCTACTCTGAGGAAATATGCAACAGAGATCGAAACTCTTATCACAGAAGGAACCATGTTAAAACGGGCTGACAAATGTATTCACGAGCGTGAGATTTCTCTGAAGATGGCAAATGTGATGCGCGCTTTCAAATATGTATTTGTACTTGCTTCTGCAACCGACATTGAGCGACTAGCGGCAATTAAGGAAGCAGCAAACGAGGCCGGCAAAACGATATATGTATGTTCAAAGTTTATGAAACAAACAATGGATTTCTTTACTATGCAAGAAGAGGAGCTATCTCATGGGCTGTTTTCATTTCATCCTAAATTCTATAACCAACGTTTTTTTAGAAGCGCTAAACGGAATGGTATGGTCATGATTGCAGGTTCATCACAGAAAGACCGTATCAGCAAGCTCATTATGGGACTGCCACAAGAAGAAATACTTCTTATTTATTCATCATGGGACGGCTATTACAAAGATCCGGAACAAATCAAAGCAAATCCTACGTATAAAGAATTCCGTGAAATGTTTCATAATGTGGTTGATATACATACATCAGGCCATGCAGACCGACAAACAATAGAGAAGGTTATCAAAACGGTTAACCCTCGAGAAGTCATCTGCATTCATAAGGAAGAAGATGCTGAACTATAATGTTTTTTTAATTTTCATAATCAGGAAATGAAAATCATACAACTATCCGATACTCACAACAAACATCATTTGCTGACCAATCTTCCGGCGGCTGATGTGATTGTACATTGTGGCGATTTTACCGACAATGGCACAGAAGAGGAAGTTCTTGATTTCCTTAATTGGTTCATCACACTTTCCTCTTATAAGCATAAAATATTTGTTACAGGCAATCATGACACATGTCTTAGGGCTGCTACAAGTATTGAAGACTTGCCAGAGAACGTTCATTTTCTTCAAGACAGGAAATGTGAAATAGAAGGCATTACATTCTTTGGGCTGGGATACAACCATTCTGAACAACTCATCCCTTCTGATGTGGATGTGTTGGTCAGTCACGAACCTCCACTAATGATTTTAGATAAGGATAATAATATTCATTGGGGAAATGCCACATTGAAAAACAGGGTATTTGAAGTCAAGCCCCGCTATCACTTTTTCGGTCATGCTCATGGAGCTTACGGTACAGAAAAACACGATGGCATAGTTTTCTCAAATGCTGCATTATTTAATGATTCTTTTCAGATGGTGGGCAATTCTTATCCGTTAAGATATAAGCCAAAGATTTTTATTCTGTAAACATGATTAATTCCATCGCAACAAACCGGAAGTTTCATCGCAGAAAACTCAAAGTTCCGTAAGCAACGAACTGAAAGTTTTGCAGGCATAAAACTCACAGTTCCATAGGCAATAAACAATATTTTTGCCTATAAAGAGATATTAGAGTGGGGCATCAAGCTTTTCCTGTCTCATTAATGCCTCGCAAAATTAAAACAGTAATGAGACAGGACATTCTGAACAATGCTTTTTGGATTATCTTATTAGAGTCTTTTTTCTAGATCGTCCCTTAGCTTTTATCACCACATTCTCCAAAGAGACCTTCTCTTTTGTATATTCCAAGAAATCCTCAGGATTGCGAAACCAGAACATGCCTTCCAGCTTTTTCATATAATCCGTCAGCTTATCTTTTGCATTGTCCTTGTAGAGGGTAAGCAACCGAACAAATGCCCTCCCGTTTTTCTGGATAATCGTCACTTGGCAATTACTGTATTTCCTCTTGTAGTTTTTCCACATTTTCAGCGGGTAAGTCATTACCGTGTCGGCATTGAAAGCCCAACGGGCATATTCGGACGATTCATAACGTACAGGCCAATCGTCGGATGCCTCCTCATCTCCTGTATTATAATGACAATCTCTCCCTAATTGTCCTAAATGTTGTATATCTATTTCTATTTTCAGATCATCAGGATCCGAAAGATTGAGAAACAAATAGACACCATCATTACTAATATATGGGAAGGTGGCATCAATGAGTGTAATGAAATCTTTATCCGACGATTTTAATGCAAAATATTCGTAATGGAACTCTACAAAATCATATTTGGGTGATTTAAGAAACGTCAAGTATTCCGGTTTTTTCAATTTTGATATTTCAAATCCGGCAGGCAATGTAAACACAAGCTGATTGTGCATCATATTTGTTGCACGATACGAAAATATTTGCTTCAGATATTGATAATAGCGGTTTCCGGCTACGGTATCATTGGGCTGAGCAAAAGCCATAGAACCAGTAGCTAACAGTGACATACAGACCCATACGAGAAATACAATCCGAGTTTTCATAATGACAAATTATTAAAGTCCCATTTCACTCAATCCCGAATAATAGATGGCACAAACCGGTAAAATTTACATAGGAGATGCCTCGCAAAATCAAAGCACTAATGAGACAGGACATTCTGAACAATGCTTTTATATGGATTATCTTATTAGAGTCTTTTTTCCAGATCGTCCCTTAGCTTTTATCACCACATTTTCCAAAGAGACCTTCTCTTTTGTATATTCCAAGAAATCCTCAGGATTGCGAAACCAGAACATACCTTCCAGCTTTTTCATATAATCCGTCAGCTTATCTTTTGCATTGTCCTTGTAGAGGGTAAGCAGCCGAACAAATGCCCTCCCGTTTTTCTGGATAATCGTCACTTGGCAATTACTGTATTTCCTCTTGTAGTTTTTCCACACTTTCAGCGGGTAAGTCATTACTGTGTCGGCATTGAAAGCCCGACGGGCATATTCGGACGATTCATAACGTACTGGCCAATCGTCGGATGCCTCCTCATCTCCTGTATTATAATAACAATCTCTCCAGAATTGCACTAAATGTTGAACATTCATTTTTATTTTCGGCTCATCAGGACTCGAAAGAGGGAAAAATAAATTGACGCCATCATTGCTAATATATGGGAAAGTGGTATCAACAAATGTGATAAAATCCCTGTCCGACGATTTGAGTACATAATAATCGTGCGAAAACTCTATATAATCATACTTCTGAGAACGAAGAAACCTCAAGTAATTCGTTTTTTGCAATTTTGAAAGTTCAAATCCGTCAGGCAATGTAAACGCAAGCTGATTGTGCATCATGTTTATTGCACGGTACTGAAATATTTGCTTCAGATATTGATAATAGCGGTTTCCGGCTACGGTATCATTGGGTTGGGCAGAAGCCATAGAGCCTGTAAACAGCATTGATATACAGACCCATACGAGAAATACAATCCGAGTTTTCATAATGATAAATTATTAAAGTTTCATTTCACTCAATACCGGATAATAGATGGCACTAACCGGCAAAATTTTCATAGGGAATCTTTTTCATTTAACCCATAACGGTAGCTCCCTACATTGAACAGAACCGTTTTATTGTTTTAATCGGCTTTCCCAATATTTTGCTTTTGAAGCGTCCTTGGGTTCTACACCTTTCCAGTACTTCTCGTTCATATCTTCAAAACCATTACCTACACAGTTGACTCCATTGTGGAAGTACTTATATGCAGTCTGCATAATTTCCACCTCCTCCGGATATCGCTCTACAAATTGCTTGCTCAGACGCCTGCATTCCACATCCTTTTCATTACGATAAAGAATACTTGACCAATAAAACTCCCAAAACTCAAACTGGTGGCCTTTACGCATTTGTGAAACCGCAGCAAACATAGGATTTGCTTTTTCTTCCATAGCCCACTCCAACAAGGGCTTTAAGCCAAACTTCATTTCCTGACCGACATCTATTCCGTTCAGTCTTCCTCCCACTGCAATACCAACCAGCTTACGACAATATAATGAATCGGGAATACTGGTCAAACCGTACCACACATCCAGATGGTTTTGTGCCTGTCGGAACATAGACAGATCATATTCTTTATCCGGGATGTATTGATAAGTTGCCTGCAGTTGCTCCCACGTGTCGGGAAAAGCGTCGAAGAACTCTTTCTCGGCTGCAGCATCCTGAGGGTGGGAAACAAGCATACGGTACGCATGGTTCAACCGTGCTGTATCTACACTAAAATACTGTCTGTACCGACCGCATTTCAGCATTTCGTCCGAACCGGAAAGGAGTTTCTTAGCCTTTACGTTCGCTTTCTTATTGAACCAGTTGACCTCATTTCGTATACCTCCGTCGTACCCTACACTGTAACTCCTTAGATAATTCATACCTTCATATATCCCTTCACTGCCATTTACACAATCAAGCAGGGTTGTTTCATCAACCGCTACACTGCACAAAGTAGAACCTGCTGCACCGGCTTCTCCATCCGAGGCTCCCGATAGAATCAGTAGCCGGGAGATTGTTTCATTGCTGCTTCTGCATATCAGCCGGCTATCTTTCCTTTCTCCGTTTGGGGTATAAACCATCATCAGGCATTCACGGATACCATTTCCCCATCTGGTCGGAAAATCTGCAAACTCTCTGAAGGCAAATGCCAGAACGTAATCACCACAACTGGCTTTTGCACTATAATAGTAACGGCAATCAGAATCATCAGCCAATGATGCTCCAATAATATATTGCCCGACATACGCTTCCGGTATCAGCAGACTTTCATCCATAGGGATATCAGAAGCCAATCTGCTATTCAGCTCGTCCGGATTGGTTAAGGAGACATTTTCAAAATGCTTCAGATAATTCTGAAACTCATTTCCCTGTGCCATAAGCAAGCCAGAGAAAAAGAAGGCAAACAAAAAGAATAGTATTTTCATGACTGGAAATTATAAAATGATATATGTGTAATTCTGGCAAATAAAGTTTCTCATGTTCTCATGACTTTTACAGATAGAGGTTATCGAAACAATTCGTTACAAATATAAAGTTTTTTTATAAACCAAAATCTTTTTGTTTAATTTAACCTACAAAAAACGTCAATAAGACAATACAGTCATTCCATTTCCCCTTTCATATCCAAAAACAAAGGAGTAAAAACAAGACATAGTTCCGTCCGAGAGCACATAAAAAAAGAGGTTGTACATTTTGACACGCCCCACTATTGTGATAAAAATTTTCTAACAAAGTGACAAAAAAATATCTTTATATTGCATCATCGTTTCTATGTGGAAGCAGTAATAAACTAATTTATAATGTAATTTCAATACATAGTTTTTTATCAGTTCATTTCTATTGAAAGTTGGATATTTGCAATATATTTTATGTTTATTTTTGCTATTGTCAACTATTTATTATTATATTTGCAAACGAATTAAGAATATTTTTCCATGACATATTGGGATAAAAAAGCGTCATGCTAATCATCCAATCGGGAATATTGGGAACTTTGACATATATACAAACAATAACAGCATAGTGGTTTCAACATTATAGCGAGGGTCACTATTGATATATCTGTTTATATAAATTTCCCTAGAACTTCCAATTGAATAGTAAGCATTGCAGTTCCACGCTTTATAGTTTAAAAATAGCCTCTAAGGGACTGAGCAGGCACAAAGACATCGACGTTATGGATCTTTTCAGTGTCAATAAACGAAAATCTTACTACCTTATCAAGCGCATCAAAACTGCGAACTTGTTTAAACAGACTTTCCCTGATTTATTGCAGTACAAGTATCTTGCTGTAAAAAAAAGAAACACACTAACGATGTTGTTTTTTGAATATGATTGAAATAGTTCAATAAACCTTTAATCAATATTTATAAAATATAATACAATGTGGGGATTATTTGAATTATTAAAACTATCATTCAGCAGCCTTATCTGGGGTGTATTGATTACGATACTGTGTCTGGTTCTGTTTTTTGTTTTAATAAAGGGATGGTATCGTAGTGCTATCTACACACCTCTTAGTTATTTGATAGGAGTTATTCTTTTTTTGTTTCTCGTTTTTCAGTGTACGATGATAGTAGGTGGACTCAAAATCAACAGTTTGAGCCAGGAATATTACATCCAAATAGAATCACTGGTCAATCGATCTTATACTTCAGAAGATCAAGTGAGTATACAGGCTTCAGCTCAACTGGTAGATAAGCTGATTCGTGAAAATCCTATTTTACAATACTACATTGGAGGAGGAAAATTCTCCGGCTACACAGCCGGACAGCTTCCTCAAGCCGTGGTCAGCACTTTACAGACTTTCATCCGGTGGTACATCATACGCCGTCTATTGTGGTGTCTCTTCTTTGTAGGTATCGGTGCTTTTGTAGTAATCCGCTCGATGGCTGCGGTGCGCACTCGCCAACGACAACCGTATATAGGCAAACGAGTACCGCATCCACTTCGTACACCGTATACACGAGGCACCAGACATACCCGAAAAGGATTTTAGAGTAAATATTATAGATGGCAATCGCCTTTTGTGAATCTGGAAACAAAGAATTAACAAAATTTAAAAATATATTTATTATGGCAAATCATTTAATTATCGGCTTGGGTGGTACCGGAGGTAAGATTCTGCGTGCCATGCGAAAAAGAATTTTCGAAGAATTTGGAACAAATACCCCAGATACAAAGACCCATTTGGGTTACATCTATGTAGATTCAGATCCGAAAGATTTGAAGGACGATGGCAGTTGGAACTACATGGGGAACGATGTCAAACTGATGCCGAATGAAAAAGTCAACATCAACGGAATGGGAGGTGGCGTATTGGCTAATCTTCAGGCTTTCCCAGGAATTCACGCTTTTGTAACGGATGAAGACAGCCGTATAATGCGTGATGACGAGGTGATGGCTATCATCGATGCTGGTATCGGCGGACAACGCCGTCGTTTTGGACGTATGTTACTAGCCAATAACATTACCAACGACCCTGTGAATGGTTTTGCAGCCGTGTTACGCAGCCGTATTATTAATATGACACATCAATATGGTGAAGGAAAGATAACCTTCCACATCTGTGCAGGTTTGGCTGGTGGTACCGGTTCCGGTTCCATTGTCGACGCTGTAGCTCAGTTGCACAAAATTATTGCTCCAATGGGAAAAGCTTTTGATGTGTATCTGTATTTGTATATACCTGAAATCCTGGTGGAACAAGAAGTAAATGTACAAGGATTCTACCATGGCAATGGATATGCAGCTTTGCAGGAGCTCAATGCACTGGCATTAGGCAAATATAGACCGGTAGATATTAGTGGTGCCATCGATCATGTGTCTGGAAAAGTTAAACGACTGTGTGACGGAACGAATGCCGTTGCTTTCAAGCAAGCTTATCTTTTTTCCAACCGCAATGAAAAAGACCAGATATTAGAAAAGAAAAGCGCTTTACCTGATTCGGTGGCCGACTTTTTATATCAGCATATCCTTTCAGAAGAAAATAGTAGTACCCACTTGGGGCGTGTGATGGAACTGGAAAATGCCGGTACTCCCCCTGAAAAAGATGCAGGTGGTAACAATGTACATGCACGTAACTTCTTAACTTTCGGTATCAAACGAGTGGAATATCCGGAGTCAGAAATCAAGTCGTATTCATATAACAAGTCAGTATGGGGTACGATGACGGCATTGATAAGCAATCAATGGGTACATGGTCGCGGGTATATGCCTCTGTCCGACGAACAGGCCGGAATTGGTTTGTCACAAGAAGTACAGCTACCATCCACACGGGAATCACTGTGGCTGGACGATGTACACCTGACATTACAAATACCAGTGGAAAGCTTTGCTGGTACGGAAGAGTGGAAGTCGCACGATGAATATTGGCAAACGATTTGCGAATTCTTCTCGAGCGATGTGCTCGAAAGCGAACAAGACCGGTACCTGTGGATAAGCAGGTTTCTGCAATACACCGAGCCCAACTATGACTCCAATTTCCGCAATTTGGGTGTAACTAGGTTCTTTTCATCAATGAAAGAAGATCGCGAAATTCGCCGTTATGCCTCGGTTATCATCAAGCATATTGAAGATAAGTTATTTACCGAATGGATAGTAGGCGAACATAACAAGAATCCTATGTCGCTTCAAAAAATTCGTTTGTATTTGTATGAATTGGAGAAAGATTCCCGTAGTCGTTTGCCGAAAATTAGTGAAGAAATGGTGAAATTACGGAATGAACTGACCAATTATGAAACAGAGGCTGAAAATTTGAAGAAAGAATTGGAAGATGTAGGCTTTTTCCGCAATCTGCTTTTCAAAACAGCGAAAGAAAAGTTCCAGAAATATACGTCCGTCAAGGCGATTACCTACGGACTAAAAACACAGTTGGAAGCTTATGCATATGCCGAGGTTTTGCTGGCTGAAATTATCTCTCGTTTGAACGAAATGTATCGCTGGGTAGTTCGTTTGGACAATTTCTTCCGTCAGGCTGAAGCTACGGCTGCAGCTCAGGCTGAAGTAGCTTGTCAGTTGAAAGATGAATGTACAGTCAATGAAGTGGAAGTAATTGACAAACGTGGCAATCCAGAACAAGTACGCGCTATTGTGGACGAAACGCTACTTCGCGACGAAGATTTACAAAAGGGCATCCGTCATTCGGTGATGGATTCGTTTAAGACAATGGTGGCCCAATCGGGTAAAGCGGCCAGTTTTAGTACGCTGTATGAGCTGATGGGTGGTGCAGTAGCTATGTCCGGTGATGAACTGATTGAAAATACGGAAGGAGTGATTCGTTTTGTAAACCTCCAAAGTCAGGAGCTGATTGACCAGAAACTGAATCAGGCAGCCGAAAAGGATGTTGCCAACAAGTTGTTGGGGGTGAATATTTTGGAACGATTGAAACAAGAATTTCCTACTGACCAACTACTAGATGCTTACTTGGCAGATTTAGTCCGATCTTGTCGCGCATTCCTACAATTCAATCAAGGAGAGTTCGGTAAGGTGACAGGAGATGGGACCACTACAACCATGGGACAGGGAGTGCAAATCTGTATTCCGGAATATAACGACCCCACTAATTTCCGCGACAAATTCATCAAACACTTGACAGGGATGTTTGATGGGAATTTGATTACCCCAAACAGTGTAACGAGTAATGCAAAAGAAAATCAGATTGTCATTATTATGATTTATAGTGGTTATCCGTTGCGTTTCGTTCAGAACGTCAATTTCTTGAAAGAACAATACGACGGCATGGTTTCACCACACAACCCCAGAGGAAAGATAAACAAACTGTTGCTTCACACAGAATCGCTAACAGAAAAAGTTCTTCCTTCCTTGTTCGAAGAAAGTTCGACCGCAGTTCGGGGACAGGTGATTACATTGGCTTTGAAAGCATACAACACACCGGGTGTAATTTCGCAAGGTGAAAATCCGGAAACTGGTGATATGCAGTGGGAAATCAATGTAGGAACACGTATGGATGAGGTAATCTATGTCATAGGTAAAGATTTCTTAAAAACAATCGAATTATTAAGTTCGAATGCTCGTTTACGTCAGAAACTGACCAATCACATCGAACAAGCTTACGAAGAGATTACGAAGACAGCAGCAGCTAAAAAAAATATGGCTGAGAAATTGGAAAACTACCTATTCGACATAGTGCTTCCACTCTGTGGCAGTAACAAACGTAGCGAAGAATTCACTGAAATAAAAGAAGTGACAAAAGGAATGTTGAATGAATTAAATAATTGATTAAGATGTTGAAAAAAGGGAAATGTGTCAATATTGGTAAGCCATGTTCTAAAGCTTTGAAAAAAGAGATACAAGAAGCGGATAATCTGAATTTTATTTGTTCGGAGTGTGGACTGGCTTTAGTAGAAATTGATAAAGATAAGAAAGAAGGTGATGTTTCTAAGAGTCCTCAAAAACCCGGAGGTCACCGTCCTCCTCAAAAAACTTTTATGCAAAAATATGGTGCAGCAATTGGTATCGGTGCAGGCGTGCTGGCCATTGCCGGGGGAGCTGCTTTCCTTTCAAACGGCGATGATGAAACACTTCCTCCGCCACCTCCCGTTAAAGTGGAAAAGATAGACCTAACCGATCAAGTTTCACTAAAGAAAGGTGAGTCCGAACAGCTCACAATGACGGTAGAACCGATGGGAGCTGAAGATACGTATATCTGGAAATCCTCTGATGAGCAAGTGGCTACGGTCGATAATCAAGGATTGGTAACTGCTGTCGGCAAAGGAAAGACTCAAATCACAGTCTCTTTGGCCGATAATGTCGCAATAAGTGATGTCTGTGCATGCGAAGTAACGGGAGAAACTACGACTACTCCGGAAGAGCCGAAATTTCCTTGGGGAACCTATTCTGGAGAGATGAAAAACGGAAAGCCTCATGGTACAGGTAAATTTGTGTTTACCAAAAAGCATGTCATAAACTCACACGATCGCAAAAAACGTATGGCCAATCCGGGTGAATATATTCAGGGACAATTTGTGAACGGTGAAATAACCATTGGAAAGCACTTTGCTGCAGACGGGACGTTGATTCAAGCGCTCAACTTTGGAACAGGTCTTTAACCCGCGATTTTAATATAATAGATATGATTTCATATCGGAAACATATAAGATTGTTCTTCTTATTTCTGTTCTTGCATACAGCAAGGGCAGAAGGAGAGGGACGTTTCCGTTTATTTTCAGAGGAAATTAAACAGGATTATCCGTCAGTAGTGTACGATTTCTTGGAACGTTATCTGTACAAGGCTGACAGCCTAGGGCAGCATGGCGGCTTGACGCTTTATCAACAGATGACTGATAATGTGCAATTCATTTACGGGACTCCGCAACAGGCAAGGCAGTTAACACCTGCTACGCCTTTTTCAATATCACTGATTAATCAACGTTATTACGATGTTTGTTGGAAGAGTACGATGGGAGATACGCTGTTGCACGTAGCTTTTCCGGCCAGTTTCGAATTGCTGTGGGGATTACCAAAAAATAAATTGGAACGGACGTTACCCAAGCAATTAAATAGTTTAAATAAGCATTGGAAGGCAGATATGACAGTTACGGAATCAGATTTAAAACCCGGAGCTCAAAACGATCTTTGGGAAAACCGTTACAAGGAATATTACGAATTAGAGGAAATCCATAACTCTACATATTATCAGAAAAATGATAATCAGCAGTGGATACCTGTATTTACAGAAAAGTATCCATTGCTTGCTGCCTATAATCTTTGGCAAGGAATATTGAAAGAAGCTAATGATTATCAACTTCATATCCGCCAAAGCGTGTATCCGTTTGACGAATTGGTTTATACCATTTCTTTGTCTCAATGGCTTCATTATGTCTGTTCCATCAAGGGACATACTTATATCGGACTTGAAGAAAACCGGGCTGATACATGTAAACTATTAGTGATGGTTGTATGTCCTGATTTAGGTTTCAAACACATGCTTTCAGTGGAAATGAAGCATCATTTTGTGACGCATCGAGAAGAGCCTATTGAAGTGAGATTCAATGCCTTCATCCCTATGCATAATGTAAAAGCAATTTATAAGGAAAAGGAACTTATAAAAAATATCAAGAAAAAAATCGATAAGAAAAAATAAAGACCATGAATCAAAACAAGTGTTTTTTATTATGTCTGTGGCTGTTCGTATGGGTGAGTGCACAAGGAGTATGGGCTCAAAATAAAGATCTTCAGCAGGAGGAAATCAATAAGATCAAGAAGAGCACAGATTATTTGTCTGCCACAGGTAACTCGATGAAAAGTGAAGAGGATGCCCGTGCAGTGGCTTACACTCTATTGGAACAGAATATCATCTATTGGTTGGAAAAAGACCTGAAATGTAAAGACGTACAAGGCTATGTAGCGAAATCCAAACAAAAATATGAAGCCATTCCTACGCGTAGAGGTAAGCTGTATCGTATCTTCTTATATGTCAAAAAACAGGATATCCTGCCTATTAGTCAGGAAGATTCATTAGTACAGGTAAATATGAATCAGCCTGAGCCACAACAAAAGAGATTAGAGCAGCAAGAGGAGACACAGCAGCAAACAATAGAGGTGGATTCTCAATCGAGAGAGGTCGAACAATCAGCAGTAGCCATTGAACAGACTTTGGTTCAAACGATTTCTCAGAAGAATACAAAAGATCAGGTCATGAAATCAATAGAGGTAGCTGAACAGACCAAGATTACGACTGAGGCAAGTATCGGAACAATTGAAAATGGAGTAGTTGACAGCACAGAAGAGCAAAAAATGCTGATAAAGGCAGGTTGGGGGCGTTTGAAGCAATACGTAGAGCAGTTGGAAAAAGATGGTCGTCTGCATGGCTTCGGCAACGGGGCTCCTCAAATTCAGTCGGGTTGTATCTATTATTTTCTGATTAATCACAATCAATTAATTGTAGCACGATTGAAGTGTCTCAATGGGCAATGGACAGACATCCGTAATGGGCAGCAGGCTTCTATAGATACATTAAATCAACAATATCCCCATGCTCGTTGGGTGTGGATTACATTGAATGAATAGGTAATTTTTTTATATGAAATCGAATAGTTTTTTATAAAATAAAGAAAATATGGATCGTAGATTTTTAACAACCCTTTGGATACTCTTTCTGATAATTGTACCTGCAGAGTCTACTTATGCTCAACAGGTAGAGGTTCGTTTTCAAGGAGGTATTCAACCGGGTGCATTGGCAGACAAGATGTGCACTCAGTTATCGGCTTTGCTGACAGAAGTGAACAAAGCTTATGAAGAAGGGCGAATGGTGAATTTTGGAACATTGCGGCTTTCGGAAGATGTACAAACTACTATCAGTATGTTGTGGGAAAACTCACCATTCTGCTGCATTGATGATGTGGTAACTCAGCCTTGCTTGCGCCGTATAAACGGAATGTATCAAATCCGTAATATTTCACTTTTGCTCAATTCACCGGGTCAGGAAGCTGATGGCAATGAGCAATTTCAACAAGGAGTGGCGACGTTTGATCAGAATGGAAATTTGTATACGTTCAATTTAGCCTTGGAGCAGAATATTTATAGTAACATTCTGCAGAGCAGTATTGATGTAACCGATCAACGTTATCGCGAACTGATTCTTGACTTTACCGAGCGTTTCCGTACGGCTTATAATGAACATAACATAGGCTTTATGCAGCAGATTTTCAGTGAAGATGCATTGATTGTAACAGGAAAGGTGATTAAACGGGAAACAAGAGATGAAGTGAAATTACCCAATGAAATTGTATATAACGTAAAGAACAAACAAGAATATCTCACAGCATTGAAGCGTACATTCGACAACGACAAAAAGAACTTGATTAATGTGACGTTCGAAGATCTGGAGGTAATGCGCCACCCGAATGTAAACGATCCGGATTATGCACGGGTATATGGTGTGACATTGCGTCAGAAATATCGCTCCGGTACGTATAGTGACGATGGATATGTATTCTTGTTATGGGACTTCTCGGATGAGAACAAGCCGAAGATTATGGTCCGCACTTGGCAACCACATAATTTTAAGGGTGAAAAGATAGATATTTATACAGTGGATACCTTTAAGGATAAAATGGCTAAAAAATAAAACAAAATAAAGTAATGTACAACTTTGTTCATTTTCTATTTATCGGAAGTCGAACGCTAATAAGTAAAACATATGAAAAAATTGTTTAAAATAATGATAGCCTTGACTATTGTTTGTTTATGGAGTAGCTTGGCAATGGCTCAAGATATTGAAATAAAACTCGTGGAAACCAGCGCATTAGACTACACATCTAGTAAAAAAGACTTAAAAGACAAGTTGGGTAAGGTATGTCCTGCCATTAAGGTTCAAGTACCAGGTTTGAACAACCTTATATTTAAGGAGGCGCAGGGGGAAGTGTATTTTAATGCAGGAGAGTATACACTTTTTGTTCCGTCGGATACGCGTCAATTGACGGTCATGAATGACTCTAAGCTGTTATGTACTATTGATTTTGCAGAATGGAACATTGCCTCGCTTACACCAGCAACGACTTATCGGGTCATTATGAGTGTCAATAGGCAACTCAATTTAGTATTTCAAGTACAGCCAGTTACAGCTAAAGTGACTGTCAGTGGTCAGACAGTACAACTCGATAAAAATGGAGTTGGCAGTTTTGTGTATAATCTAAACCAATTGTATCGGTATTCAGTATCGGCTCCGGGTTACAGTACAGTAGAAGAATCGTTTATGGTAACTCCAGAGGACGATTCGTTGGAACCACTGCACATCGCATTGGAACAGAAATTGGTACCAATGGAATTTAAAACAAATGTGAAGGAATTCGAACTGATTATTAACGGAGAGTCTTGGGGAACGGTAAAAAAAGGACAGATAGTGAATGTGCCGGTAGGCTCTTGGAAGTTTGAAGCGAAGGCTGACAACCATCAACCATGGTCGACTTCAGTCACTGTGAAGGAAGATAGTAAAAATCAACTCTATGTAGAAATGGATAAAGCAAAAGCGGAAACCGGCAACTTGCGTAACCGTTTTTCTATCTTTGCCGGTGGAGGTGTAGCTTTCCCATTTGGTGACCGTACGAACATGGATAAGGAACATGCTAAAGGTTTTCCAATTCGTTTAGGTGTGGATTGGGAAATGTTTGTCACTCGTTGGTTTACCCTTCGTCCAGGAATAGAGTATGAGCATTTCGCCGGACATGAGATGAGACGCTATCCTGAAGTAAGTCAATATCCATATGCTATTAATTTTTCTGTATCGGCCAATTTCAACCTTCCGTTGGGTAAGTTCAATCGCAATCATTTCTCTATGGGTATAGGTCCTTTAGTAGGTTATGTATCCTATACGAAGATGGATGATACTACCAATACGGTGACATCAGAAAGCGGAGAGGTATTGGACGTCAGTGAAAAGGGAGAACTGATGTATGGTGTACGTGCCGATGTTCGCTTTACAATCAGACATTTAATCTTTGGTTTTAATGCTGATTATCTGCGCAGCAACAAAATTATCAGCGAGGATGGTATGATAACACCAATGTTGTATCTGGGTTATAAATTCTAGAAACCCTTTTATCAAGGTTTAACGATGAAAACATTTTGGAAAATACTTTGCTTATGTTTGTCTTTGGCTGCGTTACCAGTGTGTGCTCAAGAATTGAAACTGGAAGATGTAAAGCTGATTGAAGGAGATCATGAAGCTGTTGAGAAGCCTAATTATGACGGAAATAAGAAGCTGTGTGCTTTGCTGAAGGTTTACGTGGACGATTTACCGGGATTGGTATTCGGCAGTGGGTTTATACTGTATGGGGGTACTGATACATACGACGGTAAGTGTTATAGGCTATATGTGTCGCATGGGATGTATCGTATGCACATAAAGCATGCTGATTATGGTGTACTTCCGGTGGATGTGAAGCAAGACTTCGGACTGCGCTTCCAAACAGGTAAGACGTATCACTTATTTCTTCGTACAGTAGGTCCTAAACCTGAGAAATCAACGCAGACTGTAGTATTTAATATGATACCTTTGGAAGGGAGTATTCGAGTGAATGGACAAATCTATCCTGTGAATAATGGCATGTTATCGGTAGAATTGGACCCGGGTGAACATACCTTTACAGCTGAAGCTCCTGATTTTCAAAGTCGCGAAGAGAAATTATCCGTTGTAAAGGATCCGTCTAAGCCAATAGTAGTGCCTATTAAACTGAAACCGGTACTTCGTTGGTTCGAATTTACTTGCAATGCCAAAGGTGCTCAATTATATGTTGACCGCAAACTGCAGGGAGGAGTGGGAGTTAAGCAGCTTCCTTTGGGACGCCATCACATCCGTGTAGTAGCCGATAGTTGGAATGATTATTCTGAATATCGAGTTTTTAAGCCGGGCGATAAACTACATGTCGAGATGCGTCCAAAACTTTATGTGCCTATTACACTGTCAGTCAAAGGTAGTATAACTGGAGTTTTCATTGACAACAAAGAAATTGAAGGATGGGTGAACAATCGCTCTTTCAAAGTAAAAACAGGCAAACATTTGATAACTGTTACGTATGGGAAGTTAGATTCTAAAGAAATAGTTGTGAATGTAGTGCCCGATATGGATGTAGTTGAAATTGATGTACGCTAATACTGATGTTTTATATTGACTAACCTTTATTTTTACTATTATGGATGAATTTATTCAAGCAGACAGTCTGTTACAAGAGGCTTGTCAGTTAATAGATGGAGGTAATTATCAAGCGGCTATAAATAAGCTGACTGCCTATTTACAGCAGTCACCCGATGATTATCACGCTCAGTTCCATCTGTCGCGTGCTTATGTTTTGTTACAAGATTATGCTCATTCTTTTGAATGGTGTAAAAAAGCTGCAGATGAAGGACAGTTACCCGAAGCAAGGGCTTTATTGGCTTTGCATTACTGTGAGGGAACCGGTTGTGCTAAAAATGGTCCTAATGCTTTGCATTATGTAAACTTGGCGGCGGAGTGTGATGACCCCAATGTTCAGGCCAATGTTCACTTATGCCGAGGTATTATGTATTACAATGGAGTAGGAGTAAGCCGGAATATTCCGGAAGCTTACCGCCATTTCGCCGCTACTAATGGGAATGAATTGGCAGAGGAATATATGGCTCAAATTGAAGACAAGTATCCTATCATGGAAAATGGAGAGATTGATTTGTCAAAGCATAAGCGTAGTAAATGGGCTACGGTGATACTGATTTTTATTATTTTGAATAATATAGTCATGGCTATGGGACATTTCTCTAACTCAGAGAACAGTTCTTTGTTCGATGGCATATTGAGCCTGCTTTTGCTGATTCCGGTCATTGGAGTGTTGGCTTGGCAAAAATGGGCTTTCACAAGTTTGCTTGCCATTGCAGTCGGCATTATTCCTGTTTGCATCCTATGTTTTTCGTTTGATTTTATTAGTGTCACTCTAATAGGAAACCTGTTCTATTTTCCGCTGGCAGTATCAACACTGCTTATTCGTCGTAAAGGATATGCTCATCCATGGTGTTCGTTGTCCGGCAAAGCCGACAACGGTTCAAATCCACTTCGAAGACTGCTGGATATAGTGATGTGCTATGGCGAGGGTAAACCCTATCAGAGTGAATCAATAGAGACCAAAGTATTTGAAAAGAATCTGCGTATTGCTACCGGTATCGTGGGAGTGGTAGGCTTGTGGGCTGCCATCAGGTTGATTCTTTCGGATATTGGATGGGATGTAGAATGGAATATTTTCAAATCTCCTTCTTTGTGGATGTTCTTTAGTTTCATTGGATTCTTCCTTCAGTTTTTCAACTGGCAGCATACTTCATTTGATCACGTAACGGAAGTAACTTATACAGACGGCAGTAAGAAGCGTTATAAAAGTATGGATGTGATAGATACAATGGAAGGACAGTTCCTGTGGCCCATTATCAGCCACTTGGTTGTTATTCCAGCTATCTACGGAGCTGTGATTTATTACGTATTGATGATGATACTAGCCCTTATCAGCAGTTTGGTTCCTTATCTGGCAGGAGCTGCAGTTTTGGGAAGTATCTATGGGTTCTTCCTTTGTGGACAGAAATTGGCACAACGTAAATATCGTTCCTATCTGCTGATAGCTGTCGGTGTTGTGTTCAGCTTGATTTACGCATCGGCTATTGGTTATACAATGTCTGATGATGAAAGTTCAGCTTCTGCCATAAGTAACCAAACGGAGAAGGATTTTGTGCTTTGCACAGGCAATGAGGTTGAACTGCGGCAATCACCTTCACCCAGTTCGGCATGCCTGTTTGCTGATCCTAGTTGTAACGGGAAAGTGTATTTCAATGCATCTCCTTCTTCTGATGAGTATCCTTTTCAATTGTCGCAAGGCACTATCGTTGAATTAATATCAGAATCAAGTGATTGGTATCAGGTGACAGTTTCGGGTACGCCTGCTTATGTTCCCAAAATATATTTTAAATTGGTTTATCCAGAGCGTATTGATATTGGACTGCAAAAAGTGCAGTGGATGAGTATGCATACAGTGCAACGTTCTTCCGGTAATTATAAGGATAAAATCATTCACTATTCGGAAAATGAGATGAAAAGCTGCACTGATTTCTATTTAGGCACAAAAGAAACAAATTATATCCGTTTTTACTATTGTTCGTCACTGCCTTGGGATGGCAAGTTGGTACAATACGATACAAATCAGCATAAAACTGTTTATTTGGACTGCCCAATGAAAAAAGGAGCAGACGGAACAGAGGTTATCGACCTTCAAAAAATTTCGGATAAAAAGCTTGGGCAGTTTTTCAACTTAGGAGAGGATGTGAATATCCGTGTATACTATTTCTCCGAAACCAATGCTTTCCTTTGGGTGAATGAGTAGCATGTCATCAGATGGTAAGTATATAGTAATAGAGTGGGGACATTTTAACACCCACTCTCTCTATTACATTCGTCCAAATAACCTTACAAAATACTTTGGGGTAATTTCTGCTTTTTGAAACACTCGGACAGCAATACTCCGAAAGGTGTATTGTATACTCTTGCACGGTGAGGACAACACTTTACGCAGGCACAGCATTTGATACATTTCGAAGCATCTGTATGCAACTCGTCTCCTGCCGTAATAGCCCCCGTAGGACAACGTCTCACACATGATCCGCAATGCTTACACAGGTTTTCGTCCTCTACGCTGGGAGCTTGCGGAAGTGGAATGCCGCTTTTACGCAACTTGATAACCTTGCGCAAAAAACGGAACAGAGGCAAGAAGGGCTGCTTAGGACGACGAATACGGCGCACATCCACTCCATACAACTCTTCAGAAGTTGCAGCCTTTTCTATTTTCTCTCCAATCTTTTCTCCGAAATCGGCGGCATATTGCAAATCGGCAGCATCGGGTCTGCCTGCAGCCACCGGATGAGCCTCGGTGCTATAAGAATGTTCGCCAACAAACGTAGCACCTGCAATCACTTTAAAGCCCTGCGAGGTGACAAGCTTGTCCAATTCTACCAATGCATTCTCATATGCACGGTTGCCATATACCACTACCACCACTGCCGGAGTAGATGTACCACGCAAACTTTTCAAGCGTTCTACAGCCAACGGAGGGACATGACCGCCATAGACAGGCACCGCAAAAACAGCCAGCGATGATGCAGGCAACACCGTTTCGTCAGGTTTTTCCAGCGTCAGGTCTACCGGAATTACTTCCGACACTTCCACTTCACGGGCAATGGCTTTCGCCACACGCTGAGAAGTATGGGTGGGCGAGAAATAAACGACATAAGCCTCATTGATTTTCATAAGCAAAACAAATTTAATAGAACAAAGATAGTGCTTAATTTTGAGAAGCCGAAATAAACGGAGAATACAGAGGCATACGGAATTGGAGGAGAAAACGGCGATTTTAGCCGAAAGGGAACTACAGGATAAAAAAAATCCGCCTGCCGTATAAAAACGGAGGCGGACTCTTTAAATCTTTCGCTGTAAGCAGGATTACTTACGCAAACCAAGCTCTTTCACAATAGCACGATATCTTTCGATATCTTTTGCCTTCAGGTAGTCAAGCAAACGACGACGCTTACCTACCAACATTGTCAAAGCTCTTTCTGTACTATAATCTTTTCTGTTGAGCTTCATGTGCTCAGTCAGACGAGAAATACGGTAGGAAAACAAAGCTATCTGCGATTCAGCTGATCCAGTATCAGTGTTAGACTTTCCGTACTTTCCGAAGATTTCTTGCTTTTTAGCTGCGTCTAAATACATAGTTTTTAAAATTTATATGATAAATTCATTCTTTTGAGCGCGCAAAGATAGGCATTATCTTTATATCACACAACGTTTTACAGGAAAAATATACTTCTACAGCATATTTTTCTGAACTGATTTTCGTACCTTTGCGCCCAAATAATAGGTATTATATGCAAAATATTCGAAACATCGCAATTATCGCCCACGTAGACCACGGGAAGACAACATTGGTCGACAAGATGTTGCTGGCAGGTAATCTGTTCCGCAGCAATCAGAACAGCGGCGAACTTATTCTGGATAACAATGACTTGGAACGCGAACGGGGAATAACCATCCTCTCGAAAAACGTATCCATCAATTACAAAGGAACAAAAATCAACATTATCGATACCCCGGGACACAGTGACTTCGGAGGCGAAGTGGAACGGGTGCTGAACATGGCAGACGGATGCATCCTGCTGGTAGACGCTTTCGAAGGCCCCATGCCACAGACACGCTTCGTGCTGCAGAAAGCATTGGAAATCGGATTGAAACCGATTGTCGTGGTAAACAAGGTAGACAAGCCCAACTGCCGGCCAGAAGAGGTGTATGAAATGGTGTTCGACCTTATGTTCAGCCTCAATGCTACCGAAGAACAACTTGACTTCCCTGTCATTTACGGTTCGGCCAAAAACAACTGGATGAGTACCGATTGGCAGAAACCAACAGACAACATCACTCCACTGCTAGACTGCATTGTAGAGAATATCCCTGCACCGGAACAACTGGAAGGTACTCCTCAAATGCTGATTACTTCGCTGGATTACTCATCATATACAGGACGAATTGCCATTGGCCGTGTACATCGCGGCACACTGCGCGAAGGAATGAATGTGACTCTTGCCAAGCGCAACGGTGACATGATAAAAACCAAAATCAAAGAGTTACACGTATTCGAGGGACTGGGACGCGTCAAAGCTACCGAAGTTTCATCAGGAGATATCTGTGCACTTGTAGGTATCGACGGTTTTGAAATTGGCGACACCATTTGCGACTACGAGAATCCGGAAGCACTCCCACCGATTGCCATCGACGAACCGACCATGAGTATGCTGTTTACCATCAACGACTCTCCATTCTTCGGTAAGGACGGCAAGTTTGTCACTTCCCGCCACATCCACGACCGACTGATGAAGGAATTGGATAAAAACCTTGCCCTGCGTGTGAAAAAAAGCGAGGAAGACGGAAAATGGATCGTTTCCGGACGTGGTGTGCTTCATCTCTCAGTACTGATAGAGACTATGCGCCGCGAAGGATACGAATTGCAAGTGGGACAACCACAGGTAATCTATAAAGAGATCGACGGAGTGAAATGTGAACCGATTGAGGAACTGACCATCAACGTTCCGGAAGAGTACTCAAGCAAGATTATTGACATGGTGACACGTCGCAAAGGGGAAATGGTGAAGATGGAGAATACCGGAGAGCGCATTAATCTGGAATTCAACATGCCTTCGCGCGGTATCATAGGTTTGCGTACCAACGTACTGACTGCTTCGGCAGGTGAAGCCATCATGGCACACCGTTTCAAGGAATATCAGCCATACAAAGGCGACATAGAGCGCCGTACCAATGGTTCAATGATTGCCATGGAGAGCGGAACAGCCTTTGCATACGCCATCGATAAGCTTCAAGATCGCGGACGATTCTTCATATTCCCGCAAGACGAGGTGTATGCCGGGCAGGTAGTAGGCGAACACTCTCACGAGAATGATCTGGTAGTAAACGTGACCAAATCGAAGAAACTTACCAACATGCGCGCTTCGGGTTCCGACGAAAAAGCACGTCTGATTCCTCCCGTACAGTTCTCACTGGAAGAGGCACTGGAATATATCAAGGAAGATGAATATGTAGAAGTGACACCGAAAGCTATGCGTATGCGTAAAGTGATTCTGGATGAAATAGAGCGCAAGCGCGCCAACAAAGCATAAGAAGAACACACACTCAAATAGCCAAAGAGACCGTTTCGGGATGTGCCGCGACGGTCTCTTTCTTTTTATCAGTCTTCAGTCCTTACAACCGGATAAGCTGTGTGTATACTTCACCAAAACGATTGGTCAGTTCCACTTTTATTTCTTTTGCTCCATTTGCAGGCAAGGCACGGAACAGGTGTCCTGTTTTCGGAGCTTTCGAAGGGTCTTTCAGCTGTGAAGCACGTTCCTCGTCCGATCCGACAAACTGTTCCATATCTCCCATCCGCTTTCCATCCTGATACCACACCACACGACATGCGCTGTCCCAATCCCACACATTGGCCACGATACAATCGGGCTGTGCTTTAAACTCACCCTTGTTGTAGAGGCGGAACTGATAGCTGAAATCGCGACGAGTCCCTTTATAGTGCCATTTCACCTTATCACCTTTTATGTCTACCACCATATAGCCATTGGGAGCTCCACACTGATTGACATGACCTTTCCACCAAGCGCCACAGGCCGCACCAATGTTATGTTCGTACAAAGTAGGTGATACTTCGTTGTTCTGGCAGAAATGGGTATGTCCGCAGAATACATGCACATTGTAGTCTTTCAGAACCTCCTGCAACTCATCTGCATTCCGTATGTTCCCTCCATTTGAGACTTTATTCCAGCCTGCTGCATGCATATTCAGTATCACCAGACTACCTTTGGGCACATAGCTCAAATCACTTTTCAGCCATGCAATCTGCGCATCGGTCATACGTTCGGTATATTTCTTTCCTCCTCTGTAGTCCAGATTCTTCATGGTCACAATATGTGCTTTTCCAATATTAAAAGAATAGTCAGTCGGACCGAAATAACTATTATACACCATCTCTCCATACACCGGTGTGCCTGCTTCCATATTGTTCAAAGCCTTATACTTCAAATTAAAATCGTGATTCCCTATACATTGGAAAAAAGTTGCCCCGGTCTGCTTCAAAGAGGTCTTGTATTCATCATACAGTGACATATTATCAAAAACGAGGTCACCCAATGTCATTCCTACCACTTCACGATCCTGTTTCAACGAGTCTATCGTTTGTATAATGTCCGGCACAGTTTCCTGCCGCCAGCGTTTCATCTCCTTTTCATTACGCACCTGAGGATCGGATACTGCAATGTAATAGAAGTCTTTCTTCCGCTTTCTACGTTTTTCAAGAACAAAATCATGTTTACCATCCGCCTTGACCAACTGACGTACTGAAACATAAAAGCCATCTGCCAACCCCTCCTGCTGGGGCAGTTGATAAGCAGCCGGAGTAGATATATATACAAACTTACTGACTACTGTATCCGTAGCCAATGTCCACACACCTTTATTATCCGTTGTTGTAAAGCGTACGCCATCGTTCACAACAACGCCAGACACACCGCGACCGTTCCGATCCAGTACCCGCCCTGTAAAATCCAATAATGACTCTTGTGCAGCTACTCCCATACAAGCACTCCAAAGAGCCATTCCAAAAATTAATAATCTGTTTCTCATTGTTTACATGTTTTTATTGTTCAAATTGCAAAAAAACAGCTGTGGCATTTCAGGCAAATGACAGTTCTATTACATTCTTGCGACCCTGTAAATCAAAACGGGGGCTGTGCCCGTATCACACAGCCCCGTCCACGGCAGCCTTTTCTGCCACATCAAGGCTACACCATTTTATTTTCCCAAAGCCTTCTTTATAGCCTCTTCCAACGCTTCTCCGCGAAGATTCCGGGCAATAATCCGGTTATTCTCATCCAAAAGAAGAATAGAAGGTACACTGCTTATTCCGTAGCGCTTAGCCACTGCATTGCTCCATCCTTTCAAGTCTGAAGTATGAATCCAGTTCATCTGGTCTTTCTCGATAGCCTGCAGCCAGTTTTCTTTCTTAGTATCCAGCGAAACACTAATGATTTCCAGTCCGGCATCTTTATATTTTTCATATACACGGCGCACGTTAGGCGTTTCAGCACGACATGGTCCACACCATGAAGCCCAGAAATCCAGCACTTTCACTTTAGCCTTAATTCCATATAGTGAAACAGGATTACCTTCCGGATCATTTTGAGTAAAATCTGGTGCAATATTTTCTTTTTCCATACGGTCAATATTGTCAGCCAACAGTTTCACTGCTTTTCCCGGAGTTGTCTGCAAAGCGTTCTGTCCCAACAGCTTCACTTTATCAATCAACATGCGCTTACCTACCAGTTCTTTCGCACGTCTCCATACAATGGCAGCAGAAACGATGTTGTCATTCTGCTTCAGCAGACTGTCTTCAAAGCTTTCTTGTGCCTTTACAAGGTCTTCGTAAATAGCACGTTCGTGCATCTTGGCAAACAGATCATCATCTTTTGCAGCCTGACGATAGATAGCCTCAACCGAGTCTTTCTGTGACTGGAAATAAGCGTTTTGAGTGCTGTATGCATTCCATAAATCCTGCAATTTTCCACCTTTCACAGTAGGATTTCCCTCTGCATCGGCATTCAGGACATATGAATTGACACCAGCCTCAAAAAACACAGGAACACGTTTTTTGCTCTCTGTCAAATCGAGATAGATCATATCATTTGTCTTTGCCACTTCTGCCTCAAAAGCACCATTGAGCAATTTACAGGAGGTCAGCAAAGAGTCCTCACCTGCTGCATTCAAACCTGTCAGTTCTACCTGAGCTTCATCTCCAGCTCCCTGAACAGTTCCTTTTACACTATAATTTCCAGATACAGTACAAGCTGCACATACACATAATGCTACAGCTCCCATTGTCACATTCTTCATCATATACTTTTATTAATAAATTAACTAGCTCTCTCTTTATAAACAATATCTACTATTTTGCCAAGCCCTTCTATCTTCTTCTTCTCTGTCACAGTTTCGGTGGCAAGACTCGGAATTTCGTAAAGCCGGAACGTACCCACGTTCTCTTCACCTTCAGGGGCAGCCTCTTTGTGAGTTCCCACCAGAAGCATATCCATATAGTCTTTCACTTCCGGTGTTGTATCTTCATAGTAGCATAAAATCTTATTGAATTTCATCGTAACAATTTCCTCTCCTTCCAACGACACAACCTCCACCGGTTCTTTTTCCGGATCGGAAAGGCTGACTCTGTATATTTTGTTCTTTGTCCCATAGAACAATGAATTATACACAGGATGCAGGGCAAAGAACTTTGCATCTGCTACAGGTCCGCCGATTTTTCCATAATATGTCTGTTCTATTTTTCCATATCCCAGCGTCAGTCCATACAGATAGTACTCCGGAGCAGAAGGGTCTTTCAATACAGCCACTACCAGTCCGTCCACTTCCACATGCGAATCCATATACACCATATCCCTGCCAGTCTCTACTTCGAACAACTGGTTACCGGAACATTTCATCAGCGAAGGATAGTTGTTGGCTGCATACTTTGACAGGAAACGCCGGTTTGTCTTATCATACAAAACTGTAGCATAGTTATAATCATAATCAGCCCCCATATCATTATAAGTATAACTGATTCCCAAATAAGGAGCGGCCTCAAATTCAGTCTGTCCGTCCAATTTGTTAATAGGATATGAGAAAAATGCTGCATCCGAAAACTCAGTCTGGTAGATTTCTCCTTTTTCATTAACCACCCACCAGTCTGGAACCCAAGAAACAGTATAAAGTTCTACTGCTGTCTGCATAATATCTACCCTGTCACCACCTAAACCAAAATACCATTTCATATCCGTATCCTCACCAATATGGAAATCATTTCCCATAATGGAATAGGTTCCTTTGTCTGTAGTCAGAATCGGGAATCGGAAAGAGCTTCCGTAATTATCACCTACAAAGAAGAACTTCTGAGGAGTTCCCATCTCAAAATCGTTGTTCCTCCACAAATCAGCAAAAAGCACATCCTCCCCATCGCTGTTTTTTCCTATCAGGTCCAAACGGGTTCTGCCGTTATCCTCACAAACAGCAAGCCATCCTTCACTTCCCTGACTTTTCACATGCATATAAAAATCTACAATCCAAGTCACGCCTGTTTCCGGATCTTTTACCTCGAAGAATCCGGTATAGTCGCCGTCTTCCAGCTGCACCGGATAAACCAGATTCTTTTCGTGGCTGACTACATATTTGTCCAGTGTGCCATTTTCTTCGGTTGCATTGCGTGGCACAATACGCCACGTATATTCATAATCTGCTCCATCGCCGATGGTAGAATGAATCACAGGCGTAATCTCCAGCGTAGACTGATAGGCAAACAATTCGTAGACCTTATCCCGGCTAATGCCCTCAATCGTAACATCATTAATCTCCCGGTAATCATAATTACCTTTATCATCGAAACACGCAGTCAGCAGCACTACCATCAAGCTACATGCAACTGCCATTTTATATAAAGAGCAATATTTCATATTCTTTCTGTTTTCATTGAATTATACTTGCGAATCAGGTCCCATCTCCATCGGAGTCTCTCCATCTTCTTCATAAACAGGAGGATTCTGTTCCTGCAACCAGCGGTGCATATATTGCCCCACAAATTTCAGGTAAGCCTCGCGGTTACCGAAATCATTGCTCAGCCATTCCTCACGATCGATATCCATTACATTACAGATGGTAATTGCCTTTTTCATTGAATATTTGCCGAAGATATTTACAGTTCTATACCACCAATTCGGTTCAGGCAATGTCTCGTCCATCACAATCACCCGTTGCAAGTCTATCCGACGGACATTCTTATCCTTATCTACCGCTTCTCTAGAATACAGGAACTTCAGTTCATCCGTTTCATTCAGTTTGACAGTCAACATCCGTTTCTCGGTCTGCAATATTTCCGTACGCAGCAGCGTAATATCAATCGTAGTAGATGCTTCATTGGCAGGAATCATACAATCTGTCTGGAAAGGTTTGTAGTCAACCCCTTCCACCGCAGCCTCCGGATCATCCGAAGGCACTACAGTGACCTGAAACTTACGGTCGTAATCAACCACGTTTCCAATAAGATTGATCTGTAAGCTGACTTTCTCTTCCTTTATGTCTCCATCCAGTTTTCCCCATGGGAAAGGTAATGTATCGGCACGAAGCACATTCTGGTTCTTGATATGATCAAAGTAAATGCCCGATTCACCATGATACGTATCCAAATCCTTTTCACAACCGGTCAAAATAGATGCGCCGGCAAACAATATTATAATAAATCGTCTCATATATTATCTCCGTATATAATCATTAATTATACTGTGTTTCGCCATCCGGTATAGGCAACACATACTGCTGACTGCCCATGCTTATCCCATTGCCGGATGCATTTTCAATACTCGACCGGTTTTTCCGTTTATAATAATAGAACAATTGTCCCTCGCCGAAGAATTCCTTCTTATATTCACTGTCCAGCAAATCCTGCGGATTGCTGATGCTGGGCGCAGCAATACCACGATGTGTCAGAAAATCCTTCAATATCTGGAAAGCACCGTCCGGATCCATGTCCATCTGCGCTTCGGCCTTGATATAATACATTTCACCGATACGGATCATCGGGATAATCTGCGAATAAAGTGAATCGCCTCCCATGTATTTCTGGAATATTGCGTAATTGTTTCCACCCACCTCAGCTGTTTTATTCAGTGATGTACGGTAGCGGTAATCGTCAACATCGCCTCCCGAATAGAGAGCCGAAATGACATCAGCCCGGGGAGCCAACAAGCCTTCAGCTTTGAGTCTGTTTGCATCGAACATAGAAGAATAAAGCAAGCTCACATTCAGGTTCTGCAATCCGAACAGCACCTCGGAAGAAAACACTCTATCAGGTTCTTTAGCCAGCACATCACTGCTCTTCACGAAGGGGAAGAATCCGCTTTTGTCATGGATATCAATCACCTCCTGTGCTTGTGCTGCTGCCAGTTCCCCCTCGCCTATATACATATAAGCACGTGCCAGTAACGCCTTCACTGCATAATAGTTCAAACGCAGATTACGGTCTGTGAGGAACGTATCTCCATTTTTTCCTTTCACACCGTTTTCGATTACCGGATCATCTTTCAATTCACCAAGTGCATTCTTCAAATCAGTAATCACCTTTTCCATAAACTCAGACGATTGCAGACTGGGTGCCACATTCAGAGAGAAAGCATCGTAATAAGGAATAGACACCAAATCCTCACCACCCTCATATATAGGTCCGAACAAGCGGAAAAGGTCAAAATGCAATAAGCCGCGCAATGCCAATGCCTCGCCTTTGATGATGTGATAATATTCTTCTGAAAGCACAGATCCTCTACGCTTTTCACAATTTTCCAATATCTTATTGACATTGGCTATCAGATTGTAAGCCGTAGCCCATACATTGGAAATCTGCCCCTGTACATTTGCTCCCGTATAGTCATACTCTGCCAGAGGGAAATAGCGGGTAGCTTCCTCACTTACCAAGTATCGTTGAGCCAGAATCTCAATCATCCCACAGCTCAGATTTCTTCCGTAAACTTTGTCGGCATTCAGCTCCACATACACACCATTCAAAGTTTGCTTGAAACCAGCTACTGTGCCAAAAGCCGTTTCCTCGGACACTTGGTCGCTGGGCTGCACATCCAACCAGTCCGAACAAGATGTCATACAGATTGCCATCAAGGCAACGATGATATATTTACTTTTTTTCATTGCAATGTCCTCCCTTTTTAGAAATTAACGGTTAATGACAAAGATACGCTACGTGCAAACGGATAGCTGATACCACGCTCGTCCTCAATAGTTGCAAACCGACAAATATCGTTCATATATGCACTCAGAATGAAGCCCGAGATATTGGCACGCTTCATCCAGTCCTGTTCAAACTCGTACGACAGTCTGACAGACTCAAGCTCGATATAATTGTTCTTTTGCACGAATCGGGATGACATCGGTGTATATTCGGTCAACGAAATACCTTTGTATTTAGCCATATCTCCCGGCTTTTGCCAACGGTCATACAAAGCACGCTTGTCCTGATTGACTTTCAAGCCCTCTTCCGAGATGTTTTCAACCTTGTTATACAGGGTAGAATTGAACTGGTCGGCTCCCCAGCTGTAACGCAGATAGAAGCTGCAAGAGAAACCTTTCCAATACAACGAGCTGTTCAACGTTCCCTCCATATCGGGATTTGTATCACCTACAAGCACTTCGTCATTATAGCTGTGAGTAAACGTACGCTTGCCACTGGCTGTCAGGAAAATCTCACGTCCGGTAGCAGGGTCGATACCTTCCGAACGTACTGCATACAAGGCTGTAGGGCTTCCTCCGTCGTAATAGCGCATCAGGCTCTTCGACAGATTCTGCTGGTTATACTGTGCCAACTTATTTCCTATCTCATCATAATACGCCTTATTATGACGGAAATCAATTCCCACCGTCCAGTTGATACGTTGCTCGGGGTTGTAAAGTATCGCATAACGCACGCTACCGTCAAAACCCTTGTTGATCTGCTTACCGATGTTCATCAGACGTGACGATGTCCCTACAGACAAGGGGATACCTACAGTTGCCAGCAATGGGTCTGTCGACTTGCGGTAGTAGTCGAATGTCAGGTGGAAACGGTCCTTAATGCTCAGGTCGATACCATAGTTCTGATTGATTGTCTTCTGCCAGTCAAGATCGGGGTCTCCAAAACCATTGATCAGCAATCCTGTTCCGAAATTATTCATCATCCAGTTGTTAAACCGGTAGGTTGTGATAGACGAGAACGATCCGAAATTCTGATTTCCCGGATTACCCACCGAAGCACGTAGCTTAAACATGGTAAACCAGTCTATCCGGTCTTTCAGGAACGCCTCATTGTGCAGGTTCCATGCCAGACCTACCGCCCATGTAGTAGTGAACCGCTTGTTCGTACCAAAGACAGACGAACCGTCTGAACGCAGATTCACGTCCATCAAATATCTGTTCATAAACGAATAGTTTCCATTGAAATAGAAACTTGCACTGCGTTTCTTATAGTCCGAATAGTCAGGTTTTCCTCCCTCACCATATTGGTTGGAAAAAGCAGGAGTCGTAAAGTTTCCTTCCGGAAAGCCTATTGCATCAAATCCCTTGGTTACACTGGTAGACTCTGCCATGCTGGCTCCTAAAACGGCATTCAGCTGATGTTTCTCACGAATCAGTTTACCAAATGTCACTGTAAAATCACCATCGTAGCTGAATCCTTTGTCTGAAGTATTCTCATAACGGCCTTTTTTCAATATCTCCTCACCATCAAACTGAGTATCCGACGGTGATGTAAACACTTCCGTCTCGTCCAGATTCTTCCGGATACCCAGTCTGGCCCTGATATACAGGTAGCTCAACGGACGGTATTCCATATTGAAGTTATTCTGTACAGAAAAGCCATTACCCTTATCATAACTGTTCTGAGAATCGTTCCACATCGGATTCCCGACCCAGATCTCAGTATATCCTATATTGGCCGGATTGCTGTACGTACGTGCTTCCAGCCACTGGTCGATGCCACCCGATTCATTATATTTACGATAATAAGGATTTGCTTCGGCATACTCCGAGAAGGCTACTACCGGATTGCTCAATTCTGTAGCATCCACAGTCAGTTTATTCGAGAAGCTCAGCTTGCCTACACGATACAGCAAATCTAAGTTTCCACTGAAAACACGACGGCTGGAATTTTTCATCACTCCTTCCTGATTGTTCAGATTGACTCCAACTCCATAGCGCATTCTGTCGTCACCACCTTCTACGTAAAGATTATGGCGCTGATTCAAGCCAAGTCGCAAGGGCTCAGACATCCAGTATGTATCCACTCCACGTTCCACCTCGGCCAGCAGATCGTTGTAACGCTGCTGCATAATACCCGCATTGGCAGTCAGATTCGAATCAAAACGTCCTGACAGACGCTCGAATTCCAGCTTTTCACGAGCATTCATCAGGTTATAATCGGTCAAGTCGGCAAATGAAATATCAAAATTTCCATTGTAAGAAACACGCAGTTTTCCGGGTTCCGGATTCTTGGTTTCCACCACTACCACTCCATTGGCAGCCTTAGCACCATAAATAGCAGTAGAAGCCGCATCCTTCAATACAGTTACCGATGCAACCCTGTCCAAACTCAAGTCCATGATTGACTGCAGCGTTGTTTCAAATCCATCGAGAATAAACAGAGGCTGGTTAGGATCTTCTCCAAACTCTTCTTTAAATCCTACAATACTCGTTTTTCCACGGATCTCCACATCTGCCAGCTTATTGGGGTCAGATCCGAACATATTGTTATCCAACACAACAAAAGAGGGATCAATTGTCTTCAAGCTCTGCAGGATGTTTGTATTTCCGGCATTCTTCAATTGTTTGGCATCGTATGAAGAATAAGAACCGGTGAAACTGTCTTTACTACGATTGTAAATACCCGTCACCACCACCTGATCAATTGAAGTAACTTCCTCTACCATGACAACCTTCACGGGCTGTTTGGTTTTAGCAAAATTGATGATCTGTTCCTGCTTTTTCATTCCTAAATACGAAATCACCAATGTCACCTGCTTCCGCGACGTGTTGATCTTAATCGTGAAATCACCATCCATGTTGGTAATCACACCCACTCCTACTTCCTTGCAAGAAACACTTGCACCGATAATCGGTTCTCCATGTTCATCGCAAACATGTCCAGTCACCACCTGCATCACTTTCTGTGCAGTTGTCTGGTTTGTCACTTTTTCCTGCCCATGCGTAAATGATACAGGAAAAACAGTCATCAGCCATAAAGCAATGACGACCTGCCACCGAAAACTTTTTTTCACTTCTTTCATCCTAATGAAACGGTTATAAATATATCAAATTCTTTTTACAAATTAGACAATCAGAATAGCTAGTTCCCTATTCATCAAAAATTAACAGTATAGCATCACTGTATTAAAATTCAATTATAATACATTTGCAAATATAAATTAAAAATAGATTATTCTTACCTAAAAATCTACTTTTATACTATTCTCATTCATTTTTGTATCAACAAGCATCCTAAATCCCCCTTTCAAAACATCTAAGGTTAGCTGTTTCGAAGAAAATCCATGAACATTTCTACTTTTTATGCCCAAATGCTAACTTATTGCTATCATCAGAAAATCCGTAGGAAACAACATAAAAAGTAAAAAAAATCCCAACTTTAAAATAAAGCATACAGCAAGTTCATTATCTTAAATAAAGTACAACAAAAGTTACCGGATTCACTATCGCTGCACAGCCGTATCTCTACAGATATGGAAAATAACAGATTCTTATACAACAAAATTTCCGTTCCACTATAGTGGAACGGAAAACAGACTGCAAATCAATACGCTAATATAGCTATATCTACAAATTAATCCTCTTCAATGTGCACATTGGTTACCCTTTCCAGCAAGAAACGGCTGCGATTCCAATGAAACGGACGATAGTCGGTATTCTTTCTTATCACATTATTGCGGAATATAAGTCCGTCCACCGACTTGGCATACAGGATAGGAGCATCAAACGTATCAAACTCGTTCTCCTCAATCACGATACCTTTTCCCTTACCGCCGTGAAAGTATTGCTGCTGTTTCTTCAGATCAGGAATTTCCGGATAGATGGAAATCACCGCATTGGTAAACTGAAACATATTGGTAAGAGCATTCACAAAACGGTTTCCGCGAATCAGCACCTCACGGCAGGCACCCGTCTCATACCACCCGTTACAGTCGCCACACAACAGAATGGCCGCACCCGAAGTGTGATCGAACAGATTGTTCTCTACCACTGTCTTGCGCGGAGTACTGAACAATGTTCCCCGTGCCCGATTGTTACGGATAATATTCCCAGAGAAAACCACCTCGGGAGTCCATGTCAGATTCTCCATACCAAAACCTGCTTTTTCACATATTTCCGGATCTACCGGATGCTGGAACACAATGCGAAATTCACGTGCTCCTGTTACCGTATCCTTGTCATATGGACTGATACTTGCAATGCAATTGGCTGTACCCACCAGTTCCATTGTCTCGGAACGGACAAACTGGACGCTGTCTCCGGCAAATCCCCAGTCGAATCCCCATGCCTGGCCGTGCATGTAACGCCCAACCAATGTACGATTGTCCAATCGCTTCACCACTTTCAGATAAGTGCCATGCACATTGATCGCATCGTCCATCATACTCTCGTAAAGCCCGTTTTTCGAAACAATCCGCCCTTTGCAGCCCGAAAAGTGGGTGGCATCTGCCTGCGTTGTGAAATAGCGGGGATCGTCTTTCCCTTTCAGACAGACACCGAATCCGTCCAGCGTGATGTTCTCGCAAAGCTGTGCAAGCAACCCCATGCCTTCTGCATAATGCACCTTCACATTCTCTATCACCGTATTGACATTGTGAGAAAGGAAGATGCCCGGCGCCGGACGTTCCCAAGTACGCATGGCAATCACCGTTCCGGAAATCAACCGTTCATCCTTCCATCCGGGAGCATTCAATACACGTGGAGCAACCTCCGTCACACCTTTGGTAGAATAACCCAGATCGCTGGTATTATAAACAATTCTCTTTGTCTTCTCCTCGAAAGCAATACCGCTACGCTGCTGTGCAGTCCACCCTTCTCCATAAGTTTCGAAAACAGAATCGTTCGTAATACAATAATTCACCCATGGAGCTACTTTAAAAGTCAGTCCCTTCTCCGGATGATTCTCTACCACCTGTATCTGTGCAATATGCGGATTATGGAAATCAATACTGAAGTTCTTTAGTGTACAATTGGCCGAGTAGAGTAGCGATACGGGAAGCATTCTTCCATAAAACACCAACTCTGCTTCCTGCCCGTCCAGCGTAAAATGTTTCACAGCTTCCAATGCTATTCCTACCTTTTTGGGCTGTGTCTGATCGTGATTGGATATATAATACTCACGTTGCGCCGCACCCTTTTCGTGAAATTCATAACGTCCCGGGGCAAACTTCAGCACCACGCTGTCTTCAGCCGAACATTCCGACTGAATCCGTGCCATAATCCGCTGCAGAACCGGACTGGCATTCTTACGGCTTCCGGCTTTCAAGCCAAATGCCGAAACATCGTATACCCGTACCTCTGACATTGCCGCAAACGGGAACAGCAACGCCAGAAGCAGACTTAGCATAAAGCTGTTTCTCTTCATCATAAGTTTTAAGTTTATAAGATTATGAATTTTGTTTTTCCATACATCATGGATCAATAAACCAATAAGTTCAGGTGTTCACCGTTATCATTGTTCTTTTCACATCCGGTATAGCCCCTTTTCCTTATCATATCCTATCTGGTAACTATGCCCTTTTTTAGTATTCCACGATAATATGTGGCCTTTGTACATGACTTTGCATTCTTCACCCGAGCCCGAACGGATAACAGCCTCTTTAAGATCACCTCCGTTCCATTCCATTTCCACCAGAAATTTACCTTTTGCACACAGACCATCGACTCTTCCCTCTGCCCACGCATCCGGTAAAGCAGGCAACAACTGTATGAATCCGGCATGACTCTGCAACAGCATTTCTGTTACTCCTGCCGTTCCTCCGAAATTCCCATCAATCTGAAAAGGAGGATGCACGTCCCACAAATTGTCCGATGTACCGTTTTTCAGTAGATTACCAAACAAAGTATAAGCATGATTACCGTCCTGCAACCGTGCCCATTGGTTCAGCTTCCAACCCATACTCCAACCTGTAGCACCGTCGCCACGATGCTCAAGCACAACTCTGGCTGCTTTTGCCAAATCCGGAGTAACAATAGGTGACACTGTTCTTCCTGGGTGCAGACCGAACAAATGATTGACATGACGGTGCGTATCTGCAGGATCGTCTATATCTTCCGACCACTCCATCAGCTGTCCGTAACGTCCGATCCGGTATGGTGCAAGATTTGCCAATACATGTTCCCACTGTTTACGCCTTTCTTTATCCGTCCGAAGCACTCTGCTTGCCTCAATAGCATCCAGCAAAATCTCACGCACGACAGCATGCGCAAACGTGGCTCCCTGATCCACCGGACCATGTTCGGGAGAGGTAGAAGGAGCAGCCGTATAACTGCCGTCGGGCTTATGCCACAAATAGTCCACCGCAAAATCGGCACTGCTACTGATCAGCTCATAGGCTACATCTTTCAAAAATTTCCGATCTCTCGTATAGTCGTAATACTCCCACAGATGAGTAGCCAACCATGGCCCAGCCATTGGACTGAAGTTCCACGACATATCCTGACTTTCCAGCGGAGTAGTAAATCCGAATATATTGGCAGAAATAGAGGCCGTCCACCCTCTTGCTCCGAAATAAGCTTGGGCTGTCCGTTCGCCGGGCTTCGCCAATGTACGGATGAAGTCAACCAAAGGCTGCATACATTCGCTCAAATTGGTAGAACAGGCAGGCCAATAGTTCATCTGTATATTGATATTGTTATGATAATCCACACGCCACGGCCCGTCTATATTATTATGCCAGATACCTTGCAAATTGGCAGGCATATTGCCCGGCCGTGAGCTGGCAATCAGCAGGTAACGGCCAAACTGAAAGTACAGTTCCTCCAGCCGATAATCTTTTATACCCTGCCGATAATTCTTTAGACGTTGAGGAGTAGGTAAATCAGGAAGAGATGCCGAGGGATTCAGACGAAGGCTCACACGGTCGAACAGCGAAGCATAATCTGCATAATGCCGCTGATAGAGAGCTGTGTATCCTAGTTTCTCTGCTCTGTCCATCCATTCACTGGTGGTCTTTTCCGGATCTACACCTACATAAGCTTTCGGATCCCGGAAGTCCGGATCGAAATTCATCCGATAATCCGTGTCTGCCGTTACATAGAAAATCACTTCATCAGCTCCTTCAACAGTTAATTTTCCGCCTTCATTCGACAGCTTACCTTCTTCCACCTCTGCCCGGACACGCACAACATACTGCATGCCATTGTTGTTCAGAGAAGCAGTATAGACCAATCCGTTTTCACCTTCGGCTCTCATTTTGCCAGCAGACAATGGATTAGGTTCGTAGCAGAATGTCAGATTTTGTTTTCCATTCCGACTGACACCAAACCTCATAACCATTACATTATCCGGATAAGAAATAAAAAAACTGCGACGATAAGTAATTCCATCCTTCTGGAACTGCACCACAGCCACAGCAGAATCGAGCGAAAGACTACGCTTGTAAGCACTTATTCCTTCTTCCTCTATATCCGTTTCTATACAGAATTCACCCATCGTTGTAAAGTTTCCAAAACGAAACGGATTCTCTCTTTCGGGTTCGTAAGGAACATTACTATTAAAATTCTGTGCAGTCAGACGTGCTGCTTTTCCCTTATCGCCTTCTATAAAAGCTTTGCGTATTTCTGCCAGGACATGAGCCGACTGTTTGTTAACATCCCAATAATAATCAGCTCCTTTTACCGTGTTAGGACCACCCAACCAAAGAGTTTTCTCATTAAAAGTGATTCTTTCGGTCTCTACAGATCCCATGATATTAGCTCCGATACTTCCGTTCCCGATGGGTAATGACTGAGACTCCCATTCCGGATCAGAGTTGTTCATTACATCCAGAGGCTGTTTCCACACGGAACGTCCTTTTAATGTAGTAGGTTGGTCGAACCAGATTGTATGTTTACCATCTGAAGAAGGAGCAGACTCTTTTGCTACAGCCACCATCGATAAAAACAGCAAAGAGACCGCAGCCAATGCAGAATAGAGTGTTTTCATGAATAAGAAGTTTATCGAAAATTCATAATGGAACAAAAGTAGAAAAAATATGATAGCAACGGATAATAATAGTCCGTTTTTATCATGTTCAATTCCAATCAACTCCCCCAATAGATCAGTATAGGAAAAAATAAAAAGCGGTTTCCCCGATGGGAAACCGCTTTCCAAATATCTGAACCTAACGAATTAGAGTTTCGGACCAGCAGCAACCAAAGCCTTACCAGCTTCGTTACCTGTAAACTTAGCAAAGTTCTTGATGAAACGTCCAGCCAAGTCTTTTGCTTTCTCTTCCCACTTGCAAGCGCAGTCGTAAGTATCGCGTGGGTCAAGGATCTTAGGATCAACACCCGGCAATTCTGTAGGAACTACGAAGTCGAAGTAAGGAATAGTCTTAGTAGGAGCCTTGTCGATAGAACCGTCAAGGATAGCATCGATGATACCACGTGTATCGCGGATAGAGATACGCTTGCCAGTACCGTTCCAGCCAGTGTTAACCAAGTATGCCTTAGCACCTACTTTTTCCATCTTCTTAACCAGCTCTTCTGCATATTTAGTTGGGTGCAATGACAAGAATGCTGCACCGAAGCAAGCAGAGAATGTCGGAGTCGGTTCAGTGATACCACGTTCTGTACCAGCCAACTTAGCAGTAAATCCAGACAGGAAGTAGTATTGAGCCTGCTCAGGGTTCAGGATAGATACCGGAGGCAATACACCGAATGCATCAGCAGACAAGAAGATTACCTGATGAGCGTGAGGACCTTTAGATACCGGTTTAACGATGTTCTCGATGTGATAGATAGGATAAGAAACACGAGTGTTTTCTGTTACGCTCTTATCAGCGAAATCGATCTTACCGTTAGCGTCTACTGTTACGTTCTCCAACAGAGCGTCACGTTTGATAGCAGCGTAGATATCTGGTTCGCTTTCTTTGTCAAGGTTGATAACCTTAGCGTAGCAACCACCTTCGTAGTTGAATACACCTTCGTCGTCCCATCCGTGCTCGTCGTCACCAATCAGCTTACGTTTCGGGTCGGTAGACAAAGTAGTCTTACCTGTACCAGACAGACCGAAGAAGATAGCAGTGTCAGTACCTTCCATGTTAGTGTTTGCAGAGCAGTGCATAGAAGCGATGCCACGCAACGGGTTCAGGTAGTTCATGATTGAGAAGATACCTTTCTTCATTTCACCACCGTACCAAGTGTTCAGGATAACCTGTTCCTTAGTCTTCAGGTTGAATACAGTAGCAGTTTCTGAGTTCAAGCCCAGTTCTTTGTAGTTGTCAACCTTAGCCTTAGCAGCATTGAATGAAACGAAATCGGGTTCACCGTAGTTAGCCAACTCTTCTTCTGTCGGACGGATGAACATGTTCTTTACGAAGTGAGCCTGCCATGCAACTTCCATGATGAAACGTACTTTCAGACGAGTTGCAGGGTTAGCACCGCAGAATGTATCCATAACGAACAGACGTTTGCCGCTCAATTGTTTAACTGCTTTTGCTTTCAAATCAGCCCATGCTTCTTCAGAACAAGGCTTGTTATCGTTTTTGTATTCTTCTGAAGTCCACCATACTGTATTCTCGCTGGCTTCATTCTTTACAAAGAATTTATCTTTAGGAGAACGACCAGTGTAAATACCTGTCATTACGTTTACTGCACCCAGTTCTGTTACTTGGCCTTTTTCATAGCCTTCCAATGAAGATTTTGTTTCTTCAGCAAACAATACTTCATAAGACGGGTTGTGCAGGATTTCAGTTACACCTGTAATACCGTACTTGCTTAAATCTAAATTTGCCATTTCGTTTTGAATTAATTAAAATTGGTATTTTATTTGATATCTCTTTTTACCTTATGACTGGGAAAGGAGTGACTTTTTTACTCCTTATAAATCCGGCTACAAAAGTAACACTTTCTTTGAAAAGCAAAAAAGCCATTAGAGAAATTTTTCCCTAATAGAATCTCTTTTATAGATTCCTAACAATAACTGCTAAGTGAATATTGCAAATTAAAAGATAATCACTTACTTTGCAGCATGTCATGCCTTCGATAAGCAAGAATATACCCCAACTATAATTTAACTGACAAGAAGTATGAAAGTAATTGATTTCAGCCAAAGTTATTCTATCCTGAACCAGTATGTATCAGAAATCAGGAATGTAGAAATCCAGAACGACCGTCTGCGCTTCAGGCGCAATATCGAACGAATCGGAGAAATCATGGCCTACGAGATTAGCAGGACATTCCGATATTCACCTAAAGAGATCCAGACTCCACTGGGAGTTGCCTCTGTCAACACTCCGGACAATCCCGTTGTCATCAGCACAATTCTCCGCGCCGGACTTCCTTTCCATCAAGGCTTCCTTAGCTACTTCGACGGAGCGGAGAATGCTTTTGTATCCGCCTACAGGAAGTATAAAGATACGCTCAAGTTCAACATTCATATCGAGTATATTGCCTCACCACGCATCGACGAAAAGACACTTATCATCACCGACCCGATGCTGGCAACCGGAAGCAGTATGGAGCTGAGTTATCAGGCCATGCTGACCAAGGGACATCCCGCCGAAATCCACGTAGCCTCCATCATTGCCAGCCGTCAGGCGGTAGAACACCTGAAAAACGTGTTGCCTGAAGACAAGACCACAATCTGGTGTGCTGCCATCGATCCGGAAATCAACGAGCATTCTTACATCGTTCCCGGACTGGGCGACGCAGGTGATTTGGCTTACGGAGAGAAAGAATAGGAGACAAAAAAGCGGCTTCAGTCGATTTTATTTTTATTCCCGTTCAAAATCATTCAACTTTGGGACATCAAACCTTTCACCTGTACAGCTTCCTGCCATACAGGTGTTTATAAAACATATAAAAGATGAAAACAAAGATGAATGTTATCAGACTCATTGTCTGCCTGATTTGTGTTACAGGAATGGCCTACGCTCAGGAAGCTCCGGATTCTCTGCAAAGAGGACCACAGGGAAAGCCTATGGAACGTGAAATCCCCAATCCTGCAAAAATTGCGACAAGGATGACGGACAAGATGAACGAAGCGCTTCAACTGACAGAAAAGCAGTACAAGAAAATCTACAAGCTGAACCTGAAAGAAGCGAAGGAGCAGGTTGAAGCGATGCAAGAGAGGAGAGCACAAAGGATGCCGATGGGAGGCCCCGGCATGCAAGGCAGACGTCCGCCGATGATGGGAGGCGAACCGCCAATGATGGGAGAAGGAGGCTTTCCTGAAATGGCAGAAAGAAGGATGAGACCGCAAAGCGAAGAGGCTGAAGAGGCACGCAAGGAAGCTGCTGAAAAACGTAAAAAAGCAGCTGAAAAGAAAGAGAAGAAGCTAAAAAAGATTCTCACTTCCGAGCAATATGAAAAGTGGCAGACCGAACAGGCTGCAGCCAGAGAAAAAAGAAAGCCACAAGAGCCACAAGTCTAACCTATCCTAAATATACTCTATTGAATCTTATCTATTCGTCTGTACCTTAAAAGCAGAGAGGTACAGACGATTTTTATATCCGCCCCACTATAAAGGCGGCAAAGGAATCAAAAGGTCATCATGGTCCTATTCTGCAAGCATTTATTACCGTCCATTTACCCGTTTTCTGAGCCAACCTTTCGGCTCGTGTCAGCTAACCTTTCCCAACGCGTTGGCTAACCTTTCCCAACATGTCAGCTAACCTTTGCTGACACGACAGCTAACCTTTCCCAACAAACCACCTCAGGAAGAGCCCAAAGAGGCACGTCAAGACTCATAATAAGCATCAGATTATCAATATTATAGAAGAAACTACCCTATCCGGAAAGATTTGCCTCCGAAACCTGAGAGAGGAACAGCGTAAGAAAAGAGAATCTACAAAGGAGACAATGGGAAAAAGCAAAGGGGACAGGTCATTGCTTTTTCAACAACCCGTCCCCCGTACACCAGTTTATCTTTTCAGCCGCTATTGCTGTCCACGTTTTCTATAAGCATTCCATATGCAGACTAGGGCACCTATCAGCAGCAATGCCAAAGCGACGTAAGCAATTGTCTCTGTCACATGCAGGCTCTGCGGATCGAACCACATCTCAATGGTATGCTCGCCAGCCGGCACACTCATAGCGCGCAGAATGTAGTTGGCACGGGCTATATCGGCAGGCTCTCCGTCGATGGTAGCTTGCCAGCCCGGATAATAGATTTCCGAGAATACAGCTACTCCTGCCTGTGGCGATGAGGTTTTGTAAACCAGTCGGTTCGGCTCATAACTCTCCAACCGGATGACCGAAGAGGAGTCTTTGTAGCATTGTGTGACGCCGTCCAACTGATCCTTGAACTTCGCATCCACCACAGCCGTCTCCGCAGGCAGCACAGTGTTCAGCGCATCAATCTCTTCGTTGGCATTGCCGACATACTGCACTCCGTTCACAAACCATGCATTGCCATAAGCGTAAGGATTCCTGATAGGCAGCGTCTCTCCCTGCTGACCGGCCGGGAAAATGAAATAGCGAGTGTTCAGCATGTTCAACACCCTGAACTTGGAGGCATCTACACTATCCATAACACCTCCCTTGGCTGCAACCTCCTGATAGAGCTTGCCCATCTCGGGCGCAATGTGACGGTCGATCATCTCCTGATAGCGGCGCAGTTTTGCCGCATGATAGCCACCGATGCTCTTATGCCAGTAGGCAGTGTTGTTCTCGTTGAAGGTGTTGGCGGCAAGATTCAGCACACGGTAGTCCAAGGCAGTGTCCTGAAGAATGATTTCGTCAGTCTGAGTCTTACGGAAGCTCTCCGTACGCTGCGATTTCGCCACAAACTGGCTGTCGTTCAGATAACGCTTGTTCACTCCCCACATATCTGCCAGACAGAGAGACAGGATTCCTGCAACAGTAAGAGAGGCTCTCAGCTTGCCGCGCATATAAAGCATCAGCAACAAGCAACCCACTACGATAATAAAGAGACTGCGCCATGCATCCGAAGTGACCAAAGCCATACGTACCTCTTTCAGATTGGCAAGGATAGGCGACAATTGTTCGGCAGGTATTCCCTGCTGCAATGCTGCCATCTCCTGCGCCGGAATATAATTGGAGAAAAACACCCCCGGAGCTACAGCCAGTACAAGCGATACACCCGCAGTCAGCATCAGACTGATGATTGCTCCCCGACGGTTTTCTTTCTGTTTCAACAGGTCGGGATGTGCAAGCACCTCCTTCAAAGCAAATACAGCCAGCAGAGGAATGGTAAATTCTGCAATGACCAAGATGGAAGAGACTGCACGGAATTTATTGTACATCGGCACGTAGTCGATAAAGAAATCGGTCAGCCCCATGAAGTTCTTACCCCACGAGAGCAGAACAGAGAAAATAGTGGCCCCCAACAGTGCCCACTTCAGAGGACCTTTCACAATGAAACATCCCAAAATGAAGAGGAACATCACAAACGCCCCCACATAGACAGGACCGGAGGTCATGGGCTGGTCGCCAAAATACTGTGTCAGCTGTGAATAGATGCCCCGATATTGCGGGTTTGCTTTCTCCATTGCCGTCTCGCTCTGCGACAGGGGAACCGAAGCACCTCCCTTTACATTGGGGACAAGCAGTGTCAGTGTCTCACCGATGCCATAGCTCCACTGAGTGATATAGTCGCGGTTCAGTCCGCCGCTTGCCTGCGATGCGGCTGCTCCTTCCTGCTTCAGTTCACTCTTGCCACGCATTGTCTCCTTGCTATACTCATAGGTATGATAGAGATTGGAAAGATTTGTACACACACCCACAACTGCAGCCAACAACAGCACAGCACTGGCTTTAAAGAAATGAGGCAGTTCTTTTTTCTTGTAAGCATCTTCCAGATAAGCACCGACTATAAACAGAATGACAAACATAAAATAGTAGCTCATCTGAATATGATTGGACTGAATCTGAAGAGCAATAAACAAGGCTGTGACAATACCGCCAAGCAGATACTTTTTACGATAGGCCAACACAATACCTGCTATTGTAGGCGGGATATAAGCAAGTGTTACAAACTTCCAGATATGCCCTGCCGATATAAGAATAAAGAAATAGGAAGAAAATGCCCACAAGACACCTCCCAAAGCCGAAAGCCATGCCGGTATGCCAAATGCACGCAGCAGGATATAGAATCCCAGCATCATGATGAAAGTGAGAACAACATACGGCGGCAGGTACAACTGATAAAGCTTCTCTGCCCACTGCAGAGGCTTGGTAGAGTCGTAACTCGGCGACATCTGATAGGTAGGCATACCACCGAAAATGGCATTCGTCCATCGGGTTCTTTCACCCGTCCGTTCCATATATTCCGTAGCCTCCTGTCCGGCTCCTACCCCGGCAGCAGAATCGTGTTGAAAGAGAATACGTCCTTCGATATCCGCCGGAAAGAAATAGACAAAAGAGAGGATAACAAATGCCAGAATGGCGATTAAATCGGGAATAAAACGTTTCATGCGAATTAAGAATGATAAATCAAAAGGGTTTCTGAAGAAACGGAAACAAAAAAATGAAGAGTCTGCAAGCTTTGGACGGCATTGCCCGATTCTTCATTTTCTGTTTCGCGCTATACGCTATTAATATCTGTAATGTTCGGCTTTGTAAGGTCCGTCTACAGAGACACCTATATAAGCGGCCTGCTCCGGAGTCAGACGAGTCAGCTTGACACCAATCTTTTCGAGATGCAGACGTGCCACTTCTTCGTCCAGATGTTTAGGCAGACGATATACATTCACATCATATTTCTTATTGAACAGCTCAATCTGAGCCAGCGTCTGATTGGTGAAAGAGTTACTCATCACAAACGACGGATGTCCCGTAGCACAACCCAGATTGACAAGGCGTCCGTCAGCAAGCAGGATGATGCTGTGTCCGTCGGGGAAATAGTAACGGTCTACCTGAGGCTTAATGTTGACACACTTGATGCCCGGATAATGTTTCAAAGCATCTACCTGTATTTCATTGTCGAAGTGACCGATGTTGCAGACGATAGACTGGTCTTTCATCTTCTCCATGTGGTCGATACGGACAATATCTATATTACCGGTTGTAGTCACAAAGATATTTCCTTCCGTGCAGGCATCTTCCATGGTTACAACCTCAAATCCTTCCATTGCAGCCTGTAAAGCACAGATCGGGTCAACCTCAGTCACCAGTACCCGTGCTCCGTAAGAGCGCATGGAGTGGGCACAGCCTTTACCCACATCGCCATAACCACAGACAACCACTACTTTTCCGGCAATCATCACGTCTGTTGCACGCTTGATACCATCGGCCAACGATTCGCGGCAGCCATAAAGGTTGTCAAACTTGGATTTCGTAACCGAGTCGTTCACATTGAATGCCGGGAACAACAGTTTTCCTTCTTCCTGCATCTGATAGAGGCGGTGAACACCGGTTGTGGTTTCTTCAGACACACCGCGAATCTCAGCAGCTACCCGATGCCAGCGGTCTTTGTCCGATGCCAGCACCTTCTTCAATATGGCATTCAGCTCTATTTCATCTTCAGCATGTGCCTCTTTGTCCAGCACAGTCGCATCATTCTCGGCTGCATAGCCCACATGAATCATCATGGTAGCGTCACCTCCGTCATCAACAATCACATTCGGTCCCTTTCCACCGGGGAAATTCAGAGCCTGCAACGTACACCACCAGTAATCAGCAAGCGTTTCTCCCTTCCACGCAAACACTGCCACTCCCGAAGCAGCTATTGCTGCCGCTGCATGATCTTGCGTAGAATATATATTGCAAGAGCACCAGCGAACCTCAGCACCCAATGCAACCAATGTTTCAATCAGAACAGCCGTCTGAATAGTCATATGCAACGACCCCATGATGCGGGCTCCTTTCAACGGCTTGGATTCTCCATACTTTTCGCGAAGAGCCATCAGGCCGGGCATTTCTTTTTCTGCCAAATCGATTTCCTTGCGTCCAAAATCTGCAAGTGTAATGTCTGCCACTTTATAAGGCAGCGTAGAGAACAATTCTGTAGACATATTTTATATTTCTGAGTTATTAAAATTCTGATTCTGTTATCTCTATCTCTGACTCTTTGGAGCACTGAGTATTTCTTTGTATCTCGACGGATTGCCCAAAATGTCCAATGCTGCATTCAGCTCCTTGTCGTCCTTCAATTGCTGAATGATACTTCCACGCTGGAAGTAGTAACGTTTAATGATTTCATCGGCAATCATCCGTCGGATATCTTTAGAGAAATAATCCAGATCTCTATCCAGATTATGTGTCAGTTTCTTCTCCAAAGCCTTAAATTCTTCCGAAGCATCCTGCATATATCCTTCAAATTCGGCTGCCTCCTTCAGTGTTTTCAAAATCTTCTCACTTTGCTGATCATACTTAAAATCAGCCTGCTTCACCATATTCTTGAATTCGGCATAATCTGCATCCGTCACCTCAAAATCTTCAGCCGAAGCTATTTCTGGATGCTTCAAGCAATACTGAGTTGCATAATTGAATATCACATTGTCCCGGATTAAATAGAATAATATATTCGGGACTTTTTCCAGCTTGACTACAGAGTCTGGCATCACTCCACCGCCATCACGCACTTCACGTCCGGCTACAGTATGGAATACCTTCGTCAGGCTGTCAGGAATGGTTCCCACACTTCCGTCCTCATTGCGGTGCTTATAGTCAATAGCCTGTACACACCGGCCACTGGGAATATAATATTTAGAGGTAGTCACCTTCATCGTTCCTCCATAAGGTAAAGAACGCGGAACCTGTACCAAGCCCTTTCCAAATGTACGGTTACCGACAATGACAGCCCGGTCTAAATCCTGCAACGATCCGGACAGAATCTCCGAAGCTGACGCAGTACCACTATTCACCAACACGGCTATCGGAATCTCCAAATCCAACGGTTCACGTAATGTTTTATAGGTATTGCTTGCCTGATTCGTTTTACCCTTTGTCGTCACAATCACTTTTCCACGGGGCAGGAAATAGTTTGCAATCTCAACAGCCTCGTCCAGCAAGCCGCCACCATTATTACGCAGGTCAATAACCAATGCCGTAGCCCCCTGCTTCTTCAAATCTAAAAATGCTTTTTTAAACTCTTTCGAAGGAGTACCGGTAAAAGTGTTCAGATTGATATATCCAACCTTATTATCCAACAACGCAGAATAAGGTACGGCCGGAGTTTGAATAGATTCGCGTACTATGTCAAATTCCATCGGAGTACGTCCCCCTTCTGCATTAGGACGTTCAATCTTCAATTTAAAATTAGTTCCAGCCTGTCCACGCAGCATCTGACTCACTTCCGCATTTGACTTTCCGGCAAGATCTTTACCATCTATTTCCATCAAAACATCGCCAGCCTTCAGCCCGGCTTTAGCTGCAGGAGTTCCTTCGAGCGGTTCGGCAATCAGCGAGCGTTTCAGTTCTGTGTCATAAGTGATCAAAGATCCTATTCCACCAAAACTTCCTTTCACCATCTGCTCCAGTTCACTCTGATCATCTTCGGGATAATATTCAGTATAAGGGTCCAATGAATAAAGCATCGCGTCGATTCCTTCCCTAATTGTTTTGTTAGGGTCAATGGTATCAACATAAAACATATCCAGCTCTTTTACAATGGCATTGAATATATCCATGTTTTTAGCAAGCTGAAAGTTACGGTCATCTCCATTCTTAAAGCCAAAGAAAGTGACTACTGCCACTATCAGCAGCACTCCTATAAATATATGTTTAGTAAGTAATCTTCTCATATTCTTTCCATTAATTATCGGGTGTAAAAGTAGCGCAATCCTTTCTTACTCCGCCAGAACTCTGTTGATATTTAACTTTATTTCATTCCAACGTTCCTGAGGCATTGTAGTGCCAATTACCTGAATCACATTGCCAGAAAGGATAGAACCCACCTTTGCACTTTTCTCTAACGAATGCCCATTCGTCAAGCCATATAGAAAGCCAGAAGCAAAATAGTCACCGGCTCCAGTCGTATCCACTACCCGATTGACCGGCAATGCATCTACTTTTACTTTTTCTTTTCCCCGACACGCATACGTTCCATTAGCACCAACCTTCACCACAGCTATTTCGCACTGATTGGCAATCTGACTCAAAGCCTCTTCGGGATTGCTTTCTCCTGTAAACGCCTTGGCCTCTTCTTCGTTGGCAAAAACAATGTCAACATACCTATTTATTAATAGAGAGAAAAATTCCAAATCACTCTCCACTATATTATAGCTTGCCATATCCAAACAGATTTTCAGTCCAGCCTTTCGTGCAAGTTCCATTGCCTGAAGAATCATTTGGTGATCCTGAACCAGATAACCCTCTACGAAAAGATAATTATATCCTTCGAACAAAGCAGGGACAAGTTCTTCTGCCTTTAAGGTAGAAGCTGCGCCCAAATATGTACCAAATGTTCGCTCTCCATCCGGAGAAATAAAAGTAGAAGCTATTCCGGAAGGTAAATCTTCTGAAAGTAACAAATTGTCCTCAATACCATTTTTTCTCAGATTATTCCGGAAAAAGTCTCCAAACGAATCTTTCCCCACTTTACCGATGAATCCGGTAGGAACCCCTAAGCAAGCCAACCCAAGAATTGTATTTCCTGCAGCTCCACCCGTAGCCAGATGGGTTTTCATCTGAGAAAATTTAGAGTTAATCTGCTGCAATTTAACATCATCAATCAATTGCATACTTCCTTTGGGTAATCCCATTTCATCCAAAAGTGCATCATTTTTCAAAGTAGCCAATACGTCTACAAGCGCATTACCCAATCCTATAATTTTATCCATTCTCAATATTTTTTTTGCAAAGATATTGCATATTTCAAAATATCCTATTACTTTTGCACCGCAATTAAGAAACATTCTTCCTTAGCTCAGTCGGTTAGAGCATCTGACTGTTAATCAGAGGGTCCTTGGTTCAAGTCCAAGAGGAA
>CALUOO010000015.1 GCA_944322345.1 uncultured Bacteroides sp. | reverse complement strand
GAAAACTTCCGGAGGACTTTTTTTGTATGTATTCCTTCCTTCTTCTTCCTTCTGAAAACATGCCATCTGTTTTCTTGTTTTTCTTTCTTTTCTTTTTTCGCTTTGTCTCTCTTCTTTTGTGCTATCTATATAGATTTTACTGAAGCATGATTTATTCCTAGGTTTTAATTGTTGCTTTATTAAACTTCTTTGTTTTCAGAGAAATTGTATATATTTAGTCCATCAATTTTCTAGATCTTATTAGATTAATAACCCTTGATATTGTTTCTTTGATACTTACTCTTATTATTCTGTTTGTCTTTTCTTATAATTATTTTTTTTCTGAATTTCTCATTTAAATGAATAAGTGTTATGTAATTTGCTGTAAAACTATTGATTGTTTGTTTTGTATAGGGTAAATGAATCAATATATAATAATTTGGTTTTAGTATTGTATTTTATTAAATCATAATGAAACTGTGATTTTGATATGTGAAAGTATATTTTTATTTTTGTGCTCATGTAGAAAGTACAACTGTTTATATATAGATAAAACGCTAGTATAAATCAATTATAAGTTTCATTATGTCAGTGGTTAATCAATTTAAAACTCAGCAAGGGCTGTACGACTTTACCAATGAGCATGACGCTTGTGGTGTAGGAATGATTGTTAATTTGCATGGTACTAAGTCACATGATTTGATTGATTCTGCTCTTAAAGTGCTAGAGAATATGAAACACCGTGGTGCTGAAGGTGCTGATAACAAAACGGGCGATGGAGCTGGAATCATGGTTCAGATACCACATGAGTTTATACTGTTGCAGGGAATTCCTGTGCCTGAAAAAGGGAAATATGGAACGGGGTTGGTTTTCATGCCAAAAAATAAAGATATGCAGCGGTCTTTCATTAGCATAATGATGGAGGAGATTGAAAAGGAGGGGATGACGTTGATGCATGTGAGAAGTGTTCCGGTGAATTCAAAAGTGTTGGGGAATAATGCTCTTGTAACTGAGCCTGATATAAAACAGATTTTTGTAACAACAGGAGGTGCTGATGAACCATCTCTCGAGAAGAAACTATATATAATACGGAAGAAAATAGAAAACAGAATAAAGAATGAGGAGTTTTACATAGTTTCTCTTTCCAGTCGGAATATTGTGTATAAGGGTATGCTAACATCAACTCAACTTCGTGAGTATTATACCGATTTGAATCAACCTTATTTTACTAGTGCACTTGCCATAGTACATTCTCGTTTTAGTACTAATACTTTCCCTACATGGAGTTTGGCACAGCCTTTCCGTATGATGGCTCATAATGGCGAGATTAATACAATTCGAGGAAATCGAGCATGGATGGAAGCTAGGGAGAGCGTTTTGTCTTCTCAGGAGCTTGGGGATATTTCCAAAGTGCGTCCTATTATCCAACCAGGAATGAGTGACAGTGCATCAATGGATAATGTTTTGGAGTTCTTTGTTATGTCTGGATTAAGTTTGCCTCATGCACTAGCTATGATGGTTCCAGAATCAACTAACGAGAAAAATCCTATCTCTTCTTCATTAAAGGCATTTTATGAGTATCATTCTATTTTAATGGAGCCATGGGATGGACCTGCGGCTTTATTATTTAGTGATGGACGCTATGCTGGAGGAATGCTCGATCGTAATGGACTTCGTCCTGCACGTTGGTTGATAACAAAAAATGGTATCATGGTTGTAGCAAGTGAAGCTGGTACAATTAATTTTAATCCTGATGAAATAGAAGCAAAAGGTAGATTGCAACCTGGCAAGATCCTTTTAGTTGATACTCAAGAGGGGAAAATATATTATGATAATGAAATTAAGGAATCATTAGCATCGGCATTGCCGTATTCCGATTGGCTCTCAGTTAATCGGATAGAGTTGGATGCGATTCATAGTGGACGTAAAGTAGAAAACTCGGTGAAAGAAGCAGGACGTCGTTTACGAATCTTTGGGTTTACGCGTGAAGACATAGAAAGAATATTGATTCCGATGTGTGAAACTGGAGGTGAACCTACAGCTTCAATGGGAAATGATACTCCACTTGCTGTTCTCTCTGATAAACCTCAACTATTATTCAATTATTTTCGACAACAGTTTGCACAAGTAACTAATCCTGCTATTGATCCGATTCGTGAGGAACTGGTAATGTCGCTTACCGAGTACATCGGTGCAGTAGGAAGCAATATATTAAGTCCAAATGCATCGCATTGTAAAATGGTACGTCTGCCTCATCCTATATTGACAAATACACAACTTGATATGTTGTGTAATATCAGATATAAAGGTTTCAGTACCGTAAAACTCAAAATGACTTTTAAAATTAAAGAAGGAGAAGATGGACTACGTATCGCTATTGATGATTTGTGTAGAAAGGCAGAAGAGGCAGTTGATGAGGGAGTCAATTATATTGTACTTTCTGACCGTGATGTGGATGCTGAGTATGCTCCTATCCCCTCATTACTCGCTGTTAGTGCTGTGCATCATCATCTTATCTCTGTACAAAAACGTGTGCAGACAGCTCTGATAGTGGAAAGTGGTGAAGCACGTGAGGTAATGCATGCTGCTTTATTGTTAGGTTATGGTGCGAGTGCTCTTTGTCCGTATATGTCATTTGCAATAATAGATAGTCTTGTTAAAAAAGAATATTTGCAATTGGATTACAATACAGCTGAGAAAAACTATATTAAAGCATTGTGTAAGGGACTATATAAGGTCATGAGCAAAATGGGTATTAGTACCATTCGGTCATATCGTGGTGCTAAACTTTTTGAGGCTGTTGGATTGAGGACCGAAGTAATGAAAAAATATTTCGGAACGGATACTGCTACCATTGGTGGAGCTGGCTTAAAGGAAATCACGAACGACTATTTGAAATTTCATGCATCTGGAATTGACATCACAGACGATGAAGCAAAAGCTATGCTCGATAATATAGGCTTTTTTTCTTTCCGTAAGGATGGAGAATTACATGCATGGAATCCTGATACCATTAGTTTGTTACAGTTGGCTACACATGCAGGTAGTTATAAGAAATTTAAAGAATTCACTCATAAGGTTGATAGTAAGCCTTCGCCTATATTCTTACGCGATTTCTTCCGTTTTCGGAGTAACCCAATAGATATAGAGTCAGTAGAGCCTGTAGAGAATATTATTAAGCACTTTGTAACAGGAGCAATGTCTTTTGGAGCAATTAGTAAGGAAGCGCATGAGGCGATGGCACTTGCTATGAATAAGCTTGGCACGCGCAGTAATACAGGTGAGGGAGGTGAAGACAGCGTGAGATTCAGCAGTGTTTACCATTCGGATGCTGATTGTGATGATATTAGTCTATGTAGTAAAACGAAACAAGTCGCTTCTGGGCGCTTTGGAGTAACTACTGAATATTTGGTAAATGCAGAAGAAATACAAATAAAAGTAGCCCAAGGTGCTAAACCAGGTGAAGGAGGGCAGCTGCCCGGGTTTAAGGTTGATGAGGTTATAGCACATACACGACATTCTATACCAGGCATATCTCTTATTTCACCTCCGCCGCATCATGATATTTATAGTATAGAGGATTTGGCTCAACTTATTTTTGATCTGAGAAATGTGAATCCACGTGCTAAGATTAGTGTGAAACTGGTTGCTGAAAGTGGGGTTGGGACAATTGCTGCCGGAGTTGCAAAAGCCAAAGCAGATTTAATTGTTATTTCAGGTGCAGAAGGAGGAACGGGAGCTTCTCCCGCATCGTCAATGAGATACGCAGGTATTCCACCTGAAATCGGTTTGAGTGAAACACAACAAACGTTGGTCTTAAATGGATTGCGTGGACAAGTACGGTTACAAACTGACGGACAGCTGAAGACAGGTCGTGATGTGGTGTGCATGGCATTATTGGGAGCTGATGAATATGCGTTTGGTACCACTGCGCTGATTGTTTTGGGGTGCGTAATGATGCGTAAATGTCATACTAATTTGTGCCCGGTTGGTATTGCTACGCAGAATGAAAAACTACGTGAGCATTTTAGAGGACACTATCGCTATCTGATTAATTATTTCAGATTCTTGGCTCAGGAAGTGCGAGAATATCTGGCTGAAATGGGTTTCACTTGTTTAGATGATATTATTGGTAGGACAGACCTAATAGAAATAACTTCCTCATACAGTAATTCAGAGAAGATAAACGGATTAGATTTTAGTCATATTCTGCATCAGGTAAATAATGGAGCTGATATTCATCATTCTGTCAATAATCCGTTTAATCTCTCCGAGGTGAAAGATAAAGCTATCATATCAGCGGCACATGAGGCGTTGGAAAATGGTAAACAAGTAGAATTAGAATACACTATTTCAAATACCGACCGTTCGGTTGGAAGTATGCTCTCTGGAGAAATAGCTGCTAAGTTTGGCCATGAAGGACTACCAGATGGGACAATTAACATCAAGTTTAAAGGTTCTGCAGGGCAAAGCTTCGGAGCCTTTCTGACAAAAGGTGTTAACTTCCGTCTGGAGGGTGAGGCAAATGATTATCTTGCTAAAGGATTGAGCGGTGGCCGTATCGCTGTTCTTCCCCCAATGGGATCGTGTTTTGATGCTTCACAAAATACGATAGCTGGCAATACACTGATGTATGGGGCTACAGAGGGAGAGGTGTATATAAATGGATGTGTGGGAGAGCGCTTTGCTGTCAGAAATTCGGGAGCTATAGCTGTTGTAGAAGGAGTAGGTGACCATTGTTGTGAATATATGACAGGAGGAAGGGTTGTCGTTTTAGGAAGTACCGGACGTAATTTTGCTGCGGGAATGAGTGGTGGCATCGCTTATGTATGGGATCCTAAACGTACCTTTGATTATTTCTGTAATATGGAGATGGTAGAACTTGGCTTATTGGAAGATTCGGCATCACGTAAAGAACTTCGTGAGCTGATAGAGTCTCATTGGAAGTATACAGGCTCCAGATTAGCACGCATGTTGCTTGATAATTGGCAACTGCATGTAGATGAATTTATTCAGGTCACTCCTATTGAATATAAACGTGTATTAGCAGAAGAACAGATGGAGAAGCTTCAGAAGAAGATTGCTGAGGTTCAAAGAGATTACTAACAAATAACAGATGATTGATATGGGAAATCCTAAAGCATTTCTAGATATACCTCGTCAAGAGGCTGGCTACCGTCCTATTCATGAACGTATCGCAGATTTTAGTGAAGTAGAACAAACGTTGAATTCAAGCGAACGCAAGCTACAGGCATCACGTTGTATGGATTGCGGTGTACCTTTCTGTCATTGGGCGTGTCCACTTGGTAATCGTCCGCCTGAATTTCAGGATGCTTTAAGCCATAGCAGATGGCGGGAAGCCTATGAGATACTTATCCGGACAAATGATTTCCCTGAGTTTACGGGAAGAGTATGTCCTGCATTGTGCGAAAAATCATGTGTATTGAAACTAAGCATTGATTCTCCTGTAACTATTCGTGAAAATGAGGCAGCTATTATTGAGGCGGCATTTAGAGAAGGGTATGTCGTGGCGAAAAAGTATGCCCGAAATGGGTTAAAGGTAGCGGTTATCGGTTCTGGACCTGCAGGGTTGGCAACTGCTAACCAGCTGAATAGATTAGGATATGAGGTGACTGTATTTGAAAAAGACGAGTATATAGGCGGACTTTTGCGTTTTGGTATTCCGAATTTTAAATTGCATAAAGCGATTATTGACCGGCGGGTAAAGATCATGGAGAGTGAGGGTATTTGTTTTAAAGTTAAATCGAATATTGATTTGGAACATTTACCCGAAGGTTTTGCGGCCTATGCCATCTGTACAGGAACTCCTGAGGCCCGTAATCTGGAAGTCCCGGGACGTGAACTTCGTGGAATCCATTTTGCAATGGAGATTTTGGCACAGCAGAATCGTCTATTGGCAGGGCAAAAGTTTGGAGATGAAGAATTCATTACCGCTAAAGATAAGAAAGTGCTTGTTATTGGTGGTGGCGATACGGGAAGTGACTGTATTGGAACAGTCAATCGACAAGGTGCTGTAGGTGTGTGCCAAATTGAAATCATGCCTCAGCCACCTGTTGGATATAACCCGTTGACACCGTGGCCACAATGGCCCAATGTGTTGAAAACGAGTTCCAGCCATGAGGAAGGATGCATACGCCGATGGAATCTTGCTACCAATCGTTTTTTAGGAACAGAGGATGGACGTGTATGTGGTGTGGAGGTAGAAGAGGTTGAGTGGATTTCTGTAAGTGAAAACCGGAAGCAGATGTCTCTTACCGGCAAAAAGGAGATTATAGAAGCAGATCTGGTACTGCTTGCTATGGGCTTTTTAAAGCCACAGTTCCCACAACTTCCTCAGAATGTTTGGATAGTCGGAGATGCAGCAACAGGACCAAGCCTTGTAGTCAAATGTATAGCGGCAGGACGTAAGGCGGCAAAAGAAATAGATGCGATGCTGCAGAGTAATAACTAATTCATAAATACAATATTATGTGCGGAATAGCTTGTATTTTTAATATCGGAAAACAATCGTCCGAACTTAGGCAGAAAGCCTTGTCGATGGCAAAGAAAATACGCCATCGCGGTCCGGACTGGAGTGGCATCTATTGTGGTGGAAGTGCAATCTTGGCGCATGAGCGTCTTTCTATCGTTGATCCACAATCAGGAGGACAACCCCTTTATTCGTGTGATAGAAAAAACGTGCTTGCTGTGAACGGCGAAATATATAATCATCGTGAAATACGTACTCGATATGCCGGTAAGTATGCTTTTCAGACAGGAAGTGATTGTGAGGTAATATTAGCTCTGTATCAGGATAAGGGTATCCATTTTCTAGAAGAACTGAATGGCATTTTCGCTTTTGCTCTTTATGATGAAGAGCGTGATGAATTTCTCATTGCCCGCGACCCGATTGGAGTGATTCCTTTATATATAGGGTATGATTCTGATGGAACAGTTTATTGTGCCAGTGAACTGAAAGCTTTAGAAGGTTTTTGCGATGAATATGAGCCATTCCTTCCCGGGCATTACTATTGGAGTGGTGAAGGCAAAATGAAACGTTGGTATAAACGTGATTGGATGGAATATCAGGCAGTGAAAGACCATTACGCGTCATTGCCTGCGTCTGATGCATACACTGCTCAGGTTGATGCTGTGCGTGTGGCGCTCGAAGCAGCTGTACGTCGTCAGTTGATGAGTGATGTTCCCTATGGAGTTTTGCTATCCGGTGGATTGGATTCTTCTGTGATTTCTGCCATAGCGAAAATATATGCAGACAAACGGATTGAAACTGATGGCCATGCTCCAGCCTGGTGGCCGCAGCTGCACTCTTTTGCCATAGGATTGAAAGGTGCTCCCGATTTGGAGAAGGCCAGAATGGTGGCAGAACATATCGGCACGATACACCATGAAATTAACTATACTATTCAAGAAGGACTAGATGCAATACGTGATGTCATTTATTATATTGAGACCTATGATGTGACAACGGTGCGTGCTTCTACTCCAATGTATCTTCTGGCACGAGTCATTAAGTCTATGGGAATCAAGATGGTACTTAGCGGAGAAGGAGCAGATGAAATCTTTGGTGGCTATCTTTATTTTCATAAAGCTCCTACCCCAGAAGCTTTCCATGAAGAGACAGTCCGTAAACTAGGGAAATTGTATTTATATGACTGTCTACGTGCCAACAAGGCTCTGTCTGCATGGGGAGTAGAAGGGCGTGTCCCCTTTCTGGACAAAGAGTTTTTGGATGTTGCAATGAGTCTGAATCCTGCCATAAAGATGTGTCCGGGGCATATTATGGAGAAGCGTGTTGTACGCGATGCATTCGCTTCTCTTTTGCCTGAAAGCATTGTGTGGCGCCAAAAAGAACAGTTTTCCGACGGGGTGGGTTATTCGTGGATAGACACATTAAAGGCTGTGACTGCAGCGGCTGTCAGTGATGACGAAATGAAGCATGCGGCAGAACGATTCCCGATTAATCCACCTCAGAACAAAGAGGAATATTATTATCGTTGCATTTTCGAGGAACATTTCCCCAGTCCATCTGCAGCTAAGAGTGTGCCCAGTGTACCTAGTGTCGCATGCTCGACCGCAGAAGCCTTGGCATGGGATACGAGTTTTAAGAATTTGAATGATCCGAGTGGTCGGGCTGTAGCTGGAGTGCACGAGGCTGCTTATCGTAGAGAATAGTGTCATGTTATTGGGAAACGACAGAGGAAAGAGAATATGAAAATTGAATTTACAAAGATGCATGGAGCAGGGAATGACTACATTTATGTGAATACCCTGCATTATCCTATAGAACATCCGGAACAGTTGGCGGTAAAATGGAGCGCCTGTCATACAGGCATCGGTTCCGATGGGTTGGTTCTTATCTGTCCTTCTGATAAAGGTGATTTTAAAATGCGGATATTTAATGCAGATGGATCGGAAGCTCTTATGTGTGGAAATGCAAGCCGCTGTGTCGGCAAGTATGTATACGAGGAGGGGCTTACTGACAAGAAAGATATCTTATTGGAGACATTGTCTGGCATGAAGGTGTTACATTTGCATGTCAATGACAGGAATATTGTAGAGACTGTGACTGTTGATATGGGCATTCCTGCGGATATACATCTGGTATCTTTAGGCGAGGGATATCCTGTGGAAGAGGGAATAGCAGTCTCAATGGGAAATCCGCATTTGGTGATTTTTGTCGATGACATAAATCGGGTGGAGCTGGAGAAGATAGGTCCGGTATTGGAGTGTCATCCTTTATTCCCGGATAGAGTAAATGTGGAGTTTGTGCAAGTATTCTCGGACGATGCAGTTAGGATGAGAGTGTGGGAACGTGGCTCTGGAGTCACTCAAGCATGTGGCACTGGAGCATGTGCCAGTGTTGTTGCCGCTGTCTTTGCCGGGAGGTGTGAAAGTAAACAGTCGGTCGTGATGGATGGCGGCACGTTGGAGATAGAATGGGCTGCCGATGGACATATCTACATGACAGGACCTGCTGTTAAAGTATTCTGTGGTAAAATAATAATATAAATATATGTTATGGCGTTAGTAAATGAACATTTTCTTAAGCTTCCTGGCAGTTACTTGTTTTCGGACATAGCCAAGAAAGTAAATGCTTTTAAGGTTACCCATCCCGGGAGTAAACTGATCCGGTTAGGAATAGGCGATGTTACACGTCCGCTCCCTTTAGCATGTACAGAAGCAATGCATCGTGCTGTAGACGAGATGGCAAATGCTAAGACTTTCCGTGGATACGGTCCGGAACAGGGATATGATTTCTTGATAGAAGCTATTCTTAAACACGATTTTGCTTCACGGGGCATCAATCTGAGTCCATCGGAAATATTTATTAGTGATGGTGCAAAAAGCGATACGGGAAACATCGGAGAATTATTGCGCTGGGATAACAGCATGGGAGTTACCGATCCGGTATATCCTGTTTATGTGGACAGCAATATTATGTGTGGACGTTCGGGCGTACTGAATGAGGATGCTAAGTGGAGCAATGTAACTTATTTCCCATGTGTTGAAGAGAATGGCTTTATTCCTGAACTTCCTAAGCATAGAGTCGATCTTATCTATTTGTGTTATCCTAATAATCCAACTGGGACAACTCTGACTCGCGAGCAATTAAAGAAATGGGTTGATTATGCTTTGGTAAACGATGCGATTATTGTTTTCGATGCTGCTTATGAGGCTTTTATTCGCGAGCCGGATATTCCTCACTCCATTTACGAGATTCGGGGAGCTAAAAAAGTGGCAATTGAGATCCGGAGTTTCTCTAAAACGGCAGGATTTACAGGAGTCCGTTGTGGATATACAGTGATTCCCAAAGAGTTGACGGCTGCCAACTTTGAAGGGAATCGCATTGCTCTTAATCCTTTATGGAATAGACGCCAATGCACCAAATTTAATGGAACGAGTTATATTACCCAGCGTGGAGCAGAAGCTATTTATACAGTCGAGGGACAGAAGCAGATAAAGGAGACTATAGATTATTATATGGAAAATGCCCGCATTATGCGTGAAGAGCTGAGAAAAGCCGGCTTTAGAGTGTATGGAGGTGTAAATGCTCCTTATATCTGGCTTAAAGTACCCACAGGCATGACTTCTTGGAAATTCTTCGAACAGTTGTTGTATGAAGTAAACGTTGTGAGTACTCCCGGGGTTGGTTTTGGGCCTAGTGGTGAGGGTTATTTGCGACTTACAGCTTTTGGAGAGCGTGAAGAATGCTTGGAGGCTATGCAACGTATTAGCAATTGGATATAAGCGATCTTTCAGGAAAGGATATACCGCTGTCGCTTCTTGTAATCAAGTAGCAGCAGCGGTTTTCTTTTTACAGACTGGTATCGGCTGATGTGTCAGTACGTTATTGGAATAAAACTGCAATAGGGCTACCGATTTTCGGTGAAAGGTTGCTGAATATGTACGACATGTCCATCTCATACTGTATGACATGGGCATGTCGTGCAGTATGAGATGTACATCTCATGCAAATGCCGTATCCTTTATGCTGGAATGGAGAAATATGTTGTCTGTCCAGCCTTCCGTTTTATTCTGTTTCAGGAAAAGAGAGGGGAGTGTCCTACTCATCTGATGTTTGTTGTAAGTAAGGCGGTTGTCTTTTTTATATATGCTTCTGGTGTAGTCAGGATAGCGCAGACTGTATTTTCTCCCGATAAAAAGTTTTATGATTTTCTCTTGTGTAATGATTTAATTGCTAATCGTGTGATTTCTAATGTTTCTTTTACTATATATATGTGTTTTAGTTTTAAAATAAAACATGTATTCTTTCGGTTATATACATTTCATGGATACTGATTTTCATTTCGTCTAAAAGCTCTATTTTTGCAATGGATAATAGAAAAAAGATGTAATAATATTGTATTATATATCTTATTGTTATTAAAATATTGTTTTATATGTGAATATGGTAATATAAATATATGATCAAACATCTATTATTAATAAACTAAAATTGAGCTATTATGTCAAAGTTAAGATTTAGGGTTGTGGAGAAAGCTTTCCAGACAAAACCTTTAGAGGTAACTGCTCCGTCGGAGCGCCCGAGCGATTACTTCGCAAAGTATGTCTTCAGTCGTGAAAAGATGTTCAAGTATTTGCCTACCTCTGTATATAATAAACTTGTAGATGCAATGGACAATGGCGTTGCACTCGACCGTGATATTGCAGACAAGGTCGCAGAAGGCATGAAACAATGGGCTATGGAGTTGGGAGCTACCCATTATACTCACTGGTTCCAGCCATTGACCGAGGGTACAGCCGAAAAGCATGATGCTTTTATTGAACACGATGGTAAGGGCGGAATGATGGAAGAATTTTCTGGCAAACTGTTGGTGCAGCAGGAACCCGATGCTTCGTCATTTCCTAGTGGTGGAATTCGGAATACGTTCGAAGCACGTGGTTATAGTGCATGGGACCCGTCTTCTCCTGTGTTTGTAGTAGATGATACGTTGTGTATACCTACTGTGTTTATAGCTTATACGGGAGAATCACTTGACTATAAGACTCCGTTGTTGAAAGCCTTGCGTGCTGTAAACAAAGCGGCAGTGGATGTTTGCCAATATTTCAATCCTGAGGTGAAGAAAGTTGTTGCTTATCTTGGGTGGGAACAGGAGTACTTTCTGGTGGACGAAGGGCTTTATGCCGCACGCCCTGACTTACTGCTGACCGGACGTACATTGATGGGACATGAAGCCTCAAAGAACCAACAGCTGGAAGATCACTATTTTGGTGCTATTCCGACTCGCGTTGCTGCTTTTATGAAGGACTTGGAAATCCAAGCATTGGAACTTGGTATTCCTGTTAAAACACGACACAATGAGGTTGCCCCCAATCAGTTTGAACTAGCTCCGATATTTGAAGAATGCAATCTGGCTGTAGATCATAATATGCTTATTATGTCACTCATGAGAAAAGTGGCGCGTACACACGGATTCCGTGTTTTACTACACGAGAAGCCGTTTAAAGGAGTTAACGGATCGGGTAAACATAATAACTGGTCACTGGGGACGGATACGGGTATATTGCTGATGGCACCGGGTAAAACGGCCGAAGAGAATCTGCGGTTTATAACTTTTGTTGTGAATACACTTATGGCAGTCTATCGTCATAACGGATTGTTGAAAGCCTCTATCATGAGTGCTACCAATGCCCATCGTTTAGGAGCGAACGAAGCACCTCCTGCCATTATTTCTTCTTTCTTGGGAAGACAACTAAGCAAAGTACTGGATCATATGGAAGATAGTTCGACGGACGAGTTGATCACGTTGGGAGGAAAGCATGGGATGAAGTTGGATATACCACAAATACCCGAACTTTTGATTGATAACACAGACCGTAACCGTACTTCTCCTTTTGCGTTTACCGGAAACCGTTTCGAATTCCGTGCAGTAGGTTCCGAAGCCAATTGTGCCAGTGCCATGATTGCACTGAACACGGCTGTTGCAGAGCAACTTATCTGTTTTAAAAAGGATGTGGATGAACTGATAAGTCAAGGACAGCCGAAGATTTCTGCAATTATTCAGGTGATCCGAAAATACATTAAGCTTAGTAAGCCTATCCGTTTTGACGGTAATGGCTACAGTGATGAGTGGAAAGCTGAGGCTGCTCGTAGAGGCCTAGATTGTGAAACCAGTTGCCCTGTCATTTTCGACAGTTATCTTGCTCCGGAAAGTATCCGAATGTTTGAACTGACCGGAGTTATGACGCAGAAAGAACTGGAAGCACGTAATGAGGTGAAATGGGAGACTTATACTAAAAAAATCCAGATAGAAGCTCGTGTGTTAGGTGACTTGGTGATGAATCATATAGTTCCTATTGCAACCGAATATCAGACGAAGTTGCTCGACAATGTGTATAAGATGAAAGGACTTTTGCCTGCTCAGGAGGCGGATCATCTGTCTGCAGGAAATATGGCAATAATTAAGGAGATTGCCGAACATACCATTTATATCAAGGAGCATGTAGACGCAATGGTAGAAGCCCGTAAAGTCGCCAATAAGATAATGGATGAGCGTGAGAAGGCGGTTGCTTATCATGATACTATTTCACCGATGTTGGAACAGATCCGTTATCACATCGATAAACTGGAGCTGATTGTTGATGATCAGATGTGGACTTTGCCTAAATATCGTGAACTGCTATTCATAAGATGAAAGAATCAGGAACGAACTCTGATTTTTTATTGGATGTTTGATAAGAGTCGGGTTGTTGTGAAAACAGCCCGACTCTGTGGCATAATAACGTGTGAGGAAGAATAATCGTTGTAAAGTGTAAGATATGCATAGTATATATTCTTATTTAGCGTTTAGATAGGGTGCAGTATTGTAGTATAGCTCTAGTTAAAAACAGAATAGGCTGAAGTTCAAAACTTCAGCCTATTCTGTTTGTTTAGCTTGTAAAAGCTATTATTTCATTTCTATGCGACTTATTTGGTTGCAACAGGAGCCAGAGTGAAGCAGTCGATATCTGGAGCCCAGTTATAACTGTTACCCATGCGGATTACATTATAGCCGGGTTTTAATTCAATAGGTACAGTAATCTGGTGGTGTCCGTCATCTGTTGCCAGTTCGTTGATTCTGGTTGTCTTTCCGTTGACGATAATATCCAGTTGTCTGCCATTACCGAATGAGTAGTTGACTGTGATGTCATAGCGTCCTCCTTGCTCACTATATACTTCCGACCATTCAGCATAGTTTTCCGGTTGTCCACCGATGTAACCTACCTTCATTTTTCCAGAAGCTTCTCCATCAAAAGCATAAGAGATAATTTTAGAGTTCTTTCCTAAATCGTTGTAAAGAGGCAGGTATGCCCACTCTGCTTCGTATAATGTCGGTTCTAGTCGTTTTTCGCCTTCTACCCGTAAGAACATGGCACTATGTGCAGGAAGTTCTTTTTCAAATTTACCAGAGAAACTTCCTAAATCTTTGTGTTCTACCAGGTCGCGAACCTTTATGTTGCCTTCAAGTTCCAGTGTTGAGAATGGTACAGAGAATTGGCAAACAGTATCTGATGGGTTGTAGAGTGCAACTGCACGTACGTTACCTCGTTTCTGTTCAATGTCTTTTACAAGTACATATCCTTCGTTGTCATGTTGTACTACGTAAGCTTGCAGACCTAATGGGTCTTGGTTTAAAGCAATCAGTTCTTTGTTGGTCAGCAATTGAAGTGATGACTCAGGAATGCTGGCAAGATCACATCCGATAAGTAGTGGAGAACTCATGATACACCACAGACCGAAATGTACAATCTCTTCGTTTGGTGTTAAACCTTGCCCTCCTACTTTACACTCATCTCTGAATCCTATCACCATTATATCCATATCGTTGTAGTGTCCGTCCTTGGCATAAGCAGACAGATAGAGATTCTTCCCAACAACATATTTCAACGAATTCCAACTGGCATTGATATCACCGCTGATTCTCCATGAAGTAGCTACGTCTTTAGCCCATGTACCAGGGAAGGCCCAACGGCAAATGTTTAGAGATACGTTTGGATTGACTTTCTTGATGCTCTCGCTGATTGAGGTATATCGTTTTTGTTCGTCCAGTCCTAAGTTGCTTCCTCCGCAATAGTCAATCTTGATGAAGTCAAATCCCCATTCTCCGAAATAGAGTTGTGCATCTTCTTTTTCGTGTCCGTATATACCGGCACCTATACCGGCTTTATCATTGTCGTATACTGATCCACAAGTGTTGTTACCCGCATCGGTATATATTCCGGCTTTTAGTCCAAGATTATGGATATGGTCTACCACAGGTCTCATTCCATTAGGAAAACGTTCTTTGTGAGCGCTCATTTTGCCGGTACTGTCTCGTTGGTTGAAAAATCCGTCATCGATATTAATATATTGGTATCCGGCATCTTTTAATCCTTTTTTTACCATCAAGTCTGCTTGATTCTTGATGATATCCTCGCTGATGTGTACCCTGAAGGCATTCCATGAACTCCATCCCATGAGAGGTGGATTAACAGGTTTGCTTTGTCCCGGTTGATTGTTTTGCAGGTCTGTACAGCTGGTACAGAGCAAAGTGATAGCTGTAGTAGCTAAGATAGATAGTTTGCTTTTCATTGTGTGATTATGTATTGGTAAGTAAATAATAAATTGCCTTCAAAAATATAAAAACTTTTTGAAAAGAAGATTTACTACTGCTTTTAAAATTGTTTTGGGAGAAAAGATAAGCCGATAACAGGAAGGATAATAAAAAAGCCTGACATTATTTTGTCAAGCTTCATTTTACTGTCGGAATGAGGCGACTCGAACGCCCGACCCCTACGTCCCGAACGTAGTGCGCTACCAACTGCGCTACATTCCGATCTCTTTTAAAAAAAAGTGGTGCCACCAGGAATCGAACCGGGGACACAAGGATTTTCAGTCCTTTGCTCTACCAACTGAGCTATGGCACCTTTTTCTCGTTTGCGGGTGCAAAGATAGGTATATTTTCTGATATGACAATGAATTAGTTGAAAAATATTTCAGCAATAGGCGAAATAATATGGGACAAAGAAAAGAAAAAGAAATCTGAGAATATATAACTATGGTTAAGAAAAAGGAAAGCACTGCTTTCATTAACGAAAGACAGTGCTTTTTTTATCTCAGATTATCATGTCTTATAGAGAGGAGTTGATAGCTTTGGCTATGGCTGTAAATTCTTCGTCCGATAATTTTAATTTGGGATTAGAAAATAGCATGTCGGATTCCTTTTGGATTGGAATCAGGTGAATATGAGCATGGGGCACTTCTAAGCCTATGACAGCTTCGCCTACTTTTTTGCATGGAAAAGCTTTTTGGATTGCTTTTGCTATTTTTTTTGCAAAAACGTGCATTGCTGCCACATCCTCATCGCTTAGATCGAATATGTAATCTACTTCTTGTTTCGGAACAACAAGTGTGTGTCCCTTTACCAACGGATTAATGTCAAGGAAAGCAAAAAACTTATCGTCTTCGGCTACCTTGTAGCAGGGAATTTCGCCTGCAATGATTTTGCTGAATATTGTTGCCATAACACTTATATAGATAAAAGAAGGCAAGCCTCACACTGAGACCTGCCTTTACGTTAAAATGATATGTTCATTACTTCTAATGAAATTGTGCCTTGAGGAACTTTAATTTCGGCAATATCACCTACTTTTTTACCCAACAATCCTTGTGCAATAGGAGTGTTGACAGAGATTTTTCCTTCTTTCAGGTTTGCTTCGCTTTCTGAAACAATCGTATAGGTCATCTTCATGCCGTTCTTGACGTTCTTCAGTTCCACTTTATTCAGAATCTGTACTGAATCGGTCTTTAGTTTTGATTCATCAATGATTTTTGCATCTGCAATAATTGCCTTCAACTTGTTGATTCTCATTTCCAATAGACCTTGTGCCTCTTTTGCTGCATCGTATTCTGCATTTTCTGACAAGTCTCCTTTGTCTCTTGCTTCGGCTATTGCCGCTGAGATTTTAGGGCGTTCAACTGTTTCCAGCTGTTTCAATTCCGCCATCAGGTTTTTGTAACCTTCTTCTGACATATAAGCCATGATATTTTCCTCCTTTATAAATTTTGTAAAATATAGTCGTATAAACAAAAAAGAATTCCAACATGAGCTGATGCTGGAACTCTCTCTTATTATTTTCTGCAAAGATAGCTGTTTAAATCATATGTGTCAAGTAAAAAACGATGCTATGTAACATATTTAAATGAAATATGCTAATTTATAACACCTTAGAGCATCGACTTGATAGAGGGCTCTAAATCTTTGATGTCTTCGCTACGATATTGCAACTCGTTGTCGCGGTTGATCAGGAAAATGGCTGGGAATTGGCGTACATTGTATACGGCAACATTGGTGGAGTAAATGCCATTTTCGTCTCGAACGCATATCCATGGAAGGTTGATAGCGGACGTTTTCCAGAAGTGTTCGTCGGCATCTAATGATACTTGATAAATTTCCAGCCCTTGTGAGGAATATTTATTGTATAGTTCACGAAGCATCAGGTTGTGCGGAGCTCCTGCCGGTGTCTGGAATACGGTGAAATCAAGTAAGACTACTTTCCCTTTCAGCTCGCTCAATTTACAGATGTTGCCTTTGGCATCGCGTAGTGCAATGTCAATGATGCCGGTTTCCACAATTTTATCTTGTGGTATTTCAAGCTTGGGAGCTTCGGCCCGGCGTGTATTCCTCATTCCTTTCATGACAATGTTGTACAGGTTTTTTGTCCGCACTGCATGTGGATAGGAATTGTTTAGACTTGTTGCTACAGCTGCAAAACATTTGACATCGTCCTTGCTGTTGAGAGGATCAAAAATCAGATAATTGTTCAGCTTTTGAAACAATGCGAAATAGGAAGATGCAACGTTGGGAGCCGCAAAAATATAGTTCCTTTTAATGTCATCTTTATAGGCGTTTACTATGGCTAGTAAGCTGTCTTGAAAAGCTTCATGCCCTATTTTATTTGTTTGAAGTGCATTTTGCAGTTCGTTTACGCTTTGCTGAAGATCCATTTGCTTCAGTGTCAGCTCTTTGATCCGGCTGCTGTTTTCCGAACCTTCTACCGTATAAGCTGTGCTGAATTGGTTGTAAGAAGCTTTGAATAGGATGGTCTCGGTTGAGTCTACAGAGAAATTGATTACCTTGTCTTCAATTCTGAGTCGATAAAATTCCGGGGATTCAGGACGTGGTTGTGTAAAATTGAAGGTTCCTGTGCCTTTCAGCTTGGTAGAATCGAGTGCTGTGATTCCGTTTAGTCCGGAAGCTTCGAGATAGAGCATTTTACCGTCTGCTTCGGCAATATCTCCCTTTATGTGAAATTCGGGTCCTGAGCTACAAGCCGCAATAGCCAGTGTGGCAAATGCCGTGAAAACTATTTTTTTCATATCTGTGTGTTTAATTTATAGGAGTTGCAAATATACTTCTTTTCAAGATTAGTCAAAGCATTTTGCCAGCTTCTTAGACTTTATTTCTAAAAAAAACGGTCTGTCGCTAACTTTTTCCCTCATTTCCACTATATTACAATGATAAATGTATATCTTTGCAGGAATTTTGAAAGAAAGTATAGATAAAACAATTTTTATGATTAACCCAATTGTTAAGACGATCGAGCTTCCCGATGGCAGAACCATCACGCTCGAAACGGGAAAGTTGGCAAAACAGGCAGACGGTTCTGTCATGCTGCGCATGGGAAACACCATGTTGCTGGCTACGGTTTGTGCCGCTAAAGATGCAGTTCCCGGTACAGATTTCATGCCTTTACAGGTAGAGTATAAAGAAAAATTTTCGGCATTTGGCCGTTTCCCCGGTGGCTTTACCAAACGGGAAGGTCGCGCATCTGATTATGAAATCCTGACTTGCCGTCTGGTAGACCGTGCCCTTCGCCCTTTATTCCCCGACAATTTTCATGCAGAAGTATATGTAAACATTATCCTTTTCTCTGCTGACGGTGTAGATATGCCGGATGCATTGGCCGGACTTGCTGCTTCTGCTGCTCTTGCTGTCTCTGACATTCCTTTCAACGGACCGATATCTGAGGTGCGTGTTGCGCGCATCGACGGGAAGTTTGTAATCAACCCGACGTTTGAACAATTGGAAAAGGCTGATATGGACCTGATGGTAGCTGCTACCTATGAGAACATCATGATGGTGGAAGGCGAAATGAAGGAAGTGTCCGAAGCCGACTTGCTTGAGGCTATGAAGGTGGCTCACGAAGCTATCAAGGTGCATTGCAAGGCCCAGATGGAGCTGACCGCGGAGGTAGGAAAAACCGTAAAACGCGAATACTGCCACGAGGTGAACGACGAAGACCTGCGCAAAGCTGTACACGATGCATGCTATGACAAGGCTTATGCTATTGCTGCTTCAGGAAACAAGAATAAACATGAGCGTCAGGATGCATTTGATGCTATTTGCGAGGAATTTAAAGCACAGTTCACCGAAGAAGAACTGGAAGAGAAAGCTGCATTGATCGACCGTTATTATCATGACGTTGAAAAAGAAGCAATGCGCCGCTGCATCTTGGACGAAGGAAAGCGTCTGGATGGTCGTAAGACAACTGAAATCCGTCCTATCTGGTGCGAAGTCGGTTATCTGCCCGGACCTCACGGATCTGCTATCTTTACCCGTGGTGAAACTCAGTCGCTGACTTCTGTTACGCTAGGAACAAAGCTCGACGAAAAGATTGTAGACGATGTGTTGACTCAGGGAAAAGAACGTTTCCTGTTACATTATAACTTCCCGCCATTCTCTACTGGAGAAGCAAAGGCACAACGCGGGGTAGGACGTCGTGAAATCGGTCACGGACACCTTGCATGGCGTGCGCTGAAGGGACAGATACCTGAAGACTATCCTTATGTGGTACGTGTTGTTTCAGATATTCTGGAATCTAACGGTTCTTCTTCTATGGCTACCGTATGTGCAGGAACATTGGCATTGATGGATGCCGGTGTCAAGATTAAGAAGCCTGTATCTGGTATCGCTATGGGACTTATCAAGAATGCCGGTGAAGAGAAATATGCCGTGTTGTCTGATATTCTGGGTGATGAAGATCACTTGGGCGATATGGACTTCAAGGTGACCGGAACAAAGGATGGTATTACAGCAACCCAGATGGATATCAAGGTAGACGGCTTGTCATACGATATTCTGGAACGTGCCTTGAATCAGGCAAAAGAAGGCCGTATGCATATTCTGAACAAGATCACAGAAACAATTGCCGAACCACGTGCAGAGTTGAAAGACCATGCTCCGCGTATTGAGACGATGACTATACCGAAAGATTTCATCGGTGCCGTGATTGGCCCGGGTGGAAAGATTATCCAAGGCATGCAGGAAGAGACCGGTGCGGTAATTACGATTGAAGAGGTAGACGGAGTTGGAAAAATTGAAGTCTCAGCCAACAATAAGCAGTCTATTGAGAATGCAATGCGTATGATCAAAGCTATTGTTGCTATTCCTGAAGTAGGTGAGGTGTACAAAGGTAAGGTACGTTCTATTATGCCTTATGGTGCTTTTGTTGAATTCTTGCCGGGTAAGGATGGTCTGCTCCACATTTCAGAAATCGACTGGAAGCGTCTGGAGACAGTAGAAGAAGCAGGCATTAAGGAAGGTGACGAGATAGAGGTTAAGCTGATTGATATCGATCAGAAGACAGGTAAGTTCAAGCTTTCCAGAAAAGTGTTACTGCCCAAACCGGAAAAGACTGAGAAGAAGAAAAACTGAGAACTTTTCTAGTTTAGAAATATAAGAAAGGATGTCCGTTACATTATGGACATCCTTTTTTGTTTGTTTCACGGTTTGTCTTTTGTATAAAATATGCCCTTCTGCAGGGGGCTGAGCCTGTTTGTTGGGAAAGGTTATCCAACGTGTCAGCTAACCTTTCCCAACAGATTGGCTAACCTTTCCCAATGTGTCAGCTAACCTTTCCCAATAAATGGGGTAAAGTGAGGGCAATGATCAAGTCTGTCCGAGCATAAAAAAAGAATCGGAAAGTACCCCCATACTCTCCGATTCGAAACAGCCAAAAATCGACCTTAATCAATTTATTAACTTAACACGCTGCAAATATAAGAGATTTCTTTAAATAATAGGTATATTCCTTCTAATTTTTTTGAGAGCTTTAAAACATATTATGATTATCTTGCGCTTTGACTGTAGGAATGGAGAAGTAGATATCGGAGAAGAAAACGTCTGGCGAACAATTTCACGTCTGAGTATGTTGTTTATAATATTTGCATAGAGAGGAAAAGGTAGAATGTGAAATTTAAACCGTCTTGAATGTCCCGAAAAGCTCTGTAAAGTGGCTTTTAGAGTTGACTATCTTAAAAATGGAACATAAAAATGAAGGAATAGACCTTGTGCAGACAAAAAAAATGGGGTTACTTTGCACCTTGATAAAGTGTTGAAACGACGATTCTTTGAGGATTATACATATTTATATTAACTAAATAAAACTAGAGAATGAGAAAAAATTTATTTGTTTATTTGTTTGGCGTACTGTGCTCATTAGCACTGTTTACTGCTTGTAGCGATGATGACGGCAACAAGGGTGATGGAGGTAGCGAAGACGGAGGCGGACAGCCCGTTTCACTTCAGGAAACAGTTGTAGGAACATATGAAGGTGACTTACGTGTTGTTCTTCCTGAATTAAATTTGGATAATACACAGACTCGTAGAATCTTTGTAAAGGCTGATGGTGCAGAAAATGTACAGTTGGTGTTGAAAGATTTCAGCATCGAAGTGGCTGGAGCACCGGTACCGGTAGGTGACATTGAAGTGAGTGGAATCGCATTGGAAGGAGATGCAACTGCTGTCCAGTTGAAAGAAACAACTGTTACTATCTTACATCCGGATTTGGGCGAACTGCCTGTTACTGTGTCTGGCGACATTGCTTCTGGCAAAGCTAATTTGAGCATCAAGGTTGTGTGGTCGGATTTGAATATTGACGTGACTTTTACAGGTAATCGCATTAGTCACGAGGTCTTTGACGAGGATTATGGTAAAATGTTTGCAGGCTATTATCCCCGCACTGAAAACGGATTTACTTGCGATTATACAGAAGAAGGCTTTGAACTGAAATATCCTACCGATGGAATCACGTTGGTTTCTGACACTTATAGTAAGTTGTCATTTGCCGCAGATTGGACTGGAGCCAAAGTCCTTTCAGTCTCTTTCCCTGTAAAGCCAGAATTTGGTGATGTATCTGACCAATATAAATACCAGAAGATTTCAATGGATGCAACTATTCAAAAGAATGCTGACGGAACTTATAGTATTCAAGAATATAAGGGAAATATCGAAGCTTTGGAAGGGCAAAGAGAAGCTATCGGATATACAATTTCAGGAACAATCAATGACAATCGTGAGTTGAAGTTGAACATTAATCTGAAATCTGAGACATACGATGTAAATTACACGTTTGTTTCAGGTTTGCAGAAAGACGGGAGTGATTTGTTGGGAGTTACTTTCGACAAAGATATATTGGTAGGCGACCCTGTTGTTAAGACTACTGTCTTGGGAGGAAACTGGTGTTTGCTTTATGCAAAAGCCGGTACTACGGCTGCGGACTTGACATGCATCCCGACATTTGAAGTATCCGATGGTGCTAAGGTAGTTTACAATGGTGCACTTTATGAAGGTGCAGCCCTTGATTTCTCTGTCAATCAGGTAATCAAAGTAATTTCAGAAAAAGACTATATTGCCAATGGGGTGGATGCTGCTGGAACAGAGTATAACTTGAGTTTGGGTGTATTGGACTTTTCTACAGCTTTGGACAACTGGGAAGCAAAAGGTAATGTTAACGATGCTGACATGGTTTATTATGAACCGGTATTGGGTTGGAAAACGTCTAATCCGGGGGTTGAATACCTGAAATCTATGAGTTTTATTACTAAATATGACAAGACTAAACCGTATGCTGTTACAGAATGTGAAGGCGTTTCAGGAAAGGCGGCTAAATTAACTACTCTCAATTCCGGAGGCTCTATGTTGAGTATGGTACCTGTTGTAACTTCAGGCTCTTTGTTTAATGGTTCTTTTGTTACAGAGATATCTAACACATTGCTGAGTACGTTGTTCGGACAGCCTTGTGAGAAAGAACCGAAATCATTCTCCGGATCTTATACTTACAAGGCAGGCGAAGATTATTATGTATGTAAAGATCCTGCGAATGCAAATAAGGCAGAGATTGATGAAACAAAGAAAGACCTCCCTGCAATGAATGCTGTTCTTTACGAAGTGGCAGACTATTCAGAGTTTTTGAATGGCACAAACTTGCTTACTTCTGACAAAGTTGTAGCAATAGCTTCTGTAGACGGTACAGAACAAGAGGCTTGGACTTCGTTTAATGTAGACTTTATGTGGAAAGAAGGCAAGTCATGGGATGCTTCCAAGAAGTATAAACTAGCCATTGTATGTTCTTCAAGTAAGGACGGTGACAAGTTCTCGGGTGCTCCGGGCAGTGTACTTTGTGTAGACGACTTGAAGGTAAGCTTTTGATAACTTCCTTCCCTGTCAGCCAGGGTAGCTGAAATAACAAAAGAGCCATATCCCCAGTTCAATCTGATTGGGATATGACTCTTTTTATTGTTCCACAGTCATCCTACTTCCGGGCGATGATTCTCCATACAAGAGCTGATAACAATGCTCCAATCAGTGGTGCAACAATGAAGATCCATAGTTGTGACAATGCTTCGCCTCCTTCGAACAGGGCTGGAGCAATGCTTCGTGCCGGATTGACAGAAGTTCCGGTGATAGGGATACATACAATATGTACCAGCACTAAAGAAAGTCCGATGGCCAGCCCGGCAAAGTTGCCTGCTCCCTTCTGAGGATCGGTGCTACCCAATACAACTAATACAAAGATGAATGTGAAAATGACTTCTGCTATAAATCCTCCTGCCATGCTTACTCCAGAGGCACATGCGTTGGCACCAGTGGTAGTTGCATAGGTGGCATCGATGTTGGATGTAAGAATCCACAGAATCGAAGAGCCAATTAAAGCTCCTATGACTTGAAATAGCATGTACATCAGGCCATCTTTAGCCGTCATTCGCCCTGAGAGCATACAACCGAAGGTAATGGCCGGATTAATGTGGCATCCGGAGATTCCTCCGATTGTATATGCCATGGCAACTACCGACAGACCGAAAGCCATGGCCACTGTTAATACCTGTGCGGGTGTTCCGCATCCTCCGTTGAATATGGCACTGCCACATCCCATTAGTACAAGCGTCATTGTACCAACCATTTCTGCTAAATACTTTTTCATGTCTTCTAGATTTAAAAACCTTCTCCAAATATAAGGAAAACATTTTTATTTGTTTGATTATCTACGTTATTTGTGTATAAAAGAAAACGTGAATAATACTTTTCTTAGCATTATTCACGTTTAAAAGAGATTGTTGTAGAATATTTTTCAGAATGCGTAGCCGAAACCTATGTTCAGGTAAATGGGATACATGGCAAAACTTACGGTGTCGAAATTCTTTTCGAAAATGTCGTTCAATCCCCATGTCAAGTCGGCATGTACAGTCAGATGCTTGAATGCTTTCCATTCTCCTCCTGCTTGAATGCCCCATTGGAATTTACGCAGATTGTCGGAGAAATCGTAAGTAGCGATGCTCTCGCCTGTAAAGTCTACACGTGATCCGGTTTCGTTGGGAGTACGGAGATGACCTTCATACACATGTCCCGAGAAGTTTCCTTCGGTCAGATATGAGAAGTAAGGACCTGCTACTACTTTCCATCTGTCATTGATGCGATAATTCGCCAATACAGGGATGGTCAGATAAGAATTCCGTACCTTTGTTTTTACACCTCCGGTCCAAAGGCCTTTCAGTTCTCCACCATTGGTGTTGATGATTTTCATCCCATAGTTCTTGACTGTAGCTTCTGTATTCATACTTTTGTTTTCCAGACGGATACCTACAGTCATTCCCCATTTGCGCTGTTCGTCGAACCACTTGGTAGCATTCCCTTCGATAGAGATGGCTATTCCCGGTGTGTATTTGTCGATGCTTCGTATTTCTTGGGGCAATGGAAGAGGTGAAGTTCCTCCGATGCTGAATCCTGCTTTCATGCTATATTCCCAACCGCGCAGGTAGGAAGAAAGCAGTGTTTTATGCTCACGTTCCTGTGCGTTTCCTATCTGAGAAATTCCTAGTAGGAAACAGACTATAATTCCTATCTGATGTATTGTTTTCATTTCTGTTGGCTTATTGGTTAATGCTAGGTTATTCTTTTACTGTCAGTGTCACTTCGTCTATACAAAGTGTGCTTCCGATAGCTCCGTTGAATTTTGCTCCTTCTACGCTGGACGAGAAGACGATTGCGAGCTTATAGATGCCTTTCTTCAGTTTCTCTGGGTCAATGGTCTTACCCGGTTTGAGGGTGAATTTGCATTTGAAAGGTTTCCATAGGTCTGTCTCCGGCCAGTAACCGTCCGATTTTCTGGCGAGAGCGATGATTTGGTCGGAATCCAATGAATTGGAACCATCAAGAAATTGGAGGTTCTCGTTTGTTTCGTATAGTACTCCATAGATATCGCACTCATCTTGTTTTCCTTCCACCGGTTTCCCGTCAGAAGTGAATTGGCTTCCTCGTTTGAATGTATAATATCCGCTCAGTTCGTCAGGCTCATAGAAGAAGGGAAAGCCGAAGTGTGTGGCTGCCATTGGGTTATTGACAGCATTGGTTCTGTCGAATGAACCGATGAACAGATTTCCAGCTGCTAGCGGCATGCCTACCATTGTTCCGAAACTTCCTGTACTTTTAGTTTCCAGCTTTACGTATTTGCCTCCACCTATTCCACCGTTGGCTATTTGTACTGTGGGATAATCGGCTGCTGTTTTTGCCTGTGCTGTCAGTTGGTATCCCGGATTTCCGCTAGCCCACTCCAAGCGGCGGATGAAGAATTTTCCGTCAGTTCCTTCGCTGTTGTCTTGTTCGTAGAATATGTGATAAGGATTATCCGAACTTAATGCTTCAAAGTGGTATGATGTAGGCATCTCTGTTTGCCACAACGTAACGGTATAGGTAGCGCTGAATTCCTGGTCTTCGGAAGTTACTTTGAATTTGCGTGGATTTTCTGTCTCAAAATTGAAGAACGAGGCAGATGTGTCGTCTCCTTCTTGAGGAGTAGCCGGAGCTATAGTTGCTCCATTAGGCAATTGGAAATTGATGTTTACGTGAGTCAGATCGGCTGCTCTGGACACGTAGAGCTGAATCTTGTAATTGTCAGGATCGATGATGGATTGTTGGATGTCACTGCCCGTACAAGCATCAATAGCTGCTTCTGAGTTGAGTGCTTCGTCTTGTATACAGCCAGACATGGCGCAGGCAAGAACGAAACAGGCGATCGAAGTCTTGAATCTCATGCTGTTATTGTTTTAGTTATTAATTAGTTCCTTAATAAAACTTGGATACAAAGGTAAGTTTCTTTTTTGAATTATAATGGCTTACTATCGGGAAAACCGACTCAGGCGTCCCAATCGTTACTGTAAAATGGAATTTTAGAGGTATGAAAACTATCTTCACAGCGCTGTGGATTCACTTTTTACAATGGGAAAAAGCTTTCTTTTAAATAAATCCGGCAGACTGCATGATTACCAGTCTGCCGGATTGGGGGAGTTTTATTGACTAATTTTCTTGGTAACCCTACCAGCTTAACTTGATGAATTTATTTTCCCATCCGTCAAAGACTGGTTCCGAATTGTCGGAGATTGGATCTCCTGTCACGTCACACTCTTTTATGCTGCGTATTCGTATTTTATCAGAGTCTATTTTGAATCTGGTTTGTTTCCCACTTATTTCTCGTAGCTGTAACAGAACGGCCTGTTCGTTTGCTAGAGGCTTCATGCTTACCAATAACAGGTTGGTGGGCATATCTTTAAGAATGGATGTGTTCTCTAAAGACTTGGCTTTTGCCTGTTTGTCAGCCTGGAGTACACGAGTTAAAAATGGTACTCGGTTCTCCCATGCAAATCTGGTTGCATATTCAAGGGTATTATTATCAGAAGAGGTTATAAAATAGCTCCATTGCAACTCTCCCATTTGGTCGGCGTTGAAATTGGTAACCCAATAGTTGTTCATAGGCCATGAAAACATTTTCGTGCTTTGTGGTGTGGCGCCGGCCTGATATCGTCCAGTGTTGATTGCTCCGAATTGCATCAGCGGAATTTCTGGGCTTCCCATGATAACTTGCATTTTGTCATTACGTGCTGTGGCAAAATTCTGCACAGTGTACCAGTCGTTTGATGAACCGGGAATTTGATCAACTCCTGCTTCAATGTTTCCTCCTGGCACATCCAGATAGATTTTCCCGTTTTTTACTTCGTAGGGGAAGGCAATGTAGATTGCTTCGGGGTCAGTGATTGCTTTTTTCCGTAATTTATAAACCACTTCTATTTTCTTTTCTACGTTGTAAATGCGGTATTCTATCATCAGATTGTTGGGATCGCGTCCTGCCATAGTTTCACCCCGGAAACGATATGTGTCCCATATCGCTCCTTTTTCATATCGTTCGAAGGAGATTTTCTCTGGGCGATGTCGGGTGAATTGTGGTGCACGGTATTGCTCCATTGGCTGGCGGCTGTCTGCCGTTTCATAGATAAATTCTCCAAATTCCCATTCGGTGGCCGGATCTAATAATGCTCGTTTCATTTCTCGGTCGAATAGTCGGAAAATTGTCCCTTTTTGCAGATTGAAATCAAGACTATACCAGCGGTTTTCTACACGGCTGTCGGATAATGTGTCTGATGAAGGCTGCGGCTGTCTGGGGGTATCTGTCGTGCGGATTTGATATTGAGCATACCCCAGTGCTGGTACATCTGTGAGATATAAATACCAATAAGTCCCGTCCGAACGACTTTCCCCAGCTTGTGCGGGTATAGCATGCCCATTGCTATCTGTAATAGCAAACTCTTTGTCGTTGGGAAGGATTTGGTGATCAATATATACTTTGGCAATGCCACTGTAGCTCCAACTCAGTGTGTTGAATACGGTAATTGTTGGCTGTTGGTGCTGTGGAATAAGGCTTTGCAACAGCCCCATTGTGGTTTCACCCCAAAGACCGGTGCGACGGTAAGCCTCCCAAGCGTATGATTGTTTTAACGAACGTTGCTCCCATGTCTCTAATCCATAGGGGTTGCGTACACTTTCGCTGTGTCCGAAGGTATGTTCGTCGTAGAAGAGCAGAGCATTGTTTATCTCGTCAATTTGCCGGTTGATGTCTTGAGGAAGCGTTGCCCCCATCATCTGAGCAAGTGATAGGCCTGTCTGATTGGCAATAATATTTGAGTGAGTGATGCGTGCAATGGCAGCTTCGCGGGCTCCGGATGCGAATCCGTCTGTCCACCAGTCCGGCCATGCTCCACGAATAGTTGGAATACGTTCTGGATATACTTGCTCAATGGTCTTAATAAATTCTGTGGCTACAGCAGTACGTAGTTTAGGCCATTCATATTTTTCATTCCATTGTTTTACCATATCGCTACTGCGAGTAGAGGGAGGAGCGTTGTCTGTGAGGTATCCCGAATGTTGCACGGCACAGATGTCGTAGGGATAATTTTTGGCTTCAAGCTGTCCCAAATAGTTCAATACATTTTTTTCGAACGAGGCAAAATCAGCAGTATTGTGTACACCAAGTTGGTTGCCCAAGTGGTAGTGTTCGGCTCGGTATGCTAGTATTTTTTTACCCGATGGCGATTCCCATTGGAAAACGGTCGGTTTGTCAAAGCAGATTAGTGCCCGATGTCCGTGTGTGCCCATATTGAGATATCTTATACCTGCATCTGCAAAGAATTCACTGAAGCACCAACCTATTCCGTTTACATCATTCTGCATGGCTAGTTCGGTGTGCATGCCTTCTTTACGGAATTGTTTTAGAGGGGTAAGCGATGCTGCGAGAGTTTGCTCGTCTGGTAGTTCGTCGAAATTGAGGTACATCGCTGCCAGTTCAATTCGGCCTTCTTTTACACGTTTTTTCAGTCGTTCCACTTGCTTTTGAGGGCGTGTTTTTAAGTATTCACTGACAGCCCACGCTACTTCGCATGTCCAACGGAACTTTGCTTCATCAGGATAGTTGTCTGTAGCGTCGCAGTAGTCTAGAGCATAGTCTATATAACGCAAATGTTCCGCCAGAATTTCCATTTGCGAACGTGTATATCCGATGTCTGTATGTGTGTGTTGTACCAGATTCATTTGCCAATGGCGAACAGGCATGACTGTGACACTTTGAGATGCCATTACCTGTTCTCCTTCTTTAAGGGTCAGAGGAAATTCGGTTTTGGCGGTTACCTCGGGAATTTCTATAAAGAACTGGTTTTCGCCTTCTACCAGTTTAATTTCTTTACTTATTTCTCCTAATGTACAGATCGCTTGTATCTCTTTCCCTTGATGGGGATACTTTATCCATACTTGTCGTACGGGTTTCTTCTGGCTTTTATATACGGTAGGTTGTAACGTGACCTGTAGTTTAGGTGGGTCTGATACAGACTGGGCTGTCAATATGCTTGTTGTGAATGCAACCCATAGTAGCAATAAAAAACGTCTATTCATGATATGGTGGTTTAGTAAGGGTTTATTCTTGTGTCTTTAACACTGGTATTATTGTTTACTTAATAGCGGTATTAAGATATGCTTAATGGAGGTATTAAGCTTCTCTTAACAGAGATATTAAGGCTGACATGAAAATATATTGTCTTTATCAAGTGATCAGGTACTTTAGACACAGCTGTGTCTAAAGTACCTGATATTAAAGATGTTATTTTTCGTCGTTCTTTCGTATTTCTACGCGACGTATTTTCCCGCTGATGGTTTTTGGCAGTTCGTCTACAAACTCGATGACACGCGGATATTTGTAAGGAGCTGTTACCTTTTTTACATGGTTTTGCAGTTCCTTTACCAATTCTTCTCCTGCACGTGCTTTATAGTCTTTAGACAAGACGATGGTTGCTTTCACCACCTGCCCGCGGATTTCATCGGGGACTCCGGTTATTGCACATTCCACTACTGCCGGATGTGTCATCAATGCGCTTTCTACTTCAAATGGACCGATACGATAACCGGAACTCTTGATGACATCATCAGCACGACCAACAAACCATAGATAGCCGTCTTCGTCTTTCCATGCTACGTCGCCTGTATAATAAATGCCATCGTGCCAAGCTTCCTTGGTACGTTCCGGGTCACGATAGTATTCCTTGAATAGTCCTAAAGGTTTTCCATTATGGGTACGGATTACAATTTGTCCCTGTTCTCCGGCCTCTACAGAGCGTCCTTCATTGTCGATTAGGTCTACATCGTATTGTGGATTGGGTACTCCCATACTTCCCGGCTTTGGCTCCATCCACGGCATGGTGGCAACAGTCAATGTCGTTTCTGTCTGTCCGAATCCTTCCATCAGTTTGATTCCTGTTAAGCGTTTGAAGGTATCGAAAACAGCTGGATTCAGTGCTTCTCCTGCAATGGTACAGTACTGAAGTGAGGAAAGATCGTATTTTGTCAAGTCTTCGTGGATTAAGAAGCGGAAAATAGTGGGTGGAGCACACAGAGAGGTGACATGATAATCGTGTATCTTTTGAAGAATGTCACTGGGTGTAAACTTCTCGTGGTCATATACAAAGATGTTAGCTCCGGCAATCCATTGTCCATAGAGTTTTCCCCAAACAGCTTTTCCCCATCCGGTGTCTGCGATGGTAAGATGCAGACTGTCTTCGTGTAGGTTGTGCCAGAAACATCCGGTAACGATGTGGCCTAATGGATACGTAAAGTCATGTGCTACCATTTTTGGCTCTCCAGTGGTTCCAGAAGTAAAGTACATCAGTGAGATATCATCGTTGGTGTTGGCACGTCGTGGGCGAACAAACGTGGCTGCATTCTCTATTCCTTTGTGAAAGTCTTCGAATCCTTCCGGGACTAATGCTCCTACACTGACCAGGCGTTCTACGCTGGGACATTCGGGCATTGCATCCTGAATATGTTGCAGGATGATTTCTTCGCCAGCTGCTACAATCATTTTGATGTCTGCGGCGTTACAACGATATATAATGTCTTTTTTTGTTAACAAGTGGGTGGCTGGGATGACCGTGGCTCCTAGTTTGTGGAGTGCAATGATGCTGAACCAAAATTCATAACGCCGTTTTAGAATTAACATTACCATATCGCCACGTCCTATCCCCAGGCTTTGAAAGTAGGAAGCCGTCATGTCGGTATAACGTTTCATGTCGGCGAATGAAAACTGGCGGTGTTCACCCTTGTCGTTTGTCCAAAGTAATGCGTTTTTTTCCGGCTGTTCTTCGGCCCATGCGTCCACTACATCATAACCGAAGTTGAAATTCTCCGGAACCTTTATTTTCAGGTTTTTGATAAAGTCCTCTTGTGAGGTGAAAGTGGTCTGTTCTAAAAATCTTTCTACCATTTTGTAGTATTCAGTTTTAAGTATTGAGTGATAAGTCCTAAGTGATAAGTAGATTCAAAACTTAAAATTATCACTTATTACATGATTACTGCCAGAAAGCGTACTGTTTTACCGTCAAGTGCTTTCATTCCGTGTGGCAGTTTTGAGTTGAAATAAATGCTGTCTCCTGTGTTTAGAATAATATCTTTCCCTTCAATGCTGATCAGCATGCGGCCTTCAATTACCAGATTGAACTCTTGTCCATTGTGGCTGTTGTAGTGGATAGGTATATCCTCTCCTTTGGGCTCAACAGTAACAATAAACGGGTCGGCTGTCCGGTTCATAAATCCAGCTGCCAGAGATTGATATTTGTAAGCTTTAGTACGTTCTATACTTGTTCCTTTACCTGCACGAGTGACAAAATAGCTGCTCATTTTAGGTTCTTCACCAAACATGAGGGCCTCAAGTGCTATATTGTAATTTCTTGCTACTTTTTGTAACATGCTGATGGATATATCATGTTCTCCTGTCTCTGCAAGACGGTATTCCTCGGCAGAAATATCACAATCGCGTGCAATATCTTCACAGGTCAGCTCCAACACGTCGCGTAATCCTCGTAAGCGTTCTGCAATTTGTTTGATTTGATCGTCCATTGTATTGTTTTTTTGAGTTATAAAGTTTATTGAGTCTCTTTAGTCCATAACCTTTAAGTTATGAACTAAGGGTTACGACTTCTATTTTGAGCTTTTTATAGCTTTAATGATGGCAGAGGTAAATCCGTTGTGCTCCAGCTCATTGATGCCTTTAATAGTAATTCCTCCGGGGGTAGTGACTCTGTCAATCTCAACGCTTGGATGTGTTTCGTTGTTTAGCAACAAAGTAGCGGCTCCCTTGACTGATTGAGAAATCATATTCATGGCATCTTTTGGACGGATGCCCATTTCAATTCCGGCCTGCATGGCTGCTTGAATATATTTAAGTACGTATGCAATACCGCATGAGGCAAGTGCAGTAGCAGCTTCCATTTGTGCTTCAGGGATAAGCATGGACATCCCCATTTCATTGAAGAGCTGCAACATCAGGCGGTTCTGCTCTTCATCTGTATTGCGGGCTGCAATCAGAGTCATGCTTTCCAATTCGCTGATCGCGGTGTTGGGGATGACGCGGAACATCGGCATTTCCGGCGAAACAACGTGATGAGACAATTCTTCGAAGTTGATTCCTGCTGCTACGGATACCAGTATTTGTTTGCTCTTAACTTTTAGTTCGCGTACTACCGGTTTAATAAGCCAAGGTTTCACAGCTAAAATGATAATGTCTGCTCCGTTGGCTGCTTCGATGTTATTGTGTGTGGTACGGATCTGGGGAAATTCTTTTGTCAGTCGTTCCAGTTTGGCGGCAGTGGGATTGGACACAATAATGTCTGAATCTGCAATTAATGTTCCTTTTGCCAGACCGCGGGCAATGGCTCCTCCCATATTTCCTGCACCGATAATGGCTACTTTCATACGCATTTGATATTAATGGGTTGTATATGCAGACAAAAATAACGGTAAATTGTGAGAAAACAAAAAGCAGTCTGTTAAGAGAAATAGATTCTTGTTACAGACTGCTTGTTTGCTGTTCATTAATCAAATGAGATAACTTTCTTCAGACGAAGCAGGAATTCGTCTGCCTCTTCCATGCTTAGACAGAGTGGAGGCAACAGACGGAGTACATTGGTTCCACTTGCTCCGGTAAATACATGCTGATTGTGAATCAGTCGGCTTCGTAATTCTTTGATTGGTTGGTCGAATTCCAAACCGATCATAAGCCCGCGTCCACGCACCTCTTTTATTTGAGGAATTTCTTTAAGCTTTTTCAGTAAGTAGTCTCCTATTTTAGCGGCATTTTCTATTAGTCCTTCCTGCTCGATGACGTCCATTACTGCGAGTGCAGCCGAACAAGCCAAGTGATTTCCTCCAAAGGTTGTTCCTAACTGGCCGTATTTAGGTGTAAACATTGGACTGATCAGTACTCCAGCCATCGGGAAACCGTTACCAATCCCTTTTGCAACGGTAATCATATCTGGACGGATATTGGCATATTGGTGTGCGAAGAATTTTCCGCTACGTCCGTATCCACTTTGAATCTCGTCAAGAATCAGAATAGTACCGGTTTCGGTACAGGCTTTTCGGAGTTCTTGCAGAAATTCGGAAGTAGGCATCTGAATGCCACCTACACCCTGTATTCCTTCGATAATTACGGCACAGATATCACCTTGTGCCAGCGTTTTCTTCATTGCTTCAATGTCATTCAGCGGCAGATAGGTGACATGACTATTGTCATTGATTGGAGCAATGATGGCAGGGTTATTGGTCACTTCCACTGCCAATGAAGTTCGTCCGTGAAAGGCTTTGTTGAAAGAGATTACTTTCGTACGTCCGTTATGGAATGAGGCAAGTTTCAGCGCATTCTCATTGGCTTCGGCTCCACTGTTGATCAGAAATAGTCTATAGTCTTCGTAGCCGGACAGTTTACCCAGCCGTTCTGCTACTTGTTGCTGAAGCTTGTTGATTACTGAATTGGAGTAGAATCCCAGTTTAGCCACTTGCTGGCTGATCATGTCTACGTAATGGGGATGTGCATGTCCTATAGAGATAACGGCATGCCCTCCGTAAAGGTCTAAGTATTCTGTGCCTTTGTCGTCCCAAACATGACAACCCTTGCCTTTAACTATGTTTATGTCATAGAGAGGATATACATCGAAGAGTTTCATTTTAATGGCGAATTAAGAATGAAGGATAGATACCTGATAGCCTCATATACTTCATTCGGGTTATTAATTTAGTTGAGAATAAAGAATAAAAAACGGATGGAAGAGCCCCGTCGTTTTATTCTTTATTCTATTGCATTTGCTTCTTTTCAGCGCTATCTTAATTGGATAAATCGGCTAGGATTTGTACAAGCTCTGATTCTTTAAAATGCACTTGGTTTTAGCTTCAGTCCTACAGTCTCCTCTAGGTTAAACATCAGATTCATATTATGTACAGCCTGACCGCTTGCTCCTTTTAACAGATTATCGATGCAGGAGATAATCAATAGTTTGTCACCATGTTTCTCTAAGTGCAGCAGACATTTGTTTGTGTTGACTACTTGTTTGAGATCGATGTTTTTGTCGACAATGTGTACAAAAGAATCCTTGGCATAATATTCTTCATAGATGCGTGTGAGCTCTTCCAGTGAGACCTTGGTCTTTACTACAATTGTTGCAAAGATTCCGCGCGGGAAATCGCCCCGATAGGGTATGAAATCAATATCGGAGTGAAAACTGCTTTGGAGCTGCTGCAAGGATTGCTTGATTTCTGGTACATGCTGGTGCTCAAACGCTTTATATACGCTGATGTTGTTGTTTCTCCAGCTGAAATGGCTTGTAGCTCCCGGTTTCACTCCGGCTCCGGTACTACCGGTGATGGCGTTGACCATAATGTCGTCTGTCAACATTAAATTTTTAGCCAAGGGCAGCAGACCTAACTGGATGCAGGTTGCAAAACAACCGGGGTTTGCCACATGTTTAGCCTTGCAAGTGGCACGTCGGTTCAGTTCCGGCAGACCGTAAATAAAGTCATGATCGTCGCTTTTGATGCGGTAGTCCATTGACAGGTCGATGATTTTCAGCTCCTCGGGGACTGTATGGCTTTCCAGAAATTTTCGTGTATCTCCGTGTGCAGTACAGAAGAACAGTACATCAATCTTGTCCAATGGTAGCTGATCGGTAAATCTTAGGTCAGTTTCTCCGTACAATCCTTCGTGTACATCTGTAATCCTGTTGCCCGCATTACTGCTACTGTTCACAAAAACGATTTCTGTCTCCGGATGGTTCAATAGCAGGCGAATCAATTCGCCTGCTGTATATCCTGCACCACCGATGATTCCTGCTTTTATCATATTTCTTCGTCTTTATGGTTAGTATAGTAAACCCGCAACGGTGTAGAGGTCACTTTAATAAATCCTTTTGCATCTTCGGCTGTCCAGCCTTTCTGCATTTCACCATATTCTCCGAACTTGGTTTTCACGAGGTCGTCTTTCGACTCTACTCCTACAGTAGAGAACGACAGTGGCCGGAGTTCCAGAATGGCTGTTCCGTTTACGTTGCGCTGGCTCTCTTGCAGCATGGCTTCAATGTCGCGCATTACAGGTTCCAGATATTGACTCTCATGCAGGAACATGCCGTACCAATTTGCTACCTGATCTTTCCAGTATTGTTGCCATTTGCTCAATGTATATTTCTCAAGGAAACGGTGTGCTCCGATTATCAGCATAGGGGCGGCGGCCTCAAATCCTACACGTCCCTTAATACCGATGATAGTGTCGCCAACATGCATGTCACGTCCAATGCCATAGGCGGCTCCTATTTCTTCTACTTTCTGAATGGCTTTGATCGGGTCGTCGAATGTTTCGTCGTTGACAGCCTTCAGTTCTCCTTTTTCGAAGGTGAGGCGTAGTTGCTCTGTTCCTTCTTTGGTGACATGCTTCAGGTAAGCGCTTTCCGGAAGTCCTTGTGCAGAATCCAGTATTTCGCCTCCACAGATGGAGGTTCCCCACAGACCTACGTTGTAGGAATATTTTAGTTTGGCAAAATCAGCCTTAAAGCCGTGTTTGTTCAGATAGTCGATTTCTTCTTGCCGGCTTAATGCCATGTCACGTGTTAGTGTGATGATTTCTACATTAGGTGCCAATACAAGGAAAGTCATATCGAAACGGATCTGGTCGTTTCCAGCTCCGGTAGAACCGTGAGCGATGGCATCAGCTCCGATTTCGTTGGCATAGCGTGCAATAGCCAGTGCCTGGAAGATACGTTCTGAACTGACTGAGATCGGGTATGTGCCGTTTCTCAACACATTGCCGAACACCATATATTTCAAGCTTTTTTCGTAGTATTCGTGGGTAACGTCGAGGGTAACATATTTGACGGCTCCCAGTTTATAGGCATTTTCTTCGTTGGTTTTCAGCTGTTCCTGACTGAAACCGCCGGTATTGGCGCAGGCTGCATATACTTCGTAGCCTTTTTCTTTGGCAAGATACATGACGGTGAATGATGTGTCGAGTCCACCGCTAAATGCCACAACTACTTTTTTCTTTTTCTCTTCCATACTTATTGTAAATTAAGTGTGATGGATGATGGCTAAAGGTTACCATCCTTTGTGTTGTCCATCCTATTTTGTTATTAACTATTCTTTGGTTGGTTTTTAGGATCTGCCGGATCGTACAGCATGGCTGTACAAATGCAGAACTTGCGTTTTTTGGCTACCAGTATTTCATGGTTGATACATCCTTCGCATCCTTTCCAGAAGGCCTCGTCGTCAGTTAGTTCGTTGAACGTGACAGGTACGTATCCCAGTTCGGTATTCATTTTCATGACAGCGGCTCCGGAAGTCAGACTGAATATTTTTGCCTTAGGCCATCGGAGGCGTGCCAGTTGGAAAGAGGCTTGTTTGATGCGTTTTGCCAGACCGATTCCTCTGAAGTCGGGATGTACGATGAGGCCGGAGGTGGCTACATACTGCTTGTTGCCCCATGATTCGATATAGGTAAAGCCGGCAAAGACATCGCCGCAGAGGGCAATGATTGCTTTACCTTCTTTCATCTTGGTGGCTACGTATTCGTGTGTACGCTCGGCGATACCTGTACCGCGTACAGCTGCGGCCTTTCTGATTGTATCCAAAATAGTGTCAACGTAAACCTCATGTGAGGCGTCGGCTACCATAACATCTATTTGTTGAATGTCCATCTCTGTGTATATAATAAAATAATGTGTATTTATTCAATATTAGGAATAATGAATGACAGCGACTGTCGTATCTTGTCGGGGGATACTCCTTCGCGCAGGACAAGCATAATCGTGTCATCGCCGGCTATGGTGCCTAGAATATCCTCGCATTCGTGGGTATCGATGTCGTAAGCCATGCTACTGGCATATCCGGGACGGGTGCGGATGACTGCAATGTTCCCTGAGAAAGCCAGTGAAATAAACCCGTTGTTGCGCAACATCTCGCCGGGAGTCTGGTCTGTGGAACGTTTATACATAATATTATTGGGCAATACATAAACGTATTTGCCATTCATACTGGCAGCTTTGGCTACTTTGAGTTGCTTAAGGTCGCGTGATAAAGTGGCTTGTGTCAGCTCGAAGCCTTCGCGGTTCAACTCTTGCAACAGCTCTTCCTGTGAACCCAGTTCTTTGCTTGAGATTATCATTTTGATGGCGTCTAACCGATTTGCTTTTTTCTTCATTGTATAATTATTCTAAAACCGACGCAAAAGTATGCAATATTTTAGAGAAAAAATGAATATAGGCTAAGTTTTTTTGCATAAAAGTGAAAAAAAGATTAACTGATCATGATTTTTGCCATTGGGTATACTTTATAAATGATGCTGTAAACAAGCAGGATCGTGCGGGCAAACTATGGCAGAACCGTTGGCTGTAGAGAAGTCAAGATGACGTATAGGACATGTGGTTGTATGAGATGTACATCCCGTGCTGTATGACATGTGCATCTCGTGCAGTACAACATGCCCATCTCGTACATCATTCCTAACCTTATCCATAAGACGGACTGTTGGTAACTGTGATATTTGGATTTTTTTTTGAATAAGTGGCAAAAACTATATCTTTTATATCAAAAAGCTTAAGATTAAATAGAAGAGAGATTGCTATCTTTGTCCACTGTGGGGATGAATAATTGTCCTGACATTTTTTAATTATTATCGGAAAGGCTTTGGAACTGTTGGATTCTATTTTATCAAGTAAATTCCAATGATTAAGAAGCATGACGACAACAGAACTTGAAACTTAAATTATCCATATTGCCATGGAACAGAATTTTTTAGCATTCGATTTAGGAGCTACCAGCGGACGGACTGTCTTGGGAAGTTTTGCTGAAGACAGTTTGACGTTGACCGAAATCAACCGTTTCCCCAATCATCTGATTAAAGTGGAAGAGCATTTCTATTGGGATATTTATGAACTGTATCGCTGTGTTCTCGATGGAATTACACTGGCTGTGCGTGAAGGCATAAAACCGCTCTCGGTGGGAATCGATACATGGGGGGTAGATTTTGTCTGTATCGGAAAGGACGGCGGAATACTCCGGCAGCCCTATTCGTATCGCGATCCACATACAACAGGGGGGCCTGAGCGCTTTTTCAACCGCATATCCCGAGAGACTTTATATAAGAAGACCGGCATTCAGATTATGAATTTCAACTCTATTTTCCAGCTGGATGCGATGCGTCAGGCTCAAGACAGCGCACTGGAAGCTGCAGAGAAGATACTGTTTATGCCGGATGCGCTTGGATATATGTTGACAGGTGAGATGGTGACAGAGTATACAATAGCTTCTACTTCGCAATTGCTGGATGTGCATACCCGGCGCTTTGATAAGGATTTGCTGGCTGCTGTAGGGTTGGAAGAAAGCCACTTCGGACGCTTTGTATTACCGGGGCAACGGGTAGGAAATCTGACAGCAAGTGTGTGCCAAATGACAGGAGTAGATTCAATTCCCCTTATTGCTGTAGGTGGGCACGACACAGCTTCTGCAGTAGCAGCCGTACCGGCACTCAATCAGAACTTTGCTTATCTGAGCAGTGGTACGTGGTCGTTGATGGGAGTGGAAACTGTAGAACCTGTAGTGAACGAGGCAACTTTCAACTTGAATTTTACAAATGAAGGAGGTGTAGAGGGTACTATCCGTTTGTTGAAGAACATTTGCGGCATGTGGCTTCTCGAACGATGCCGTGAACGTTGGGCAGATGCTGATTATAATGGATTGATAAATGAAGCAAAATCTAGTGAAGCATTTCGTAGCCTGATCAATCCTGATGATGCCCGTTTTGTCAATCCTTCGGATATGGAAGGGGCAATCGTAGAATATTGTCGGACGACTGATCAGCCACTGCCAGAAAGCAGAGGACAGGTGGTCCGCTGCATTTTCGAGAGTTTGGCCTTGCGTTATCGTCAGGTGCTGGAAGGACTTTGCAGTCTGTCTCCTCACCCCATCGAGGTGTTGCACGTAATTGGAGGTGGAAGCCGCAACGAATTACTGAACCAGTTTACTGCAAATTCTATCGGAATGCCTGTGGTAGCCGGACCTTCCGAAGCAACAGCAATTGGAAATGTCATGATGCAGGCAATGGCTGCCGGGGTGGCTACTGATGTTGCAGGCATGCGTAAATTGGTACATAGTGCTACACCGTTGAAAACTTATCATCCGGAGGAAACAGATGTCTGGAACCGGGCGTATCTCCGCTTCAAGAAACTTGTCACTAACTCATAACTCAAAACATAGAAATATCATGGGAAAAGAAGAATTGATTCAAAAAGCGTATGAAATTGCTGTAGAACGTTATGCAGCAGTAGGAGTAGATGTTGAGAAAGCATTGAATGATTTACAGTCAGTGGCATTGTCGCTGCATTGTTGGCAGGCAGATGATGTAACTGGATTTGAGTCTTCCGGAGCTTTGACCGGAGGAATTCAGGCAACAGGCAATTATCCGGGCAAAGCCCGTAATATAGAGGAGGTGAGACAGGATATTTTGAAAGCACTTTCTTATATTCCCGGTACTCATCGGCTGAATTTGCATGAAATTTATGGAGACTTTAAAGGAAAATTTGTAGACCGTGATCAGGTAGAACCAGAGCATTTTGAGAGCTGGATGCAATGGGCAGCCGATCATCATATGAAGCTGGATTTTAATTCTACCTCATTCTCACATCCGAAATCGGGTAATCTTTCGTTGGCAAATCCGGATAAGACAATCCGTGATTTCTGGATAGAACATACAAAACGGTGCAGGGCTATTGCCGAAGAGATGGGAAAGCGTCAGGGTGATCCATGTATCATGAACCTGTGGATTCACGACGGAAGCAAGGATATTACAGTGAATCGTCTCAAATATAGGGAGTTGCTAAAGGACTCGTTGGACCGTATTTTTGCAACAGAATATAAGAACATGAAAGATTGCGTGGAGTCTAAAGTCTTTGGCATCGGGTTGGAAAGCTATACGGTTGGATCCAACGATTTTTACATAGGCTATGCTGCTACCCGCAATAAGATTGTTACTCTGGATACTGGACATTTCCACCCGACGGAAAGCGTTGCTGATAAACTTTCGTCATTGCTGCTGTTCTTGCCCGAGGTGATGTTGCATGTTAGTCGTCCTGTCCGCTGGGATAGTGATCATGTGACTATAATGAACGATGAAACGTTGGATTTGTGTAAGGAAATTGTCCGTTGCAATGCACTTGACAGAGTACATATTGGCCTTGATTATTTTGATGCGAGCATCAATCGTATCGGAGCTTATGTTATTGGTAGCCGTGCTACACAGAAGTGCATGTTGCAGGCACTGTTGGAACCGCTGGACAAATTGCGTGAATATGAAGCAGGTGACCGCCTGTTCGAACGTCTGGCACTGCTTGAAGAAGCTAAGTCGCTGCCTTGGAATGCTGTATGGGATATGTTCTGCTTGAGAAATAATGTTCCGGTTGGCGAAGATTTTATTCCGGAAATTCAAAAATATGAGGCGGAAGTAACTTCTAAACGATAGGCTATGGAGATTCTGATAGGTTTGCTAATCATTGCAGTGGGAAGTTTCTGCCAGTCAAGCTCCTATGTACCTATAAATAAAGTGAAGGAGTGGAACTGGGAGAGCTTCTGGTTGATTCAGGGCGTTTTTGCATGGCTGGTATTCCCTTTGTTGGGAGCCTTGCTAGGTGTTCCTCAAGGAGGCAGTCTGTTTAAACTTTGGAGTGCAGGAGGCGCTGGTATGAGCATTCTCTATGGAATACTTTGGGGAATAGGAGGACTGACTTTTGGACTCTCAATGCGTTATCTTGGAGTGGCATTGGGGCAGAGTATTGCTTTGGGTACTTGTGCAGGGTTTGGAACACTTTTCCCTGCATTGTTTGCGGGTACTGACTTACTGACTGGCGACGGCCTGATTCTGCTATTGGGAGTTTGTATTACGTTGGCCGGCATTGCTGTTATTGGATATGCAGGGAGTCTCCGAACACAAACCATGAGTGAAGAAGAGAAGCAGGCGGCAATCAAAGATTTTGCTTTGACAAAAGGGTTATTGGTCGCATTGCTTGCAGGAGTTATGAGTGCTTGTTTTGCTTTGGGACTGGATGCCGGTACGCCAATCAAGGAAGCGGCTTTACAAGAGGGAGTAGAAGGACTTTATGCCGGGCTTCCTGTTATCTTTTTGGTCACTTTGGGAGGTTTTCTTACTAATGCTGTCTATTGTCTTCAGCAGAATGTGTCGAATCAGTCGATGGGTGATTATGCCAAGAAAAAAGTGTGGGGCAATAATCTGTTGTTCTGTATGCTGGCGGGTATCCTTTGGTACATGCAGTTCTTCGGACTGGAAGTGGGTAAGAGCTTTCTTACCGGTAGTCCGGTACTATTGGCTTTCTCGTGGTGTATTCTGATGGCATTGAATGTCACTTTCAGCAATGTGTGGGGAATCATCCTAAAAGAGTGGCAAGGAGCATCAGTGAAAACAATTGTGGTCTTAGTGTTTGGACTGCTGATATTGATTTTCTCATTGGTATTCCCAAACTTGTTTTAAGTAACAAGTTTTGAATTCTGAACTCTAAGTTGTAAGTTTGCAAGGAGGAATTTGGCGACTATGGGTCTGGGGTTCAAAAAATCATAAACAGGAAAACTTGAATCAGAAAAGCTTAAAAAACAACTAATTCAAAAGATTGGAGAAATATATGAAATCAATTTTGGAAAATCGGCCAGCGCTGGCGGCAGAGGTCGCTAAGGCAGCAGAAGTGGCTGGTTACTTATGGGAAAAAGGTTGGGCGGAACGTAATGGTGGCAATATTACAGTCAATATTACGGAATTCGTTGATGAAGAGATTCGTAACATGCAACCGATCAGTGACAGGAAAGAAATCGGAGCAACACTGCCGTATCTGAAAGGCTGCTATTTCTATTGTAAAGGAAATAATAAGCGAATGCGTGATCTTGCCCGTTGGCCGATGAGCAATGGGGCGGTCATTCGTATTCTGGACGATTGTGCCAGTTATGTAATTATTGCCGATGAGCCAGTACTGCCAACATCAGAGCTGCCTTCTCATCTAAGTGTACATAATTATTTGATAAGTAAGGGATCTCCTTATAAAGCGTCACTTCATACCCATCCCATTGAATTGATTGCAATGTCTCATTGCCGGAAATTCCTTGAGAAAGATGTTGCTACCAATTTATTATGGAGTATGATTCCCGAAACAAAAGCTTTCTGTCCCAAAGGACTGGGCATTATTCCTTATGAATTGCCGGGCTCTGTGAAACTGGCAGAAGCTACGATAAACGAATTGGATGATTATGATGTCGTTATGTGGGAAAAACATGGTGTATTTGCGGTAGATAAGGATGTGATGCAGGCTTTCGACCAAGTTGACGTGCTGAACAAATCTGCATTGATTTATGCTGCTGCTAAAAATATGGGGTTTGAACCGGAAGGAATGAGCCGGGAACAAATGACTGAAATGAGCAAGGTTTTCGGATTACCGAAATAATTGCATATACTTGTCCTTTTAATTTATGCGGTTATGCTCTCGTGATGAAAGTGTAACCGCTCTTTTTATATTATTCAGATGTTGGAAAGCACCATTTATTTGTATATCTTCGCTCAAAATATCAGTTTTTAATAACAAATGTCATTAAACATGAAGACAAACACAATCATTTGTACGCTGTTTACATCATTCTTTCTTGCATCGTGTACTTCGGTGGATAGACCGGAAAGTACAGAAGTACTCCAGCCGATTCCCTTCAATGAAGTAACGTTGGAAGATCATTTCTGGCTGCCGCGTTTACAAATCCAGAAAGAGGTACTTGTTCCTTTTGCTTTGGATAAAGTGCGTCCTGCCATGGACAATTTACGTAAAACCGGAAATTATTTGCACGGTATTAAAGATGAACTTCCATTTCCTCATCGTTTTGTAGCATCCGACCTTTATAAAGTAATGGAAGGTGCTGCTTATCTGCTTACTTTGGAAAAAGATCCTGCGTTGGAGCATACGATGGACAGTATTATCGACTTGATAGGAAATGCACAGGAAGAGGATGGATATTTGTATGAATCCCACACGACAGGCGTTTCGGCCAATCATGAACATTGGGGAGGTGGCGGAATGGGTGATAAGCCATATTCGTGGGTTCTTCATAGTCATGAACTGTATAATATGGGGCATATGTACGAAGGTGCAGTCGCTTATTATCAGGCAACAGGGAAGGATAAATGGCTGAAAATAGCCGAAAAGAATGCACGTCATATCAACCATGTCTTTTTCGAAGGAGATCCTAAGTATAATGATGGAAAACCTGTAAACCAGGCTCCCGGACATGAAGAAATAGAACTTGCATTGGTGAAACTGTATCATGCAACAGGGGATTCACTTTACCTGCAGATGGCCAAAAAGTTTATTGATATTCGTGGCGTGACTTATCGGCCTGAGGGCGAAGGAGTAATGGCACCCAGCTATGCGCAACAGCATTTGCCGGTTCGTGAACAGACGAAAGCTGTGGGACATGCAGTTCGTGCCACTTATCTTTATGCAGGTATGGCCGACGTTCTGGCACAAACAGGCGATAAGACTTTGGAACCGGCTCTTGACAGCATTTGGTGTAATATTGTAGACACAAGGATGCACATTACCGGCGGATTGGGAGCTATTCATGGCATTGAAGGATTTGGCCCAGAGTACGTACTTCCCAATAAGGATGCTTACAATGAAACTTGCGCAGCGGTGGGTAATGTAATGTTCAACTATCGGATGTTTTTGGCTGAGAAGGATGCTAAATATGTTGATGTTGCCGAGGTGGCTCTATATAATAATGTATTAGCAGGTGTAAATTTGGAGGGGAACAAGTTCTTTTATGTAAATCCGTTGGAAACTGATGCACGCAATGCTTTTAATCAGGGAGTAAAAGGACGTTCTCCTTGGTTTGGAACAGCTTGTTGCCCTTCTAATATTGCTCGTCTGATACCTCAGATACCGGGCATGATGTATGCTCATACAAGTGATGAAATCTATTGTACTTTTTATGCTGGTACATCTACAGTGATTCCTCTCGCTGCTGGTCATGTTTCCATCAAACAGGACACAGATTATCCTTTTGATGAGTCAGTGCGTTTTGAAATTACACCGGAGCAGTCTGAACAGAAATTTGCTATGCGTTTCCGCATTCCAACATGGACGGGTAAACAGTTTGTGCCCGGTAAATTATATAGTTATTTGAACGACCAGCCAGCTGACTGGAAGGTTTTGCTGAATGGCAAAGAAATTTCTGTCAAATTGAATAAAGGTTTTGTGACAATCAATCGTACTTGGAAAGCTGGAGACCGTGTAGAACTGCAACTTCCTATGGCTGTCCGTTACAATAAGGCTGTTTCTCAGGTTGAGGCTGATAAAGATCGTTTGTGTATAACACGTGGTCCGTTGGTTTACTGTGCTGAGGCTGTGGATAATGTAGCTATGCCGGCAAGTTATGTTGTGGCTCCGTCGTCAGATACAAATATTGCCAAAGGGACAGATGGACTGTGGAAGTATATTGATTTTATAACCCTTCCGGCACACTCGGTACAAGACGAAAAAGTTGACCGGCTTACTTTAATTCCCTATTACGCTTGGGATAATCGTGGAGATGACGCTATGATTGTGTGGCTGCCGGAGAACGATTCGTTGGCAAATGCTTCTATTCCTACAATTCCTGAGTATATTGCTGATGTAAAAGCAACACATACATTTGATCAGGATGATGTGTATGCCATGGTAACCAATGGATATCCGGCCAGTTCTTTTGATACTTCTATTCCGCGGTGGACAAGCTGGCCACAAAAAGGTAAAGAGCAGACTGTTGAGCTTATTTTGAAACGTCCTGTTACATTGCAAAGCTTTTCTGTGTATTGGTATGATGACAATGGAGGTGTACAGATTCCTAAGTCATGGTCGCTGGAGTATAAGCAGAACGGGGAATGGAAAGCGTTTCCTATTTATGTGACAGATGAATACCGTATGCTGAAAGACCAATACAATATGGTTCATCCGGGTGAAGAAATTACTGCAGAAGCTTTGCGCTTGAAAATTATGCCTTTGCCTGATGCGGCTGCTGGTATCCTGAGTGTCCAGATAGAAGAAGTAAAATAGCACTTGTTGTTTTAAAATCGTCCGAGAGCATTTCTCTTGGACGATTTCTCTGGATTATTATCTACCTTATCCTTAAATACTTTATTCATGATTCATATTTTTAATATATAATACCGCTTATGACTGACACGGGAAATACGGGGCTGGAGTTTAAATATCTGATTGTAAACGATAGAGACAGGAAATTCGGATTGTGGGTAAACACTGTGGGATACCAGTCCATACCTCCCGGAGTGTCTTATCCGTTGCGTGAACACCCTTCCGGATATTTCTTTAATGCTGAGAAAGGGAGAATCTTACGTGAATATCAACTTGTATATATTGCTGACGGGCAAGGTACTTTTGCTTCCGAATCAACCTCCGAGAAACGAATATCCAAAGGGCATCTGATGGTTTTATTCCCGGGACAATGGCATACTTACCGCCCATTGAAGGAGACTGGATGGACTGAATATTATATTGGTTTCGAAGGTCATGTCATTGATCGCTTGATTGCAGAATCGTTTTTGACTCGTGAACAGCAGATTCTAGAAATCGGTATAAATTCGGAGCTTACTTCCCTTTTTGCACGTGCCATCAAAATTGCAGAAGCTGACCGTATTGCTTCTCAGCAGTATCTTTCTGGCATTGTTTTTCATATGATTGGGCTGGTTCTGTCGGTATCCAAAAATAAAATGTTCGAGGTGAGTGACATGAGTTCTAAAATAGAACAGGCTAAAATAATAATGAACGAAAATATAGCAAGTAATCTCGAACCGGAAGACCTGGCCATGAAATTGAATATCAGCTATTCTTGGTTTCGGCGTATATTTAAAGAGTATACAGGATATGCTCCTGCGAAATACTTCCAGGAATTAAAATTGCGAAAGGCAAAACAGTTATTGATTGATACGCCTTTGTCAGTAAAAGAAATCTCTTTTTCCTTGGGATTTCAGTCGACGGAGTACTTTTTTATGTTTTTCAAGAAGCACACAGGTTTTACTCCTTTAGGATATCGTGCTTTTGGAAAAGGAGAACAGGAACAGAAATAGTAGTAAGGACACTGTTGGAAAGGCATAAGGAATATGATGATCAGTTAAGTATGTACTTTCTATTAATTGTGTTGTAAACTGAATGCTGCTTCGCAGGGATTAATCTTCCTTGATACTATTTGTAATCACTACGAACCGTTGACAGACGGGAAAGAGAATGAATATGATACGAAAAGTGGCTATTGTGCAACACATTGGCCGGGATACATAACGGTTGATCTGGAAAATGTTTATGAGGTGAAACAGATATCGTTCCAATTATGGGACTTTGAAGATCCTCGAAATGTGTATTGGAATAAAAGCGCGTGTACCAATCAGCTTTATGTGTATCGTTTGCTTTGTTCTGTAGACCGCTATAATTGGCAGGTTGTATATGACACGACAGGCTCTTTGAATAAATACCGGAAAGGATGGCAAAGTTTCTTATTCCGAGAGAATTGTCAGGTTCGCTATATCCGTGTCCATGCCATACATAATCTGCGTAACTCTGGTTTTCATATTGTGCGGCTGCATGCTTTTCAGGAAATGGTTCCGGAGTTTATGAAAGGAGATATACAGATTTGTGATGCTGCTTTTGAGTGGGAACAGGGGGACGCTTATCCGTTGGCAAATCAGTTGTTAGACCTTTCCGGACGAATTCAGAATATTATGCCAAGAAATGGTATTTCTTCGGAGCTGAAAGACAAGTATCTGCAACTTATAGATTATTTGTTTGAAAAATCGAAGGAACTGGAGGCTGTAAATGGAAAAATTGACGAGTTGAGAAAATTAATTTCAGAGCCAGTTAGCGGAAGGCTTAAAAAAGATTTTAGGAAAAATGCGCGAGATGGTATAATCGGAGTTGTGCTGACCGTTATTTCCTTTATCATTTGGTTAATCATTATTATTGTGGAATAAGATGGGAAATGTGAATTATCTGGAAGACCCTGCCGTTGTCATATTTGATTCGGATGGAAATGTAAAAAGGAATTCGGAGACTATCGGAAATCTGGTTTGTTTGGAGGGTGATGAGAAGAAAATACCCTATTATGACGCGGAAAAGGGCTTCCATAAAATAAGCAATCCGGGATGGATTATATTTGATTTGCGTGAGCCTAAGCCGATTTCCTATATCCGTTTTCTCTTGTGGGACAATTGCGGATCGGGCAAGAAACAGTCAAGTAGACGTCGGTATCTTTACAGGTTATTGATTGCGGATGATGCATCTGTATCAGAGAGTAACTGCAAAGAATTGAAATGGGAAGTTGTATATGATACTTTGTATAACGGGAGCAACGGTTGGCAAGAATTCTTTTTTGAATCTTCTCCCAGACAGATCCGTTATATCAAATTGTATTTCATAAATAATTCGCGCGATCAATATACTCATCTTGTGAATATTCAAGCGTATGAGTATCCTACCTTACAACTGTATAACTATTCTAAGGGAATATCTGATGAATGGGAATCAAAACGTCACAAATCTGTTTTAGGGAAACGCCGGAAAGTAAAAGAGAAAACAATGGAGATGGCACAGCCTATCCATGGCCTGATCAATAATCGGATTATAGTTGGAGATCAGCCGGGAAATTTAGAATGTGGAATCTCTTTGAATATATATGAACAGGTGTCGTTGATGATAGAACAAATTACCAATGCTACATCAGAAACAGAACTTACTCATATTAAATCGGATATTGCAGAACGATTGAAAGAGCTACATACCATCGACAAAGAATTGCAATGTTTCCAGCATTCTATTTACTATCCGGTAATAAGGGATATGAAAAGGCAGCGTGTGAGGCTGAGAGTGATTACACTTTGTTCTTCGCTGGCTTTAGCAATCTCTATTTTGCAGTGTATGTTTGATATGAAAACCTTGTTGTCTGCTCCTGCCGTTCACCATTGGCTACAGAATCTGTATTTGTTTATAAAAGAATTAGCCGCTAATTGGGCTTGATGGGTGGCATGAAAAAAATTATGAGCAATTTACCCTCTGATAGGCATGAAGGTAAATTGCTCATATTTTGTTGATTATATTTAGTCGGCCAGAACGCCTAGCTCTGCACCGGATGCAAAGTCCTGTCCGTTTTGAGAACTCAGTGCTGTAAAGCGTACGTAGCGTGCTTTTACGGGTTGCTTCAGCATGATACGTTGCTCTTTTTTGTTGTTTTCGAATTGACCGGAAGCAACGGGCTCGCTCCAGTTCTTGCCGTCATTACTGATCTGATATTTGTATTCCTTGACATGTCCGTTAGGACTATCCTGACGTGGCAGATAGGTGAATCCTTTAATAGTTTTCACTTCACCACAGTCCAGATCTACCCAGTGTGGATACTTGGCTACTGTAACCGAGTACATTGTGTGCCAGATAGTGCCCGGATCGTTGTCTACCAGATGTTCCGGATCTCCTTCTCCACTTTCTACACTGCTTGCATATACAACTTCTAATGGGATATTTTCTATCTTGCTGTAGCTGACAGTCGCTTGTAATTTTTCATTTCCCTTATACCAAGCGGTGATTGTACCTCCTGTACGCAGGTCGATAGGACCAGTGTAAGTGTATACTTTCTTGCTGTTGTTCAGACTGTAGCATATCACTGCGCCCGCCTTTTGTGTTGTGATGCTTACTTTACCGCTACGGTCGCGTGAAATACCCAATGGCATCTCACCGGCAGCAGAAACTTTGGAAGTTTCTATCAGGTTCTTGCCTGCTGGGCGGATAATGAATCCCATGGAATGTGTGCCAGCTTTGATACGATCTTCTTCGAGAGGACCGCCCTGACCGCAACTGTTACCGCCTAACCCGGTTACCATTAAGTCGAGATGCAGATAATTGCCGTCCGATTCAGGCAACTGATAGGGATGAGGGGCTAAGGTCATCTGTAGTGCCGACCAAGGCAAGGCCGATGTGGAGAAGGTAGATGTAGAGATGAACTGCGCTCCTTTACCGTCGTTGTCTGTCAATGCACACCAGCGGACATCCTCACGGTTGCCCATTGACTGTGGTTTCGGGAAGTGAACAAATTGTTTTTTCACCGTGCTGTTATACAGCTGTATGAATGCTCCGTTCTTGCGGTCGTTGTAATTGTTCTGAGGTCCGCGGCCATAATAAGTATAATTGTTTAATTTTTGCGGAGTTTTCATGACATAACCCAACCGGGGAAGAACCAGACTAGGATTATTGGAAGAAATGGTGCTTTCCAGTTCGATAGAACCATCTACATAGACTGTCCAAATCTGATTGGTTGTAAACTTGAAGTCGTCGGGGCCGAATGCTTTGCCTTCGCTGATGGTGTAATGTCCTGAGCTTCCTCCTTTGATAATACCAGCATTGGGCGCTTGCGATTCAACAGTATAGGCTATGACTACCGAACCGTCCGTTTGCTGGTAATGAGTTTCGCTGATTACTTTGTGCTGCAGGTTGTGCAATCCGTGGGCAAACCATTGTGTATAAATCCAGTTGTCATTGTCTACCGGAGCACGGAGGGCATCCAGCTTCGGACCATTCCCTTTCTCAAAGATTGTCTTTCCGTGATAGGTTAGACTGTAGATTGTTCCTGTGCTGTTGTCAAAAGTCGCTTCAAAATTACTGCCTTTAGCTACGTGAATATCTTTACCGGGGATGAAGTTTACATTTTCTCCATGTACGCTTTGTGCAATGCTAGGATATGGATTGGCAGCTTTTACCGGGAGCTGTTCTTCCATTTGTACGAATCCTTTTTTGGCCCATGGCATATCTTGGGCGAGCAGGAACTGGATTTTTACGAAATATTCGCTGTTGGCGTCTAAACGCTTATAGTCGAACGGGATGGTGTAGCGTCCGCGTTCGCGTGCGCCAAGAATGTTGCGTGCACCTTTGAAGGCATTGCTTTCTTGTATTTTCTGTCCGTCTTTCCACAGCGACCATACCATTTCCACACCGGTCATCGGCTCGAAGTAGTTTTTGTTGAACACTTCGATTTCGCCTTTTGTGATGTCGATAGCTTTGACACCTACATTCTGATACACTTTCTTCACTTCGTAGTATTCCGGTTTGGGCTTATGTCCCGGGAACAGGATACCGTTCATGCAGAACATGCCGTCGTTGGGCTTGTCGCCGAAATCTCCACCGTAGGCAAGGAACTTTTCACCACTTTCCTTGTCGTAGTAGTAGAGCGACTGGTCTACCCAGTCCCAGATGGCGGCACCGCAGAAGAAGTTGGTCGATTCTATTGCCTCCCAGTAATCTTCCAGATTACCACCGGCATTTCCCATAGAATGGGCATATTCCGAGATATGGAACGGGTATTTCATGTTGTATTTCCCTTTGACGGCTTCACGGGTCCATGCGATAGAGGGATATTGGTTGGAACCCATATCTACGATGTCGTTGTTACGCTCGTACTGCACGGGACGGCTGGTATCGAAAGCCTTGATGGCATTATAGGCTGTGACGAAGTTCTTACCGGGACCGGCTTCGTTTCCCAGCGACCATATTACGATGGACGGGTGATTGACATGGGCATGAACCAGCTCCATGACACGTGCCACATGAGCATCTTCAAACTCCGGGACGTGCGACAGCGAAGCGTCACCATAGTAGTATTCATGGCTTTCCAAGTTGGCTTCGTCCTCCAGATAGATACCATATTTGTCGCACAGATAGTACCAGTAGGGGTTGCACGAATAGTGCGAATTACGAACGTGGTTGATGTTACCCCGTTTCATAATCATGATTTCTTCTTGCATCTGTTCCGGGGTAATTGTGTTTCCTGTATTGGGATTGATTTCCTGACGGTTTACTCCTTTCAGTTTCACCGGACGGTTGTTGACGTAGAAATAGCGTCCTGCCAGTCCGAATTCATCATCTTTGGCCTCCGTATCGCGGATCTCTACCTGTCGGATGCCGAAGTGTGAGGAGACGATGTCTATCGTCCGTCCTTTCCGGTCTTGCAGCTTGGCTACCAGTGTATAGCGGCTGGGTTTCTCTGCCGACCACAGTTTGGGGTTTGTTATTCCAAACTTTGTGCTCACTGTTGTGCTTTCTCCCTTGTCCAAATCTATTTCTGCAGAGATAACAGGCTTTCCTATCTGGGTTACGATGTCGTCCGAGTAAAGTTTGTTCTCGTAAATACTGTATCCGATAGTGTAGTCTTTGATTTTCTTTTTGCTCAGATTGCGCATCATGGCTGTGATGTCTATCGTTGCACTTCCCTCGTTTAGAGTAGTGATGATTTTCATGTCGCGGATCTGTGCCTTTGCTGTTGCGGTCAGATAGGTATTGCGGAAGATGCCCGGCAGGCGGAACATATCCTGAGCTTCGAGAAACGATCCGTCGGAGTTGCGGTATACTTCCACTGCAACCATGTTTTCACCCTTTGTCAGATAGGGAGTGATGTCGAAGGCTGCTGTGTTTCGTGAGTTTTTCGAGAAACCGACATATTTTCCATTAATCCAAAGGTAGAAGAAAGAATTGACACCGTCGAAGTTGATATACACTTCCCGGTCTTTCCATTCTTCCGGTATGGTGAATGTGCGGCGGTACGAACCTACTTCGTTGCGATATTTATACGTTGTCCAGTCTTTGGCAGGCTCGCGCATTACACCGCCTTTCCAGTCGCCTACGGCAACGGAGTGTTTAAAGATTACCGGCTGGTTGCAGTAGATGGGTACGCCGTATTTCAGCGAACCATCTTTCTGAATGCCTGCCACATTCCAGCAGGAAGGAACGTTGATATTGTCCCATGTGCTGACGTCGTAGCTTGTTTCGTAGAACTGCTGTGGGCGTTCGTCTGGATTGGGAGCCCAGTGGAATTTCCACTGCCCGTTCAGGCTTTGCCAGTACTGGCTGTGTTGTGGAAGTACTTCCTGTGCGCTTGCCACGTCGCCAAACGAGAAAAAGTAGGCACGCGGTTGCTCTTTGTTGAGCGACAGCTTTTGAGGGGATTCCCATTCCTTTCCAGTGGGTTGTTGTTCTGTTCCGTAGAGGAAGCCGCCTAAAGGTTGTTGGGCGAACAGATACGTCGCCAGACAACAGAGAAGTAAACTAAAGGTAATTTTTCTCATTGTGGTATTAAGTTAGTAAATTGATTAGTAATCTGATTGATATTAGCTTCGTTGGCAAAAGTAAAGGAAAAGTATAAGGTTTGCAATTTTTAGCTGTATTATATATGTGGGCAGGCTCTGTCCGTTCTTATGTAAAGAAGAAAATACTTGCACGAGATGTACATCCCGTACTGTATGACATGCTCATCTCATGTAGCACGACATGCCCATGTCGTACATATTCGGCAACCTTTTGCAGGAAACGGGCAAGCTCAAAAAATTGTTGGAATATCGGCTGATGTCAGCCCGGAAAATGATTCTAATTTGGGCTATCACTTCTTGTCCGGTACATCCAGTTTCAGTTCCAACCCTATCACATAGTAGTGGGGCGTCTCCTTCAGTATATCTGCCTTCATTGCCGGGTCTATCTGTGATTCTCCACAGAAGCGGATAAGCTCGCGTCCCTGTACACTGGTGTCCACCCATCCGGAGCCGTAGAGGAGGAGGGGGATTTGCATCTGTTCGCCTTTGCTTACGGTTTTCAGTTGGAACGGGCGGGGAACATAGAAGTAGATTTGCTGTTTACCGACAGGTTTTAGCTTTAGTAATGCCGAGCGACGGCTGTTTTTCGGTATGTTGAACGTGACGCGGGCGGTGGAATCTTTCTGCTGTCTGATGTAGATGGATAATTCCTCGATGCTGTTCCATTCATTCTTGTCGGCGGGGATGTTTTTCAGTTCCCGGAATCCTTCCCGATGTTCCTCTGGCACTTCGTCTAGCGAGGTTATGTTGTTCCCTAGCCTTAGTGTCTGGAATCGTGTGGCGGGGGCGTCTTTCGTATATTCGTCGATGTAGATGCTCATTGTGTATGTGTCGTTCAAGAACTCTTTCAGGTCGAAACGGTACAGGTAGATGTCCATTGTTTCCAAGATAGTGAGGATGTCGCTCGTCTGCGGCGTCGCTTGGGTAACTTTGAGAGAGTCTTGGGCGGATGCCGTGCCTGCCGACAGCAGGCAGAAGAGGAGAATGGCCAGTTTAGTTTTCATGATGGCGTTGTTTGTAGAAAGTTTGTTGATGATAGATTTTAGGGGAGGGCGGATGGGCTGGGAAGTACGCAAAGCGGATACTCTGTTGCCCGTCCGTCATTCCAAAAAGAGTGTTACAGGCTTTCTATCAGCCGTTTCAGCACTACGGTTGCCGAAATCTCGCGGTTGGCGGCTTCGGGGATGACGATAGACTGCGGGCTTTCGATGACGTCGTCGGTCACAATCATGTTCCGGCGCACGGGCAGGCAGTGCATGAAATAAGCGTTGTTGGTTACTGCCATCTGACGGTCGCTCACCGTCCAGTCGCGGTCTTTGCTCAGTATCTGTCCGTAGTTGTCGCCGGCGTATGCCGCCCAGTTCTTGGCATAGATGAAGTCAGCGCTTTCGAACGCTTTCATCTGGTCGTATTCTACCCGGGCATTGCCTACGAATTGCGGAGCCAGTTCGTAGCCTTCGGGGTGGGTGATGACAAAATCATAGTCCGTCGCATTCATCCATTCAGCAAACGAGTTGGGCACAGCCTGTGGCAATGGACGGGGGTGGGGAGCCCATGTCATGACCACTTTGGGGCGCGGTGTCTTTTTATACTCTTCGATGGTGATGAGGTCGGCAAAACTCTGAAGCGGATGCCGGGTGGCAGCCTCCATCGAGAATACCGGTCGTCCGGAATACTTGATGAACTGGTTGAGGATGGTTTCCTCGTAGTCGAAATCGCGGTCTTCAAAACGGGCAAACGAGCGGACACCGATTATGTCGCAGTAGCATCCCATGACGGGAATGGCTTCCAGCAAATGCTCAGGTTTGTCGCCATCCATAATTACTCCCCGTTCTGTCTCCAGCCGCCATGCACCCTGATTGATGTCGAGCACCATGACGTTCATACCCAGATTGAATGCGGCTTTCTGCGTGCTGAGCCGGGTTCGCAGACTTGAGTTGAAGAAAATCATCATCAATGTCTTGTTACGTCCCAGTTCTACGTATTTGAAACGGTCTTTTTTAATCTCGAAAGCTTCGGCAAGTGCGGATTTTAAATCGCCGATGTCTTGCACACAGGTAAATTTCTTCATGTTGAGTTATGAGTTTTAAGTTATGAGTTATAAATCTTGGGCGTTATAAGTTCTGAGTGGCTAGCGTCTCATTGGGGACGCTTATGACTCAAAGCTTATCAATGTCAAGAGCTTCTTGTCTGTCCATTACCTTCGATAATCCATTTGTAGGAGGTTATCTCTTCCAACCCCATCGGACCACGGGCATGCAGTTTCTGTGTACTGATGCCTATTTCTGCCCCCAATCCGAATTGTGCTCCGTCCGTAAAGGCGGTTGAAACGTTGGTGTAAACACAGGCTGCGTCTACGATACGGATAAACTGTGCTGCTCGCTCTTTATCCTCGGTCACGATACATTCGCTGTGTTTGGAACTGTAGGTGCGGATATGTTCTAAGGCTTCTTCGAAACTGCCGACTGTCCGGATGGCCATCTTGTAGTCCAGAAATTCAGTGCCGAAACTTTCGTCCGTCGCATGTTGCAGGAGCTCCTCGGGATACCTTCCCTTCAGAACCGGATAGGCATCGGTGTCGGCATAGAGAACGACGTGCTTTTCTGCCAGCTTTTCACAGAGGCATGGCAGGTCGCCCAACCGTGCCTTGTGCAGAACGAGGCAATCCAATGCATTGCATACACTAACACGGCGTGTTTTGGCATTGAAAATGATGTTTGCTCCTTTTTCCTTGTCGCCAAACTCATCGAAGTAGGTGTGGCAGATTCCAGCTCCTGTTTCGATGACGGGAATGGTAGCGTTGCTTCTGACAAAGTGGATCAGATTGCTGCTGCCGCGGGGAATAATCAGATCTACATAGCCTGTGGCATGCAGCAACTCGGTGGTTGCCTCGCGGGTAGCAGGTAACAGTTCTACGATGTGTGGGTTGATGTTGAACTGTTGCAACACCCGGTGTATCACACTGATGATGGCGCGGTTTGAACAGTCGGCATCGCTCCCACCTTTCAGAATACAGGCATTGCCGCTTTTCAGGCAGAGGGCAAATACATCGAAGCTCACATTGGGTCGTGCTTCATAAATAATGCCTATCACTCCGAAGGGAACGCTGATTTTTGTCAGCTTCATTCCGTTGGGTCGTATGGTCTCTTTCAGCACCCTACCCAGCGGGGAGGGAAGAGTGGCTACATTCCGTGTATCGGTGGCAATGCCGGCGAGACGCTCTTCGGTCAGTTTCAGTCGGTCGTATTTGGGGTTGGCCGGGTCCATCCGCTCCAGATCTTTCCGGTTTTCAGCCAGAATAAATGAACTTTCCTTGATTGTTGCATCGGCTACAGCAAGCAGTATCCGGTTGATGGTGGCATCGTCCAGCAGTGCCAACTCCCGCCCGGCTGCTTGTACGGCTGTGAATATTGAATTGAGATTCAGCTCTTCATTCTTCATTCTTAATCCTTCAATTTATTATTTATTCTTTTGTCCAGATTCTTAGATTCAGATTCAGCTCGTCTACGATTTGTACCAGATCACTGACTGTCTGAAACTCTTCTTCCAGATTTCTTCGTGTCAGAGGTTGCCACACACTTGCTTCAAAATGGTTTCTCGAATCGGGTATGGCGATATAGACATTGGAATGGCAGAAACTTATTGTCACGTTGTTGCCCAGACGGTTGTTCATTTCCACCAGACGTTCCATCATCGAGGGTGAAAGTATGTAGCGTGCTTCTATTTCGTCGGTAGAAAAGACGTCGAAACAGTTTTCGAACGTACTGTTCTCCAACTTTACTCGCTTCTCGCTTCCAAAGCGGAACTTGAACCATGAGTTTCGGTAGAGGATAGTTCGTCCCGAGAAATCTTTATGAAAATCGGCTATGAACAGGAACCCGCGGAAAATATCTGTCCAATATTCCCGTGTTCCGTTTTTGGTGGTGGAGACATGACGCTCTTCGGCGTGTACTTCCGAAAAGCAGATATCGGTTTTGTCTACCCTGCCCGAAATAAAATCTTCCGATGAATAACGGTCGGGGGTCGGAAACAGCTTACAGGTGCAGAATGTTTCCTCGGATATTCCCATGCCCGGTTCGTAGTGTACGTTTGGTACTACTTCGTTCAGTATGGGGGGGACGATGTGTGTCTTGTAATAGGCACACAGTTCGCCAGATTGTGAATTGAGGATAGTGATTCCGATAATTATGGCAAGACCTATTATTATCCACAGAAAGAAGCCGAGACTTTGGATGAAAAAGAGACTCACTAGAATGATAATGCCTGCTGTGATGGCTCCGTTTCTGAGTCCCTTGGAAAATAAAGCCCGACGCTTGGACTCAAAAGCGTCGATATGTGGCTCCAATCTGTTGTAAATGGCATCAAATGATGTTCCCATTTTGAGCTTTGCGTTTAAAATTCAGAGTTCCTGTTGGTATACTTACGACTGGAAGAGGTTCTTCACATTTACGTTCTGCCGTTCCTCTTCGGGGATGGAGAGTACGGTCTTGGCAGTAAACCCGAACATGCCGGCGATAAGATTGGAGGGAAAAGTCATGACAGCATTATTGTAGTCGGTGACGTTGGCATTATATGTCCTTCGTGCGGCAGAAAGCTGTTCTTCCACTTCGTTCAGTGTGCGTTGCAATTGGAGAAAATTCTCGGAGGCTTTTAGCTCCGGATAGTTCTCGGCAACAGCTATGAATTTACGGCTTGCCTGTGTGAACGCCTTGTCAAATTCAGCTTTGTCTTCGCTGCTTAGTTGCTCATATCCTTTTGTCCGCATCTCTGTTACCTTGGAGAAAAGGCTCTCTTCGTGCTTGGCATATTGCTGCACAGTGGCAACAATGTTGGGAATCAGATCAAATCTTTTTTTCAGCATGGCGTCAATGCTTCCGAAAGCATTGTCCACGTTATTGCGTTTTCTGACCAGTGAGTTGTAGCTTCCGATAATAATCAACAAGCAAACAGCGATGATAATACCTGCGATAATCATGATGGTGTGTTTTTAAGTTATAATCAATGACTTTTTATTGTTGTTCGCAAATGTATGGATTTTTGTGAAATATTGTCGCATTTCAGTGGCTTTTTACTTTCGGAATTTTCAGTATAACTTTTTGTTTTGCATACAAATGATTATGTTTGATGGTGTGTAAGTGGCAATGTGATTTTGGTGTGGTGCAGTCAGAAAGTGGTATATTTGTCTGAGCTGATAATAGTAGGCAAATGCGAAAAACAGCTGTTAAATGCAGACTGATTGGGTGAAAAGATGTATATTTGTTGCATAAAAATAGAAATAAGAAGCGTATGAGTAGACAATCAGAGAGATTAAGGCAACTGTGTCAACCGCTTTTGCAGCTGAAATGGTGGGCTTCGTGGGGAGGTATATTTTTAGGAAGTGCTATTGTGGCTTCCGGTTTTGTGTTTTTTATCAACCCATACAACATTGTTCCGGGTGGTGTGTATGGAGCAAGTATTGTGTTACATAATTTATTTCCTTCTATTCAGGTGGGAACTTTTGGATATATGTTTGACATTCCTTTGCTGATTCTCTCGGCCTTGCTGTTGGGTGCAAAACTTGGAGCGAGGACATTAGTGGCTGCTCTGATCACGCCGCTGATGATGAACGGACTGTCGCGACTTGTCTATCCTTCACAGCAGGCTCTTGAACGGCTCGACCCTGCTCAATTGCTCGGTGGTATGTTGAATATGACAGATCATTTGATGTTGACTTGCATTATCGGTGCTGCGATTATCGGGGTTGGCAGTGGTATTGTGGTCCGCAATCAGGCTACTACTGGAGGAAGTGACATTATTGCTATGATTTTGCAGAAGTATGCACATATCCGTTTTTCGCGTGCTATATTGTTGGTAGATGCTACAGTTGTCTGCTTTGGTTTGCTGGTCATTGGTTTTGGAATAGGCAGTGCCGAAGATATCGAGCAACCTTCGTGGTATCTTTCTTTTTATTCGTTGATATCTATTTTTGTTATTTCGCGTGTATTGGCTTACGTGATTAATGGGGCAAAGGACGATAAACTGATGTTTGTGATTAGCGACAAGGAAATGGTGCAACTGCATCGTTTTATCTTAAAGGATTTAGATCGTACGGCAACCTGTATTAAAAGTTGTGGACTCTATACGGGAGCAGAGAAAGAAATGCTGTTCTTGGTAGTCAGCCATAAGGAAGTGAATGCCGTGAAGCATGTAATCAAAGAAGCTGATCCACGTGCTTTTGTCGTGGTGACCGATGCTTATGACACGTTTGGCGAAGGCTGGAAGCAGCTCCCGTCGCGGGGCGAGCTGCAGCCGGAATAGGGATGGTGAATTGACGAGAGGACGAGTTTACAGGTAGATGAGTGGACAAGTAATTTACTTCGTTCTTCATCCGTCATCCTTTATCCTTAATTCTTCATTTATTCTTTGCCTTCTTTATCTTTTTGCACAGGGCAATGCACTTTTTTGCACAAAACAATGCACTTTTGTGCATAGCGCTGTGCAAAATATATAGTTACCTTGTTTCTTTCTTATGATAGGTACATGTAGTCGTAATGTACCAATACTTTCTTTCCGTGCTTTCCCATCACTTCGCGTGCCTGCTGTGAGTTGTAGTTGGCTTTTCCCACTCCTGCCTGATTGCCGTTGCTGTCGATGATGCGTACAATGTCATCCTTCTCGAATTCTCCCTCTATGCGTGTGACGCCTATGGGCAGTATGCTGGTTGCCTTGTCCGAACTGAGCAGTTGGCTTGCACAATCGTTAAGATGAATTTCCCCTTTGGCAAATCCATCACTGTGGGCTATCCATTTCTTTATACTTGATACTGGCTCTTTTGAAGGGATGAAACGTGTACATAGTGTTTGCTCCGGATGTTGGATGAGGTCTGTCAGAATATGGTCTCGTTTCCCATTGGCTATGATAACAGTGATACCTTCGTCTGCTACTTTACGCGCAATGTTGCTTTTGGTTTGCATACCTCCTCGGCCGAAGTTTGAGCGGGTGGCTTGTATATAGTGTGACAAGTCTTTCCCGTGTTCAATTTCACGGATAACGGTTGAATCCGGTAAAGAGGGGTTTCCGTTGTAAATTCCATCAATGTTGCTGAGGATAATTAACGCTTGTACATCCATCATCGAGGCAATCATCCCCGACAGCTCGTCGTTGTCTGTAAACATAAGCTCGCTGACAGAAGTTGTGTCATTCTCGTTGACGATGGGGATTACTTCATTTTCAAGCATCACGCTCATACAGTTCTTTTGGTTCAGGTAGTGGCGGCGTGTGGAGAAACTCTCTTTGGTGGTCAGCACCTGACCGACGGTAATGCCGTGTTCGCGGAACAGTTCGTAGTACCGGTTGATAAGTTTGGCTTGTCCCACAGCAGAGAACAGCTGGCGTTGGTCTACGCTGTCGAGCTTTTTTCGTGGATGAATTTCGCTTCTTCCGGAAGCTACTGCTCCTGATGAGATCAGGATAACCTCTATCTTTTCTTTACGAAGTTCTGCTATCTGGTCAACAAGTGACGACATACGTGTAATGTCAAGCGTGCCATCAAGTCGTGTCAGTACATTGCTACCTACCTTAATGGCAATTCGGGTATACTTTTCTTTCATCTCTTTTCCTTACGATTTGAAAGCGCAAATATAATTATAATGAGGATATGAAACAAAAGTATAGCAGATTTGTCCCCTTTGAAAAGAGGATTGCCTGCCATTTCCTTCCCGGATCAATGTGGCTGGGGAAAAATGGACAGGCACTTCAAGTTCGTTGCCGGCATATAAGATGTACGAGAAAAAGCATTTTATTCGTTTGCGGATTCATGGCTTTTAATGATTCCTATGGCTGCTTCATAATCCTCTTCTGTTACTAATAGAGATACAGAAGGGGCTATATAGGGGGCCAATGTTCCTAGAATCCCATCTTTAATCACGCAACGGATGTCATTGCTCTCTAATAAACCTTTGACAATTTCTGCCTCCCACGGGGAACCGGAGAATACTTCTACCGATTTGCTGTAATCTTCTTCTTTCATGACTGTTAGTATTAAAGGATTTGTCTATATATATAACAAAAAAGAAGCAGAAAAGATGCGTTAATTTTAGTTTATTCTATCTTATTCTAAAGAAATGTGCTCAACCTTGACAGAAGAGTTCAGGAATATATTGGCAGATTCTGTGAACTTCTCTTCTGCTTCTGTAGTATAAAAACGGCAGCTTCTGTTGAGGGTACATTTCTCTACCATTTCCGGATGTCTTCTCAGATAATCTTTCAGGCTTCTTGCTACATATTCTCCTTGTGGAATAATTTGTATGTGTGATGGGGTATATTGCCGTATCTTGGGTAACAGGATAGGATAGTGTGTACATCCTAGAATGATTGTATCTATTTCCGGATCTTTATCCAGTAATTGGTCAATGTATTTCCGGATAAAGTAATCTGCTCCTTCGCTTGAAGCTTCATTATTTTCTATTAGCGGAACCCACATGGGGCAAGCCATCCCATGAACTTGGATATCGGGAAATAGCTTATGGATTTCCATCGGATAAGACTCTGAATTGATGGTCCCTGCTGTTGCCAGAATACCTATATGGCGGCTTTTGGTAAGTGCACCGATACTTTCGGCTGTAGGACGGATCACTCCAAGAACACGTCGCTGTGGATCTATGTTGGGGAGATTGTTTATCTGTATGCTACGCAGTGCTTTTGCTGAGGCCGTGTTGCAGGCAAGTATTACCAGATGACATCCCATTTCGAACAGTTTGTTGACCGCTTGCAGAGTGAATTCATATACGACTTCGAAAGATCGTGAACCGTAAGGACTGCGTGCATTGTCTCCTAGGTAAATGTAATCGTATTCAGGCAATACCTTTCTAATCTGTTGGAGAATGGTCAATCCGCCGTAACCGGAATCGAATATACCTATTGGGCCAGGAGCTTGGGATAAATACTGCTGCATAGTTGGATATATGGATGATATGAGTGACGCGGGCAACACTGATTTATTAGAATCTGCGCTGCCCGCGTCATTTTGCGTTTTATTGTTTTAACTTGTACGGATATTATTTAATTCCGAGTTGAGTTTTTACTTTAGCTGTCAGGTTGATACTCTTAGTTTCGTCTACATAAGGGATATTTGTTCTGGCAAGGTCGAAGATATAGACAACTCCTTCTGCTTGTCCTACAGCTTTGATTGCATCGTCCAGCTTTTTATAGATGGGAGCCAGCATATCATTTTGAGCTTTGTCTAGTGCTTGCATTGCTTCCTGACGAAATTGATTCTGGCGTGTCATCATATCCTCCAATTCCTTTTGTCTTCTTTCTGCAATGTTCGCCGGAAGAGAGTCTACAGCCTGTTGGAATTCCTGATATTTTTTGTTGAATTCTTCTTGTGTCCTTTGTAAATCATCTGTATACTGCTTTTCCAATGTTTTCAGGTCGTTTTGTGCCTTTGTGAATTCTGGCATTACGGTGATTATTTCCTGAGCGTTGATATGACCAAACTTCAGGTCTTGTGCAAATACGCCCATAGGGAGTATCAGCATCATTACAAGTGCAATTTTCTTTAGCATAGTTCTATAAATTATTTGAATGATTTTTATTGTTATATATTCTTGGCGCAAATGTATGAAATTAATTTGAATATCCTAATTTTCTAAGTACTTCGTCGCTAATGTCGATACGTGGATTGGCGAATATGACGCCTGTTGCTGAAGCTCTGTCGACAACAAGGTCATAACCGTGCAATTGGGAAAGCTCTTTTACCGCTTCGTATATCTGGTCTTGGATTGGAGCTATGAGCTGTTCTTGCATTTTAGCCATTTCTCCTTCCGGACCGAAATAGGTGCGTCTTAGCTCGGCGGCCTGTTTTTCTTTGGCTACAATAGCATCTTCTTGTTTTGTTTTCTGTTCGGCAGAAAGGGTAGATGCTTTTGCCTGATAGTCTTGAAACAACTTTTGAGCTTCTTTAGTGACAGCTTCTACTTCTGCCTGATATTTTTTTGTTGCTTGTTGCAACTGCTCGTTAGCACTTTGATAAGCCGGAATCTTTTCCAAAATGTATTCCGTATCGATCAAGGCAAATTTTTGTGCACTGGCTGCTATACTGATAGCAAACAGTAGCATAACCGACAGAATAGCTTTCTTCATAATGTTTACTTCCTTTTTGTGATACATTAAAATTCTTGTCCTAAGATAAAGTGGAACTGGCTGCCACCATATTCTTTCGAACCGTTGATCTTATCAAATCCATATCCCCAGTCGATACCCATCATACCAACCATCGGGAGGAAGATACGAACACCTAAACCGGCAGAACGTTTCAAATCGAATGGATTGAATTTCTTTATATCGTGCCAAGCATTACCTGCTTCCAAGAAACCTAATACGTAGATGTTGGTACTTGTTTCAAGCATCAACGGGTATCTTAATTCGATGCCCAGACGTGCATAAGCATAACCTTCTGAACCGTATGGAGTCAAAGAACTGTTTTCATAACCACGTAATGCGATGCTTTCGGTTGCATAGCTTGAATATCCTGTCATACCATCACCACCGACGTCAAATGTTCCGAACGGTGACTTACGGTACTTGTCATAGTGGCCAAGCAGACCGAAATCTGTACGTGTCATCAATACCAGACATTTGGGATGAGCTATATAATCCATCAATGGGATATATGTTTTTGCTTTGAATTTCCACTTGTGATATTCCAACCATTTGTAGATTTCATCCATATATTCTTGTGACTTCACATATTCGCCATCGTAGTAACTGCTGAAATCTTTTCCGTCAAACAATGAGTAAGGCGGTGTGAACTGTACTGACAGTGAGAAGTCAGAACCAGTACGTGGGAAGATTGGGTTATCGATAGAGTTACGTGCAAGAGTCAGGTTGATGCTGAAGTCATTGCATTTTCCGTTTTGTACGGGGAAATATTGCCATTCTTTTAGTATATAGCGCTGATATGTCAACTCTGCAGATAATGTAAAGTAGTCATCCGGCCAGTTCAGACGTTTACCCCATCCTACAGAAAGTCCCCACATCTTGATAGACTTGTCCGGATCGTAATAGTTTTCGTAACTGTTGTAGTTGTTATAGTTATACAAACCGTAGCCACCGTATCCACTCATGTAGTTCCAGTAGTTGTTGTAATAGCTGTCGTTATAATAACGATCGCTGATGTCTGTCTGTATTGAATAGAATGCTGATACCGAGAATGAATTGGGGCGTTTACCTCCAAACCACGGATCGAAGAAAGAAATACTGTAAGATTGGTAGTATTTCGCATTGGTCTGTCCGCTGATGGTTAATGTTTGTCCGTCACCTTGTGGCAAGATTCCGCGATAGTTTTCCCCCGGATGCAGAAGGTTGGCTACCGAGAAGTTGGTGAATTTCAGACTCAGTTTTCCGATCACACCCGTTTGTCCCCATCCGGCTGAGAATTCGACTTGGTCGTTGGCCTTCGATGTCAATGGCAAGCCTATATCCACAGTTCCGTTTACCGGATCTGGTTGTATATCCGGAGATATTTTTTCCGGGTCGAAGTGTCCCATCTGCTGGATTTCACGCATAGAACGCATCAGCTTGTCCTTGTTGAACAGTTCACCCGGGCGGATACGCAGCTCACGACGGATTACGTTTTCGTACAGACGGTCATTACCACTGATCTTTACTTTGTTGATTGTAGCCTGACGTCCTTCGTATATTCTCATTTCAAGGTCGATTGAATCACCGACTATATTAATTTCTACGGGATCGAGATGATAGAACAGGTAACCGTTGTTGTAGTACAGATTACCGATTGCATCATCGTCATTGACTGTACGGTCTGCCAGTAACTTCTGGTTGTAGACATCTCCTTTTTTCATTTGCAGAAGCAAATCGAGCTGTTCTGATGGATATAGTGTGTTTCCTACCCATGTTACATTGCGCAGATAGTACTTCTGACCTTCATCTATATTCATGTAGACATTAACGGTCTTTTCGTCATATTGGTATACACTGTCTTTTGTGATGGTTGCATCACGGTATCCCAGCTCGTTATATTTATCGATAATGAGCTGTTTGTCTGCCTCATAGTTTTCGGGTACAAATTTCTTAGTACGGAACAAATTACGTAATTTGCCCTTTTCATTTGTCTTCTTCATTACCCTTTTCAACTTGGAAGCTTTCAGTGCTGTATTTCCTGTAATTTGGATTTCGTGAACTTTTATCTTCGCTTTCTTGTCGATTTTGATATCTACAATCACCTGATTCTCGTTTGCAGGGTCTTCTGTGCGGTTGATAAATACTTCTGCGTTCTTGAAACCTTTTTCGTCAAAATAGCGCTTTATGACGGTCTCGGCACGGTTTACAGAGTTTTGGGTAATCTGCATACCTTTTATCATACCAAGTCTGGTTTCCAAATCCGTACGTTCCGACTTCTTGACTCCGTGATAACGGACATCAGAAATTCTCGGATGTTGCTTCAGTGCGATTTTCAACCATATTTTCTTCCCTTCTATTTTTTCGGCTGTAATCTTTACATCGGAAAAGAGTCCATGATTCCAATAGTTTTTGATAGCTCTGGTAATCTCGTCACCGGGTACGGTAATAGTCTGGCCTACAGAGAGACCGGACAGACCAATCAGTACATAGTCTTCGTAATTTTGTATACCTTCTACCTTGATGTCTGCAATCTCATACTGCTTGGGTGTACTGGAGTACAAGATAACAGGTTTAGAGTCTTCGTCGATGTTGACATCTTGTGCTAAGCCTGTCGCTGAAAATCCAAACAGGCAAATAAACAGTCCGAATATAAAGGAAATACGATAATGCATTTATGTTATAATTTGATGTTTCAATTAATGTTAGCTGATTTGTTCACTGGTTTTACCAAACCTTCGCTCTCGTTGCTGGTATTCATAGATTGCTTTTCTGAATGCCTCTTTGTCGAAGTCCGGCCAATAGGTGTCACAGAAATAAAGTTCTGAGTATGCACATTGCCAGAGCAGATAGTTGCTCAGACGCACTTCACCTCCTGTACGGATCAGCAGATCCGGGTCGGGCATGAAGCTTGTTGACAGGTGTGCATTTATATAAGTATCTGTTATTTGTTCTGAAGTGACTTCTCCGTTTTCAATCTGTTTGGCAATGTTGCGTACGGCTTCTGTAATTTCCCAGCGAGATGAGTAACTTAATGCCAGTACCAGACACATGCCGGTGTTACCGGAAGTGTGAGTGATGCAAGACTGAAGGCACTGTTGCACTTCTTCCGGTAGTTTGGGAAGATCGCCTATGACACAAAACCGTATGTTGTTCTTCATCAGCGTCTCTTCTTGTATGGAGTGGATCAGCAGATTCATAAGTGCTGATACTTCGGCTGCAGGCCGATTCCAATTCTCAGTAGAAAAAGTGTATAAAGTCAGATATTTGACTCCCAACCGAGCTGCTTCTTCCGTAATCCGCTGCACTGTTTCTGCTCCAGCCTGATGACCAAAAGAACGTTCTTTCCCCTGTCGTTTCGCCCATCTGCCGTTTCCATCCATAATGATGGCTACGTGCTGAGGTATTCTGGTCTTGTCTATTAGCTCTATGTAGGACATGTCTTGCTATTAAAGGCGTGAACTTGCATTTCTATTGAGCATTGGCAAGGTCGAACATATATTGGTTCAGGCGACCGCGCCATACTTCCGATTGATGTTTGAAGGGCAATATCCCCGGAATCTGAATCTCCTCTGTTGTTGCACTGAACATGATGTAGACAAACTTGTTCTCAGTATCCAGCACCATTGAATAGTTCTTTCTTTGGCGGAATTCAGGATTATCAATTGACGGGGCGTGATTGATTCCGTTAGGATTGCTCACATAGTTGGGGAATCCAAACTTCTTTCCAGCCTTCTTCCATGCAATTCCTGCACCGGATACGTAGAATGAGTCGAATCCTTCTCCGAAAATGCAGAACTGGTCGTTGTAGTAGATGATAGACGGATTCTTCAGGTTCGGACAGCTTGTCAGGGTGTTACCCGGTTCGAAAGCAATCCATTGGTCGCCCATATATCCCCAAGGCACAAGCGGATCGTCTTCGTTATTGCTGTTGTTTTCTCCTACCAGCATTACACATTCTTGAGAAGTGTATGTATAGTAGTTGGTGTAAGAGATATTCTTGGTCGGGAAATTATCCGGTACTTCTTGTAGTGTGCTTGATGTATAGGTTGCGTGACGGAGTATCTCGTCTGTTGAGTTGAAATAGCGTTTCCCGTCTGTCTCTTGTATAAAGGTGATTTTATTCTTTAAGGGGGCAAGTAACAGCACTACCTTATTCTCTCCAAATAAGTTAGAGGCATTCCAGTCTGTTCCGTTTTGGGATTCGTAAACCACACCGTTTCCTTGGGCGGAAGTGGCATACAGCTTTCCGTTGTATGACAGTATGGATGTGGGAAGCTCCTGTCCGAATATAGTCTGATCGGTCACTTGCTGTTTGCTCCACGAATCAGCCTTGTTGCCCATAGGGTTTCTATAGACTTGCAGAATTCCGTTTACTACCGTATAGGTCAGTATATCGCCGTTGAGTATGACCGATTTCTGCTCTCCGGTAATGTTTTCTCCTTCTACATTGCCCATATATGTCCACAACATGGCTTCGGGATCGTAATGGTGTACTCTGACACTGAGGCTGTATTCCTTGGTAACCAACATGTCGGGAGCATAGACTTTCAGCTTCATGTATTCTCCTTCGTCGGGAGCGTTGATGCATTTTGTGAAGTCCATGGAATCTTCCGTGTTGATCAGTGAGTCTAAACCGTCCTTATTTTTCATAGTAACGATTCCAGATGCTGTCACCAATGTGTTAATAAGAATTCTGTCGATAATTGTGTCTGAGCCTACCGGCAATGAATCTTCATTGTAGATCAGTCCCCGTTCCTGATCGATGGTGAATACATACTTGACTCCGTGGACTGTGTCGAGCCCGAATACACGGATTGTAGCGTTAGGACTGTATTCAATGTCTTCATTATCTCCAAGGCAGGAGGTTATGAGGAATGATGCGATAAAGAAGCTTGCAATGATTGATAAAAACTTTATTCTCATTTGAAATGATTGTGTTTATTACAAGTTGCAAAATTAGAAACATTTTTGCCGAAAAAGAACATTCTCCATAAGTTTTAGATAAAATTATAGATAATGAGGGGTATTTTGTCTACTTAAAACCTCTTGGGTAGGACGGATTTAACAGGTATTAGGCAGAAAGAAAACAATATCCTTTCTTCTGTATAGACATCATGCCTTCTTTGCCCTACATTTATAAAAGATGTCTGCTGAAAATGTCCATTCTGAAGAGGGTAGTAGTGAGCTCGCATATCTGAGATGTTCTGTTTTTAAGATTTTCCCTTTTGGGGGAGGTGAAGAATCTTGCCTTCCAGCTTCCAGACAGGTCTTGAATTTGCAAGAATATACGTTTTAATCCCGCCCGGATGGATAAATAATCTCTTTTTGCTGTTTTAGGACTTCTTTCTGAAGGCTTTCGGATGCATTGGGAAAGGTTGCGGCTTGTGTCAGCTAACCTTTCCTGACGGATTGGGCAACCTTTCCTCTTCCGAAAGTTATCCTTTCGGCTTGCAGGCGGCGGCTCTTTTTATGAGAAAACGCAGAAACGGGTGTGTTTTTCCGCTATTTTACAGCTATTTTCGGATGGAGTAAAAGTGCCTTTTTGTCTTTAATGCTACTTGGAATGGTGATAGAATGGAAGTTCTTTTTGAGATGTTGGTAGAACGAAGAAATGATGCGTGGCAAAATGGGATCAAACTGATTTTGAATATAGGCAAATGCGTGCGTTTTTCTGCTGCGACGGCGGGAAGAAATGAAAATTTTGCCTTGCAGAAAAGTTGGATGTTCTATTTTTAAGATTGGTGACGTGATACGGATTGTTATGAGAACGTCACATCGTGCATGGGGGTGTGTCAAAACCCACCACAGATTACACAGATTTACACAGAGCTGTTCGTTATGTGCAGATAATCAACTGGAATAATCTGTGATAATCTGCGTAATCTGTGGTGAGTCATTGTTTTGACATACCCTCAGATTTCTTAGCGTGTGGGATGGATGTAGTGTCTGACCGTTCTGTCGAACCACCTCTCTGCACCCTTTTGGTATCGTTTCTCTATGTCAGGGGCAGGAACGCCAGTGTGTAGCAGGGCAGGGCATTCTTCTATGAATGCTTCGTCCCAAAGGCCGGCATGTATTACAGATTGCAGTAATTCTCTTCCTCCTTCTATCAGTAAAGACTGTATACACCGCTGATATAGAGCATCCATGACCTGTGGCAGAATGTCCTTACTGTAATCGACGGTACAGTAGGCTACGTTTGTCTTGTCGGGATGCTTCTGCTCGGTGAATACAAGGGTTGGCACCGTTCCGTCGAACAGGTGGAGAGAGGAGGGGAGGGAGAGCCGGCGGTCTAATACCACCCGAAGCGGATTCCGTCCTTTCCAGTCGCGTACGGTCAGTGAAGGGTTGTCTAGCAAGGCTGTTCGTCTGCCTACCATGATGGCATCGCATTCTGCCCGCCGCTTGTGTACCAGCATTGAGGTAAGCGGAGAGGAGAGCCGGTATGGGCTGCCTCCGGTGCGTATGGTGTCAATGAAGCCGTCGGCCGATTCTGCCCACTTTAATGTGATGTATGGACGGTGGAGTACGTTTTGCGTGATGAACTTGCGGATGAGTTGCCGGCATTCTTGCTCAAGCACGCCGACTACTACTTCTCTGCCGGCGTCGCGTAGCTTCCGGATGCCGCGCCCGGCCACTTCGGGGAAGGGGTCCTGACATCCTACTACGATGCGGGGAATCTGCTTCTCGATGATCAGGTCGGCGCAAGGTGGCGTTTTCCCGTAATGCGAACATGGCTCAAGACTGACATAGATTGTAGACCGTTTCAGTAGTGAACAGTCTTTTACCGACCGTATGGCATTTACTTCGGCGTGAGCCTCGCCGCAACGGACATGATATCCTTCGCCGATGATACGGCCATCACAAACAATAACTGCTCCTACGGTAGGATTGGGAGATGCGTTGCATGTGCCGTTTTGTGCCAATTCAATGCAGCGCCTCATGTATTTTTCTTCTTCCATCTGATAACCTTTGATAGATTATTTCTAATTTTGCACGTCCAAATTGTAAATATGCACCGTATAACCGATTATATCCGCCAGTCGCTTCAAGGCATTTATCCTCCGGAAGAGATCCGGGCGCTTTCTATGATGATATGCTGCGATATGCTCGGAATCAGTGCGCTTGATATTTACACGGGCAAAGATATAACATTATCTGCATGTGAACAGCGCGAACTGGAGAACATTATTCTGCGGTTGCGCGAAAATGAGCCGATACAATATATCTGCGGGTATGCTGATTTTTGCGGGATGCGTTTTCATGTGGCACCGGGAGTGCTGATCCCACGTCCCGAAACAGCGGAACTGGTAGATTTAATTTGCAATGAGAATCGTTCGGCCCGGAAAATTCTGGATATCGGTACGGGTAGTGGATGCATAGCAATCTCTCTGTCGCGGCGATTGCCGGAGGCAGAGGTGGATGCATGGGATATTTCGGACGAGGCACTGGCGATAGCCCGAAAGAATAACGAAACGCTATCGGGTAATGTGACATTCTTCAAGCAGGATGCTCTTGCCGACAATCTGCCTGCGGAATGTCACTATGATCTGATTGTGAGCAATCCTCCTTATGTGATGGAGAGTGAAAAGAGGACGATGGATCCGAATGTGCTTGAATGGGAGCCCGGAGAGGCGTTGTTTGTCCCGGATGAAGATCCGTTGCTGTTTTATCGGCATATAGCGGCTTTGGGCAAACAGCTACTTGAAGAGGGTGGCAAACTGTATTTTGAAATAAACCAGAAACTTGGCGCAGAAATGGTCCGTTTGCTGGAGGCTTACCAATATTATAATATACATATTATAAAAGATTTTTTTGGAAACGATAGAATAGTTACTGCAAATCGATGAGTGCACAATTGACCGAAGAAGAGGCTGTGAAGAAATTAACCTCTTATTGCTCGTCAGCAGAACACTGCCGGGCGGAAATTGCAGAAAAGTTGCAGCGATGGGGGATTGCTTATGAATCCATAGCACCTATAATCAAGCAACTTGAAGATGAGAAGTATATAGATGAAGAACGTTATTGCCGGGCTTTTATCAACGATAAATTCCGGCTTGCCAAATGGGGCAAGGTAAAAATAGCCGAGGCTCTTTATATGAAGAAAATACCTTCGGATGTGGCATGGCGTCACCTGAATGCTATTGACGATGAAGAGTATCTGTCTGTATTGAATGGACTGCTGGCGTCAAAGCGGAAAAGTATTCACGCCGATGACGAGTATGTGCTGAACCAGAAACTGGTCCGTTTTGCCATAAGCCGTGGGTTTGAGCTGAAAGACATCAGGCGTTGTATGGAAGTTCTGGAAGAAGAAGTTTGTGAAGAATAAAAATAAAGTAGTTTTCTTGTTCCAATTTTCATTCTATTTCTGTAATTTTGCATCGAATAATAAATAGTTAGTTTGGTTATGAAAAACTTAGAGAGACTGTTCGCTGAGAAACTATTGAAGATTAAAGCTATTAAACTGCAGCCCGCCAATCCTTTTACATGGGCTTCTGGATGGAAATCTCCATTTTATTGTGATAATCGTAAAACCTTGTCTTATCCGTCTTTGCGTACTTTTGTGAAGATTGAAATTACACGTTTGATTATGGAACGTTTTGGACAAGTAGACGCTATAGCTGGTGTTGCTACCGGAGCTATTCCTCAAGGTGCTTTGGTTGCCGATGCTTTGAACTTGCCTTTTGTATACGTGCGTTCAACTCCTAAGGATCATGGTCTTGAGAATCTGATTGAAGGAGAACTTCGTCCGGGAATGAAAGTTGTTGTGGTTGAGGATCTGATTTCAACCGGTGGCAGTAGTCTGAAGGCAGTAGAGGCCATCCGTCGTGATGGTTGCGAGGTAATAGGTATGGTTGCCGCCTATACATACGGATTCCCAATTGCCGAACAAGCGTTCAAGGATGCTAAGGTGCCTTTGGTTACATTGACTAATTATGAGGCTGTGCTGGAAGTGGCATTACGCACCGGATATATAGAAGAAAGCGATATTGCCACATTGAATGAATGGCGTAAAGATCCTGCTCATTGGGATGCCGGAAAATAATCTGTAGATAGAAATATGAAAAAAGAACCATCCGGATGAACCATCCGGATAGTTCTTTTTTTTTAAATAATTAATTGTATGACGAAGTTTGAGAGCAGTGTAAAGATCATTCCTTATAGTCAGGAACGTGTGTATGGAAAACTGTCAGACCTTAGTAATCTGGAAAAAATCAAAGACAACTTGCCGCAAGAGCAAGTGAAAGATATAAGTTTTGATACAGATACTCTTAGCTTTAGTGTGGCTCCTGTGGGGCAACTGACTCTGAAAATTATAGAGCGTGAGCCATATAAGTGTATCAAGTTCGAAACTACAAATTCTCCTCTTCCTTTTAATCTTTGGATACAGTTGGTGTCTACTGGCGAGGAAGAGTGTAAAATAAGACTTACAATAGGATTGGATATCAATCCGTTTATGAAGGCTATGGTACAGAAACCTCTTCAGGGGGGACTGGAAAAGATGGCGGAAATGCTGTCGCGAATTCATTATTAATTTAAAGAAAGTTGAAGTATGGCTCAGAAGCTTTGGGAGAAATCAGTGCAGGTAAATAAGAATATCGAGAAGTTCACGGTGGGACGTGATCGTGAAATGGATCTTTATTTGGCTAAACACGATGTCTTGGGCTCAATGGCTCATATTACGATGCTTGAAAGTATCGGTCTGCTGGAAAAGGATGAACTTCAGCAATTGCTTGCTGAATTGAAAAAAATCTATGCTACTGCCGAGAAGGGTGAGTTTGTTATAGAAGAAGGGGTTGAGGATGTTCATTCTCAAGTCGAGCTGATGTTGACTCGGCGCTTGGGGGATATCGGGAAGAAAATTCATAGCGGACGTTCTCGTAACGATCAGGTCTTGCTGGATCTGAAACTTTTTACCCGTGCCCAGCTAAAGGAGATAGCCGAAGCTGTTGAGACTTTGTTTGATACATTGATTAGTCAGAGCGAACGGTACAAGCATGTGCTGATGCCGGGTTATACCCATTTGCAGATTGCTATGCCTTCTTCGTTTGGGCTCTGGTTTGGGGCTTATGCCGAAAGTCTGGTAGATGATATGCTTTTCCTGCAGGCGGCATTTAAAATGTGCAACCGTAATCCTTTGGGTTCTGCTGCCGGTTATGGATCTTCTTTCCCATTGAATCGTACAATGACTACTCGTCTGTTGGGTTTTGATTCCTTGAATTATAATGTCGTTTATGCTCAGATGGGGCGTGGAAAGATGGAACGTAATGTGGCATTTGCATTAGCTACTGTTGCGGGCACGATTTCTAAGTTGGCTTTTGATGCTTGTATGTTCAATAGCCAGAATTTTGGATTTGTGAAACTTCCGGATGAATGTACGACAGGCTCCAGTATCATGCCCCATAAGAAGAATCCGGATGTGTTTGAGCTGATTCGGGCTAAATGTAACAAATTGCAGGCGCTCCCTCAGCAGATTATGATGATAGCCAATAATTTGCCTTCAGGATATTTCCGTGATCTCCAGATTATTAAAGAGATCTTTTTGCCTGCTTTCCAAGAATTGAAGGACTGCTTACAGATGACTACTTATATTGTAAGTGAGATAAAGGTAAATGATCATATTCTTGATGATGAAAAATATTCTTATCTTTTCAGTGTTGAGGAGGTAAATCGTTTGGTGTGTGAAGGTATGCCTTTCCGCGATGCTTATAAGAAAGTAGGTATGGATATTGAGGCTGGCAATTTTAAATGTAATAAGGATATTTGCCATACTCATGAAGGAAGTATCGGCAATTTGTGTAATGATAAAATTTCGCTATTGATGCGTCAGGTTGTCGAGGGCTTCAATTTTAGCGGGATGGAACAGGCGGAGAAAGCTTTGTTGGAGAAATAATGGCAGTTTGGGAGTCTGTTTAGTTTGTGCAGGGCTATTACCTTTCTAGCTTTTACTATTTTCAGATTAGTTTTTTGTATGATTGGCAATGCTCTTAAAGTCGCTTCAGGACTCGATAAATGTGAAATTAAACAGACTCTTAAAGAATATTTGGAACTTTCTTCGGAAAAGATTTGGTTGAAATAAGTAATCTATTTATCTTTGCACCCGTTAAAAAAACGCGGAAATAGCTCAGTTGGTAGAGCATAACCTTGCCAAGGTTAGGGTCGCGAGTTCGAGTCTCGTTTTCCGCTCTTTCTTTGAAATGGATGCTCGAATGGTGGAATCGGTAGACACGAGGGACTTAAAATCCCTTGGCTATTGCAGCTGTGCGGGTTCAAGTCCCGCTTCGAGTACGACAAAGTACAGATATCCCTTGTAGGTCAATTACTTATGAGGGATTTGTTTTTATGCGCATAAACATAGCATAAACAAACTCAAATTTAGCTGTTTATGTGGAAATAAAAAAGCCACCTTGCAATGAAGATGGCTTATTATTATAATAGGCTGTTTTTGCTGTATGGTAAGTAGAAATTTTCAATTTTAAATGGGTGGGGTGTGTCCTATCCCCCTTTTTGAAAAAAGTCCTCTAAAAAGTCAGATAGCAAAATTGAAATTTTTATTTTTCATTTATCATATCATATATTTGAGATTCGTCTTTTAACTTATATGGTTTGTAGATATTCAAAGCAGAGTCTAACCTAAAACATAATCCTCCTTTTACTTCATTAAGGTATTTGTCTTTACCCGAAAAAAAGCATATCATAACGAACTCTTTACCTCCAGTTTCCCATTCTTTAAACTTTTTATCATTCTTGATAATTTGTTCTAATGTTTTCTGAGTACATCCTCCTAATGCTAAATTTAGACCTGCACTTCTAAGAGCCTGTTTAAATTTTAAAGTTTAATATAGAAAGAGTGTTTCTTCTTTCTTCGGAAATGATTATTTTTAAGT
>CALUOO010000014.1 GCA_944322345.1 uncultured Bacteroides sp. | reverse complement strand
GTTCGATTCGGCTGAGGAAATGGTGAAACTGGCGGCGATAAGAATGTTACTGAGCAAAATTTAAACAGGCTCTTAAAAACGGGACATTTTCCACCTGTTCAATTCCATAATTTATCACCTCAGAACCTCTCTTTTCTCATGTCCGAGAGCGAAGAAAAAAGAGAAAAGTCCCTATTATTCAGAACTAAATCAGTCCATCAATTGTTATATCATTACTTAAATCGGACTTTTACAAACAATCTTCTGTTTCTTTTGCATAGCAGACAGTCATATAATTCATATAAGTATTAACCTTAAAAAACAGACGGATATGAAAAAGATTGTTTATTTTGTCAGTATTCTGTTTAAAAACAGCATACTATTTGTCACATCCATCATATTCCTGCTTGCAGGATGTAAAACAACGAAGTACCGCCTCACTCCTTGTTTCTACGAAGTGAAGCAATCCGACTCCGTATGGGTCGACCAGCATTCCATACGGTTATACAACAATACACGTACGCTTGTCGTAGCGCAATTGGATACGACAAGCAACATTCCCCAAACAGATAATACCAATGCTCCAGCCACACATAACTCTGGAAGTGCCCGTAGCGGAAGTTACTTACGTGATAGTGGTGGTAATTACTCCAGCAGTTACCACCACTATAAGTGGAACGAGAATGTAAGCGACCTTTTCTTCAACTCAATCGTAGCACGCAGAGCAACGGAAAATTTAAACCGTACAACACCAACCACACTGATAGAAAGTGAAACCCCAATCACCAATAAAAAGGAGGTAGAAACTATCAGTCAACCCTACGACGCACAATTGGTTATCGTATTGCGCGATATAAAATTCCGTTTCAAAAGTCAATACGAAGATTCGCATTACGAAGTGCCTCCCTTACTATTAGATGGAGTATCTCCTTCGGTAATCAATTCATTCTCGGGTGCAACCATGGTATATTATCAGTCCGTCTGGGATCTCTATTGGATAGAAGATTCGCGGGTAACCAGCCAGCGCTCCATCATTCTGCAAAGTTCTCATTGGGTTAAAAAAAGAATGTCCAGTCCACTGGAGAGTGTATTTGGCTGTGCACTAAAAGTGGGGGACGACTTCGTCAACCTGTTCAAGTAAAAACAGAAACGCCGGGACGTTGTCACGCCCCGGCGAATAAAGATTTAAATTAAAGAGCACTATTAAGAATACAGTCAATTTCTTCCAGTTCCTCTGCCGTAAACGACAGTCCGCCCAGCGCTTTCAGATTATCTTCCAACTGACCGACAGAGCTTGCCCCTATAATGACTGAGGTAACCCGTTCGTCCTTCAGTACCCACGCCAGCGCCATCTGTGCCAGCGTCTGCCCCCTCCGGAGAGCAATGCTGTTCAGGCGACGGGCTTTTTCTATTTTTTCCGGCGTCACCTGCGAACGCTGAAGGAATCCGGTAGGACGTGCGGCACGCGACCCCTCGGGAATACCATTGAGGTATTTGTCGGTCAGCAATCCCTGCGCCAACGGAGAAAATGCGACAAAACCGGACCCCACGGCCGTTGCCAATGCAAGTGTCTCCTCTTCCACCGTCCGCTCGAACATGCTGTAGCGGTACTGGCTGACAAGGCAGGGCACATGTGCCTCAGCAAGTATCCGGTAAGCTATCCGCGCCTGCTCGGGAGGATATTTGGAAATGCCCACATAAAGTGCTTTCCCCTGCCGGATAATGTCTATCAGTGCCTGCATGGTCTCCTCGACGGGAGTCACCCCATCGTAACGGTGGGAGTAGAAAATGTCGAAGTAACCCAGCCCGGTACGCTTCAGGCTCTGGTCGATGCTTGCCATGAGGTTCTTGCGCGAGCTGTTGCCGCCGTAAGGACCTGCCCACATCTCATGCCCCGCTTTGGAGGAGACAATCATCTCGTCACGATAACCACAGAAATTCTCACGCAATATCCTGCCGAAGTTCTCTTCGGCACTCCCCGGCAAGGGACCGTAATTATTGGCAAGATCGAAGTGGGTGATACCGTGGTCGAAGGCATACCGTATCATATCGGTTGCAGTGTGATAGTTGTCCACACTACCGAAGTTCTGCCACAAGCCCAGCGAAAGAGCGGGCAACATGAGTCCGCTCCTGCCGCAACGGCGGTAGGACATGCGTTCGTAACGCTGTCCGTCTGGTTGATAATCAGTGTTCATTGCTATTGATTCATTTATACATTATCTATTTCATCTGTATCTCTCCCTTTGCCGCCGCTTCGTTCTGCTGCAGATAGAGACGGTAGAGTTCGAAGAAAGTGGGTGCGTCAAGCCACTCAATCTTGGGGTTCTGCCTGTGCAGTTCATCGCTCACTTCCTTATACCACGATGGCGATTTGAGTATCGCTCTGAACCAGTGGAAAGGAACAGGGCGACGGGAGATTCTGTCCATCATCACCCGTGCAGCCTCATCAGGGTGGGGCGAAGTAATATCATAATCCGACCGCAAAACAGGCATGTCCTTGTACAGAAGAGTCAAAGGAACTTTCTGCGGAACAATCCCGTTCGGACTGAACCGGCGGTAACACTCCAAGCCCTCTTCGCTCAGCCCCGGTGCTTCACCATCAATGACAAATCCGGTAACAGACAGTCCCCACCGTCTGTAATAAGTGCGGCAATGACGGCTCCAAGCCTCCAGTCCGGAGGGTAATCCGGAGACTGCTCTCGGTTGTTGCAGCATACCGGGTAAAAGGTAACCTGCCCCATTGTCTGCCGCCACAAAGTAATCGTTCTCAGAAGCCGTCATCCGGTAATTGTGCATCACCATCGGCACCCGTTCTGCCAGCACAGGGCTGATAGCCCACATCATCGGCACTTTTCCTCTGTCCGGATGATCCCACAGATAAGGAGTGGTCTGTGCCGTCCAGGCAGAGGCATCGTAGTCTCCTACGTAGAAGATGACAAACTCACGCCCGTCCAGACGCACTGTCCCGTCTTCGTTCAGATAGCCCCGCTCTTTCAGTTCCTCGTGCGTCACCCATCGCTGTGGATAGCGTTTTTTCAAGGGGAAGTGTTGCCAGAACGAAGCGTTTGCCAGAGCTCCCAGCCCGATGGCATCGGCATCCTTGAAGGCATTGTAGGCACTGATGATGCGCGAGAACTCCCATTCGGTAGGCACATCGTCGTGTCTGCCCTGTGCATGCTTGGTATATTTGAATGCCCACGAAGGGAAACCGCCGATATAGCAAAACTTCTTTCCTCCGTTCTGCTGATATGCCTCAAGAAGCATCGACTTCAACATCTCGCAATCCAGTCCGACACGCTGTCCCGGATCGTCCGTAGCAGGTTCATCTGCCCACGGTGAGAGATCGAAGAAAAAAGCCTTTTTGCTGACAAAGAAGTCGTGATTGGTAAGCTGATGGTGGTTGGACACAGTACGCAGAGGCGCTTTCCGCCAATACTGATCAATGTAATAAGCAGCGTATTCCGTATTGCAACGTCCTGCCTTGAGGTATTTCTCCATAAACCAGACGTAAGGATCTATCTTTACAGACCCCGTAGAAGCTTTTCCTATATCAGGAATCGTCCCCTTGCCCGTAAACATGGAAGAGCCATCCGGATTGACCAACCAGCATCTGACAGGCAACTGCAGCCCTTCTGCCACTATCTGTGTATACAGGCTCGACGGAGAGGAATCATAACGCACCGCTACCAAATTCTCTACACCTGCTACCGAAGAAGCGACGTTGCTGGTAGAAGCGACAGCCGGATCGTATACTACCACTCCATCGATTTCCCGTCGGAATATCCGCAGGGCTTCCGGTAAGCCACTCAGTACAACAGTATCCCGATCGGCCAGCCACTCTCCGGGTTGGCGGTATTTCTTCCACCAGTAGTCATCCACATTCTGCCCCCGCTCGTTTTCCACATAGCGGATATACAGTCTGGGTGATTCCCGGTTTACAACTCCCTGCAACGTAGCCGCAGCATGCAACAGATCCCATATAGAACGTACCTTTGCCGGATCGTGCAGATCATACTTGTTCAGATACCTGAAATCCAGCAGATAGATTGTATGATCAGCTCCTGCAACATGTAAACTGTATGCGCATAGAAAGATGACCAGATAAAGAAAATTCTTCATAATAATTGTATATTAACAGCTTTTTATACAGTATTACAAAGATATAGGATATTTATATATAAGATAACGGGCAGAAGAGTATTATTCTCCTGCCCATCAATATTTAGTTAAAAGGAATAAACCCATACGGTCTGAGAATGACCGGTCCCATAAGTCCCGAAGGCAATAAGTCATCTGTAGCTTTCCAATGCTTCCATGTAGTAAATGTAGTACGTTTGGACAGTCGTTTCGACACATCCGTCACCCAGTCAGGAAAACTGTTAAGCGTCCACTCTCCCCAGTCGCAATCTTCCGGATAACTCCGTGCGTCCCCAATCAGACGATTCGGCCAAAGGTTAGTCACATGGATTTCCAATTTATTTTCCCCAGCATGCAACAATTTCTGAGATAACACAACTACATACGGTTCTTTCCAACATGTCTTTACTTTTGTCCCGTTGACATATACTTCTGCCAAATTACGCACTCGGCCCAGTTCCAGCTCCAACCGAATATCCTTGCTCATGTATGCTTTGGGGATTTGTATTGTCTTACGGTAGATAGCCGTTCCGGAGAAATATTTGATGTCGTCTACCCCGGAAGTCGTCCACGAACAAAGACTATCAAACGTCACACGCTGCACGAAATCCTTGCGAATGGGAAATTCCACCTGCCATGATCCTTCCAGTGACAACGGTTCAGGCAGTTCTTTTAGCTTCGCTTGCAGAAGTCTGCCATCAGCACATGTGGCTACTGCCTCGCCACGCGCAGGAGTAAGCCACATCAATCGCTCTCCATCAGCTACCAATCTGTCGGAAGGCACAGGCTGCCGAAAATCGGCCACACTCCCCGAAGCCAACTTCACATCCTGTTTTTCGCCACAAATACTGTAAACAAGATGCAGTCTGTTGCGGTCGGCATTTTTATCCATCCCCGGCAGGTTGGCAAATTCTTCCGGAGCAATCACCAGTCGATTCTCCTTCACCAATGACAATACTTGCGAAGTAACATCTACAGGACTCGAAGGAAGATTATCATCAAAATCTTCCGGGAAATGCCCATATAACGCCTGAATCAGTTTGAAACCTTCCTTTTCCAAAGAATCCGATAGCGTAGCCGAAGCGTTCTCTGCTATTACCATTCTCCTTACCTTGCCACCAGACCGATACTTAATCCGCAATTCCTTCACCACACCGGGTGCCGGATCGCCTCCGTAGCTCTCATTATTGACACTTACCATCAAGTTATTATTTTCCAATTGTGTACGGACAAACGACGTAACATCGCGAATACCATCCGGCAAGAAGTATCCATACTCAGCTTTTTGAATCTCCAATCCATCAATTGGCAATACAGGAAGAGAATCTATATGAACCTGAGATTCTACAACCTGCTTCTGAGGACTCCCTTCAAACACAATAAAAAAAGATTGCTCCGGCTCAAACTTAAGAGGAATGACAGTTGTCTCTCCATCCGTACTCCATTCAACAATAGGGGCTACCTCTCCCGTCTCAGCATTCCAACAATAGGGCTGTTTCCCCGCTATACGAAACATGCACGATTCGGTTCGGTAATTTCTCTGTTGATTGGATACAAAATAAATTTCTTCCTCTCCTGTCGTACGATGAATATAAACCATATTTTCTCCGCCACGGAAATCAGGAATAATACGAAGTTTTTCCAATGCCTCACCGACAGATATATCTTTAATTTTTCCACTACCCCAAAGAAGTTCAGTTAGTTCTTCTACCTGATCATCGCACTTGGGATATCCGGAAAGGCTAGGAGAACAATGTGGTTTTTCCCCAACTATCACGGCACCGGCTTCAACCAGTTCCTTGAGCTTTTCTAACAATTCTGGAGTCATCCATTCACTTTCAGGAAGCATAAGAAGCTTATACTCACCTCCTGCCGGAGTTTTTATAAGCCCATCACTAACAAATAATGAATAGATCTGATCTGTGCTAATTTGATCGTAATCATATCCGTTCTTTTTCAATTCTGAACAATAGCTTCCATTATTCGGCGTACCTTCCCCTGTAAAAAGGAGGACATCTGCCACAAAACGTCCCTGCTGAAGAAGAAATTGCGAACGGTTGACATACTCCATATATGCTTTCCCTGGTTTCCACCATGTATTCAAACGGCTCATTTCCGTCCCATACATATGGAATGTCATGCCCGGTCCTATATTCCAAGGTTGATGAGTATAAGAGTGATAAATGAAACGGTTGATACCCTCCGACCATGCCCAATCTCCCTGTGCTTTCAAGGATGATGGCTGATTGAGCCATCGGCTATGCTGCCCGTCAGCAGTAAACGCTTCCGCACCGACATACGGAGTTCCTTTCAAATGGGCTACCGAAGCAGCCATTTTGGCTGTCTCTGCCAAGACCTTACCGCCAACCCAGAATTCCCCTATAGGGACATCACAGGTAGCTCCCACTCCAAGTACATCATAAGGCCCTCCATATGGTTCTGTAGAGAATTGTAAACCATGTCGGTGACACAACTCAGCAAAATATCCATAGTAATTAGTCTGCATAAGATCGCTGATTGTTTTACGATAATCCCAAAGAAATCGCTCGGTTATCTCACTGCTATCTATATAATAACCTGCCAATATCGGAAGATAAGGTATACAATCATATTTTCTAAGATTCATGAACAATTCATCAAATCCATCTGTCCAGTTGCCACAACCAACTTCATAGCTATCTATTAAAATATTATTAAAAGTCTTGCCTACCATTGGAGCCAATTTCTTCAGAACCGGTTCTATGTTACCATTCCAAAAACAGTCCACAGCCTTTCTGCTCATTTTGTCCACCTCCAGCCCCATCCCTTCTTTATTAGCAGGTCGATTCATTGTTCCTGTAGACGTATGCCCTATCCTTAATATAGTCCATTTCCCTTCGGGGATATTCCATTCTAATGTTCCATCGTTCTGCATCATTGATGTAATATTTAAGACCTGACTAAGTGGAACAATTGCAGATGAAGGCACTGATTGTACATCAGGAAGCATACCATTCCGAAAGTTGTATTCTGACAAAGATTTCAATCCGATCTGATTGATACGTAGGCTATTTTGAGGAGTTGGAAACGCGAGAATTACTATGTCTCTATAATAATTCAACTTAGCTTCAGGATGGGGTAACAAAATTTTATTCTTTTCCCCTCCTTCGACTGTTACCTCACTGTACACAACCGTCTGCATGGAGTATTCAGGAGAAACACATGGACTTCCACTTGATGACCACCCAGAGCAGTTATGTATACAAAAATCAAGTCCCAACCGTTCTGCTTCAGAGGCTGCATAATAAACATACTCCAGCCACAAATTGGACATATAAGCAGCTTCTCCCTTGGGATATCCCTGATCTACATTAAAGAGTTCAACCTCTTGAATTCCAATTTCCTTTATGGCTTCAAGATCTGCAGTAATTCCTTCTTTGGTTACATTTCCATCTATCCAATGCCAGAAGGTTCTGGCCTTAGCCGATTTAGGAGGACATTTAAAACCGGCCAGCAAAGATTGTTGAGCAAAAACCGAACCACAAGATATGGCTAAAAAAGAACAAACCCAGAATAATTTGATTCGGTTTAAGGTTTCTCTCATATATAAATCCATAATATTACTATAAAAAAGTAAACAATAATCTGGGATTCATCTCAATATCTGTTAGTTACATTGAGATGAATCCTTATAAACATCAGAAAAGCAGCTTATTTATTTTTCAGTTCCTGTAATCAGCAATCTTACCGGACCAATCAAACCAGATGGCTGCAAATGAGAATCAGCATTCCACGATTGTACATTCGTCCATGTTATGCGATCCTGTTCCGGCAGGCGGGCATCACCAATCAGACGATTCATCCAATTGTTTACAACCATAACCTCCAATGTATTCTCACCATCCTTAACATAATCGGTCACATCTATCCGATAAGGAGAAGTCCATACACCTCCTGCATACTTTCCGTTCACTTTGACTTTAGCCATTACCATTGCCTGTCCCAAATCTAGAATATATGCCTGAGTATTTGTCTTCTCAACAGTCACATTCTTTGTATAAGTAGCTGTACCCGAGAAATATTTGATACGCTCATCAGTGGCAGATGCCCAATCATACAAAGAATCAAAAGCTACAGTAAACTCTGTTTCTGTTTTGCCACGCTGAAGGAAATGTACCTGCCAATCATTATTTAGCGGCATGCTTTGAGCCTCATCTACAGAATAAGCCTGCTTCCTGCCTGTAGGGACAGTATGTCTGAATACAACAAATACACTTTCCAACGGCTGCAGTGTTAAAGGAACAGAAATCAAACTGTCTTTCTCGGTATATGGCAATGAATGAATTTCTCCGTTTACCGGATTCCATAACTCCGGTTTCAGATTCTTTACTCTAAATGTAGGAGTTATACGACTTTCAGCATCTGTCTGATTGGAAATAAAATACAGTTCTCCCTCATCATTCAGTGTCCGGTGGATAAACATGGTAGCTTTCTCTTGTTGCTCCTTTCCATTCAGACAGAAATCAGGACGAAGTTTCAAGTCATCAAATACCTGTTGCAATGAATATACCTCTGAATATACTCTGCCTTTGCCAACATAATTTTTATTGCCATTCCACAATTCCTCAGCCATTAATTGTACGGCCCCGTCAGCTTCCGGATAAGCCATCAAACTGGGAGAGCGCTCTGGAGCAGGACCTAATACCACCAATCCTTCATTTACCAGCGTTTTGATCTTTGCCAGCAATTCCGGACGCATGGTTTTCTGTTTCGGCAACACCAATACATGGTATTCCATACCGCTGTCAAGCACCAGTTTACCATTTACGACCTTTGCTTTGTCCATCAATACCTCGGCATTAATGTAGTCGAACGAATATCCATAAGGAAGAGCAGGATCGCAAACACCTGTCATTTTAGGAGCATCCTCACCAATAAAATAAGCGACATCGGCTATATAACGGCCTTGTTGCAGCATGAAGTTACATCGTTTCAGATACTGTGTAAACAGATCCATATATTCAAACCATGTGTTATTCCGATTGAACTCATTGCCGAACCATGCTGCCATTCCCGGCATACGGTCGTCGGGTTGCTGAATATAAAGGTGAAGCAACGTACTGTTAATACCTTCGGTAAAGAAACGGTCAACACGTTGTTTCATCATGCGCGGATAACGGTAGAAAACCGGGCCTCCTGAAGTGCATGACTCAGCCCAAATCTGCCGTTTACCATAGATATGCCCACACGAAGAAGCTGCGCGATTCTCTATATCACCCAAATTCCCTTCACTCCAAAACTCGCCGGAGATCTGGTCAGACTGACCGCCATACATCAGGAACTCTCCGGGGAATCCCCAGTGTCCGTAGTTCTCCAGCCATGTCTGTAAGCCGTGCTTATGGCAGATATCTCGCAGACCGGCTACGTAATCGTAAGCCACGCGGTCGGCTATCAAGCGGCGCAAATCCCACAAGAAACGGTCGGACTGGTCGCGGCTACCAACCACTTGTCCAAACAAAGTCGGAAGATAAGGAACAGGACTATATCCATACCGGCTCTTGAAAACCTCTTCCATATCGTCCGTCCAATTCAGCCCTCCCGTCTCGTAACTATCCTGTACCACCACTCTAAACGACTTTCTGTCTTCGGCAGGAATCTTACGCAGAATCTCACCAATATAGGCGTCGAAGTGTGCCTCTACATGCTTACGGCTCATCTTATCTATTTCCAATCCCGTAGCTTCCGGAACTGCCGGAGAATTGGTTACTCCAGTTGGAATCATTGAGGTGCAAAGTACTGTCCATTCTCCATCTGGTACCTGCCATTGCTTCAGGACATTCCCTTCCAAATAAGGAGTAACATCGATCATCTTATCCGGCTGAATGACCAATGTGGAATCGGAACATTCGGGCTGTACTTCCCACATATATTCGTGCCACATGGGCAACGGAGTCTGATACATCTTGGCAAGCGACTTCTCGGCATAGCGTTCCACCCATGGATTAGCAGACAAGACAACCTTGACTTCGCCCTCGCCACCACCATCGAGTGTAAACTTAAACTCGGTTGCTTTTGTTTCAGGCAACGATATGACCACCGGTGCATAAGGGGTAAAGCCGACATTCAGTGCAGGATTACTACGATCGATTTCGAACTTTCTTAGCAATTTATATTCTCCGCCCTCTTTGGCGAATATCTCTGCATTGCTACGAAAAGGATTGCCCACCGTCACAATCAGGCTACGCATATCCACTCCCCTTGGCAAAGCCAAGTTCAATTGTTTTTCAACAGGCTGCCCGTTCTTTTTAGAGATAGTCCATTCATATTCCTTTTGGGGCACAAGTGGATATGCCAATACCTTCACCGGCTGTGCATCCTTTTCCCATTCAGGCAGCACAATATCCTGCTTACTGCCATTACCTTTTACCGTTATTTGAGCAGAGGTCAGGTAACGCATCGCCTGCTCCGGCTTTACCCAAGGGCCTCCCGACTGGCTCCATCCGGGGCTGTTGAAGATACCGATTTCGATGCCCAGCTCGGTAGCCCTTTTCAGTGCCGCGTGCGTGATGTCCCACCACTCGGGCGACTGGAACTTTACGTTTCCATACGGAACGCCATCGATTCCCATACTTCCCAAGAAAGCGCGGTTGATACCAACCTTCTTCATCGCCTCCAAGTCTTTGACGACTCCCTCTTTGGAGATATTGTCGGAGATCCAATACCAATAGACAGCCGTCTGAACGCTGTCGGGTATGTTCTTGAAGCCTTTTTCGAGGGCTTCTATACTCGGTTTCCCTCCATTCAGCCCGCAGCCCGACAGGGCAGTTACCAAAGTGGTTGCGGTCAAGATTGTTTTTAGTCTATTCTTCATATAGGTTATTAATTAGTAGGTCTTTTTTCTATCTGCCGATTGTGCTCACGTAGCAGGGCATTTTGTTGCACGACGATTCCCGCCTCGGGTAATAGACTGTTACCGCTTGACCTCGATGGAGACTGCCCCTTGCAGTCCGGTGCTTCTCAAGGGCGAATTACCGTCCGGCCATCTCCTAACCCACGTTTTCCGTTTCTCTTCCGGTTGACGGGCATCATACACCAGACGGTTGTACCAGGAACTTGTAACCTCAATCTCCAGTTCATTTTCTCCTTCACGGATTGCATCTGTAACATCAACCGCAAAAGGAGGAGCCCAAAGCGTACGGATTGTCCGCCCATTCAGTTTCACCACTGCTATCATATCTACTTGTCCCAAATTCAACCAGTAACTTGCATCATCTTCCAGATGGTTTAAATGGAAATCCGTAGTATAGGTAACACTTCCGGAAAAAGCTTTCCCTTCGTCGGAAACGTCCAAGTCTTTCCATGCCTTCAATTCTGAAGTCTGTAATGAAGCCGGCATTCCCCATCCTGCCGGGAATGAAAGTGTCCAATTACCAGAGAGTAATATGTTATCCACTACTTTCTCCCGGAAACTTTCCTTCGAACTGTTGTACGCATCTGCATCATTGCGGAACACCACGAAGCAGGAACCAGCATAAGGCAAATCAAGTTCGACAGCCGTACGGCCATCCTTCACTGAACCGGTAAGCGAGACAACGGTTCCGGTCTCGGGATCCCACATTTCCACTTTCCCCGTACTTCTGAAGCTCAAAGTTCCATGAAATTCTCCACCTTTAGGAGCACAGACAAAGTACCAGTCAGCTTTTTCGGCCTGCCGGTGTACCCACATTGCATTACCTCCCGTTACATCCGGAGCAATGCCCAGACGGTTCAATGCCTCATCCAAGGTGATTCCTGAAATGACACAACCTTTCCCGACTTTGCGGATACCCTCATCCACACTCTTTCCCCAAATCTTACGCACGGCATCGTCAAAGCGCGACTGTGCATCCTTTCCCCCTCTCAGCGTGGCCAGCCCGCGAGGAGCACCGGCAATAACTGTTGCTCCATCGGAAATCAGCGAATAAAGACGTTCCAAGGTTTCAGGCAACATGCGCCTGTTTTCCGGTATCCAGATGACTCTGTAACGGATTCCCTCCGGTGTCATCACAAATCCCTCTTTGTCCACTATCAGACGGTTCAATAAAACGTCGGGATTGCAATAATCATACTTATACCCTTCGGGGAAAGGTGCATGCTGATTGGGCTTATGATCCATCTCATCTCCAACATACCACAAGACATCAGAAACCGGTTTTCCTCTTTCCAACAGATAGCTGCAGCGGGCAAAATAAGAATTAAAGGCAGGCATGTGTTTCCACCAGGTCTGTCCACGAAGGAAAGGTGTACCGATTCCCTGTCCTCCAAAAGATGTACCGGGTTGCAGGAATCCTACCTGAGGATTATGTGTATAAGTATGGAAAACAAGATGCGAAACACCTTCTATCATATTCACGTTTGCCACCTCTTTCAGCATATAGAGGTGTTCGTCCCATGTATGAGAAAAAGATGTAAATGCCTCGGCCGCTACACGCGGCTTACCATACATACGCGCTGCCGATGCCGTAGGCTTGACAGGCTTGAAATTCAATGACCCGACATACCCGTCTGTAAATGGTTGCCAGAACTCACACATCGGCACATCGGCATACTTGAAATACTCCATCATATCAGTAGGTAACACGTCACCTCCTGCTGTTTCATATGTCATACTCAGTCCTCTTTGTTTTGCCAGACTGGCCATATTACCAAAGAAATTCCTTACCAACAGATCATTGATTGTCATTCTCCAGTCGCGTAAGAAACGTGTGGTTGTCTCATGGTCGTCTATCACATAACCGAATATTGCCGGAAACCACTTACGCAACGAATAAGAAGTACGACTCTCGAAAGCCTTATCCATTCCGGGAGTCCATGTCTGCCTTCTGCATTCCCAACTGTCAAAAAGCATACCATTGAGCAATCCACCATTAAGAACTCCATTTGAGAGCTTACCTATATAATTATCAAACTGGATAGTAGATGCTTCGGCCGAAAGCTTGTCACACTCCCATCCCGTTCCTTCGGGAGGAGCAGGCCCATTTTTCATGCCCGTATTCACATTGCCGATACGCAAGATTGTCCAATTGCCTTTCGGAAATTTCCAATGCAACGTTCCGGACTCATCCATCTTACCGGTAAGGTCAACAATGTCCTTCATCGGTATAAATGCGGCGTCAGACTGTTGTGGAAGTTCATTGTTCCGCTCGATGCTGCGAAGTGTCCATCCAGCTTCTGCCTCCCAATTATTTTTTCTGGCAACCGAGAGCATACGAATCCGCCCTAATCTCATAGGGTGTTTGTTCACAAGCGATATGCGATATTTATTACACCCTGAAACTTCTGAACAGGCCAGCGACATGGGGCTTCCATCCTGCCAATTACTTTGAGGTAAATCACTCTGCAACACCTCTTGCAAGCGACCATCGGGCATAATTGCCTCCACCTTGACAGAAACACCCGGTTCATAACACCAACTATGTCCATAGCTATCAATACAAGGCAGCTCCAATGTCCGCAAAGCAACATCCTTATCAAATTCCACTTCAAACCAATAGGGACTATCCTCTGTAGTAGGGGAAAGTTGTAAAGCCTTATTACTTTTACCATTCAGCCAGCCCAAGTTAAAGAAATCCCTATTCCCCTTCACAGCCATTGCCTGTAAAGAGACATTCGTATCACCCAAAGGAGTAGGGAATGCTATTACTGCTACCTCTTTATAATCTCTCCACTCCTCGCTAACAGATTCCGGCAGAGGCAAATGAATTGCTTCGTCCATTCCTCCCTCAATCACTGTCTTGCTCCACACTAAATGCCTCATGGCATTCTCCGGCTGTATCCAAGGACCTCCAGCCATTGACCATCCAGGACAATCAAGCATGGTAAAACGCAATCCCAACCGACGGCATTCCGCAGCAGCATGCCCTATTGTCTGCTCCCATGAAGGGCTTAGACAGGCTATTGGAGTAGTAACCTGCGGCCAGACGTCATTGCTGAAATGGCCATGGAATAGTTGGATTCCCGAAAAACCGGCACTTGAAATGGCTTCCAGATCAGCAGTAATTCCTTCTTTGGATACATTCCCGGAAATCAGATGAAACCAAGTTTCCGGATAATATACTTTTGCCGGAGAGGCAAATGCACGTTCATCATGCTGTCCAAACGAAGCTGTCAATTCTTTCATTGGAGGTGTAATCGGGACTTGCGCAAACAGACTATTGGTGCAACAGCCTAATACCAACGTCTGACAATACAATAGAATACGGCTTACATTCATGGTAGTAATCAATTATTTTTGTACAAAATTAGCGGATTAGCATATACAATCTATAATATTTTTGATTGAAATCATCAACATTTTGATTTTAGCAGTCCCTTTTAGCCCCATGAATTGTAATAAGCAGCAGTACTTTTCATACAAGTTTTAAGTAAATGCCAGTCAAGCAACAGACATTTCTTTTCCAACATCCCCATCTCGGTAATACCTACACCCGGATCTCAATAACACCGACATCCGGATCTCGGTAATCCCAAGACCCGGGTGTCAGTAAACGCCTGGATATAAATGATAACAAGCAGGATAATTTCAGGATGAAGCCTATCTGTCTCGCTCTAATTTTATTTCAGCATAAGCATTGCGATAAACAGAAGGTGAAACTCCCATATATGATCTGAACAAGGCTGAAAAATACGACACACTCTGATAATGAAGATAAGAAGCTATCGTACCAATACTCCAGTCTGCATTCATAAGCAACGTACGTGCAGTCTGTAATCTCAATTCTGTAAGATAACGTGAAAATGACACATTCGTATATTTCTTAAACATCTTTCGAAAAGCGTCATTGTCCAAATGCATCTGTCGGGCAACCTCTTGAAGCGTAATTTCCTCCAGATAGTTGTTTCTCATCAGCTCATGTGCCCTCCGTACAAGCGCCCATTCTTCATTATTCACACACCCACCATTCGTACTATGATACAATGCCAACGATAAAATTGCATTTGCCAATCCTGCTAATACCTGTTGATAACCCGGTTTTTCCTCCATAGCAATCTCTTGTGCCCGGCAATAGTATCCTACAACTTCTTCAAGAACCCCAATATGGAGTAATCTTCGACTAGCATCGATACATCCGCTGTGAAACCAATTGTCTACATCCAGTCCCCTCAATCCAATCCAATGTTCAGTCCACCCTGTCCCTTTATCGGGTTCATAGGTATGCCATGTATAAGGCGGTATAATTAACAATGTTCCAGCTGATAACGCAATTCGACGCCCTGAACGGAAAGAACAGCTACCCTGCCCCTTAGAAATATATATAAGCTGATAATTGTCTAGGATTCGCCCCTTATCCTGTCCAAAACAGTAGTTTTCAGGATGCTTTGAAGGAGGGTAATGCGTATATCCGGGCAGTACTTCCGCACTGCCCACATTGTCAACCACAATACCCCATAACAAATCCTTTTTGTTACTCACCAAATACGTAAAACAATTTTTATTCTTCATCATTTTCATGCTTTACTTCAACCGATAAGCTTACTGTTCCTAATATACCACCACTGTATAAATTCATATTAGGAATTCCCCACTGCCAAAGTCTAAGTTGATTTATATCATCCAACATCCACATCCTACTTGCTATTAAATTTCCAACCCGAATTGTCAGTTCATTCTCACCTTTCTTCAACTGACCTGAAATATCAAAACTGAATGGTGGCCATAAACGGGCACCGACTGACTGACCGTTGATAAAGACTTCTGCCATATATTTCACCTTCTCCAAGTCAACAAGAAGAGGCTCCGAGGGATCGTCCACCACTATAGTAGTTGTATAATCAAGATATCCTGTATACTGCTGTAATCCCCATTCGTACCACGATTTCAGTTCCGTAGTCTCCGAATCTGCTACAACAAACAGAATAGGAGCCAACGGTATGCTTTGTTCTTCCTCAGTCATCACATATCCCAATAAAGAGGATGGAGAGGACAAAGGGACACATCTTTCTTTCACTTCCATCCGTTTGCCATCAATCCAAATATTTCTGCCGACCATATATGCGGGTAAAACAATCTCCGTAGTCCCAATAGGTATATTCATCCGCCAATATACATGCTTATCTTTCAAATTGGAACGCTTTGCATAATACACCCACGAAGAAGCATCGTAATCCAATTGCAACTTCTTTTCGTCTACGCTTGTTTCTGGAGTATAAAGAACTTTAGCCGTCACTTTACTAACGGTATCCTGACCTACATAGGAGATTTTCCATTTACCGTTCAGAAGTCGTTTTTTCATACGTTGGCATTCTATCCTTTCATCCGCCAAAGCTTTCTTGTCCGGATTGAATACAAGCCAATATGCCTCATACGGATAAAGATTCAGGGATACTTTCTGATAATCATTCTCTTCTGTCGATGCAATTTCCCGGATATCACCAGTTTCACAATTCCATATTTCTGCCCGTCCTTCACCATCTCTTAGCCAAGCAGTCACCAGTTTGGTAGTATCTGTATTATTTGCCAGCCAATATAAATGTGTATCCCCTATCACTCTATGTGCTGTATACAGTCTGCCTGCATTTTCAAATTTCATCTGAAGGTCTACATTGGTTTTCAATGCAGCTACCATCCGGTTCTGTTTATCCTCAGCCTCCACTAAATCTGTTACATTCGGCAAGCTCTTCAATTTAGCGGTCTGTTCCTCAATGTCCTTGTCGTTCATTCCATATTCAGGTGAACCGACCGGAAGTTCTCCCAACAAAATTACAGTTCCCCCTTTTTCGGCAAACTCCACTACCTTATTAAAAGAACTTCTCGACATTACAGGGACAGGAGGAAGAATAACCGCATAAAACTCATGAGCATTAATCGACAGCTTCGTTTTTCCGTCCGACTGTTCTACGACAGCCTTTTCCAAATAGTGTTTGTCACCTATTAAGAAGTCAATATTTGCCGCATTCAATTTCCGCATAGCATCCGAATAGACTCTGTTGGTCTCGACCGCATACTGATTCCATCCATTTTCATTCCGCACCTGATCCGTAAAACAGATATCAGAAAAAGCCCATACACTCTCCATTGGACTTACTAAAAGTACATCTGCCATCAACCTGCTCTGACGAGTAACAAACGAAGCACGTCGGGCAAAATCTGTCCAATAATGCATATATGGCCAATAAGGATTGTCTACAAACCAATCCGTCGGGAACGGAACAGTCTCCAGTTTACGATTCATATAAATACCATGAGGTACAATATGACTTACTCCGTAGGATGTCACCGAATTGACCGTCATCTTCATCATTTCCGGCGTTTGCACCCATCCTGCCACTCCCATAATCTCACTCATGAACGGGCGATCTTCAAACTCCGCCACTGACTGTATTTCTTTAAAATCATGTACATCCTGCGATTTCATCTCCAGACAGTCGTTGCCCGGCATAGTAACAGCACGCGTTGCCCGCATCAAGTCTCCTACAGCCATTGTTTCCAGTTGTAGGGATTCTTCCCAAAGATTGGAAATATAATACATATTACGTTGTTTTAGCCAGTCCACCAACGGCTGCAGATAGCACCCGATGTAAGTGTCCGACACCACATCGAACCAATCGCACCGTGCTTTAGCAAACAGTCCGTCCTTATCATCCTCCGTTAGCAACGGTAGCCACACACGTATATCACGCCCTTTCTTCTCCTGATATTGTTGTGCCAAATAGTCCGACCATGCCATCTGCCAGCCATAGTCTCCTTCGTTGTCCACAAATACACCCGGTATCGTTTTTCCCATTTCAGTTTGAAAGTATTTATCGTACTGTTCGTGAACCATAGGAATAAATACTTCCATAAGTTTAGGGTTCAAATAGTTTACCCGTCCCCCGTCAATGCCCGAATGATGTCCTTTTTTATAAGTATAGACAATCCAGTCTCCTTTCTCCGGGATTCTCCAACTGATACTATCATTTTGACTCTCGATTATTTGCAGCGAAGAGGCATCCAGCTTACCATCTATCTTCTTTCCCGCTACGGCAAAAGTCACTTTTCCACAATTAAAAAGTTCCTGATCAACCTCATAACGTTTCCATTGGAGATATTCAGCCTCCAATTCCGGATATTGTTCCAATATTCTGCCGGCTGCCTGTCCACTCGGCCAGTTGTAATCGTCACAATATCCCAATGTCATGCCATTCTTGTGCGCAGTTTGTACAGCATTTCCTACAGTGTTAAACCATGTATCCGATAAATATTGTTCGGAAGGAAGAGCCGGGACATTCGCATCGAATCCCGACCGCGGATGAGCATAGCCCGGATTTAATCGTTGTTTCGCCATCTGTGCGGCCATTTCCGCCGCAAGATGCTCATCTCTTATCGTATCATCCCAAAACCAGAATGTATGGGGAGCATAAAACATAGGAGGTTCCTTGAACATCTCACGTACTTCTTCTACCGATGCATATTTCTTTTGCCACTCAGGTAAATATTCGTTGTTGCATGAGATACATACCAAGCAACATGTTGCTATTTTTATGAATGTTTTCATGATGAGAAAATGTTTGAAGTTTCTTAGCTGCTTTAATCAAATATCTCCGGATAATAAGAACTGATTAACTTTCTCTGTTCCTTAGACAGTTGATCCAAAGGCTGCGGTTTATCCTGCGGACGAGTCTGTTTCTGATTGATTTCTCCAAACAAAGTCCAGTTTCGTGTTGTTCCGGATACAGGCTCTTCTGCTTTTACATCGTAACGGGTGAAATCAATCACATATTTTTTACCAGAATTTATCTCCTTTAAAATGGCCAGTCTAAACTGTTTATTCATATACCACATAATCTCCTTGTCTGCATCCGATCCTCCGATCCCCGAACCTCTTTCAAAAAAACGATAGTTAAAATCATTATTCTTATAAGTTTCTCTCCACAAAAGGCCAAATTCCCCTTGGGTTATACATTTCACATCTGGCCATCGCTGGCGGATAGAAGTCAACCAGTCTGTCAATCCTTTCGTATCAATATTTAAACATAACTCCCAGCAATTAGTTACCCATGCAAAGCCATTCCTCTTGAAACCATCGTCGAAATGAATAGCGGTCGTATGCATCATTTCTTTCAAACCAATTTCTTCCCCATAAGCCTGTAAGGTTTCTATGGGACCAACTCCCATCCGGCTATTAAATCCTTCAGCAAACCCCTCTCTACGGGCTGCAAGAAAATCCATAGTCCAACCATCCAGATTTACACAATCCACTTGATCATTTTTCCCCTGAGCAGGTTTACAGAAATGTTCAGTAGAAGGATAAAACGGATAGCTCACAGCACCGTCTCCGTCTTGATTGTCTATTGCGTATTGGCTCCAGATATTTCCCTGACAAACGTGTATATCTTCCTTTTCTGCCAAATATTGCTGATTTTTAGCAGATAGAAACCCAGCCACAATACTTTTCGGTCGATACGAATCACCTACTATTTCCGATACCCGTTGTAATCCCTCATGCAAATCGTGATTCACTTGTTCAGTCGAATTATAAGCATTTGCAAAATATGCTCCTGGAATAAACGTTATCTCATCACCATATTTATGGTGATATCCAACAACCAATTCACGTATATTTCGATAGTTTGCCGTTGTATCATGCAATGCCAGCCAACTGAAAGCCCATGTCACCTTGGCACCTGGAAATCCTTTTTCAACTGCATTTCTAAAATTAACAACTCTTTCCGGTGTATGCCATTCACGCTCATCCACTCCTACATTCTTATCTCGTGATACCTCAATTTGATTAACACGGATCACCGTGTTAATCGTCAAAAAACGTTTTCCACCCAATTCCAATTCTGATTTCGAGCAACTAATTATTATCCATCCTAACAGACAGCAGCAAAAAACAACTCTCAAGCAATTCATTTTTAAATAATTATTACGATACAGCGGCTATGCTTAAAGCACTTTCTAAGCATAGCCGACTATAGTTACATCTTTTATTCACGTTCTACTCCCAATACAGCCAATTCACAAAGATCAGCATATTGTCCGTATCCAGTATTCATCACAATCTTAAAATGAGAATAATACTCCTTGGTTTCAACCGGATAATATTGCGGGTTCTTATCAGTACGCGAATATACATCGTACGTTTCCAAATCTACCCAGTTTTCTCCATCATTGCTTCCTTGAATAGTAAAATTACTAAATGAATAACCAGATGTACAATTAGGATCATTTCTACACTGCAAAACAACCCTTTTGATATTTATCGGTTTTTTCATATCTACAGCTAACCAATGTGGAAAATTCGATCCACTACCTGTATGTTGACTATGCCAATAAGTCGGCACATCAGCATTGGCATTAGGAGCCCACTCTATTAATCCATCTAACACCCGTTCAGGATTAGCTCCTCCATATCCTGTTTGTCCAGTAGGTTCATAAGAACTGGCAGTAATCGTCCAAGCGCTACGGTCGATAATATTCAGCGGTTCTGTTTGGGTCTCCGTTGTCTCAAAAACATCTACACAAGTAGTATCAGGGACATAAAAACTCTTAGTGATAATAGGAGTTCCCAATAAATAATCATTAATTATGGTTTCACCATTTGATTCGGCATCAATTTTCAACACACAATCCTTACCACCCGCATCTTTATATCGTAATTCAGTATATTGCAATCCATTGCTAATATCACCCGTATTCCATTCAACAATAAGTTTGTCCTGATTTATATAAGCTAATGTAATAGCCCGGTCGTAAATAGAAGATTTATACAAATCCCCATACGCTTGGCTATTTACCTCCACAGGAACAGAGTTATTACCCTCTGCATCAAATGTCTGTATTTGAAATGAATAATCCTTTTCCTGCAAATTGTTCACTTCCAACTCTACATTTTCCGTATTTCCATTAATAGGAAACTCTTGAGAGCCTTCTCCATTGTTCCAAGAGACCACTGCTTTTGCAATAGAAGGGTCGTTTCCTTTATCCCATTTAAGTACTACCCTTGCATCTCCGGAATAGGCACGGACATTCGTAGGTTTTTGAGGATAAATATATCCGCCCGGAACAAGATATTTATCATATGCATCTTCCAACTGCATGCAGGAAGTAAGGAAGAATGCACACAAGAATCCAATATATACTATTTTTTTCATACTCTTACCAGATTTAATTAATCCACAATTTTACCATATACTTCCAATTCTGCAATCAAGACTTCTCCCATTTCAGTAGCCCCGTTCCATGTTTCATACGTACGCCAACGCAAATAACGTACAGGTGGCGTCGGTTTAGGATCACCATTTTCATCTAAAAACTCAAAATTCTCTCCATCCACATTACCATATTGAAAATCCTCCTCTGTCGGATTACCAGTCTGTCCAGATGGCTGATAAAAAGAAAAACGCCCTAAAGGAATCCAATCCGGATGATTCGTATCACCATTAGGCATATCAACACAAGTACCCCACAATTCAAATTCTTTCACACTAGTATCCAGATATGTATATTTAGGACGTTGATGTTCCACAATACGAGTTATTTCCACTTTATGCTTCAAATCAATAGTAAAAGACTGAGGAATAGGAGTATTCTTTGCTGTGGCATATATAAACTGTGCATCTATATCCCATCTACCATCCCATAAATTTTCTATTCCAAAATTTGGAGCTCCAGGAGTCCAGTTATCTCCTGCCACTTCTTTATGGGCAAATGGTTTGGGTATTTCTTCCTCAAAAACAGGAGTTACTATAGAACATACTGTATCAGATGAGTTTCCCCAACGGTCTGTCACGTAAACACCTACATTTGTCTCTACAGCCTCCATACCACGTTGTGTATGAGTGCCTTCTTTCAAGCTTGAATAAAACTTTCTTACTTCACTCCATTCATCGGTTTCTGATTTTTTAGTCAGCAATACATACGTCAGGTTTTCTTTAGAATCATTATTATCATAACTAATCTTTACTCCTCCAATCGCTCTTTTCACTTGAAAAGAAGATGCCACATAATCCACGACCGGCGTTAACGGAGTCACATCAACCATCAGCGGTTCTGATTCTTTCCCATTTCTACCAACGGTCACCACTTTCACTTGAGTCGTCTTATTCGAGCCAAATCCTTTCAACACTAAAGAATCAAGATAAATAGAAGCCTTTGTCTCATTAAATTGTCCTGGATTAATCTCATAAACCGCCTTTACACACAACAGATTCTTATCTTTTGGTATCTGATAATGTAGTACTGCCCCTCCATGTTTCGGAGTCACAGAAACTTCTGTCAAAGGCAAAGGAGCCGGAGCACTTTCATCTAGAATATCAATGCGTTCTTCCTCTTTACACCCATACAATGAAATGAGTACGGAAAGCATTAACACTATTAATTCTATTTTTCTCATAATCACCTATTTTAAATTACCAACCTAAATTTTGTTCCAAATTCGGATTAACTCTCAAATTAGCGTTACTAATCGGCCAAAAATAATCCTTCAACCCAAAAGTCTGATTCCTTATCACTTTCTTGCGATAATAATATTGAGGCTCTCGTTGTTCCAAATCCCAACTTTCTATCGGAGTACGATAAGCATCCATTGCCTCTTTCCAACGGCGCAAATCCCAAAAACGATGTCCCTCAAAAGAGAGTTCTATCAAACGTTCCCGATGAATAATCTCCCGTAATCCGACTTGACTTTGAAATTTACCCGGATTGGTAGAATAGTTTGTCCACGACTCTTCCACACCTTTTAATCCAGCCCTTGAACGTACTTTATCTATATATTTAATCGCTTCATCCCTATTCACTTCTGTATTATCGGCTTCATTCAGAGCTTCAGCATACAACAGATACAAATCTGCCAAACGCATCAATGGCCAAGGATAAACATTTACAGAATAGTTGTCATTTCCCGGATTCTGTACATTTTCAAAATGGACATATTTTTTAGGTATATATCCTGTTACAGGACCAAAATCAGGTCCAATAGAACCATGTAATTGTCCTTTACGCCCTTGCACATAAAATAATTCATTCGGGTTACTGTCATCATATTTACCCTGTCCATACCAAACGCCAGTGTCAAATCCTATCCAAGCATAAAAACGAGGTTCACGATTAAAATGTAAATTCGCAGTCTTTGAGCCCCGATGAATATACAACTGATCTGCTGCACCAGCCGTAGAAATCTCAAAGCGGGTTTCATAATCGAATGTCTTGTCCTCCTCCAATGGTACACCATGAGCTGTATAAAATTGATCTCCTATCTTTAAAGGGGCACAAAAAGATTGACTGATTCGAGATCCATTTTGATATTGGGGATCCAATTTGGGAGTAGTCAGAAATTGTACATCGGACTGATTACTTTGCGTATTTGCCCAAATTATTTCACTGTTCCATTTCTCACAAAAAGCATTCCGCAAAGACATTTGAGTGATAATCGTATCAGACAAATCATATTGGGCATTTCCCGGATACTCATATAATTTCATTCCAAGCTCTGTTTCGCACAAATCCACCGCTTCCTTACAGGCCTGCGCTGCCAGTTTCCATTTATCCAAAGACCACGTCTGATTAAATAACGGTGTCTTGTCTTTACTCTTAGTATTGACCAAAGTAACCTGATCGGTGTTTCCATTAAACAAAGGACTGGCTGCCATCACCAACACTTTTGCTTTCAAAGCATACGCAATCGGGCGGGTAATACGTCCCAACTCCTCTACCGGATTGATAATAGACAAAGGCAAGTCCCCTTTCGCCTCATCCAATAGCTGCACAATGTAAGCGAAGCAATCATCTACCGGTTCCCTAAATACCCGTACCTGTTCCACTGGTGCATCAATCGGCAGATTTTTCCGGATGATAGGAATGGGACCATACATGCGAAGCAATAAAAAATGATAGTATGCCTTCAGAAATTTGACTTCGGCAATCCATTGCTTTTTCTCCCAATCTGGCAAATCGGGTACACCGCCTACATCCTCTAAAAAAATATTGCAATCTCTCAATGCACGGTAATAATGATCCCATTGATCCAGTATAGGAGCATTTGCATTCTGCAACCCCTTGGCTATATCAAAGCCGTGTCCCACAAAATCATAATGCATCGCATTCTCCATACTCCATTTTTCATCCCCCCATAAAGAAGCATCAATGGATGGGTTTCCATCTTCCGGCATATACGAATAACAGGTATACAAGTACTTCTTAGCCTCTGTACGTCGTGCAAAGGCGTTTTCCAACACCGCTACCCCATCCGGCACAACATCCAAAAAATCGCTACAACCACTTCCTAAAAAGGTGAGTAGCATCATTATCGTAAATTGTATTTTCTTTTTCATAATCGTTCTTCAGAATTAATTAAAAGTAATGTTTAATCCGACATTGAATACCCGCTGCAAAGGATAACCAATACCACTACCGCCCATCTCTACATCCCAAAGTTTGAATTTACTGAATAACAACAGATTCATGCCATTCACATAGAAGCGGCAGTTGGCAATCCGCAGTTTATTCCGCAAACCAAGTTTTTCAGGCAAGGTATATCCAAATTCCAACGTTTTCAAACGTAGAAAAGTACCGTCCCGCTCCCACCATGTAGAGCCTACTACATTATTTGGATGAGCAAATGCACTCAAACGAGGATACAATGCGTACATATTCTGATTGTCTTCCGACCAATGACTGTCTGCATACGCCTGAAGCAATTGAGTTTCTCCATTAAATGGAGTAGTGTTAGTAGCATCGATATTGAATGCTACATTCGTCTGTCCTTGGAAGAAAGCTGAAAGGTCAAAATTCTTATAACCGATTGAAAAACCGAACCCATATACCACTTCCGGAATGGAAGTACTTTCAAAAGGAACAATATCATCTGAATTGATTACACCATCCCGATTAATATCGGTATATTTGATATCACCACCACGTACAGGTTCATTTCCTAATTCCTGACGAGGTGAATTAGCCACCTCTTCATCATCGGCAAACAACCGTTCCGCAATATAGCCATACCGCTGATTCACATATCTTCCTGTTCTGTACAACCATTCATACTTATAAGCCGGTTCTTCGTAAACTTCATACTTGGAACGGGCAAATGTATAGTTGGCACGTGCCGATGCCCAAAAATCCTTATTAAACGACTGCTGATACTCCAAACTAATGTCTACACCACGACCGGAAGCAGCACCTAAATTGGCCTTAGGTATATTTGCATGATTTGATTTAGCAGGCAAACCCATGGTTGACGGAACAGAAGCTCTATCCATCAAGATATGGTCGCGATATTCTGTAAAATACTCTGCAATAATATTCAACTTATCTTCAAAGAACCCCAGTTCAATTGCATAATTATTCTTGGTAGAGACTTCCCAACCAATCTCCGGATTTGCAAAACGATTGATATAAATACCACCATAAGCAACATTCATATTTTCACCAAATGTAGCACTTCTTTCCCCTTCATTCATGTTTACTTCAGAAAGATAAAAGAAACGGTCACTTGCCGAACCTATCTGGTCATTACCTACCTTTCCCCACGAATAACGCAGTTTCAGCTTCGAGAATACAGGCTTCAACGATTCCCAAAACTTTTCATTTGATACCATCCACGCACCGCCAACCGACGGGAAGAATCCCCACCGATGACTCTTATGAAAACGTTCGGAAGCATTGTAACCAAAGTTAAACTCACCGAAATAGCGGTTACTCCACGAATAAGTAGCACGACCGGAAAGACTTACATTCCGATGAGGGAGAGAGAGCTGGAGGCTTCCAGTATTTGCCTGCAACATGTTCCGTGCGGTAAAAACAAGCATTCCGCTGACCCCATGCTTCTCTGCAAACGTACGGTTATAGTTGAGTGCACCTTCAAAATAATAGGTGGACTGGGTTACTTTATCACCCTCACTATATCCTAAATACTCCGTACCATTCTCATTAATCAGTTCATATCCATACGCTCCGGTTTGTGAATTACGTAAGGTTGTTTTATAGTAAAATGGTGTAAATGCACGAGAGACAGAGAACTGTGATTCACGAGAAACATTGAACATGGCACGTCCCGACAGCCCTGGAGTCAGAAATCCGAAATCTTGATGAAGTTCTACTGTAGCCTGCATCTGTGAACGAGAAAGGTCCTTATAGCCACTTACCATCCGAGCATACGGATTATTATACTGTCCCTGGTCTGCATTCCCAAACATGGTATGCTTGACAAAGCGATGTTCCTCATCCGGCTCATAATAAGGTTGAAACAATACCGGATTGGCATGTAATATTTGATTATACAAGTCCGCCCCACCATTGACCGGACCACTGTAATCGTCAAACACTCCGCTCAATCTGACTATAAATTCGGTTGTTTTTGTCAAGTCAATATTCACATTCGAACGGAGTGTGTATGAATTATTGTTGATATTGTTGTTAAAATTGTTCCGCCTATCGACCTTAAACATACCATTGTCATGATTAACAGAGGCCGAAACATAATAACGTGCTACACCTCCTCCACCACTGACACTTAAATTTGCACGTTGCGTCGTTGTAACATCTCTCAACAATGCGTTCTGCCAATCTATACAAGGGTAATAAATCGGGTCAACACCAGCTATAGTATTATCAATTTTTTCCTGTGAATAGATAGTTTCCAATGCACTCGATGATCCTCCCCGATAACGGGTCTGTATAGCTTCGTTATACATTTTCATGTAAGTTATCGGGTCGGCAATTTCTATATCTTTGGTCGGCATTGAGAACGAATTTTCTACACGAACATCAATTTTAGCAGGTCCCACCTTTCCTTCTTTGGTTGTTACTAAAATTACTCCATTTGCTCCACGTGCTCCATACAACGCAGTTGCCGTTGCATCCTTCATTACAGAAAAGCTCTGTATATCATCAGGCTGCAGACGGGCAAGGTCCGTAGCAGTCAACTCTATACCATCAATAAGTATTAATGGGTTACTCGCATCCCGAGCGAACGAAGTAACACCTCGTACAAAGAAATTTGCATTATCCTTACCCGGTTCACCACTGGTCTGATAACCGATAATACCGGCAATATTACCTGCCAATGTCTGTGTCAAGTTACTGGTAGGACGCTTCAGTTCCTTCGGACTAATAGTCGTTATAGAACCTACAACACTCTCCTTTTTCTGTTTACCGAATGCAACAATCGTAACTTCTTCAATAGCCTGGGTAGATTCTTTCAATGTAATCCGAAACACCCTACGATCGCCCACTAGTACTTCTTGTCTCTCATAACCCATGTATTGGAAAACCAACGTGCAATGATCCGGATCCGTAACCGCAATCACAAAGTTTCCATCCACATCTGTAATTACTCCAATCTCACTATCCTTTACAGATACATTCACTCCAGGAAGTGGTCCTGCCTGGTCAAGAACCTGTCCTGTAAGTTGAACCTTGTTCTGATGCACATCTTCATTTTCGTGCAGCGCAAAGACATTCAATGTAAGAAAAATGGATAATACAAATATCCAACCTCTTCTATTGAACCATTTAAAGATAAAAATGTCCATATCACTTTAGATTATTAGATTAAATTAGATTAAGGATTTATTCATTGTATACAATTAACCTGTTACAAAAATAGAAATTGGAATATAGTGCTTCATTGATTATTTGATTCAAAACATAGACAAAATGACATTTCAATCCGCAATCTATTTTTAGTTTTTATTAGATATAATACTAATGTTAATACGAGCATTTACATATCAAAGGTCATCCATCTTAGCATCCATTCAATACTATCAGCACGATCACGTAGTAGTATCTTTTTTTATTCAACATGCTATTTCCTATGTTCGCAGAATACAGATAAATGAAGTTAATGCCACTTTTTCACCAAAACAATCAAAAAACAAACTATTTGTGCCAAAAAACAAACGCCTTATTTCCGCAGAATGACCGTTCTTTGCATTAATCTTATAACTTATAAACTTATTCCTTATGTATCGACATTTAATCTTAGCATTTATGCTCTTTTTAAATTGCCCGTTTTTTAGTATACACGGGCAGGAAAAACCATTTAAGTATGATGTAGCTGCTTTCCTCTATCCTGCCTATGCTTCGGACGATCCGCGATTGCGTCCTTTTTGGCCGATGGGAATCGGAGAATGGGAAACGGTCATGACCATGCAGCAACGTTATCCCGGTCATTATTGGAACCGTAAGCCGTTGTGGGGATATATCAACGAGGCCGATCCGTCGGTTATGGAAATGGAGATAGACCAAGCTACACGACACGGAGTCAATGTATTCATCTTCGACTGGTACTGGTTCGACGGACGGCCATTTATGGAGACAACGCTGGACAACGGATTCCTGAAAGCCGCTAATGTAGATAAGATGAAATTCTATCTAATGTGGGCCAACCACGATGTACTGAATCTTTGGGACACCCGGCTGGCACGCGTGAATGAGAACAATGTAATTTGGACAGGTAAAGTAGACCGCCAGGAGTTTGAGAAAATATGTAAACGGAACATAGAGAAATACTTCAAGCATCCACAATATTATAAAATAGACGGTAAGCCTGTTTTCATGATTTATGACATTCCGCAGCTAATTACAGGGCTGGGAGGCATCGAAGAGACAGTTGACGCTCTCAACTGGTTCAAGAAAGAGGTCAAGAAAGCGGGATTTCCCGGACTGGAACTCCAGATTACCATGTGGGGAATCAACTTGAACTACAGTGGATTTGATGCAGGAAAGGCCGAAAGCCCAGAAAATGAGTTTGTCAAGACATTGGGATTTACCAGCGCTACCCACTATCAGTTTGCTCACTTCACTAATGTAAACGATGAATATACCAATATAGTCGACAGAGCTGAAAAAGAGTGGTATCGCATTGATTCTACATTCGACTGCACTTACTATCCGCATGTTAGTGTGGGATGGGACAACAGTCCGCGTACAGGACAGAGTGCGGTGGTCAGAAACAATACTCCCGAAGAATTTGAGAAAGCACTGCTCAAAGCCCGTAACTATGTGGACAAGCACCCCGATCAGGCACCGTTAATCACCATCAACAGTTGGAACGAGTGGACAGAAACCAGCTATTTGCAACCATGTAACGTTTTCGGATACGGCTATCTGGAAGCTGTTAAACGAGTTTTCACCGAGACAAAATGAAAATAGCAATGCACAAACCAACAATAAAAAGAATTGGCACAGGAATCATAGCCTGTCTGCTGGGAGTTACTGGCATACAGGCACAACGTAGCCTGTCAGAATTTCAGACTCCCCCAATGGAATATCGCCCCGTTCCGCTATGGTTCTGGAACAACGCCACCGTGGAGCGGGAGAAAGCGCTCGAGCAATTCCGGCAGATGATTCACCGGGACGGGTATGGGGGATGTGCCATCCTTCCTTTCGGAGGTGAATTTGCCCCCGAATATCTGTCGGAAGAGTATATAAACCTATATGGTGCCATCATTGAAGAGGCACGGAAAGAAGGTGCCCAAATGTCCGTCTACGACGAATACGGCTTTCCAAGCGGAAGCATGGGAGCTATCAACGGAGACGGCACACCACGGTTTATGGACAAATATCCCGATGCCACTGTCCATCGGCTGGACAAGAAAGAATATGACGTCAAAAGTGGGACACAATTTGTCTCACGGTTGCCAGAAGGGAAACTGATGGCTGTGGTAGGTATGGAGCAGGAAACAAAGAAAATCATTTCGCTACGGAAGTTCATCAATCGAAACGATATCCTCTCGTGGAATGTCCCGTCGGGCAAGTGGAAAGTGCTCTGCTTTATCTGCGTAAAAGACGGAGACCCGAATGTAGACTATCTGAATCCGAAAGCCGTCAGCCTGTTCACACAGGAGGTACACCAACGATATGCCGACCGCTTCGGCAGTGCATTCGGCAGTGTCATCACCGAGACGTTTTTCGACGAACCGACCATGTACAGGGCACAGGGGCGAATGTGGACACCCGACTTCAACGAACGGTTCAAGAAAGAATACGGCTTCTCGCCCGAACTCCTTTACCCTTCCCTTTGGCAGGATATCGGCGAGGAGACAGCATCGGCACGCAACTATCTGTTCGGATTCCGCAGCAAACTCTATTCCGAAGGATTCATGAAAGGTATAGCCGAATGGGCGGAAAAACACCGCATCGAGGCTACCGGACATCAGGACCAAGAAGAGATTGCCAATCCGGTCAGCGTATCGGGCGACCTGATGCTGAGTATGAAATACCAGCAGATTCCAGGTATCGACAAAATCGGAGGAGGACGACCTACGGAACTGTTCTATAAAGTGGTCTCGTCAGCAGCCTACAATTGGGACAAGACACAGGTGATGTCCGAAACCTACGGCGCAATGGGCAATATCCCTGTCGACCAGCTCTACTCCATCGCTATGGACCAATACACCAAAGGAATCAACCGACTGATTCCACACGCCGTATGGTATAACGATCAGAACGTCACCTTCCTGCCCGAACTGTCGTACCGTAATCCTCTCTACAACCAAGCCCTTCCCGACTTCAACCGTTTTCTTGCCCGCCTCAACTATCTGCTACGCCCGGATGGAGGACATGTGGCAGATATCGCCATGCTCTATCCCATCCAAAGCCTGCAAGCGGAACACTACTTGGACGGAGCCAAAGGTTTCTACGAAGGCGGTGTCGATATTCCCCACACAGACTATCCGCAGGTTTCTGCCATACTGACCGACAGCCTCTGTCGCGACTTCACCTACCTGCATCCGGAAGTCATGGACGAAAGGTGCACCGTAAAGAACGGTAAGCTGCTGTTGCAGAACAACATCAATAGAGAGCAATATGATATTGTCATCGTACCCGGCATGAAAACCATTGCGTGGTCGCACGTGCAAAAGCTCAAGAAATTCAGGGCACAGGGAGGAACAGTCATCTTCACCTCGCAGCTTCCAGTCCGTGCCGTAGAGCCCGGCAAAACGGAGCAAGTGGGAAAAGGCATCCGACAATTGTTCGACTGGAACGGAAAGAAAGAAGGAAAAACAGTATTCATCCAGCAGCCCACTTCCACCACACTGCTTGCTGCATTGAACGAATCGGAACGTCTGCCCGACATCACGTTTTCCGCAGACAACGAACTCAGATATATCCACAAACGGATAGAAGGAACAGACCTCTACTACTTCGCCAATCTGCGGCCCGACGATTGTACTACGGAAATCCGTCTGCGTGGAAAAATCATGCCTCTTGCTCTCGATCCACATACGGGAAGCCATTTCGAACCAACCTACCGGTACGAACAGACACCGTCTGGCATCCCCGTTACGGTTATCACAATAGCTGTAAAAGGGAAACACTCTTTCTTTATCTCCGACAGAAAGTTGTTTTCGCTATAACTTGCATCCTATTTGTCAGAATAAAAATTGTCAAACAAAAAGGACATACTCAGTTTCCATCATTGAGTATGTCCTTTAATCCTTTTATCCCAAAAACTTATTTTACCTTTTTTATAGATACTACCGTATTTCCCTTCGAATTTATCGAGCATGTATATCGCCCGTTCTCACCAGCTAATGTTAACGGCTTACCATTCATTGTCACCATATAGTCTTCATCCAATGACAGTTTGTATTTACCTTTTTGGGACAGCGCGAACTCACATGTCGTTTCCGTATTCTTATCAACAGATACACTTATCATTCTCTTCCCTTTTTGCTCCAACCGGATCGGGCTGATATCTCCTTTCCAATAAAGCAATAATCCCTTATCCGAAGGAGCTACTCCGACAGCAACTTTACTGTCAACCTTACAATGGTTGAATGATACACTATAACCGTCCGAAGAAAGCTGCAACAAGTAGTCCACTCCACGCAACGGATAGCGGAACGTAGTCCCATCCAACTCCGGAGTCATGCGCGGATTAAGTTCCAGATAATTCCAGTGAGGACGAACACCGTAAACATCGCTATATAAAGCCGTGATGCTTGTACATATTCCCGATAAAATATCACTACCAACTCCTTGTTGATTTATCCGGCTATACCGTTGAGAAGAAAGACCATCCTTCTGATATTGCTTAAGCAACAATTGTATATACTTAACAGCCAGTTCCGGCTTATACCTTGCATAAGCACCTACTCCCAAATATCCCCAAGTAGGGAATATATCTCCGTTTTCATAATTTGGGAAAGGCCAATTACCTGCACTTACTTCTTCACGCCGGAAAGAATCAAAGCATAGTGGCCAATGGAAGAGTTGTTCCTGATTCATACGTTTCTCAATTTGATCCAGCAGCTGGGAAATCCGCTGCCCGTCATCGCAAATACCGTATGCTATAGCAGCAAAATTGACCGGTGTAAACAAATTGTCTCCATGAATCACCCCATCATTATCACGCCAATAGACATACTGATGTTTTTCCGGATGCCAGAAGCCTCCCTCAGACACAGGTTTGTTGTATGCCTGCTTCAACCTGTCGGCTATCGCCCGATAGCGACTGGCATGTTCCAAATCACCCAATACACTCTCTTCTATATCCGCCCACGCCACAAGAGCTGCATACATCTGCACATTGACAAAAGCATTTTCAAAACTTGCCCACACAATGTCCGTCCAATCACTTGCTTTCGCCTCTCGGATATGGCCGTTCTTCATCTCGAAGATGCCATTCCCGTTGCTGTCACGCCGAATCAGCCATTCAAGCACCTTCTCGCAGCTCTCCTTATGAGAGCGTACCCACTCTACATCGCCAGTCAAAGCAAAAAGGTCTGACACATTCAACACGTATCCGGGTTGAGAATCGATAGTATATCCCCACATTGCCTCGTAATATCCTGTTTCTTTATCATACGTACCGGGAATCTCATCGCCCTGCACATCGTGCCAGCGTGAAAGCATCCGTCCGTCGGGCAGAAGCGCATAATCGCGTTCCTGATCTAAAGAATAAGCCAAATTGGCCGTATAGTTGGTATCGTTCACAGCCCATGCGATACGTCCGAAGAAAGGTTCGTGCATACACTTCCAATTGGTAGTCCAACCGTTTCCTCCGACGATCCCATTGTCCACCACTCCATAACGGGCTGTTGTATTCAGCAATTCACGTACCGTATTTGCATCAATTTCTTTTAGATCACCACGCGAATAGACATCGTTGTAGTTCTTATAAGCAATCGTGACCGTAACTGTTTCAGTCCCTTTCTTTACTTCGAAGGGAGCAAACACATCTTTGTGTCCTCTCACGAAACGACTCAAATGATAACGCTGCTTCAACGGAACATCAGCCACATATTGTCTGCATGAAAAGACTCCTTGCGGTTCCTGCGAGTAAGCGGCTCCCGTATAGACGGCATCCCCATCTCTGTCTACCGATATAGACAATGCATCTCCTAATATAGGTTCCCAATAAGTGACTCCCGGAGTATGGACAGCATACGTTGTGTTCTCCCCATCCAAGTATTTACACCACACCATGCCACCGTTGTCCAAGATGCCTCCCTTCCATGTATCCATTCGGGCAAAGTTCCACATCGGGAAGCCCATATCCTCCAATACGGCATCATTGGAATAGGTACGTTCAATGCGCCACACAATGGTGCTGTCGTTCGGAGTCAGCGTCCAAACTTCATCAACCATCAGATTTCCATCTCCATATTGGATATTATCAATAAGGTACGATTTCCCGCGTTTCTTCACGTCCGGAGTTTTATTTGACTTCCGGCTGGAAAAGTTCCCTTCCGAAGTCACGATAAAAGTATAAATACCCTGTTGACTCAACACATCACGTCCGTTTACACTCAAGTTCTGAAAACTGCATCCTTCCGAACAATCAATCTTACAAGATAGTTTCCCTGTTCGGTCGCTGAGTTCGATTACCTGCCCTGTATCCGTTGCACACACGCTGACAGGCATACACAAAAATTGCAACAGTCCTATTGCTGTTATTTTCTGTAACAAGTTCATCATATTATATGCTTTATTATCGTTGACTATTTACCGACACTGCAAATAAAGCTCTTTTATAGTATTAATAGCATGTTTTTTTTGATACTAGTAATTGATTTTTTGATTTTTCCACAACGTACTTTTTTCTCGAACAGTTAAAAAGAGACTATAATTTACTACAAAACTAACGAACAATCTATCATTTTCAATTGTTATTCAACAAAAAACATACTCTCACTATTCTATTCTTATTCACAAAAAGACACGACCTCCAATAAAAGTAACGAACTATAAAAATAAAATATTATGAGAGGCCTTTTATTACTTATCGGAACAATGCTTGTTTTTACAAGCATCATCTCCTGCACACAGGAGGATACTGTAGTCAATCCCAATGCAGAAGAATTGGAACTAACGTAGAAAACAGGAAAACTGGCAAACGAATGTCTTGGAGGTCAATGTATGCCTAAGATAGAAGTCTAATGCTCTTCCTTTACTTAATATAATATACATTTCTGTACTGGTTCATCAATACAAATAGGAATTATTAACGGTTTACAAAAACTTGACAATCATGAAACTATATAATAATCACCACAGCCTCATTGTCTTGCTCCTGCTTCTCGTCCTAAGCAGCTGCCACGCCACGTACAAAGTTTCCACACAAGCTATCAGCCTAAAGGGAACAGATTCCATCACTATAAAAGAAGAAAGCCTTCCTATAAAAGGACTCCGCATTTTATTGGTGAATCGTATTGAGAACAACGAAAAGAGCTTTTCAACCCCGTCAACCGATACAATGCAGATAGGGAAATTAACCAGAAACGACGGAATATATATAGAAAAGGTAACGGGAGAAGAAAGGAACCGCTTTTATAGTCAAGTCGCCTCTGCCAAAGCAATGAACAGCTTAAGGCAACAGGCACTTCTTTTTGAAGCAGACAATTCAAAAATCTCTTCCGAACGGGCGCTTGATTCTGTCTGCACAGCCAAGCAGATTGATTTGGTAATTATCAACGAAGGCATTGCTTTTTCCATCAACCAAGAATCCACCAAGCAATCCTTTACGTCCAACCGTTATAGTAATGAAATAATCACATCCGACCAAGCACTTGGTGTAACATCCGGACTGCCCTTCATGAGCGGAACCTACTCCTATTCCTCCACCGTCTACTACCTAGCCCACTGGAGCCTCTACTGGAAAGACAATTCGGAAGAGAGTGGATTCCGGAAACAAACTATCTTGCAAAATGGAGGATTCTGGAACCCCAAGGACAAAGAACCGCAAGCCGACATCCTCTCCTGCGCGCTGAAAGCAGGTGAAGATTTTGCACGCTTATTCAAATAAAAGGAGAGATCGCATAGCTTAGTCCCCCGCAAACCGATAATTACCCACCTGAATCCGCATTTTTCTTTCGTATCACTTAAGTCATCCTTTCGTATCACATTAGTATTCCTTTCGTATTACTTAAGTGATACGAAAGGACAACCTATGTGATACGAATTATTTTTTAAAACGGAAATACATAATAATCTCTATTTTATCACTAATTTTGCTTTTCGGTTTATATTAACAGTAACAAACAAACAAAAAACAACGTATGAACAAATTCACTCAACAAACGTCCGGACGGTTTACAAAAGCCTTTTGGGTAAGTACATCCGTCGAACTACTTGAGCGTATGGCGTATTATGCCGTATTCATAGTACTTACCATTTATCTGTCGACCATTTTGGGATTCAACGATTTCGAAGCAAGCCTCATCTCGGGTCTATTCTCCGGAGGATTGTATCTGCTTCCCATTTTCTCGGGTGCATACGCCGACAAGATAGGTTTCCGCCAGTCGATGCTGATTGCATTCTCACTGCTTTCTGTCGCCTATATAGGGCTGGGCATCTTCCCTACACTGTTGGAAGCAATGGGACTTGTTGACTACGGAGAAACCACTCATTTCAACGGACTACAAGAAAGCTCAGCCCGCTGGATTATTGTTCCGATTCTGGTGGTGCTGATGATCGGTGGTTCGTTCATCAAGTCCATCATATCTGCATCGGTGGCAAAAGAGACTACCGAAGCTACGCGTGCACGAGGCTACTCCATATTCTACATGATGGTGAATATCGGTGCATTTACAGGTAAGACGATTATCGACCCTCTGCGGGACGAGATTGGCGAACAGGCGTACATCTACATCAATTATTTCTCGGGAGCCATGACTGTGCTGGCTCTGATTGCAGTCTTCTTTTTCTACAAGTCGACCCATACATCGGGCGAGGGAAAAAGCCTCAAGGAGATAGGCGACGGATTCATCCGGATTATGACCAACTGGCGGCTGCTGGTGCTGATACTGATTGTGACGGGATTCTGGATTGTACAACAGCAACTCTATGCCACCATGCCGAAATATGTGATCCGCATGGCGGGCGATGCAGCAAAGCCGGGATGGATTGCCAATGTGAATCCGTTTGTCGTAGTGTGCTGTGTAAGTTTCATCACACGGCTAATGGCAAAACGCAGTGCCATCACTTCGATGAACATCGGTATGTTTCTGATTCCGGTTTCGGCACTGCTGATGGCATGCGGCAACCTGTTTCAGAACGACCTTATCGGCGGCATGAGCAACATTACGCTGATGATGGTGCTCGGCATCGTGGTGCAGGCACTGGCGGAATGTTTCATATCGCCCCGTTATCTGGAATATTTTTCGTTGCAAGCCCCCAAAGGTGAAGAAGGCATGTACTTAGGCTTTAGCCATCTGCACTCTTTCCTTTCTTCCATATTGGGATTCGGGCTGGCAGGTGTGTTGCTGACAGAGTATTGTCCCGACCCGGCACTGTTCGACACGCGCGAAGCATGGGAGGCGGCAAGCGCCAACGCACACTACATCTGGTACTACTTTGCAGGCATCGGAGTGATTGCGGCTTTCGCCCTGCTGGTGTTTGCCCGGATTACGAAGGCAATAGACAAGAAGCGAGGTGTATGATGTGACACGCCCGAATTACACAGATGAGCGCAGATACATTTTATTATATAAACAAACCGATTAATCTGTGTTCATCTGTGCAATCCGTAGTAAAAAAATGATTTTGGAATGAAGATAAAATTTATAAGTCTGGCAAGCGGAAGCAGCGGCAACTGCTATTACTTGGGCACCGATACATACGGAATACTGATAGATGCCGGAATCAGCATACGCACCATAAAAAAAAGGCTGTCGGAATTCGGCATACCGATGGAAAGCATCTATGCCGTTTTCATTACTCACGACCATGCCGACCACATCAAAGCCGTGGGGCACTTGGGTGAGAAACTGCATATTCCGATTTATGCAACTCAGATGGTGCACAGAGGCATCAACCATAGCTATTGTGTCACAGAACGCCTCTCCTCGTCAGTACGCTATCTGGAGAAAGAGACGCCGATGACGCTGAAGGATTTCCAAATTGAGTCGTTCGAAGTACCCCACGACGCTACAGACAATGTGGGATACTGCATCGAGATAGACGGCAAGGTATTCTCTTTCCTGACTGACCTTGGAGAGATAACTCCCACCGCTGCCCGCTATATCGACAAAGCCAATTATCTGATTCTGGAAGCAAACTATGACAAGGAGATGCTGCGAAACGGTGTATATCCACCATATCTGAAAGAGAGGATCATGAGCCGAATAGGCCACATGAGTAATGAAGATACAGCCAATTTTCTGTCAGAACACTTCAACGATCGTTTACGATACGTTTGGCTATGCCACCTGAGCAAAGACAACAACCATCCGGAGCTGGCCTACAAGACTGTAGAAATGAAGCTGAAAAGTAAAGGCATCATCGTCGGAAAGGATCTTCAAGTGGTAACCTTAAAGCGAAACACACCTTCGGAAATGTATGTACTGGAATAACTAAATTGTTTTTTAGGTTCACATTTTTTGGAATTAACTGGCAGAACTGTTATTTTTGTGATATAAAATCTTATAATCTGTTTAAAAACAGATTATCGAAGTCACATAACATAAAATAACAGACGTAGTCGCCATGAAGGACGAAAGACAGTTCAAATACCTGATAAGCAGCAAGAAAGATATGCTGTGGGGCATTACGGTAGACAATGTCGGCAGTGCGGAAATAGAACCCGGATACAAATGCTATCCTCCTCAGTGCGGACATCCGAACAATTATTATTTCCGCACAGACAAAGGGCGAATACTGGACAATTACCAGTTCATCTACATCTCGCACGGACAAGGAGAGTGTTTCTTTACTCCCGAAACACCGGTAAAAGTAACAGCCGGAGACATGCTAATCATCCCTCCTTATACATGGCACAGTTATTATCCCGACCATTCGACCGGATGGCATGAGCACTGGATCGGAATGCGTGGAAGCACCATAGAGAACCGGTTCCGTAACGGATTTGTCACGCCCGCCCAACGAATATTCAAAATCGGTTATAACGAGGAGATTATCGGATACTATCGCCGCGCATCGGAAATAGCCCTGACGGAAATGCCCAACTACCAACAAGTGTTGGCTGGACTTGCCAACATGATATTCTCGCTGGCCTTATATCAAGACACCAATCAGACTTTCATAAGCGACAGAAACGTACAGCTCATTGAGCAGGCACGTACTATCTTACGTGAAAATTACCTGACAGACATTACTCCACAAAAAGTAGCAGAAATGATACACATGAGCTATTCGCTGTTTCGCAAAGCATTCAAAGCATATACAGACCTTTCACCTATACAATATGTCATTGAACTAAGATTGCAGGCTGCACGAAAACTGTTGATGAACACAGACAAAAGTATCAAAGAAATTGCCATCTATCTGAATTATGATGATTCTCTCTACTTCTCTTCTCTATTTAAAAAACACGTAGGAATCTCACCAACTACGTTCAGAGAAAAATATGGGAAAAAGGCAGTATTAGACATAAAAGAAGAAGAAGAAAAATAAAGCTTCATTGCTCCTCAATATTATATACTTCATATTGCTTTCTCCAGTTTCTCTACTTGTCTTCACAAAAAGTATCCATCGCAAAAAAAAAAAATCAAAAATTCAATTACTTGTGTCAAAAAAGATATGCCATTAATACTACAAAAGAGCTTTATTTGCAGTGTCGGTAAAACAAGTTGACGAGTAGACGAAGCGACAAGAGAGTAAGAAGTGAACAGCTGATGAAAAATCAATAGTGACGAATAGATAAGAGCAAATAGATAAAAGTAAAATAGATAGGATAGTGAACACTAAAAAACAAAGGTATATCAGTACCAAGCTTAAAATCTCAAAAAGCTGATGTATACTTGCCAACTTGTCTACCCGATAACTAAAGCAAACTAAGAAGAAAAAAGTATAAATCTGAAAAACTTCTTACCGATATTTCTTCTAACCATTGCCTGCAGTATATCAAGCAATGCAAAATTCCAAAGTCACAACAGTGTCAGGAAATTACTGTAACTCACTATAACAATTCAAAACTATATGAGATTTCACACCATACACTTATTAATCTGCCTGCTGGGTTTCTCCAGCAAAGCCGATGCTTACTTTAATGAAGCCACAACAATCAAAGAACCATACAAGAAAATTACGGGTAAAGCCACAGGAAACAAAGTAGCCGCTTCGCCCGACCCACTGGTTACATACCGCTGGCAACATCCTTCTGCCGACGACGACCTGGAAATCTACACAATCAAGCCACAAAATGTGGTTTCGGACTACCCGGACGCTATCGAATGCACTCATTCTGGAAAACATATTACAGTGACTGGCGACTGCAATCTTATGTTCGACTTCGGGCAAGTAAATGCCGGTTGGCTAGAGTTTGAATGTAACCATCTGCCCGCAGACGTCACATGCAGTATCAGTGAATTCAACGAACCTGCCAGATTCAATATCGGCTCGGAACATCCCATGAAGACAGCAACTCCCACCCGGTATGGTAACACTTATCGGCTTGAACTGAACAAACAGCTCTACGAGGGAGTCCGTTATGCATGGATACATCTGAAACATGTAACTGCGAAACTGACGATAAAGAATGTCCGCCTAGTGTGCCAAACCAAACCTGTCAATTACGAAGGTAGCTTTTCCTCAAATGACTCCACACTGAACCGCATCTGGTACACGGCGGCCTACACCGTCCGGCTCAATCTGCTGAAAGACTACTTCGGAGCTATCCTGATGGAACGAAGCGACCGTCATTCATGGACAGGCGACGCACACACTTCCCAAGCGGCGTCGCTGGTTGCTTTCGGTAACTACGACTTTGTCCGCAAAAATTTACTTTATACTTCAGAACAATATAACGGGATAGAAAGCTATTCACTTTATTGGGTACAAAGCCTCATCGATTATTTCTACTATACTAATGACGTAGAAACGGTTCTTCAACTGACAGCAAATGCCTGCAACAAACTAAATAGAGCCTATCAGTTCTTCAACGATATGCCATCGCTCTCTTTCTATGGATGGGACGAACGTCTGGGAGGAGGATTCGAGCAGCCCAATGTACCCGAAACGCAACTTGCCTACCGGTCACTTGCCATCCAGACCTGGAAACGCTTTGCGGACATGATGCAAGAATGTGGAAAACCGGAACTGGCAACCCTGTACCAACAATATGCCAAAGAGAAGGCTGGACAACTATGCTGTACTGCCAACTGGTATAAAGGATACGATATTTTTGCCCTTTCCGATGCCATCAATGCAGGCATAGTCGATGAGGACGAAGAGGAAGCTGTTTGGCAGACAGCATTCGGCGACCGTATCCAACGGGTATCCTACTCACCGTTTAATCAATACTTCATCATCAACGCAATGGCACGACTCAACAAGCATGCCGAAGCGCTGAATACCATCGACGATTGTTGGGGAGGACAAATCCGCTATGGAGCCACCACCTTCTTCGAGGTGTTCCGTCCATCGTGGAATCTGTTCAAGAAAGCCCCCAACGACGCTCCGGTCAACAACCAATGTGGCTACACCAGCTTCACCCACCCGTGGAGCAGCGGCGTCCTGAAATGGCTGAGCGAAGAAATACTGGGAATAACTCCCTTACGCCCCGGTTTTTCGGAGTTCAGCGTACAGCCACACCTGACCAACGGTCTGACCAATGTGAGCGGTGACGTACCTACTCCACATGGAAAAATTTCCTTTGCCATTGATACACAAAAAGGGGAAGCCAGCCTTACGGTTCCACCCCAAACCTCTGCCCGGGTAGCCATTCCACTGATGCAGACAAAAGATGTAACCATATCCGTCAATGGTAAGAACATGACGCCGACGGACAAAGACGAATCGTTTGTCTATCTCCCTACCCTCAGTATGGGTACATATACTTTCAAGATTTCGTATGCAGACACGGTGAACAGCCCAAGGGAGACGGAAAAGATTGCCTACCGCTACGACCAAAGCCATGTTGAGGTAGACGAGGATACACAAGGCAATTGGATAGGGAAATATGGAAGCAAAGGATATATGCTGTTCAGCTATGACGAAGCCGGAGCACACCGAGTAAAGCTACCAACTGAATGTCGCAGCATTATCCTGAACAAGAATGTCAACTGGCACGACAACACCTTGGCCGATACTCCGGGAGCACTAGAAGATCCCTCTTATCCAGGACAAAAGAGAATGGGAGGTTCTATTACCGGAGACCCAAATGTTTGCATGCAATCTTTTACCATCGATGTAGACTACCGGAGCGAAAAACCCTATAGACTCAGCCTCTATATGGTAGACCCGACGGGAGGCCGAAGAAGCGCCATCGAACTGTTCGACCTCGACAACCGGCGCATATTAATGCCTGTACAAATGGTACGCGCCTACCGCAACGGAAAGTATCTTACCTTTACCATAGACAGACCTGTACGCATCCGCATCTGTCAGGTACGTGGAGACAATGCCGTCTGCTCGGCACTCTTCTTCGACTAAATACAACTATCAGAACTGGAAATAGATGAAGGGCTGTATCTCCGTGCTCTTCATCTGGATAACCAGATAGATCATTGCCACCATAAGCAACGCTTTTCCTAAGAACGGCAGGCGGATGACACCCCGACAACATGCATTCTCCAAACGTTGAGGAGCAAAATGCAATAAGAAACCGAGAAGCATCAATGCAAACACACGCCAATAGCCTTCAATCAGTTGCGGGAAAAGTTGGGGATGGAAAGCGGTAAATATCTGGCGTAACATGTCGATCGAATTGCTGAAATCGGCATTTCGGAAGAAAATCCAGCAGAAACAGACAAAGTGGAACGTAATGACAACGCCAGCCACACGACGCCATCCGTGACTCGTTTCCCCTTTCTTTCGCCCGGTAAGGGCCATCCACATCTTATGGAGTGCCAAAGCCACACCATGAAACAATCCCCAAAGTACAAAGTTCCATGAAGCTCCGTGCCAAAGACCACCCAAAAACATGGTTATAATCAGATTCAGATACTGGCGGAACTTGCCTTTCCGGTTACCACCAAGCGATATGTACAGATAATCTCGCAACCAACTGGATAGTGAGATATGCCAACGACGCCAGAATTCGGTAATTGAAGCTGACTTGTAAGGAGAATCGAAGTTCAGATTGAAATGGAACCCCAGCAACAGCGCAATACCAATTGCCATATCACTATACCCAGAGAAGTCACAATAGATTTGCAATGCATAACCATAGACTCCCATCAGGTTCTCTACTCCGGAGTAGAGAGTAGGATTGTCGAAGATGCGCTCCACAAAATTGATGCTGATATAATCGGATATGACAGCCTTTTTGAACAGTCCGGAAACAATCAAGAATATGCCACGCCCGAACATCTCCTGCGACACATAAAGCGGTTTCCGGATCTGAGGAATAAAATCGCGTGCACGGACTATCGGTCCTGCCACCAGTTGCGGGAAGAAAGAAACATAGAACGCATAGTCCAGCAGGCTGGTCAGCGGTTTAATCTCCCGACGGTACACATCGATGGTATAACTCAACGACTGGAAGGTGAAGAAAGAGATTCCTACGGGCAGGAAAATGTCCAGCGCCGTAAATTCGCCTCCGGTGAACGATGCAATCATCTCACCCAAGAAGTTGGTATATTTAAAATAGGCAAGCAAACCCAAATTAATGCAGAGGCTCAGCGTCACCAGTCCTTTACGTTTCCACACCCCTTCGGTACGCTCCATACAGTGTGCCAACAAAAAATCGGACACCGTGACGATAGCAAGCAGGAAGAAATAAGTGCCACTACTTTTATAATAGAAATAATAGGAAAAAAGAGTGACAAACAGGATACGAGCTGTATACTTGTGCTGCAATAAGACATACACCAACATGAATGCAGCAAACAACCACAAGAAAATACCGGTACTAAATATCATCGGTTCTTGCGGATTATACAGCAAAACATCTTTCAGACGGCTAAAATCTATATCAACGGGTAATAACATACTTATTATAGGCTTGAACAATTGCTTGATACAACAGATTTCCTTGCAACGTATATCCTTCCGGCAGGTAATGTACATGATCGGGACGCATCAGTCCGGCTTCCGTCCAGTTGAGACAGGCACGCTCCTCACCTCCTACTACATTATACATATCCCATACCAGCAGGTGATGCTCCTCGGCATATTTACGAATGGTCTCTACCGCTGTCACAGTACGCGGATTAATCTTATAAGTTCGTTTCTTCCGACGCTGGCGAAAACTCTCGTAAGATCCTGGAGGAGTGGTCAGCAGAATAGGGACATCGGGCATACTTTCCTGCAAAAGTCCAATCAGTTCATCCATCTGATGATAATGCACATTGGCATCATAACGCCGGTTATGGCTTTCGTTTGTTCCAAATGAAAGTATCAGCAGTTCCGGTTTCAGCTCAGCAATGTCTGCTACCCGCTTCGGATGAGTAAAGGTAAGGCAAGTTGCACCATTCACCCCCATATCCGTATAGCAGACAGAACCGAAAGCTTTCCTCATCAAGCTATCCGTTGTTTGCGGGAAAATATGCCCACGGATATGACTATCGCCAATATGAACAATTCTTACCGTATCCGTTGCCAGCCCAGCACGAACCTGCCTGAGATGCTCGAATACGGGTGAAAGTAATGATATGCTGTCGGAGATTTCGTTTGTTGCCGTTCCTTTAAAAGCCGAAGGGAATGTAAATGGGGGCAATGAAACAGTGTCGGCCATCCAGCCCATTTCATGTACCTCAAGCACCCGTTTCAACGGGCGTTCCAGTGCCGGACGATGAGGAATCTGGTCTTGAGCAAACACACACTGCCTCCAACTGCCCCAAAGGCAGAACAGAATCAGGGCAATAAGTGGCAACCGGCTAGTTTTCTTCATAAGAACGCCTCCTGTCGTATTGCTCTTTACCATACATCAGTGTTTCATACAAAAGAGTTGCCAGATGCTTTCCGCCCCGGAAATTGATATGCGTATAATCATAGTTCGCCATCGGAGGCTTGGCATTTACCAGTTCAATCATGCTTTCGTTACCTCCCATTGCTTCGAACATATTCCAAAAGGCAATGCCGCTCTCGGCAGCGATGTTCTGCTGATAGCGCACCAGATTACGGACTCCCGGCATGGTACGGATTTCACCTTCCTCAGTCTTATAATCACGATCGCCCACACTCAGCAGCAACAGACCAGCTTGGGGGAAACAACGCTTCAGGTGTTCGATAGAAGTCAATAAACCCTTCTTATAATTATCGTAGTTTCGTCCACGCTCGGTAGCCACATTCAAGCCATACTCCAAAATAATCAGATCGTAAGGGCGCAGACGGTTGAACTGTTTCATCGACTCCTCCGGAATACCCCGAATGGAAAGGCCGGAGCTTCCCCGCAACGAGAAATTGTCTACAACAATCCCTTTGTCACCGTCCATCGCAACACCGTAGAACAACGTGGAGTCTGCCTTATCGACTGTCCAGCGTACTGCACCAATCTCTCCCCTCACCTGCTGTTCCCGTAGACTGCCTGATGGAGAGAATGAATAGGTCTGCCCCTCCTGCTGGTTAACCCGGACAGTCAGCTGCATTTCTCCTTTGTTATGGAAGAAGATAGATGTTCTGGCACATGTATCAAGCAAAGAAGCATATTTGTTTTGACCTTTTAGCTCGACATATGCTCCCGGTGAAGGAATAAAATAATGCCCGGAGATTCCCTGCTTCTTTCTGTCGAACCCGATTGTATCGGTCACAGCATGACTGTTCCACCCGCCAAACGTATGACGCACCGTAGGACGGAATCCATTGGTAATGGAAGTAATTGTCACAAAACCGACGCCGCATCCTCCGTAACGTTTCTGCAGCATCTCACGCAAATCGGCAGTAAAAATATCCGCTTCGATAAACGAATCACCAAATACAGCCACCCGTACCAGACCTCCGTCGGACGACAGACGGTCGAGCGCCTTATAGAAAGGGACCATACCACGCTCGGTAGAATCACTATAGTCCTCAATGCAGGTCATTCCTGTCCGGCAAGTATCTATAAAAACCGGTTTGACCACCGGAGGCAGCACCACGCTATCCGAATCTGCAACCTCTTCCACCGGTTTGGGAGGGCGTAATTCGCTCAACAAATCCACACGCCTCATAGAGTGCCCGGCAATAGAGAAGTCCGGCATCCAGTGCAAGGCTATCAGTATGCATAATACAAGTAAAGTCAAACCTAACGAACGGTTGAGGTAATTCTTCATAATCTTCCTAATGTACAGCGTTTTGAAACGACCGCAAAGATAGGGAAAAGCAAGAAAAGATACAGAGAATCCAACTACAAATTACACTCGTCCGGCAGTGCTGCAGAAAATATCCCTATTCATCGGTAAATTTACTCCTAAACATACCGATACTCAGACGAGGTGCTATTAATATATCCCACCACAATAGCATCAGATCCACTATTCCGTTTTATTTTCCCCTTTTTCTGTATTCCTGAATAAACTCTTCCAACACCTTTGCACCTTTCTCCGTAGAAATGCCGCGCAAATAAGTAAACATGATTGATTCGTATACCTCTATGAAAGGGTATTCACTGCAAATATCCGTATGTATGAGTGAATCAAACTGCTCGCTTACCAGTAGGTTGGCAATGGAGAAATTAATATCCGACCGGAAAAGCCCCTGTTCGACACCTTGCTTAAAGAAAGAGATCCGCTTCTCGGAATCCTGCTTGCGACGCTCTACTATCATTTCCCATACACTGGGATATTTTTTTATCTCTTCAAAGAATAGCTTATTCGTCTGATGGAAAATCTCGATACTCCTCTGGAAAGCAGCAAATATGACCTCCAGCACATTAGAAGAGTGGCTATAGATTTTTTGCATATAATCGTCCAGCAGTTGCTGACGATACAATATGCACTCTCTCAGCAATTCCTCCTTATTCGAAAACACCTCATAAAGCGTACGCTTAGAAATTCCCAGTGACGACGCAATATCATCCATCGTTATACATTTGATTCCTTCCGAAGCAAATGCATCCATAGCTGTAACCACAATCCGTTCTCGCAGTGCTATACGTTGAGAAGCATCTTTTCCATGTTCCATCACTCGCCTTCTATTAATGTATAGAACAAAGATAAACAGAAAACTTTAAAACTCTGATGCGTTTTCCTCCATTTATATATCTATTCATAAATATTATTATTTAGGATGGTAAACATAGAATGAATGTTAATTTTAAGAAACCGGGAAAGGGATAAAGAGGTGGTTTGTTGGGAAAGGTTAGCTGACGTGTCAGGTAACCTTTCCCAATGTGTTGGCTAACCTTTCCCAACACGATAGCTAACCTTTCCCAACAAACGGGTTGTATAGAGACTGGAAATAGCCTATCTTTGGCTCAAAATAAACAGTAGATTCATTATGGAAACATTGCAAAACATCATAGAGAACTATCAGCATATCTGCCGGACTACGGAAAAGGAACTGCAGAAGGTCAGACAAAGGATTCGTAACATCAGCCTGCTGCGGTTGTTGCTGTTTGTAGCAGCCGTAGTCGGCGTCTCCTATTTTTGGGGAGACGACTGGCGCATTCTGCTAGTCTGTGCCGGAATGCCGTTTTTGGCATTCGTCTGGCTGGTAAAGAGGCACAACGTATGGTTCCACCGGAAAGATTTTCTGAAAAAAAAGATTGAAATCAACCAACAGGAGCTGCAAGCCATCGGCTACGACTTTTCTTCGTTCGACGGAGGAGAAGAATACATCGATCCGGCGCACCTGTATACTTACGATCTGGATGTGTTTGGCGAACATTCGCTGTTCCAATCGATCAACCGAAGCTCGACACCTGCCGGAAAAGTGCAGCTGGCAGCGTGGCTGAATACTCACTTAGAAAAGAAAGAAGAAATAGAACAACGACAACAAGCCATACGCGAACTGGCTCCGGAGGTGACGTTCCGACAGACATTCCGCATATCAGGTCTCCTTTATAAAGGAAAGCCCGCAGACATGTCGGAAATCGAACAATGGGCATCTGCCCCTACACAATATCGCCGCCACCAGCTACTCAGGCTGTTGCCGGGGGCAGTCAGCGCAATCAATATCGTCTGCATTGCCTGTGCCTTTCTCGGATTGCTTCCGGCTTCATTGGCTGGAGTTGTTTTCGTGTGTTTCGTCATCTTCAGTTTTGTTTTTTCAAAAGGAATCACCAAAATGCAGGCAACATACGGAGAGAAGCTACAGATTCTGTCTACTTATGCCGAACAGATTCTACAAATCGAGCAGAAGGAACTGAACAGTGCTGCCCTGCAAGAAATCAAAACGATACTGAACAACGGCAAGCAGTCTGCCTCGCATGCAGTCCGCCGGCTTTCGAAACTGATGAACGCACTTGACCAGCGGAACAATGTGCTGATGAGTACAGTGCTCAACGGGCTGTTCTTTTGGGAGCTCCGTCAGGTGATGCGCATCGAACAATGGAAAGAAGAGCATGCCGCCGACCTGACACAATGGCTCAATGCCGTCGGCCGGATGGATGCCTACTGCTCGCTGGCCACCTTTGCCTACAACCATCCCGACTACGTTTATCCGACCATAAGCCAACATCCTTTCTGTCTGAAAGCAGAGGCACTGGGACATCCGCTGATGGATCGTGACAAATGTGTACGCAACGGCATATCTATTGAGAAACGCCCCTTCTTCATCATTATTACCGGTGCCAACATGGCTGGTAAAAGCACCTATCTGCGTACAGTAGGAGTCAACTACCTGCTTGCCTGTATCGGGCTTCCGGTGTGGAGCCGGCAAATGGAGCTCTATCCGGCACGGCTAATCACCAGCCTGCGCACCAGCGACTCGCTGACAGACAACGAATCATACTTCTTTGCCGAGCTGAAGCGTCTGAAACTGATTATAGACAAACTTCAGGCAGGAGAAGAGCTGTTTATCATTCTGGACGAGATTCTGAAAGGGACAAATTCTGTCGACAAACAGAAAGGATCGCTCGCACTGATCAGGCAATTTGTAAATATGAACACCAACGGTATTATCGCCACTCACGATCTGATGCTGAGCAGTTTGGCAGAATCCTTCCCCAAGTATATCCGGAATCACTGCTTCGAAGCCGACATCACGGACAACGAGCTGACTTTCTCATATCGGATGAGAGATGGTGTTGCCCAAAACATGAATGCCTGTTTTCTAATGAAAAAAATGGGGATTGCCGTCGTCGACGACTAATCCCCATGCAACATATCGGATTTCTTTCACTCTTTTTTCCTCATAGAAACGATGATGCCTGCCATCAGTGCTTACTGTTCTTCTCAACAAAAGTAGCAAACACAGCAGCGTCATTACCCGTGAAATAACGTACCTGAGTCACTGGCTGATAGTTATAAGGAACAAACTGAAACAGCTGGACTGCAATAAACTGGTGGTCGGCAGAAAGGAGTAAATCCATTCTCACATTGCCACTGACACACCGCTGGACATCCATACCTGCCGAGAAATCTTTGGCGTTCACCATTTGAGTCAATGACTCCAGATCTTTCACATCAAAAAACATTGAACGTTCCTTGACAACGCTACCGGTAGGAAGATAGACTAATTGTCTGGACTTCCAAAACAGACGGAAAACTCCCCAAAGGAATAGTCCAGTACCGACAACCATCAAAGCCATACTTATAGTTGACGAATGTACATGTAATTCAAATGTAAGGACAAAAAACAGAATTCCGGCCAGAAGCATAAGAGAGGATATAACTATTCCGGAAACACTCACTCGTTTTGTAATATCAGAATGAAGGGAAGAAAAAATTGTTGATGTAGACATATCATTGTAAAGTTTAAAAATTCGACAAACTACACTATCCGTAAACACCGTTACAAATACAATAGCCTGAGTAAATAAAAAGAATCTCACAGAAAAAGTATAGACTCTCCTATATAATAATATGTCTTAAAGCGAATACATAATATTCACTTACCGGATGACAATAATAACAGGAAACAGTAGATGGGTATATACGTTCCGAGTGCAACGACAAGGAACTCTCCCAATAAGCTATTTGTTGTAAAACACGTTTTAAAACAGAAAAATATTCATCGGTCTGTACCCGCTGGATGCGAGATACAACCGACTGATAGGTCGGTAAAATATTAACCAGTTCTGCTTCAGATGACGAAGAAGGATTGCCGGCAACATCAATCTGATGTTCTACCAGAGAAACTGCATTGACACACTTTCCCCATTCCATTGCATCAATGGAAACATGGCTCACTATGTTAATCAAAACAACAGCCCACAATACAAACCATATCAGTTTTAAAGACTTCACCATTTCTTCGGAGGGCAAAGATAAAAGAATATCATCCAGACCTGAGTATCTCTAAACTCTTTTAATATTACTTTAGTATAAATAAGCAGAATAAAAAAAGGCCGTCCTTTAAAGAACGACCTTTTCTATCTGATAGAATAATTGGATTATTCAGCTGATTCAGCTTTCGGCTCTTCGCTAGCAGGTGCTTCAGCAGCAGGAGCAGCAGCTGCTGCACTCTTCTTAGAACGACGAGTACGAGTTGCTTTCTTAGCCACTTTCTCTTTAGCCATGTTTTCATTGTAGTCAACCAACTCAATGAAGCACATTGCAGCATTATCACCCAAACGATTACCAGTCTTGATAATACGAGTATAACCACCCGGACGATCAGCAATCTTAACGGAGATTTCCTTAAACAATTCAGTTACGGCAATTTTATCTTGCAAGTTGCTAAATACAACACGACGTGAATTGGTAGTGTCATCTTTAGATCTTGTAATCAAAGGCTCAACAAACTTCTTCAAAGCTTTAGCCTTTGCAACAGTCGTAGTAATTCTCTTATGCTTAATCAAAGAACATGCCATATTAGCCAACATCGCATTTCTGTGAGAAGCCGTACGACCTAAATGGTTGAATTTCTTATTATGTCTCATCTTTTATTCTTTATCTAATTTATATTTAGAAATATCGGTTCCAAACGATAAGTTCAGATTTTCCAGTAAATCATCAAGCTCAGTGAGTGACTTCTTTCCGAAGTTTCTGAACTTCAAAAGGTCAGTCTTATTAAACTGAACCAAATCGCCGAGAGTTTCAACATCTGCCGCTTTCAAGCAGTTCAAAGCACGAACAGACAAATCCATATCAACAAGCTTAGTCTTCAGCAACTGACGCATGTGTAATACTTCTTCATCAAATTCTTCATTGCCATCCGTATCATTGTTCTCAAGAGTAATCTTTTCGTCAGAGAACAGCATGAAATGATAAATCAGAATTTTCGCAGCCTCTTTCAGAGCTTCTTTCGGATGTATAGAACCGTCCGTCGTAATCTCAAGTATCAATTTTTCATAGTCTGTTTTCTGTTCTACACGGAAATTCTCTACGGCATACTTGACATTACGTATCGGAGTATAAATAGAATCGATTGGAATTACATTAACATCGGTGCAGTATTCGCGATTTTCATCAGCAGGAACATAACCACGACCTTTGTTAATAGTAATATCAATCTGCATAGTTGACTTAGAATCTAAATGACAAATAACTAATTCCGGATTTAACACTTCAAATCCAGTCAAATATTTACCAATGTCACCTGCTTTAAATTCAGTGGAATTCTCAACAGTGATGCTTACTTTCTCGCTCTCGAATTCTTCAACTATTTGCTTGAATCTTACTTGCTTCAAATTCAAGATAATGTTGGTAACATCCTCCTTTACACCTGGAACACTGGAAAACTCATGCTCCACACCCTCAATTCTGATGGTTGTGATGGCAAAACCTTCCAATGATGAAAGAAGGATACGGCGTAATGCATTACCGACAGTAATACCAAAACCCGGTTCCAACGGACGAAATTCGAACTTGCCGAACTTAGAATCCGCTTCCAACATCAATACTTTATCAGGTTTTTGAAATGCTAATATCGCCATGAAATTAATTATTATTTAGAATACAATTCAACGATCAAATGTTCTTTAATGTTCTCAGGAATGTCTGCTCTTTCAGGCACGTGCAGCATTTTACCTACCTTTGAAGTTTCATCCCACTCCAACCAAGGATATTTACTGTGATTGAAACCTGCAAGCGAATTAGCAATAACTTCCAAAGATTTAGATCTTTCACGAACACCAATCAGTTGTCCCGGTTTTACTGCATAAGAAGGAATATTTACCACTTCACCATCTACTGTAATATGTTTGTGGCTTACCAACTGACGAGCAGCAGCACGAGTAGGAGCAATACCTAAACGGTAAACAACATTGTCAAGACGCCCCTCTAACAATTGCAAAAGCACCTCACCGGTAATACCTTTTGCTGTAGCGGCTTTCTCAAACAAATTGCGGAATTGTTTTTCCAAAACTCCATAAGTGTATTTTGCTTTCTGCTTTTCGCGAAGTTGCACACCATATTCAGAAGTTTTTCTTTTTCTAGAATTTCCATGTTGTCCAGGAGGATAATTCTTCTTTGATAAAACTTTATCAGCTCCAAAAATTCCCTCACCAAACTTACGGGCGATTCTTGATTTTGGTCCAGTATATCTAGCCATTTTTTCTAAAATTTAATTGTTTATTCATGAACTTAATTTGTTGCAGCCGCGATTACAGAGAAGAATTTAATGCAATCCAAAAACAAAATCAAGATCATTTTTATAAAAAGGTAAATTAAACTCTACGTCTTTTTGGAGGACGACAACCATTGTGAGGAAGTGGAGTTACATCAATAATTTCAGTAACTTCAATACCAGCTCCATGAACAGTTCTAATAGCAGACTCACGTCCGTTACCCGGACCCTTTACATAAGCTTTTACCTTTCTCAGACCAAGATCGTACGCTACTTTTGCACAATCTTGAGCAGCCATTTGAGCTGCATAAGGAGTGTTCTTCTTAGAACCTCTAAATCCCATCTTACCAGCAGATGACCACGAAATAATCTGCCCTTCACTGTTTGCAAGAGAAACAATAATATTATTGAAAGATGAATGAACATGCAACTGTCCATTAGCATCAACTTTCACGTTTCTCTTCTTAGCTGCGACTGTTTTTTTTGCCATATCAACAATTATTATTTAGTAGCTTTTTTCTTATTTGCAACGGTTTTCTTTCTACCTTTACGAGTACGTGCATTGTTCTTAGTGCTTTGACCTCTTACAGGCAAGCCAATACGATGACGCACACCACGATAACAACCAATGTCCATTAATCTCTTAATGTTCAATTGTACTTCAGAACGAAGATCTCCTTCAACTTTGTACTCAGCACCGATAATCTCACGAATCTTAGCTGCTTGATCATCTGTCCAGTCTTTCACTTTGATATCTTTATCTACGCCAGCCTTTTCCAAAATCTTAGCTGAACTACTGCGACCTATACCATACACATAGGTCAACGCAATTTCACCTCTTTTATTCTGAGGCAAATCTACACCAACTATTCTTATAGCCATATACTAAATAAATTTTTTGCAAAAATAGAAAATTATCCTTGACGTTGTTTATACTTAGGATTCTTCTTATTAATAACATACAAACGGCCATTACGTCTAACGATCTTACATTCTGGCGTGCGTTTTTTTAATGATGCTCTTACTTTCATATCTTAATTTTATTTATATCTAAATACAATTCTTCCTTTCGATAAGTCGTAAGGAGACATTTCAACTCTGACTTTATCTCCTGGTAATATCTTGATGTAGTGCATTCTCATCTTACCAGAAATATGTGCAGTAATCTCATGTCCATTTTCTAATTCAACACGAAACATTGCATTTGACAATGCTTCAACTATAACTCCATCTTGTTCTATTGCAGATTGCTTCGCCATATTATATTGCTTTATCTCCTAAAACTTCTTCTACATATTGGAATGAAGATAAAATATCAGCTTCACCCATTCCAACAGCAACTGTATGTTCAAAATGTGCAGCACACTTTCTGTCTCGGGTTCTTACTGTCCATCCATCCTGTTCCATCATAACTTGCCTATCACCTAACGTAATCATTGGTTCAATCGCAATACAGAGTCCTCTTTTCAACAATGTGCCGTAACCTCGTTTCCCATAGTTAGGAACCTGAGGATCTTCGTGCATTTCCTTCCCAATTCCATGGCCTACAAACTCACGTACTACACCATATGAATGAGACTCACAATATTGTTGAATAGAATATCCAATATCACCAATTCTCTTTCCTTGTACAGCATTCTGAATTCCAATATAAAGAGCTTCTTTAGTCACCTTTAAAAGATTCCGAATTTCATCTTCAACTTCACCAACACAGAATGTATATGCAGAATCGCCACAAAAGCCATTCATATAAGTTCCGCAATCAACAGAAACGATGTCACCGTCCTTCAGAACGATATCTCCCGGAATACCATGAACCACTTGCTCATTTACAGATGTACAAATCGAAGCAGGAAATGGATCACCATATTGGTTGGGAAATCCCTTAAAAGTTGGAATTGCTCCATTATCTCTAATGAACTCTTCCGCTATTTTATCCAATTGCCCAGTGGTAACTCCCGGCTTGACCCATTTAGCAACTTCCGCCAATGTCTTACCGACAAGCAAATTACTCTGACGAAGCAGTTCTATTTCATCTTCAGTTTTAAGAAATATCATTTCTATTTAAAGAATTAATATGCTGCTACGCCAGCACGGCCCTTAATACGTCCAGATTTTAACAAGCCATCATAATGTCTCATTAATAGATGACTTTCTACTTGCTGTAATGTATCAAGAACAACACCTACAAGAATTAACAAAGATGTACCGCCGAAGAACTGAGCAAAACCTGCTTGCACACCAAAAATACCAGCAAACGCAGGCATAATTGCAACCAATGCCAAGAAGAAAGAACCCGGCAAAGTAATACGAGACATAATGTCATCGATATACTCAGCAGTTTGCTTTCCTGGCTTGATTCCCGGAATAAAACCATTATTCCGTTTCATATCTTCAGCCATCTGAGTCGGATTGATTGTAATTGCAGTATAAAAATAAGTGAACAATATAATCATTACTGCAAATACCAAATTATACCAGAAACTTGTATGATCTGTAAACGCATGCAAGAAACCACCTGCATTCTCTACATTATTTGAAAAACCAATAAACGTAATTGGAATAAACATAATTGCCTGAGCAAAGATAATAGGCATAACACCAGCAGCATTCACCTTTAAAGGAATATACTGTCTAGCACCTCCATATTGCTTGTTTCCAACAATTCTTTTTGCATATTGTACAGGAATCTTTCGTACACCTTGAACCAGCAGAATAGCAGCTGCAATTACCAGCAATAAGAACACGATTTCGATTATAAACATAATCAAACCACCACTCTTATTGGCAACTCTTGAAACAACCTCTTGAATCAAAGCATCAGGGAAACGAGCAATAATACCAATCAAGATAATGAAGGAAATACCATTACCAATACCTTTATCAGTAATTCTTTCACCAAGCCACAAAATAAACATACTACCTGCTGCCAAGATAATGGTAGAGGTAATCATAAATAGAGTCCAATCTAATGAAGCATTCAAGGAAGGTCCAGCCTGCATCTTAAGATTGAGCAAATAAGAAGGGGCCTGAACCAGCAAGATTGCAATCGTCAAATAACGAGTATATTGGTTCATCTTTCTTCTGCCACTCTCACCCTCGCGTTGCATTTTTTGGAAATACGGAACCGCAATACCCAACAACTGAATCACGATAGATGCAGAGATATAAGGCATTATTCCCAACGCAAAAATAGATGCATTAGAAAATGCTCCTCCAGAGAACATATTCAATAAGGCTAATAGCCCTTCACTTGTCTGTTCGTGCAATTTTGCCAACATAGCAGGATTAATTCCCGGCAATACGACATAAGAACCGAAACGGTAAATTGCTACAAACAATATGGTGATGAGGATCCGTTGTCTCAGATCCTCAATCTTCCATATATTTTTTAATGTTTCAATAGCTTTTCTCATTGAATCAGAGTTTTACTACAGTTCCACCAGCAGCTTCAATAGCAGCCATTGCAGACTTAGAGAATGCATGAGCTTCTACTTCAAGCTTATTAGTCAAAGTTCCGTTACCTAATACTTTTACCAACTGATTTGAAGAAATAAATCCTGCTTCAATAAAATTGCTTACACCAACTTTTGACAGATTCTTAGCTTCTGCAAGCTTTTGTACTGTATCCAAGTTGATAGCTTTATATTCAACACGATTGATATTCTTAAAACCAAATTTAGGAACTCGGCGTTGGAGTGGCATCTGACCACCTTCAAAACCAATTTTCTTAGAATATCCAGATCTTGATTTTGCACCTTTATGACCTCTTGTAGAAGTACCACCCAATCCAGAACCAGCACCACGGCCAATTCTTTTTCTTGTCTTAGTAGATCCTTCTGCAGGTTTTAAATTACTTAAGTTCATATTGTAATTTCCTTTTTTGTTCAACAAATAATTACTTCACAATGGCAACCAAGTGTTTTACCTTATCTACCATTCCAAGAATTGAAGGAGTACATTCGTGCTCAACCACACGGTTCAATTTACGAAGTCCCAGTGCATCAAGTGTTCTTTTCTGATCAATCGGAGCACCAATTCTACTCTTAACTTGTTTAATCTTTATAGTTGACATGTTACCTCCTTATCCTCTAAAAACTTTTTCAATACTCACACCTCTGTTCTGAGCTACCATTCTTGCATCACGCATTTCACTCAAGGCTTGAATAGTTGCCTTTACCAAGTTGTGCGGATTAGAAGAGCCTTTTGATTTAGCCAAGACATCAGTAACACCAACACTTTCCAACACAGCACGCATAGCACCACCAGCAACAACTCCAGTACCATGAGAGGCAGGTTTGATAAATACTTCAGCACCACCAAACTTAGCTGATTGTTCGTGAGGAACAGTACCTTTCAAAACAGGGACTCTAACCAGATTCTTTTTAGCAGACTCAACGCCTTTTGCAATGGCAGCTGTTACTTCACCTGCTTTACCAAGGCCCCAACCGATAATACCGTCTTCATTACCTACAACTACAATTGCAGAAAAACTAAAGGTTCTACCTCCTTTGGTTACCTTAGTAACACGATTAATAGCAACTAATCTATCTTTCAGTTCTATATCATTAGTAATCTTAACTCTATTATTAACTCCAGCCATAATGATTAAAATTTAAGTCCACCGTTACGAGCAGCATCTGCCACTTCTTTTACTCTCCCATGATATAAGTAACCATTACGGTCGAAAACAACAGTTGTAATACCTGCTTCCTGGGCTTTCTTAGCAATCAGCTCACCAACCTTAGCAGCTTGTTCTTTCTTAGCAAGTTTCTCTGTCATGCCCAAAGAAGAAGCAGCAGCCAAAGTTTTTCCAGATAAATCATCAATAATCTGGACATAGATTTGCTTATTACTTCTAAATACACTCATACGAGGACGCTCAGCAGTGCCTGAAACCTTGTTGCGTACTCTATATTTGATTTTAATTCGTCTTTCTATTTTTGTTGTCATAACATTCTAATTTTATATGAATTATTATTTAGCACCGGCAGATTTACCAGACTTTCTACGAATAACTTCGCCAACAAACTTAATACCTTTACCTTTATATGGCTCAGGTTTACGGAAAGAACGTATTTTTGAGCAAACTTGACCAAGCAACTGTTTGTCACATGATTCCAATATAATAAGAGGATTCTTATTTCTTTCAGACTTAGTTTCAACTTTTACCTCAGGAGGTAATTGAATGAAAATATTGTGTGTATAACCTAAAGCCAGCTCTATAATATTACCTTGATTAGAAGCACGGTAACCAACGCCGACAAGCTCAAGTTCTTTTTTATAACCTTCAGAAACACCAACAACCATATTGTGAAGCAACGCACGATACAAACCGTGGAAAGCGTGTTTTTGCTTCGGATTATCAAGCATTTCATTCTCATTCTCAGTCAACACAACATGTCCATCCTCAATCGCTACATTAATAGCAGGATTAACATATTGATTCATCTCGCCTTTCGGTCCTTTTACAGTAACCGTATTATCCTTCAAAGTAACTGTTACTCCAGCAGGGATACTAATGGGCAATTTTCCTATTCTTGACATTGCTATTCCTCCTTAATTAATAAACATAACACAAAACTTCACCGCCAATCTTTAGCTCAGCAGCTTCTTTGTTTGTCATTACACCCTTAGAAGTAGATATTATAGCAATACCCAACCCATTAATTACACGCGGCATATCTTTATATCCAGTATACTTACGCATACCCGGAGAAGATACTCTTTCTAATTTTTTGATTGCGTTAACTTTGTTAACAGAATCATACTTCAAAGCCACTTTAATAGTGCCCTGAGGACCATCTTCTACAAACTTATAATTAAGGATGTAGCCTTTTTCAAAAAGGATCTTAGTGATCGCTTTTTTCAAATTTGAAGCAGGAACTTCAACAACTCTGTGTTTTGCGCTAATCGCGTTCCGTAACCTCGTCAAATAATCTGCTATTGGATCAGTCATATAAAATAAATTAAATTAATCAGGACTACCCTGACAATATTTAAACAATAATTACCAGCTTGCTTTTTTTACACCCGGGATCAATCCGTTAGAAGCCATTTCGCGGAACTGAATTCTTGAAATTCCAAACTGACGAATATATCCTTTCGGACGACCTGTCAATTTGCAGCGATTATGCATACGAATCGGATTTGAATTCTTAGGTAATGCTTGCAGTTTCTGTGCAGCTTCGTATGCTTCTGCCGGTTCTCCAGTTCTCACGATCTTCTTTAACGCAGCGCGTTTCTCAGCATACTTGGCTACTAATTTAGCACGTTTTACTTCACGTGCTTTCATTGACTCTTTTGCCATATTCTATCAATCTTTTTTAGCGTTTTTAAACGGTAATCCAAACTCCTTCAACAAAGCATAACCTTCCTCGTCAGTCTGGGCAGAAGTTACAAAAGTAATATTCATACCTAAAATTCTAGTTATACTATCAATATTGATTTCCGGGAAGATGATCTGTTCTTGAATACCAAGAGTATAGTTACCTCTACCATCAAACTTGCTTTCAATGCCTTTAAAGTCACGAATACGGGGAAGAGCTACACGAATTAATTTCTCCAAGAATTCATACATTCTCTCACGACGCAAAGTAACCATCACACCAATAGGCATTTTCTTACGTAGCTTAAAGTTTGCAATATCCTTACGAGAAATTGTAGCTACAGCTTTCTGACCAGTAATAGCTGTCATTTCGTTAATTGCAACTTCAATGATCTTCTTATCGGCTACAGCCATACCCAATCCTTGATTGATCACAATCTTCTTAAGCACGGGTACCTGCATTGCAGAAGAATATTGGAATTGTGACTTCAATGCAGGAGCAATACGCTCTGCATATTCTTTCTTTAGACTTGCAGTATTACTCATTACTTAATCTCCTCTCCTGACTTTTTAGAATAACGCACTAAAGTTCCTTCAGAACTTTTTCTTCTCCCAACTCGCGTTGCTTTACCAGTTTTCGGGTCAACCGGATTCAAGTTTGAAATGTGGATAGAAGCTTCTTGCTTCACAATACCACCTTGCGGATTCTTAGCATTAGGTTTTGTACTCTTAGATACCATATTGATACCCTCAACAATGGCACGTTCCTTTTTAACAAGAACCTTCAATACACGACCAGTTTTGCCTTTATCTTCACCCGCATTTACATAAACTGTATCGCCTTTTTTAATATGTAATTTACTCATTACTTAAATCTTTTACAAAATTAAAGTACCTCAGGCGCAAGTGATACAACTTTCATATTTGTAGCACGAAGCTCTCTTGCTACAGGACCGAAAATACGACTACCTCTAATTTCACCTGCATTGTTCAACAACACACAGGCATTATCATCAAAACGTATATAAGAACCATCCGGACGACGGATTTCTTTCTTTGTACGTACAATCAAAGCCTTAGATACTGCACCTTTTTTAACATCACTTGAAGGGATAACGCTCTTTACAGAAACAACGATTACATCCCCCACTGAAGCATAACGACGACCAGTACCGCCTAAAACACGGATACACAAAGCCTCTTTTGCTCCACTGTTATCACATACTGTAAGTCTGGATTCTACTTGTATCATAATTACTTAGCTCTTTCAATTATTTCTACTAATCTCCATCTTTTAGTCTTGCTCAAAGGACGAGTCTCCATAATGCGTACAGTATCACCTACATTGCATTCATTCTTTTCATCATGAGCATGGTACTTCTTAGTTTTACTAACGAACTTACCATATATAGGGTGTTTCTCCTTAAACTTAGCAGCAACAGTGATGGTCTTATCCATCTTATTGCTCAACACCACTCCTGTTCTTTCCTTTCTTAAATTTCTTGCTTCCATCAAGCTGATCATTTATTGTTAAGTTCTCTTTGGCGCAACTCTGTTTTCATACGCGCAATAGTCCTGCGTAATTGTTTAATTTGAGCAGGATTTTCCAAAGGAGAAATAGAGTGATTAATAACCATTTGGTTATAATTAGCCATTTCAGCCTCTACTCTTTCTACTAAATCATTAGTAGTCATTTCTTTAATTTCTGCAATTTTCATAAACCTTACGCATTTTGATTTTGAATATCGTAATCACGTCTTACAACAAACTTCGTTGTAATAGGAAGCTTCTGAGCTGCTAAACGCAAAGCTTCTTTTGCAATCTCGTAAGATACTCCTTCTGCTTCAATAAGAATTCTACCTGGAGTAACCGGAGCCACAAATCCTTCTGGACTACCTTTACCTTTACCCATACGTACATCCGCAGGTTTGCGAGTAATTGGTTTATCCGGGAATATGCGAATCCAAATCTGTCCTTGACGTTGCATATATCTAGTCACTGCAACACGAGCAGCCTCAATCTGACGGCCTGTAATCCACTTTGTCTCCAGCGCCTTTATACCAAAAGAGCCAAAGGCCAACTGGTTTCCTCTCTGAGCATTACCTTTCTGACGACCTTTCTGCTGTCTTCTGAATTTTGTTTTTTTCGGTTGTAACATAGTTCCTAAAAATCAAATTCGTTTAGCGATTATTTTTCTTTCTTTTGAAGTTTTTTCCGCCGTTGTTACCATTGTTACCACGACCGCTTTCCTTAGCTTGTGTAAAGTTTGGAGCTAACTCTCTTTTACCGAAAACTTCACCTCTACAAATCCAAACTTTAATACCTAACAAACCAACCTTAGTCAAAGCTTCAGCATGACAATAGTCGATATCTGCTCTAAAGGTATGCAACGGAGTTCTTCCTTCTTTATACATCTCCGAACGAGCCATCTCGGCACCATTCAAACGTCCTGAAATCTGAATTTTAATTCCTTCAGCTCCCATACGCATTGTATTGGCAATAGCCATTTTGATAGCACGACGATAAGCAATCTTGCCTTCTACCTGGCGAGCGATATTATTAGCAACGATTACAGCGTCAAGTTCAGGTCTTTTTACTTCAAAAATATTAATCTGGATATCTTTATCAGTGATCTTCTTCAACTCTTCTTTAAGCTTGTCAACCTCTTGACCACCTTTACCAATGATAATACCAGGACGAGCAGTACAAACAGTAATAGTCACAAGTTTCAACGTACGTTCAATCACGATTCTTGAAACACTTGCTTTTGCAAGTCTTGCATTAAGATATTTACGGATTTTGCTATCTTCCAACAAAGAATCTCCGTAATTATTTCCACCGTACCAATTAGAATCCCAACCTCTAATAATTCCTAAACGGTTACTTATTGGATTAACTTTTTGTCCCATTTACTACCTTAATTTTGATCTTCGTTATTACTTTTAGAACCAACGAACAAAGTTACGTGATTTGAACGTTTACGAATTCTGTAACCTCTACCCTGTGGTGCCGGTCTCATTCTTTTCAAAGTAGCGCCACAATCAACAAAAATCTTAGTTACATACAATTCACCACTTTCTGCCTTACGTTCGTTTTTCTGCTCCCAGTTAGCAATTGCAGAGCGAAGCAATTTTTCCACTCTTGCAGCAGCTTCTTTTGAAGAAAACTTCAAAACGCCAAGTGCTTTGTTCACTTCCAAACCACGAATCATATCTGCGACCAAGCGCATCTTACGCGGAGAAGTAGGAACATTTTGCAACTTAGCAAAATACATGGTCTTAAGGGCTTCTTTTCTTTTTTCAGCCGATATTTTCTTTCTTGCTCCCATTATATTTATTCTTTATTATTTCGATTGACCTGTTATTTCTTCTTGTTACCAGCATGTCCTCTAAATGTACGAGTTGGAGCGAATTCACCCAACTTGTGTCCAACCATATTTTCGGTAACATAAACAGGAATAAATTTATTTCCGTTGTGAACTGCAACTGTATGACCTACAAAATCAGGTGAAATCATTGAAGCTCTGGCCCAAGTCTTAACAACCGTCTTCTTGCCTGATTCATTCATAGCAAGTATCTTTTTCTCAAGCTTAACGTTAATATATGGACCTTTTTTTAATGAACGACTCATAGTTTACTCAATTAATCAGATTACTTTTTTCTTCTCTCAATAATGTACTTAGACGATTGTTTCTTCGGAGCTCTAGTCTTAAGTCCCTTAGCATACAATCCCTTACGAGACCGTGGGTGACCTCCTGAAGCACGTCCTTCACCACCACCCATCGGGTGATCAACCGGGTTCATAACAACACCACGGTTACGAGGACGACGTCCTAACCAACGAGAACGTCCAGCTTTACCTGAACTTTCCAATCCATGATCTGAGTTACCGACACTACCGATAGTAGCCTTACAAGTACTAAGAATCTGTCTTACTTCACCTGAGGGCAATTTAATAACACAGTATTTTCCCTCACGAGAAGTTAACTGAGCAAAATTACCTGCCGAACGAACCAAAGCAGCACCTTGTCCCGGACGCAATTCAATGTTATGAATTACAGTACCGACCGGAATGTTTTGAAGCGGGAGAGCATTACCAATCTCAGGCGCTGCATTCTCACCAGACATCAAAGTTGCACCTACTTGCAATCCATTGGGAGCAATAATATATCTTTTTTCTCCATCAGCATAATACAACAAAGCGATACGAGCCGAACGATTCGGATCGTACTCAATTGTTTTAACAACTGCTGGAACACCGTCTTTATTTCTCTTGAAATCAACAATTCGAATCACCTTTTTGTGACCACCGCCAATATAGCGCATTGTCATCTTACCCTCATTATTACGGCCACCAGATGATTTTTTGCCATATACAAGAGACTTTTCTGGTACTGATGCAGTAATTTCTTCGAAAGTACCAATAATTTTATGTCTTTGCCCCGGTGTTGTGGGCTTAAATTTACGTACTGCCATTTTCTATTTAAATATTGCTATAAAAATCAATAGTATCTCCTTCTTTCAATGTTACGATAGCTTTTTTGAAAGCATTCGTACGACCATTGATGATACCGGCTCTTGTATAGCGGCTCTTATTTTTGCCTGCATACCGCACAGTATTCACATCAACTACTGTAACATTATAAAGAGCTTCAACTTCATTCTTAATTTCCAGTTTGTTAGCTTCAGGACGTACAACAAAGCCAAAACGATTCAGCTTATCAGTAATTGCAGTCATTTTCTCTGTCACCAACGGTTTAATAATAATTCCCATTATTTAAGCCTCCTTTTTAAATTAAGATATTGTCAATAGCTTTCAGAGAGTTTTCAGTAAGCACAAGAACCCCAGCATCCAATACTCTGTAAGTATTTAATCCTGAGATAGTCTGTACATTTGCTCCCTTAATGTTACGAGCTGACAAATATACATTTTTATTTGCTTCTGGTAAAACCATCAGCAGCTTCTTGTTAGAAACTTTAAGATTATTTATCACAGCAACGAAATCTTTAGTCTTCGGAGCCTCAAAAGTGAAGTCTTCCAACACAATAATTGCATTGTTCTGTGCTTTGTAAGACAAAGCTGACTTACGAGCCAATGTCTTAACTTTTTTATTCAGCTTAAAGTAATAATCTCTTGGTTTAGGACCGAAAACACGTCCACCACCAATCAAAACAGGAGAATTCAAATCACCACGACGAGCTCCACCGCCACCTTTCTGGCGACCGATCTTACGAGTAGAACCACTTATTTCGCTTCTTTCTTTAGACTTGTGAGTACCCTGACGCTGATTAGCCATGAATTGTTTCACATCCAAATAGATAGCATGGTCGTTGGGCTCAATTCCGAAGATAGATTCGTTTAACGTAACCTTTCTCCCAGTGTCTTCACCTTTAATGTTATATACGTTAACTTCCATTATTTCTCAATTAATACGATTGAACCTTTGCAACCCGGGATAGAACCTTTAATCAAAAGAAGGTTGTGCTCCGCGATTACCTTTAAAACTCGCAAATTCTGAACAGTAACTCTGTCACCGCCCATTTGTCCACCCATGCGCATTCCCTTGAATACTTTTGCAGGATAAGAACAAGCACCAATAGAACCCGGCTTACGAGCACGATTGTGCTGACCGTGAGTAGTCTGACCTACACCACCAAAACCATGTCTCTTAACAACGCCTTGGAAACCTTTACCTTTAGATGTTCCGACAACGTCTACAAAAGTAGCATCGTTGAACAGTTCTACAGTAACAGTATCACCAAGGTTCAATTCTGTTTCAAATTCCTTGAACTCAGCCAAGTGTCTCTTCGGTGTTACTCCGGCCTTCTTAAAGTGACCCATCAACGGCTTGTTTGCATGTTTTTCTTTCATATCCTGAAAGCCCAACTGTACTGCAGCATAACCGTCTTTTTCTACAGTCTTCACTTGAGTAACAACACAAGGACCTGCTTCGATAACAGTGCATGGTACATTTTTACCATCGGCACTGAAAACGGATGTCATTCCGATTTTTTTTCCTAATAATCCTGGCATTTCACTTAAATTTTAAATCAATCAAACTTTAATTTCTACTTCCACACCGCTTGGTAATTCCAGCTTCATCAAAGCGTCTACAGTCTTAGCAGTTGAGCTATAGATATCAATCAATCTCTTATAAGATGAAAGCTCAAATTGCTCACGTGACTTCTTATTAACGAAAGTCGAACGGTTTACTGTAAAAATACGCTTGTGTGTAGGCAAAGGAATCGGACCACTTACAATGGCACCAGTAGCCTTCACAGTTCTTACAATCTTCTCAGCAGACTTGTCAACCAGGTTGTGGTCGTAAGATTTCAATTTAATTCTAATTTTCTGACTCATTATAGATTTTAATTAAAAAATAATATAAATGTAAGAGGCGGCAGGTTAAGAGTCATTCGCTAACCTGCTGCCATCTATTTTTATTGTTTAAAGTAAATCAGCACGTCCCTTCACTTCTTCCAACACTGCCTTAGCAATAGAAGTTGAAACTTGAGCGTGGTGAGAATAAGTCATAGACGAAGTTGCACGTCCTGAAGTGATAGTACGCAAAGCAGTAACATAACCAAACATTTCTGCCAGCGGAACCATAGCTTTTACAATACGAGCACCTGAACGGCTTGACTCCATACCTTCAACTTGACCACGACGTTTGTTCAAGTCACCAATAACATCACCCATATTTTCTTCCGGAGTTACAACCTCCAGTTTCATAATAGGCTCCATCAGGACAGGACCTGCCTTGGCACAAGCATTCTTGTAAGCCTGAATTGCACAGATTTCGAATGACAACTGGTCTGAGTCAACCGGGTGGAAAGAACCATCAACCAAAACAACTTTCATTGAATCCATTGGATAACCTGCCAACACACCGTTCTTCATAGCCGTCTGGAAACCTTTCTGAACTGAAGGAATAAATTCCTTAGGAATATTACCACCCTTCACTTCATCAATAAACTGCAGTCCGCCCTCCTTGTAATCTTCATCAACCGGACCAATCTTAACGATGATATCAGCGAACTTACCACGACCACCAGACTGCTTCTTGTAAACTTCACGCAGATCTACAGTCTTAGTAATAGCCTCTTTGTAGTTAACCTGAGGCTTACCTTGGTTACATTCTACTTTAAATTCACGTTTCAGACGGTCGATAATGATATCCAAGTGGAGCTCACCCATACCAGAGATAACTGTCTGACCTGTTTGCTCATCAGTTCTAACTGTAAATGTAGGATCCTCTTCTGCAAGTTTAGCCAAGCCGTTAGAAAGCTTATCCATATCTTTCTGAGTCTTAGGCTCAACAGCAATACCGATTACCGGTTCGGGGAAGTCCATAGATTCAAGTACGATCGGAGCAGTTTCGTCGCACAATGTATCACCTGTACGAATATCCTTAAATCCTACACCTGCACCTATATCACCAGCACTAATTACATCAACAGGGTTCTGCTTGTTTGAGTGCATCTGGAACAAACGAGACACACGTTCTTTCTTACCAGAACGAGAGTTGTAAATATAAGAGCCAGCTTCTACCTTACCAGAATAAACACGGAAGAATGTCAGACGACCAACATATGGGTCTGTAGCGATCTTGAACGCCAAAGCTGCAGTCTTTTCATCCTCGCTCGGCTTACGGTCTTCTTCAGCACCAGTTTCAGGATTTGTACCAATCACATTCTCTGTATCCAGTGGAGAAGGCAAGAAAGCACACACATAGTCAAGCAGAGTCTGAACACCTTTATTCTTGAATGAAGATCCACACAACATCGGAACAACAGCCATCTTCACAGTTGCATTACGTAATGCGCGAAGCACTTCTTCCTCTGTGATTGTAGAAGGATCATCAAAATATTTTTCCATCAAAGCATCGTCAAACTCTGCAACTTTTTCAAGCATCTTATCACGCCATTCGTTGCATTCGTCAACCATGTTTGCAGGGACATCTTCAACAGAGTAGTCTGCACCCATTGTTTCATCATGCCAATAGATCGCCTTCATTTTAATAAGATCAACCAGACCTTTGAAAGTTTCCTCTGCACCAATAGGCACAACAATCGGACATGGATTTGCCCCCAAGATGTCCTTCATCTGACGAACCACCTCAAAGAAATCTGCCCCCGAACGATCCATCTTATTCACATAACCGATACGTGGCACGTTATACTTATCTGCCTGTCGCCACACCGTTTCCGATTGAGGTTCAACTCCACCAACAGCACAATAAGTAGCCACTGCACCATCAAGCACACGCAATGAGCGCTCTACTTCAGCAGTAAAATCGACGTGTCCCGGAGTATCAATCAAGTTAATCTTATAAGTATTACCATTATATTTCCATCTAGTAGTTGTAGCCGCAGATGTAATAGTAATACCACGTTCCTGCTCCTGCTCCATCCAGTCCATTGTAGCAGCACCATCGTGCACCTCACCAATTTTGTGAGTCAGACCTGTATAAAACAGAATACGTTCTGAAGTTGTAGTTTTACCGGCATCAATATGAGCCATGATACCGATGTTACGGGTCAAATGTAAATCTTGCTTAGCCATATTCTAAATCCAGTCGTTAAAAATTAGAATCTGAAATGAGCGAATGCACGGTTAGCTTCTGCCATTCTGTGCATATCTTCTTTACGCTTAAATGCACCACCCTGTTCATTGTAAGCATCCATAATTTCAGCAGCCAGCTTGTCAGCCATAGATTTGCCGCCTCTCTTACGAGCAAACAGAATCAGGTTCTTCATTGAAATAGATTCTTTACGATCCGGACGGATTTCAGTAGGAACTTGGAAAGTTGCACCACCTACACGGCGAGATTTTACTTCCACTTGAGGAGTCACATTATCCAACGCTTTCTTCCAAATTTCGAGTGCAGTCTTTTCTTCGTTAGGAAGTTTAGCCTTTACAGTCTCTAATGCAGCATAGAAAATTTCATATGATGTATTTTTCTTTCCATCATACATCAGATGATTCACAAATTTAGAAACTTTTTGATCGTTAAACACGGGATCCGGAAGGATAACGCGTTTCTTTGGTTTAGCTTTTCTCATTTGTTTGAAAAATAATGTTTTGTTATTGGTTGTCTACCTCTGACGTCTTCAATTCTCCCTCTGGAAAATTTACTCAACCTTTAGCATCTCCAACAAACTAAAACGAAAGTTATTACTCTTAAATATTAACAATTGACTCTAAGATCATTATTTCTTCTTAGCAGGTGCAGCTTGTCCTGGTTTCGGACGCTTAGCGCCATATTTAGAACGTCTTTGAGTACGTCCTGCAACACCGGCTGTATCAAGAGTACCACGTACAATGTGATAACGTACACCCGGAAGGTCTTTTACACGACCGCCACGTACCAATACGATAGAGTGTTCCTGCAAGTTGTGTCCTTCACCCGGGATGTATGAGTTCACCTCTTTTTGGTTAGTCAAACGCACACGAGCGACTTTACGCATTGCAGAGTTCGGTTTTTTCGGAGTAGTTGTATATACTCTCACGCAAACGCCACGTCTTTGAGGACAAGAATCCAACGCCGGCGACTTACTTTTGTCCACCAACACTTGGCGTCCTTTTCTTACTAATTGCTGAATTGTAGGCATTTTAATTGTTTTTTAATTTATATATTATGTTATATTAATTTCGTAACTATACATTTCGGGCTGCAAAATTACGAATAATATTTGATATTTCAATGCCTCACTTCTTTTTTTTGTTTTTTAAGAATTCATATCTTCCTCATGCTTCGCCTTTTACGCTATCCAATGGGATAATCGGACGTTCATCGGGCAGCTTGATAGTCCCGAACATACGTTCATATTTCAAGACATTATCTTCCAAAGCTGCTAACAATCGCTTAGCGTGTTCCGGTGCCAAAATAACACGAGACTGAACACCCGCTTTCCTTATACCGGGAACAACGCGTATAAAATCAAGTACAAATTCCGAACTGGAATGCGTAATAATAGACAGATTTGCATAAGTTCCTTGTGCTATTTCTTCTTTCAATTCAATCTGTAACTGTCCTTCGTTGTTCTGATTTTCCATATCGTTTTTTTTATAAATGTTTAAAGCGATGCAAAATAACATATTTCTTTCAGATATTGCTCATACTGCCCAAATTATTTATAGTCTACCCAAACGCACATATTAAGATGAATGCATCACACATCCATTTTAATAGTTTATTGGTCAACCTTACGGCTCTTGTCAGCTAACCTTTCCCAATATGTTGGCTAACCTTTGCTGGCATGTCAGCTAACCTTTCCCAACACGACAGCTAACCTTTGCTGACAAACGCCTCAGATTTTCCTCGAACAGTAAGGGCTTTAATCCTAAAGAAAACAAAAGGAGGAGAATTTGCTATTGGCATCTTCTCCTCCTTCTTATTATAAAACCAAATAATAGATTACTCTACTTCATTATAGTCAAGCACTGTCTTCTTGTTCGCCAAGATACGGTCGTATTCTTCTTTTGAACCGACAATAATCTTATCAAACTCACGCTGACCGGTACCAGCTGGAATCAAGTGACCGCAAATTACGTTCTCCTTCATACCTTCCAACTTGTCCACCTTACCATTAATAGCCGCTTCATTCAACACTTTTGTAGTCTCCTGGAAAGAAGCTGCAGACATAAAGCTTGAAGTCTGCAAAGCTGCGCGTGTAATACCCTGAAGAATCTGAGTTGACGTTGCAGGAACAGCATCGCGTACCTCAACCAGACGTAAATCACGACGCTTCAACATACTGTTTTCATCGCGCAACTTACGTGCAGTAACAATCTGACCGGGTTGTAAGTTCTGTGAATCACCAGCATCCACAACAACCTTCTTACCCCAAATACGATCGTTCTCTTCCATGAATTCCAGTTTATCCACTACTTGTTGTTCCAAGAAGCGAGTATCACCCGGTTCTTCAATCTGTACCTTACGCATCATCTGGCGAACGATAATTTCAAAATGCTTATCGTTGATCTTCACACCCTGTAAGCGATATACATCCTGAACTTCATTCACAATGTATTCTTGTACAGCTGTAGGACCTTTGATCGCCAAAATATCCGCAGGTGTGATAGCACCGTCAGACAACGGAGTGCCGGCACGTACATAGTCATTTTCCTGTACCAATATCTGTTTAGACAAAGCTACAAGATATTTCTTCACTTCACCAGTCTTAGACGTTACAATAATTTCACGATTACCACGTTTGATCTTACCCATTGTAATCTCACCGTCAATTTCAGAAACAACAGCAGGATTTGACGGGTTACGTGCTTCGAACAACTCAGTAACACGAGGAAGACCACCAGTGATATCACCAGCCTTACCTACAGCACGAGGAATCTTCACGATAACATCGCCAGCTTTTACTTTCTGACCATTCTCAATGATAACGTGTCCACCCACCGGCAAGTTGTAAGTACGGATCAGATCTCCATCTTCAGTCAGGATATGAGCAGAAGGAACTTTTGTCTTATCCTTAGACTCAATGATAATGATTTCGCGAAGTCCGGTTGCTTCATCAGACTCAACCTTATAAGTGACATTTTCAATTACACCTTCAAATTCAATCTTACCTGTAGCCTCTGTTATGATAACAGCATTGAACGGATCCCATTTTGCAATCAGTTTTCCTTTTTCAACCAAGTCACCATCGGAAACATACAGTGTAGAACCATAAGGTACATTATGTGTAGACAATACTATGCCAGTATTGACATCAACGAAACGAACTTCGGCCAAACGTCCAACTACCACTTTTGCAGCCTCGCCACTTTCGTCCACAATATCTACAGTACGCAGTTCCTCGAATTCGAGACGAGCATTATTCTTTGCTACGATACTTGCATTAGCTGCTATGTTGGCAGCAGTACCACCGGCGTGGAAAGTACGCAATGTCAACTGTGTACCCGGCTCACCAATAGATTGTGCCGCAATCACACCAACAGCCTCGCCCTTCTGTACCATCTGACTGGTAGCCAAATTACGTCCGTAGCATTTTGCACAAACGCCCTTCTTAGCCTCACAAGTAAGTACAGAACGGATCTCTACGCTCTCAATCGGAGAATCCTGTATCTTCTTCGCTATTTCTTCAGTGATTTCTTCACCACCAGCAACCAGCAATTCACCTGTAGTAGGATGGATAATATCATGTACAGAAACACGACCTAAGATACGTTCATACAGAGTAGCAATAACCTCGTCATTGTTCTTCAAGTCTGTACAAACTAAGCCACGCAATGTGCCACAGTCTTCTTCTGTTACAATTACATCGTGAGAGACATCAACCAGACGACGAGTCAAATATCCAGCATCAGCAGTCTTCAACGCAGTATCCGCCAAACCTTTACGAGCACCGTGAGTAGAGATAAAGTACTCCAGCACAGACAATCCCTCTTTAAAGTTCGACAAAATCGGGTTTTCAATGATCTGACCACCCTCTGCTCCAGCTTTTTGCGGTTTTGCCATCAAACCACGCATACCAGACAACTGACGAATCTGCTCTTTAGATCCACGAGCTCCAGAGTCAAGCATCATATACACAGAGTTGAATCCCTGATCGTCGGAAGAAATAGTCTTCATCAAGATATTAGACAACTCTGAATTGACATGTGTCCAAATATCAATAACCTGATTATAACGTTCGTTATTAGTAATGAATCCCATATTATAGTTATTCACTACCTGTTCTACTTCTTCGTAACCTTTCTGTACCAGTGCTTCTTTCTCCTTAGGAATAATAATATCACCTAAGTTGAACGACAAGCCTCCCTTGAAAGCCATCTGGTAACCCAAGTTCTTAATTCCATCCAAGAAATCAGCAGCTTTGGCAACACCACAAACTTTGATTACATTACTAATAATGTCGCGCAGAGATTTCTTAGAAATAATTTCATTAATATAACCTGCTTCTGGTGGAACTATTTCGTTAACAATTACACGTCCTACAGAAGTTTCACGCATTACGCTAACGATATTTCCATTTTCATCGACATCCTTAACAATCACCTTCACTGGAGCATGGATATCTACCTTGCCTTCATTGTAAGCTATCAACGCTTCTTCAGGTCCATAGAATGTCAGGCCTTCTCCCTTAGCTCCTGCACGAAGTTTTGTAATATAGTACAGACCTAGAACCATATCCTGTGCAGGCACTGTGATAGGAGCACCATTAGCCGGATTTAAAATATTATGTGACTGAAGCATCAACATCTGAGCCTCAAGGATAGCTTCGTTGCTTAAAGGCAAATGCACAGCCATCTGGTCACCATCGAAGTCGGCATTAAATGCAGTACATGCCAATGGATGCAACTGAATTGCTTTTCCCTCAATCATTTTTGGCTGGAAAGCCTGAATACCTAAGCGGTGCAGTGTCGGGGCACGGTTCAAAAGCACAGGATGACCTTTCATCACGTGTTCCAAAATATCCCAAATAACAGGCTCCTTCCGATCTACAATTTTCTTTGCAGATTTTACAGTCTTCACAATACCGCGTTCAATCAGCTTACGGATAATAAACGGCTTATAAAGTTCAGCAGCCATCAATTTAGGAATACCGCATTCACCCATCTTCAATTCAGGACCTACAACAATAACTGAACGCGCAGAATAGTCAACACGCTTACCCAACAGGTTCTGACGGAATCGTCCTTGCTTTCCTTTCAAGCTATCAGACAAAGATTTCAATGGTCTGTTTGCATCTGTCTTAACAGCACTTGACTTACGAGAATTATCAAAGAGTGAATCAACAGACTCCTGAAGCATACGCTTCTCATTACGCAGAATCACTTCCGGAGCTTTAATCTCAATCAATCGTTTCAAACGATTATTACGTATAATCACACGACGATAAAGATCATTCAAATCAGATGTTGCAAAACGTCCACCATCCAAAGGTACCAATGGCCTAAGTTCTGGAGGTATAACCGGAACAATACGTACAATCATCCATTCCGGCTTATTACGTCCGCGAGAAGCACGGAACGATTCTACCACCTGCAAACGTTTCAACGCTTCATTCTTTCTCTGTTGTGAAGCATCATTACTTGCACGGTGACGCAATTCATAAGACAAAGCATCCAAATCCAAACGAGTCAACAAGTCATAGATGGCTTCTGCTCCCATTTTCGCAATAAACTTGTTAGGATCGCTGTCTTCAAGATATTGATTGTCTTTTGGAAGTGTATCCAGAATATCCAAATATTCTTCCTCTGAAAGCAAATCATATTCGGCAATGCCATCCTCGGCCTTTACTCCAGGCTGAATAACGACATAGCGTTCATAATATATAATGGAATCCAGTTTTTTTGTAGGTAATCCCAATAAATAACCAATCTTATTTGGCAATGAACGGAAATACCAAATATGGGCTACAGGTACAACCAACTGGATATGTCCCATACGTTCGCGACGTACTTTCTTTTCTGTAACTTCTACTCCACAGCGATCACAAACGATTCCCTTATAACGAATACGTTTGTACTTACCACAGTGACACTCATAATCCTTAACAGGACCGAAAATTCGTTCACAGAACAAGCCGTCACGTTCTGGCTTGTAAGTACGGTAATTAATGGTTTCAGGCTTCAATACTTCACCACTCGAATTCTCAAGAATTTCTTCCGGAGAAGCCAATCCTATAGAGATTTTCGAGAAATTACTTTTCGTCTTATTTTCTTTTCTAAAAGCCATACTTTATATTTATATTGAAAATGGAATATTAATTATTCAAGGTTGATGCTCAAACCTAAACCTCTCAACTCGTGTAACAATACATTCAGAGATTCTGGGATACCCGGTTGCGGCATCGGTTCACCTTTTACGATCGCTTCGTATGCCTTTGATCGTCCAACAACATCATCGGACTTAATCGTCAGAATTTCCTGTAAGATATGAGCAGCACCAAATCCTTCGAGTGCCCAAACCTCCATTTCTCCGAAGCGTTGACCTCCAAACTGAGCTTTACCACCAAGAGGTTGCTGAGTAATCAATGAATACGGACCAATAGAACGAGCGTGCATTTTGTCTTCAACCATGTGCCCTAACTTCAGCATGTAAGTAACTCCTACTGTAGCCGGTTGGTCAAACTGCTCACCAGTACCACCATCATACAGATAAGTCTTACAATAGCGAGGCAAGCCAGCCTTGTCTGTCCATTCATCCAAATCTTCCATAGTCGCTCCATCAAAGATTGGGGTAGCAAATTTCACACCAAGTGTTTTTCCTGCCCGTCCCAACACTGCCTCGAAAATCTGGCCAATATTCATACGAGACGGCACACCCAACGGATTCAACACTATATCAACCGGAGTTCCATCTGCTAAGAACGGCATATCTTCCTGACGTACAACACGTGAAACAATACCCTTATTTCCGTGACGACCAGCCATCTTATCACCTACACCAATCTTACGTTTCTTAGCAATATAGACTTTTGCCATTTGAATAATACCAGCAGGAAGCTCATCACCAATTGTAATGGCAAACTTCTTACGTTTCAGCTCGGCATCCAGTTCTTTATATTTCTTAATGAAGTTCATCACCAGATCACGAATCATATTATTAGTATGATCATCACTGGTCCAACCGCTCAACTGAATAGAAGTGAAATCTAAAGAATCAAAATCTGAAGCATTAAATTTAGCACCCTTAGCGATAACTTCAGTTCCCAAATAGTCCTTCACGCCCTGAGAAACCTTGCCATCAGTAAGAATCATCAGTTTCTTAACTAAGATACGCTTCAAGTCAGCAACTTTAGACTCAAACTCATCATCTATCTTTGGCAGCAATGCCTTATCTGCCAATTTCGAGCTACGGTTTTTGATAACACGTGAGAACAATTTCTTATCGATAACTACACCTTTCAAAGAAGGAGAAGCCTTCAATGAAGCATCCTTGACATCACCAGCCTTGTCACCGAAAATTGCACGAAGCAATTTTTCCTCAGGTGAAGGATCAGATTCTCCTTTCGGAGTAATCTTACCAATCATAATATCACCCGGTTCAATACGTGCACCAACTCTGACGATACCATTTTCGTCCAGATCCTTAGTTGCTTCTTCACTTACATTCGGGATATCAGAAGTAAGTTCTTCCATACCACGTTTGGTCTCACGGACTTCCAGTGAATATTCTTCAACATGAACAGAGGTCAACAAATCTTCACGAACTACTCGTTCGTTCAAAACAATAGCATCCTCATAGTTATACCCCTTCCATGGCATATAAGCGACCAAAAGATTTTTACCTAAAGCCAATTCTCCATTTTCTGTCGAATATCCTTCAGTTAAAATGTCACCTTTCTTTACACGCTGCCCCTTATCACAAATAGGACGCAAATCAATCGTCATATTCTGATTAGTCTTTCGGAATTTCGGGATTCTGTACTCTTTCAAAGCTGGTTCAAAACTTACAAATTCCTCATCTTCCGTACGATCATACAAAATACGGATAGTAGTTGCATCGACAAAATCTACAACTCCATCACCTTCTGCTGTAATCTGAGTACGAGAATCTCTTACCAATTGGCGCTCAATACCAGTACCAACAATAGGAGCCTCGCTTCTCAGCAAAGGAACTGCCTGACGCATCATGTTCGAACCCATCAATGCACGGTTAGCATCATCATGCTCCAAGAATGGGATCAATGAAGCCGCAATAGAAGCAATTTGCTGAGGAGATACATCCATCAAATCTACTTCAGAAGGATCAGCCAACGGGAAGTCTGCATCTTGACGAGCTTTTACTTTGTTACGTACAAAAGTTCCATCATCATTCAACGGAGCATTACCCTGAGCTATAATTTTTCCTTCCTCCTCCTCGGCAGACAAATAAACCAATCCTTCATCAGAAAGATCTACCTTTCCATTCTCAACCTTACGATAAGGAGTCTCGATGAATCCAAGATCATTGATCTTAGCAAATACACACAATGAAGAAATCAAACCGATATTCGGACCTTCCGGAGTTTCAATCGGACAAAGACGACCATAATGTGTATAGTGAACGTCACGAACTTCAAAACCAGCACGTTCACGAGAAAGACCTCCAGGACCTAACGCAGACATACGGCGTTTGTGCGTAATCTCAGCCAACGGATTAGTCTGATCCATAAACTGAGACAAAGCATTCGTACCAAAGAACGAATTAATGACAGAAGAAATCGTCTTAGCATTAATCAGATCAATAGGCGTAAACACTTCATTATCACGCACATTCATACGTTCACGAATAGTACGTGACATACGCGCCAATCCTACTGCAAATTGATTAGATAGTTGCTCACCTACAGTACGTACACGACGATTACTCAAGTGGTCAATATCATCAACATCTGCTTTCGAATTAATTAATTCAATCAGATACTTGATAATCTCAATAATATCTTCCTTGGTGAGGACGCGGACATCCATATCGGTTGTCAGATTTAATTTTTTGTTAATTCTATAACGACCCACATCACCAAGATCATATCTTTTTTCAGAAAAGAACAAGTTATTAATAACCTCACGAGCACTCGCATCATCAGCAGGATCAGCATTACGCAACTGACGATAAATGTACAATACTGCCTCTTTTTCAGAGTTACTTGGATCCTTCTGTAATGTATTATATATAATAGAATAATCAGACTGATTCGGTTCTTCCTTATGCAAAAGAATATTCTGAACCCCTGATTCTAGAATTTCATCAATATGTTCCTCTTCAAGAACTGTTTCACGGTCGATAATAACTTCATTACGTTCGATAGAAACGACCTCACCAGTATCTTCATCAACAAAATCTTCAATCCATGTCTTCAAAACACGGGCAGCCAACTTACGACCCAAAACCTTCTTCAGGTTAGTTTTGTTGACCTTCACATCTTCTGCAAGATTGAAAATTTCAAGAATGTCTTTATCATTTTCAAAACCAATAGCACGCAACAATGTCGTAACAGGTAATTTCTTCTTACGATCAATGTAAGCATACATCACATTATTGATATCAGTAGCGAACTCTATCCACGATCCTTTAAACGGGATAATACGGGCAGAATAAAGTTTAGTACCATTGGCATGTATACTTTGACCGAAAAATACACCCGGAGAACGATGAAGCTGTGAAACAACTACACGTTCGGCACCGTTGATCACAAAAGTTGCTTTATCCGTCATATAAGGGATTGGTCCAAGAAATACATCTTGAATCACCGTATCAAAGTCCTCATGATCAGGGTCTGTACAATAAAGCTTAAGCTTAGCCTTTAATGGAACACTATAAGTGAGCCCACGCTCTATACAATCATCGATGGTATAACGCGGCGGATCAATATAATAATCCAAGAACTCAAGAACAAAATTGTTTCTTGTATCAGCAATGGGGAAGTTTTCAGCAAATACTTTATACAAGCCCTCATTCTTACGCTTTTCAGGTGGGGTGTCTAATTGTAGAAAGTCTTGGAATGACTTCAATTGTACTTCGAGGAAATCCGGATATTCCAACGGATTCTTAGTAGAAGCAAAATTAACTCTTTGATTTACAGTATTTGAAGACATCTGTCAATGAATTTGAAGAACTTAATTTTAAATATATACACAAAAAGGTTAAGAATCCTCTTGTGAAGGATTCCTAACCGAATTACCTGATAAACAGGCTAATGTTATTTAAGTTCAACTTCAGCTCCAGCTTCTTCTAATGTTTTCTTCAGTGATTCTGCTTCGTCTTTAGCCAAACCTTCTTTTACAGTGCTAGGAGCACCGTCAACCAAATCTTTAGCCTCTTTCAAGCCAAGACCGCAAGCTTCCTTCACAGCCTTAACAACTTGAAGTTTTGCTGCACCAGCACTCTTCAATACTACATCGAAAGAAGTCTTTTCTTCAGCGGCAGCAGCACCACCAGCTGCAGGACCAGCAGCAACAGCTACAGCTGCAGCAGCAGGTTCAATACCGTACTCTTCTTTAAGGATAGTTGCAAGTTCATTAACTTCTTTTACTGTCAAGTTAACTAATTGTTCTGCAAAAGCTTTCAAATCTGCCATTTTTATATGATTTTAATTGTTTAATACTTAATTGATTTTGATAATTATTCGGGTCTTTCACCAAGAGTTTTAAGAACTCCATGAAGTGTGTTACCACCTGATTGAAGAGCAGAAATAACATTCTTGGCTGGAGATTGCAACAATGCAACAATATCAGCAATAACTTCATTTTTACTCTTGATGGCAACGAGAGTATCTAATTGGTCAGCACCAATATAGAAACTTTCTTCTGCATATGCAGCTTTAAGTCCAGGAATACCATCCTGTGCTTTATCCTTAATCAGTTTAGCAGGAACATTTGCTGTATTGCAAAACATTACAGCAGTCGTACCTTTCAGACAAGCATAAAGAGGAGAGAAGTCTTCTTCCATTGTCTCCAATGCCTTGTGAAGCAACGTATTCTTTACCAACATCAGTTTAATGCCAGCCTTAAAACATTCTCTTCTCAATGCACTGGTAGCAACAGCATCCATAGCTGTAACATCTACCAAATAGAAGTGACCATATTCCTTAACAGTAGCAGCAATTTGCTCTATAATCGTACTTTTATCTTCCTTTCTCATTATTACTCCGTTTTATTAGATTTCTTCCACTGATTTCGGGTCAATCTTGATTCCCGCACTCATTGTACTAGAAAGATAAATACTCTTAATATATGCACCTTTTGCTGCAGTCGGTTTCAATTTAATCAATGTAGAAATAAATTCTTTTGCATTATCACGAATTTGCTCTGCACTGAATGAAATCTTACCAATAGAAGTATGAACAATTCCACTCTTATCAACTTTGAAGTCAATCTTACCTTGCTTTACTTCTCTTACAGCCTTAGCAACATCCATAGTCACAGTACCACTCTTCGGATTAGGCATCAATCCACGCGGACCAAGTACACGTCCGAGGGCACCAATTTTTCCCATAATGGAAGGCATTGTAATGATTACATCAATATCAGTCCATCCACCTTTGATCTTTTCGATATATTCATCAAGACCAACATAGTCAGCACCCGCTTCTTTTGCAGCAGCTTCAGCATCTGGTGTACAAAGCACCAACACACGTACTTGCTTACCAGTTCCATGAGGAAGAGAAACAACACCTCTTACCATCTGATTAGCTTTACGAGGATCGACGCCTAAACGTACATCAATATCTAATGAAGCATCAAACTTAGTAAAAGTAATTTCTTTTACTAAAGATGCAGCTTCTTTCAGTGAGTATGCTTTCCCTGCTTCAATTTTCTCTGCAGCTAACTTTTGATTTTTTGTCAGTTTACCCATTACAATTGAAGTTTATTAGTTATTAACCGGGAAGTCCCCTTTTACAGCGATACCCATACTTCTAGCTGTACCTGCAACCATTCTCATGGCAGCTTCAACAGTGAAACAGTTTAAGTCAACCATTTTGTCTTGAGCAATCGCACGAATTTGATCCCAAGTTAACTCAGCAACTTTCTTACGATTAGGCTCAGCAGAACCACTCTTAACCTTAGCTACTTCAAGCAACTGAATAGCAACAGGAGGAGTCTTAATAACAAAATCAAAAGACTTATCTGTATAGTAAGTAATGATAACAGGCAAAATCTTACCTGCCTTGTCTTGGGTTCTGGCATTGAATTGCTTGCAAAACTCCATAATATTAATACCCTTAGAACCTAAGGCAGGTCCAACGGGAGGTGATGGATTTGCAGCGCCTCCTTTAATCTGTAACTTGATTAGTCCAGCAACTTCTTTAGCCATTTTTTTATTGATTTATAATAAACATTAAACGAAAAAACAACAGCAGCGTAACAAACCGTGTCATTCTTTTTCCACTTGCATAAAGCCTAATTCAAGCGGCGTTTTGCGCCCGAATATCTTCACCATGACCTTCAGTTTCTTTTTTTCACTATTCACTTCTTCAATGACACCACTGAATCCGCTAAAAGGTCCAAAAGTAACTTTTACAGTTTCTCCTACTACATAAGGGATGCTAAGCTCTTCACCCGTCTCCTGTAGTTCATCTACTGTTCCCAGTATCCGATTCACTTCAGATTGTCTTAGAGGCACAGGTTTATCCGAACCACCTAAAAAGCCAATCACATTTGGAGTATTACGCAAGTGATGAGCAACCTCACCAACTAAAGCTGCCTCCACCAAGACATACCCAGGAAGATAACTTCTCTCTTTCACAATTTTTTTTCCATTGCGAACCTGGTATACCTTTTCAGTCGGAATCAATACCTGAGATACATATTCGCCAAGATCGCTATTCTTAATATCAGCTTCAAGATACTCTTTTACCTTAGCTTCTTTTCCGCTAATAGCACGCAAAACGTACCATTTTTTTTCTACCTCAGCCATTTTAATCCCGATTTAATGTGGATAAACGATTTTCTCCATGAAGTTTTGGAAACAAACATCCATACCCCATACCACCAATGCAATAAGCAGGGAAGCATATAAAACAACTACTGCACTGTTAGCGAGTTCAGAGTATGTAGGCCACGAAACTTTATGTACAAGTTCGTCGTAAGATTCTTTAATATAAGATGCTATTTTTTTCATTTCTATAATATTAGCACGGGAGGAGAGGCTCGAACTCCCGACACCCGGTTTTGGAGACCGGTGCTCTACCAACTGAGCTACTCCCGTTTGAACATAATCAGTTCCCAGCTGAAGACCGGGAACTGATTTATTATATTTAGACTATTAGTCCAGAATTTCTGTAATCTGGCCAGAACCTACTGTACGACCACCTTCGCGGATAGCGAAACGCAAACCTACGTTCAAAGCAACCGGATAGATCAAAGTAACAGTGATTTCTACGTTATCACCAGGCATTACCATTTCTACACCTTCAGGAAGAGTGATTTCACCTGTACAGTCCATAGTACGCAGATAGAACTGAGGACGGTATTTGTTGTGGAACGGAGTGTGACGACCACCTTCCTCTTTCTTCAAAACATAGATAGAAGCTTTGAACTTAGAGTGAGGCTTAATCTGACCCGGCTTGCAGAGAACCATACCACGTTTGATTTCGTTCTTGTCGATACCACGGAGCAACAGACCTACGTTATCACCAGCTTCACCTTCGTCCAACAGTTTGCGGAACATTTCAACACCAGTTACAACAGACTTCTTGTCTTCGCCCAAACCGAGAATTTCAACTTCGTCACCAACCTTGATAACACCAGCTTCGATACGACCAGTTGCTACAGTACCACGACCAGTAATTGAGAATACGTCCTCAACAGGCATCAAGAAAGGTTTATCAATATCACGCGGAGGCAGAGGAATCCAAGTATCGCAAGCATCCATCAGCTCCATAACTTTCTCTTCCCACTTTTCAACGCCGTTCAATGCGCCGAGAGCAGAACCCTGGATAAACGGAGTGTTGTCACCATCAAATTCATAAGCAGACAACAGTTCACGCATTTCCATTTCAACGAGTTCCAACATTTCAGGGTCGTCTACCATATCGCACTTGTTCATAAATACAACAAGTCTCGGTACGTTTACCTGACGAGCCAACAGGATGTGTTCACGAGTCTGAGGCATCGGACCATCAGTTGCAGCAACTACAATGATAGCACCATCCATCTGAGCAGCACCAGTTACCATGTTCTTTACGTAGTCGGCGTGTCCCGGACAGTCTACGTGTGCATAGTGACGGTTAGCAGTTTCATACTCAACGTGAGCAGTATTAATAGTAATACCTCTTTCTTTCTCTTCAGGAGCATTATCGATCTGATCGAAAGACTTAACTTCTGAAAGACCTTTTTTTGCCAATACAGCAGTAATAGCAGCGGTCAATGTTGTCTTACCGTGGTCAACGTGACCAATAGTACCAATGTTTACGTGAGGTTTGGTACGTTCGAATTTCTCTTTAGCCATAGCTTTACTTGTTATTTATTTGATTAATAATCAGCTTACACTTTTATGAGCTGTTACCGGGACTTGAACCCGGGACCTCTTCCTTACCAAGGAAGTGCTCTACCGCTGAGCTATAACAGCAAGAGAAAAAGAGCGGAAGACGGGACTCAAACCCGCGACCCTCAGCTTGGAAGGCTAATGCTCTATCAACTGAGCTACTTCCGCATAAATAAGCATTTTTGCTTATTGTGGGCAAAGATGGATTCGAACCACCGAAGGCGTAAGCCAGCAGATTTACAGTCTGCCCCATTTGGCCACTCTG
>CALUOO010000013.1 GCA_944322345.1 uncultured Bacteroides sp. | reverse complement strand
TAACTTAAAAACTAAATAACTTAAAAACTAAATAACTTAAAAACTAAATAACTTAAAAACTAAATAACTTAAAAACTAAATAACTTAAAAACTTACATTATACTAACTTTTTAAAATTTTACAACTATGAGTAAAGAAAAAATGAATGAAGAAATGAGAGAGATTAATCAAGAGTCTATGTCATGTAGCTTTGTCAGAGGAATGGGAACCGGTCCTGACGACTGTATGGATCCCGCCGACTATGAAGCGCTCGATGCTGCAGGGGCTTTAAGTAGTCCGGTATATGTGTGCGGATGGGGATGGACATTGCCTACGGTAAATGTATACGGTAGTGGCTCAGGCTCGGGAAGCGACAGCAATACGGGCAGTGGCTCGGACCATGACTGGGAATATGGTTCAGGATACAATTATGGTTCAGGTTATGGCTGCGGTTGCGGATGCGGTTGTGGTTGCGACAGTGAGTGTAATTGCGGTTGTAGATATTGCTGTGGTTACGGTTTGGGTTCGGGCTCAGGTTCTGGTTGCGGTTGTGGCTACGGTTGTGGTTGCGGTTACGGCTGTGGTTCAGGCAGTGGTTGCGGATGTGGCTGTAATTGTGGTTGTCCTGTTTGTGGCGGCAGTAGTGGTGGTACTTCCGGTGGTAACAGTGGTGGTAACAGTGGGAATACTGGGACGGAGCCGACGACAAAGGAGCCGGTGAATTTAATGGATAAGAGCAAATTTGAAGGTTGGTATGAAAATGCTAATTGTTTTAATTTATGTTGTAATACGTTACTTAAATATGGAATTTCTACCCCTTCAATTAGTGCAATTCAAACAGTAAAAGAATTAAAAGATGGTTCTCTTGTAAATGTTGACACAACTGGAAAAAGTTTTCAGCGAGTTATAGATTGTATTGATAACCATTTAAATAATAGACGTCCAATTATGGTTGGTGTCGATTATAAACCATTTTATACTGAAAATACTGATAAATCTACTGATCATTTTGTGGTGATTGTAGGACGTGGACATGATTCAAAAGGTAATTATTATGTTTTTATGGAGAATGCAACTAGTGATATGTCTGATGGTTGTTCTTCATTAAACCGCCTTTATGAAGACCGGGATAATGCTCGCTTGATTGGAACTTCTCAAGCTCCACCTCGTAGTGCTAAACGTGATTACACAGTAACTCAAATAAGAACAAATGATGGGAACTCCTATTAATTGCTAGTAGTAAAGAAAAAACTTACCCAAGTTTATTATCCTCAATATATCTTGGGTAAGTTTTATTACTTCACTTCGATAAAAGAACGTTTTGTTTACTTGGAAGTAAGACACTACATGGAGAGTTTTCAAAGCAGAAGTGAAAATCTAAATGTTTTTGAATAAAGAAAGATTTGTCTAAAGTCAAAAATACTTTTTCTATATCCATTGTTTTCTTATATTTGGGCATTATTCTAATGTACATGATAGATTTATATTCAATGAAAACTTAGTATGTTGATAATTATCTTTCTCTTTTTATAAACTATGATTATTTGAAGAATGTATGAAAAGATTTTTTGTAATGAATATTTTCATGTTTTTGCATTTTGAAATAATTATTTCACAAATTATTTTAAATCAAAATATCAGGAAAACTATCAAAGAAGAGTGTAAAGATACAATAGAAAACTCAGACCGATGCTTATTAGTGAAAGGTGAGTTTATTGAGAATGACACGCTGTTCTTTACACAAGAGTTTTTGAAAAAACGTTTGACGAAATATGGACAACCGCTTCGCAATACTACTATTTTTTTAGAACCTTCTAAGGATTCTCATTATTATACACAAGAGTATTGGATTGAGCATTTAGGTGGTGAATTTTGGAAGGAGCAACTTTTATATTGGAATCAAAAACGAAAAGAAAAGTCACATGGTTCATTGCAAAAGGTAAATACATTTGGACTGCCTATAGATTGGATTCCTTTACACTTCTATAAGGGAGTGCCTTGTGCGTACGTACCTTGCGAGGTTGATGTACCAGTGCAACGACGGTTGAGTGATTCTTTGTTAATTTACAGGTATTTAGAAGTAGATTTTACTCCATTGGAGAAGAGTGATAAATTGTCGGAATCACTTTATCATTTTGCTTTTGCAGCTACAGATTGGAGCTCCGCAGGAGATTTGTATATCCACATCATAGATAAGAAAACCAAGGCTGCCGTTTGGGAATACCACTATCAGGACGAGGAAGAATATATCCTGATGATTCCTGTCGAATCTGTTTCTTCTTTCGATTTGATTGTATGTAACGCTCCCTATCAGAAATATTTTGGGAATCAGCAAGAACTTTTTGATAAGGTAGATGTGAAAGCTTTGCTGGAAGAGGCAAGAAGCGGAAAGAGAAAGAACTTATTTAATTAGTGACCGCCATGAACAAATTATTCCTATTCCTTATTTTCGTACTTCTAAGTACTGAAACTGCCAAATCTCAGAGGAATTTTGATAATATATTGCGTACACGGCCTACTAATATACAAGATTCTTGTTTGCATGGAATCATTAGACTTTGTCAAGAAAGCAATGATTATCTGACTCTCCCTTATAAAAGACGTGATAATCTCAGACACAGACCTTCTTATTGGTATGAAATAATAGGTACTTCATTTTATGCCAACCAGAACCGAAAATGTAAAAAACAAACTGATGAAGATTCGTTTCTATCTTTATTTAAAGAATCTACCGGTGATTATATTTTAGGAGAGCTTTTTGTCGCACAAGGAGGCTGGCTGTCGGGTAAATGTTGGTTAGTGACCTTTGACTTGAAAGGGAAATTAATTGATTATCTGCCAATATATGAATGGGGTTCTTGTGATGGAGCACCCGTCATTGAAGGAGAATTGCACACAGACTTTACAGTCAGCATACAGCAGCTTCACTTTCCGGGATACGACTACATTGCCCGTTTTGAGCCAATCATCAGTTATGACCGCTATCCCGACGAACTGATAGGTCAACGCATCGACTCCGAATATCGCATCACTCCGCAAGGAAAGTTTGAACAAACAAGCGAGATCCTCTATAAGCCGCAAGACTATGCGGAAATATTCCGAACCTTTGACGAAGAGCATCCGGTAGCTATTCGGCAAAGGAACGAACAGCGGCTGGAGGGTGCAGATGCAGGAAAAAGGCTCACGTCGGAACACCGCATCACCAATATCGACTATCCGACAGAGGGAGAGTGGAGGGATACCATATGGAACGATGCCAAGAATCTGGTAATAAAAGGAGCATTTACCGAGAATGATACATTGTTCTACTTACAAGAGTTTCTGAAAGACAGCCTGCATCCCGATGCTCCGCTGAAACGGAATGTATCGGCTTATCAGGAACCGGACAGGCACTCCCGATACTATAGCCGCGACTACTGGATGGAATATTTCCACCAGATGGATTATGATGAGGACTATCTTCAGGATTGGGAAAAGGACAAAAAAGAAAAAAACATATCGTTGCGGAAAATGGATACCTTCGGGTTGCCTGACCTTTGGGTTCCTTTAGAAATGCACGTAGATATTCCTAACAGCAAGCCATTTGTCTGCACTCCTTTTCAGTATGATTATTGGGGGCTGCAACTGTTGAATGATTCGCTGTTGATAACCAGAGAACGTCTTTTTAAAGTATTCAACTGGATAGAAAAGAGCGAGAAACTGTCTGATTCGAAGTTTCATTTTGTGATTCATTCAGCAGGAACTTATTCTACAAAAACGGATTTGTATATTTATATACTGGACGAAAAGTCAAAGATGTCTATATGGGAATATCGAGATTCTGAGTCTGATTCTTATAGATTGATGCTTCCTGTAGAATCCATCTCTTATTGTAACATGCTTGTGTTCCAGTCTGTTTATCAGGATTTCAAAGGAGATCCTTCCGGTTTTTTTAATCAAGCGTATTTGGAAAAATTATTGGAGGAAGTAGTAAAAGGGAAGAGAAAAACATTATTCAATAACTAACAATTTATTATCATGAAAGTAAGGAATCTAATGCCTGTAATGCTTGTGTGTATAGGACTTGTGACTGCACTCATCAGTTGTAAAAGCAGTATGGGTATCCGACAACTTGTTGAAGAAGAGTGGAGGGATACAGTAAGAAATACCAAATACGATTTCCTAATAAAAGGTGAGTTTATAGAGAATGATACGCTGTTCTTTACACAAGAGTTTTTAAAAGACTATCCAACGGAAGATGGAAGACCGCTTCGCAATACTGCTATATTTTTAGAACCTTCTAAAAATTCTCATTATTATACACAAGAGTATTGGATTGAGCATATGGATGAAGAGAGTTGTGCAAAAGATTGGATATATTGGCAAGAATGGAGAATGGAGAAAGGACTTCCGGCATTGTGTAAAGTGGAAATATTCGGACTGCCGAAAGATTGGATACCGCTACATTTTTATAAAGGAAGACCTTGTGTGTATGTACCTTGTGAGATTGATTATCCCTTGCAAAGACAACTGACGGATTCATTAATCGCAAGTAGATGGTATGATACATTCTTTACTCCATTGAAAAGCAGTAAAAAACAATCAGCATCGCTCTACCATTTTGAAATAGAAGATTACAGAACATTAAAAACGGCAGATCTGTATATCCATATCATAGATAAGAAAACAAAAACTGCCGTTTGGGAATATCGCTATCCGGAAAAAGAGGAATATATTCTGATGATTCCTATCGAATCTGTCTCTTCTTTCGATTTGATTGTATGTAGCGCTCCCTATCAGAAATATTTTGGGAATCAGCAAGAACTTTTTGATAAAGTAGACGTCAAAGCCTTGTTGGAAGAGGTAAAAGGTGGAAAAAGAACAACATTATTTAATAACTAACGATTCACTATCATGAAAAAGGTAACCGGCTGAAAGCCGTATCGGATGCCGTTACAACGGCTGCATACAACAACGGATTCGAGTTTCGTGACGGTGCAAAAGCCGCTGTGGAGTACGAATACGATGAAAATGGCAACCTGACCCAAGATTTAAACAAGAATATTTTCATATTAAAACTAATATCAGCCAACATGACAACATCCGTTTTAAAAAAAATCACACTCTTTTTTGTATCGGCTACTGCATATGCTATGATATCAGGAGGTTGTAAGGAGAATCTCTCACAAACTTCTTTTGTAGAAAAGCGCGATACAATACTCAACGACGAACATAGATTGATTGTATGTGGTCAATTTGTAGAGAACGATACGCTGTTTTTTTTACAAGAGTACTTAAAAAAGTGGAAAGACACGTTGCATAATGTCTCCATTTATCTGGAGCCTGACAGTAATTCTATATATTATAAACCAGACTTCTGGCTGATGCGCTTTGATGAGGAATATTGTGAGGAACAAATGCTACAGTGGCAAAGTAACAGAGAAAAAAGGCTTCTTTCAACATGGGAAAAGGTGAGCTTGTTCAATTTGCCAATAGATTGGATACCGTTGCATTACAGGAATGGAGAGCCTTATGTTTTAGTTCCCTGTGAGGTGGATTATCCTTGGCAGATTCATTTAACCGATTCTGTGTTGAAAGCAAAGGGATTTGGACATGACTTGATTTCTTTACGGAAAAGTGAGAGATTATCCCCAACACTTTATCATTTCCGGTTGGGAAATTATGACGAATTTGGACATAGTTTTTTACATACATACGAGAATGGAGAATTATATATCCATGTGATTGACCAACTTACGAAAGCCTCTATTTGGGAATATCGTAAATCTGATAAAGAAACGCTTTATCATCTGATGATACCCATACAATCGATTTCTTATTTTAAATTAATCGTATGTAATGCTATGTTGCAAAAATTTACGCATAACGAATTGGATTTACTTTTTGATGAAGTAGATGTGAAAGCCTTGCTGGAAGAGGTGAAAAGCGGAAAGAGAACAAACTTATTCAATAATTAGCTTTTATTGCATAAAACAGCTGACACTCCTCTTTTCAGAAATAAAAAATAACCGTAAATAATCGCCACAACAAAAATATAGCAAATTACGCCAGAATCTCAATCGTCCTTAGGAAATGCCCCAATCAGTAGAAGCGACCGCGAAGAATACTATAAAAACAATAAAGTGAATATTGGCACAATGTTTGTAACAGCAAATTATATGTATGTGAGAACTAATTTAATTATATATATTTGCACCCGCAAAGCTGTAGAAAAAGAAGAAATATGAATAACCGATTTTCACAAGAGGTTTCTGACATTATTGTTTATAGTAAAGAAGAGGCCTGCCGATTGAATAATAAAATAATATTTCCGGAACATCTTTTTTTAGGAATACTGAGAAATGGTAAAGGGAAAGCAATCGAAATCTTATCAAGATTGAATGCCAATCTGATGACGATCAAGCGACAGATTGAGATTTTGCTTAAAACCGACGACAATGGTATTCTGCTGCCAGATACAGAAATTCCGTTTTCTGATGAAGCAAATAAGATTTTAAGAATATGTGTATTGGAAGCAAGAAGAATGAAAAGTAATATAATAGAGACTGAACACGTTTTACTCGCTATTTTAAAAGATGACAATAAAGCTTCGTCTATTCTAAAAGACAATGACATCAGCTATACAAAAGTGCTGGAACAGGTAACACTTCAGCCTAATGTAAACTCAGGAATGGGATTTTCGGAAGAAGAGGAAGATGAGGAAGAAGAGGCATCGGCCTTCCGGACTAACGGTAAAGACGGGCAGAGCAACCGGCAACAAGCCCAAACGACCTCTAAAAGATCTCAAAACGATACTCCTGTCCTTGACAATTTTGGTATAGACATGACAAAAGCTGCCGAAGAAGGAAAACTGGATCCCGTAGTTGGCAGAGACAAAGAAATAGAACGACTGGCACAGATTTTAAGCCGAAGAAAAAAGAATAACCCTATCTTAATCGGCGAACCGGGCGTGGGAAAGTCGGCAATAGTTGAAGGACTGGCACTGCGCATTATTCAAAAAAAAGTTTCACGCATACTGTTTGACAAACGTGTAGTAGCACTTGACATGACAGCCGTTGTTGCCGGTACCAAATACCGGGGGCAATTTGAGGAGAGAATCCGCTCTATCTTGAACGAACTGCAACGCAATCCAAACGTTATTCTATTTATAGATGAAATCCACACCATTGTAGGTGCAGGATCGGCTGCCGGATCAATGGATGCAGCCAATATGCTGAAACCGGCATTGGCAAGAGGAGAAATACAATGTATTGGTGCTACAACTCTCGATGAATATCGTAAGAACATAGAGAAAGACGGCGCTTTGGAACGTCGTTTTCAGAAAATAATTGTAGATCCCACTACTGCCGAAGAAACACTTCAGATTCTAAAGAACATTAAAGACAAATACGAAGACCATCACAACGTGAACTACACAAACGAGGCATTGGAAGTTTGTGTAAAACTGGCAGATCGCTACATAACAGACCGTAACTTTCCGGACAAAGCCATTGACGTTCTGGATGAAGCAGGCTCGCGTGTACATCTAACCAATATAAGCGTTCCTAAAGAAATAGAAGAACAGGAGAAGCTCATCGAAGAGGCAAAACAAAAGAAAAACGAGGCTGTAAAGTCGCAAAACTTTGAATTGGCCGCAAGCTTCAGAGATAAAGAAAAGGAAATGGCTCTACAATTAGAGAAGATGAAGCAATTGTGGGAGGAGAGCCTAAAAGAAAACAGACAAACAGTTGATGCAGAAGAAATAGCTACGGTCATCTCGATGATGTCGGGCATTCCGGTACAACGTATGGCACAAGCCGAAGGAATCAAGTTGGCAGGAATGAAAGACGATCTGCAATCGAAAGTCATAGCACAGGATGCAGCAATCGAGAAATTAGTCAAAGCCATTCTGCGTAGCCGTGTCGGATTGAAAGACCCCAATAAACCGATAGGGACTTTCATGTTTTTAGGGCCTACTGGAGTAGGGAAAACACATTTGGCTAAAGAATTGGCCAAATATATGTTCGGTTCTTCCGATGCTTTAATCCGTATTGACATGAGTGAATACATGGAAAAATTCACTGTGTCGCGCCTTGTAGGAGCCCCTCCGGGATACGTAGGATATGAAGAAGGAGGACAATTGACAGAAAAAGTTCGTCGTAAGCCTTATTCCATTGTATTGCTCGATGAAATTGAAAAAGCACATCCCGACGTTTTCAACCTCCTTCTGCAAGTAATGGATGAAGGCCGATTGACTGACAGTTATGGAAGAATGGTAGATTTCAAAAATACAGTCATCATTATGACTTCCAACATTGGAACCCGCCAATTAAAAGAATTTGGAAGAGGGATTGGCTTTGCAACTCAGAGCAGACTGGATGACAAGGAATTCTCAAGAAGTGTCATCCAAAAAGCATTGAATAAATCGTTTGCACCAGAATTTCTAAACCGTATTGACGAGATTATAACTTTTGACCAGCTCTCTTTAGATGCAATTACCAGAATAGTCGATATTGAGTTAAAAGGGCTCTACAACCGGATGAAAGCAATCGGTTATACACTGATAATAGAAGATGACGCCAAAAGATTTATTGCGGAAAAAGGGTATGATGTCCAATATGGAGCACGTCCGTTGAAGAGAGCCATTCAAACTTATCTGGAAGACGGACTTTCGGAATTAATCATATCTGCCTCTTTAAAAGAAGGCGATACTATCAGAGTTTCGTTAAACAAAGACAAAGGTGAATTGGATTTTTCCAACGCCGATTGTTAGTATTCCATATCCAGCTTTACTATAAAAGGTTCGTTACTGCAGACCTTATATGTGCCAAAATGTCAGTTCCGCTGAAACTGGCATTTTTTTTGTCTCCCCATAAACAAAAAAATCAGTATAAACTAAAAAATATAATCAATTATGCAAAAAGGTAATATTGGGGTTACAACTGAGAATATCTTCCCTATCATCAAAAAGTTTCTGTATAGTGATCATGAAATCTTTCTCCGTGAATTGGTATCCAATGCAGTAGATGCAACTCAAAAGCTGAAAACACTTGCTTCTATTGGCGAATTTAAAGGAGAATTGGGCGATCTGGCCGTTCATGTAGAATTAGGGAAAGAAACTATAACCATTTCTGACCGCGGAATTGGACTAACTGCTGAAGAAATTGAAAAATATATCAATCAGATTGCATTTTCAGGTGCAAATGATTTCTTAGAGAAATATAAAAACGATGCCAATGCCATCATTGGACATTTCGGCTTAGGATTCTATTCTGCATTTATGGTTGCCAAGAAGGTAGAGATTGTTACAAAATCATACAAAGAGGGAGCACAAGCAGTGAAATGGACATGCGATGGTAGTCCGGCGTTTACGCTTGAAAATGTAGAAAAAGAAAGCCGTGGTTCAGATATCATCTTATATATTGATGATGATTGCAAAGAGTTTTTGGAAGAATCACGAATTAGCGGTCTATTAAAAAAATATTGCAGCTTCTTGCCTGTGCCCATTGCTTTTGGGAAAAAGAAAGAATGGAAAGACGGAAAACAAGTGGAAACAGCAGAAGACAATATTATCAACGAAACTACTCCCCTATGGACACGTAAACCAAGTGAGTTGTCGGATGAGGATTATAAATCATTCTACAGCAAACTTTATCCGATGTCCGATGAGCCATTGTTCTGGATACATCTTAATGTAGACTATCCATTCCATCTGACCGGTATTCTATATTTCCCAAAAATAAAAAGCAATATAGAGCTGAACAAGAACAAGATTCAGCTGTATTGCAATCAAGTATATGTGACCGATTCAGTAGAAGGTATTGTACCAGACTTCCTGACTCTGCTGCATGGAGTAATTGATTCTCCGGACATACCGCTAAACGTTTCACGTTCTTATCTGCAAAGTGATTCAAATGTAAAGAAAATTTCTACATATATCACAAAAAAAGTTTCCGACCGTCTACAGACCATTTTCAAAAATGACCGAAAACAATTTGAAGAGAAGTGGAACGACCTGAAGATATTTATCAACTACGGAATGTTGACTCAGGAAGATTTTTATGAAAAGGCTCAGAAATTTGCTCTCTTCACCGATACTGACAACAAGCACTATACTTTCGAAGAATATCAGACATTAATTAAAGATAACCAGACGGATAAAGATGGGAATCTGATTTATCTATACGCAAGTGATAAAGATGAACAATACAGCTACATTGACAATGCAACAGCCAAAGGATATAATGTATTGCTGATGAACGGGCAGCTTGATGTTGCCGTTGTAAGTATGCTGGAACAAAAGTTTGAAAAATCCAGATTCACACGTGTAGACAGCGATGTAATCGATAATCTGATTGTAAAAGAGGACGTACACAAAGAAGTATTGGAAGCAGACAAGCAGGATGCTATTATTGGTGCCTTCAAGAGCCAACTTCCTGCAATGGAAAAGGTTGAATTTAATGTTATGACACAATCGCTGGGTGAAAATGCATCTCCTGTCATCATTACTCAAAGCGAATATATGCGCCGTATGAAGGAAATGGCCAATATACAAGCCGGCATGAGTTTCTACGGAGAAATGCCAGACATGTTTAACCTGATTCTAAACGCTGACCATAAACTAATAAAACAAGTCTTGGCGGATGAAGAGAATGCTTGTTCGGACTCCATCTCTCCTATTCAAAAAGAGTTGAATGAGATCAATAGCTCACGCAATGCATTACAGGATAAGCATAAAGGGAAAAAAGCTGAAGACATTCCGACAAATGAGAAAGAAGAATTGAACAATCTGGATAAAAAATGGAATGAGCTGAAAAAACAAAAAGAGACAATCTTTGCCCAATATGCAAATGACAATAAAGTCATTCGTCAACTTATTGACTTGGCATTATTACAAAATAATATGCTGAAAGGAGAAGCTTTGAATAAATTTGTAAAGCGCAGCATCGAACTTATTTAAAATAATAAATTGTAAATATAAGACTTATTTTTATCAGTCGTATAGACCTATCACTAAAAGCATTGCGAAAATTCGCAGTGCTTTTTTTATAGAAATAATGGAGCAATATATCATACATAAGGAAGTATTATATATATTTGGATATTGATTCTAACTATTCCAAAAAATTATGAGAAAATACCTTCTAGTATTCATATCTTTATGGATGTTACTACCCAACAGTATATCAGCCCAAAAAGTAGGACTGGTATTAAGTGGAGGTGGAGCTAAAGGACTAACACATATCGGCATTATTCGTGCGTTAGAAGAAAATAATATTCCTATTGATTATATAACAGGAACGTCAATGGGAGCTATTATCGGATCATTATACGCAATGGGATATTCTCCAGATGATATGATGCAACTTCTGAAATCTCCTGATTTCAAGCGTTGGTATTCTGGAGAAGTGGAAGAGGATTATGTATATCATTTCAAGAAAAATCTTCCGACACCGGAATTTCTTAATATTCGATTTTCATTTAAAGACTCACTAAAAAACCTAAAACCACAATTCCTTCCGACAAGTGTAGTAGATCCAATACAAATGAACCTTGTATTCCTTGACTTATATGCACGGGGAACAGCAGCTTGTAAAGGAGATTTCAGTAAACTATTCATTCCTTTCCGATGTGTAGCATCAGATGTATATAATAAAAAACAATTAGTGATGCGTAATGGTGACTTAGGAGATGCCGTACGTGCATCTATGAGTTTTCCATTTATGTTTAAACCCATTGAAATCAACAATGTATTAGCATACGATGGAGGTATTTATAATAACTTTCCTACAGATGTTATGAAAGAGGATTTTCATCCAGACATTATCATAGGAAGTGTAGTTGCAGCCAATCCTACTAAACCCAAAGAGAATGATCTGATGAGCCAAATAGAAAATATGGTAATGCAAAAAACAGATTATTCCATCCCCGATTCTGTAGGAATCTTAATGACATTCAAATATAACGATGTAAGCCTAATGGATTTCCAACGGATAGATGAGTTGCATGATATCGGCTACAACAGGACAATTGCAATGATGGATTCCATTAAAAAGCGAATTCACCGAAGAGTAGATAAAGAAAATATACGGCTAAGAAGAATGGTATACCGTAGTAAACTACCAGATTTGCGATTTAAAGACATAACTATAGAAGGAGCTACCTTACAGCAGCAAGCATATATAAAGAAAGAATTTCACCGTTCTGAAGATGGTACTTTTACATACGAAGATCTAAAACAAGGATATTTCCGTCTATTATCAGATAATATGGTATCGGAAATTATTCCACATGCAATTTACAATCCCGAGGAAGATATTTATGATTTACATTTAAAAGTTAAGGCCGAAAATAATTTCTTTCTTCGATTAGGAGGAAATATATCCACCTCTAATTCTAATCAGATTTATTTGGGAATAGGATATCAGGACCTTAATTACTATGCTAAAGAGTTTCTATTTGACGGTCAAATAGGTAAAGTTTATAATAATGCCCAATTTATGGCAAAGATTAACTTTTCTACTACCATTCCCACATCCTACCGTTTTATAGCATCTATTAGCACCTTTGACTACTTTAAAAAAGATAAATTATTTTCTAAGAACAATAAACCGGCATTTAACCAAAAAGATGAACGTTTTTTAAAACTACAAGTCGGACTTCCTTTTTTGTCAAACAAACGTGCCGAGTTTAGTGTCGGCGTCGCAAGAATTGAAGATAAATATTTCCAAAAGAATGTAATTGATTTTGATAAGGACAAGTTTGACAGAAGCCGTTATGACCTGTTAGGTGGTGCTATTAGTTTTAATGGAAGTACCTTAAATTCAAAGCAATATCCTACCCGTGGATATAGAGAAGCATTAATCGCTCAAATTTTTGTGGGGAAAGAGTATTTCTTTTCTGGTGAGGAAACACAAAAAGAAAAAGACAATGACCAAGGGCATCATTCATGGCTACAATTATCTTACATGAAGGAGAAATACCACACAATGAGTGAACATTGGACACTGGGATGGTATTTAAAAGCTCTATATGCTTCTAAAAATTTTTCAGAAAACTACATGGCAACTATGATGCAAGCAGGAGAATTTTCACCTACCTTACACAGCCAATTAACCTACAATGAGGCATTTCGAGCTAATCAATTTGTAGGGGTAGGCATTCGTCCTATCTTTCGATTAAATCAAATGATCCATTTCAGAAGTGAATTCTATGGTTTTATGCCTATTTTCCCTATAGAACGAAATTCGCTGAATAAGGCGTACTATGGAAAAGCATTTTCGAAATTTGAATATCTTGGAGAATTATCTGTGGTATGTCAATTCCCTTTTGGAGATATATCAGCATATGTAAATCATTATAGTTCACCTAAAAAAGAGTGGAATATCGGAATTAGTATTGGATGGCAATTATTCAATTACCGATTTATCGAGTAAATTCTTTGAAAAAAGTAAATAAAACACTTGCTTATTCAAAAAAAGTACGTATCTTTGCACCCGTAAAACAAAAGAATGGCCGCGTAGCTCAACTGAATAGAGTAGCTGACTACGGATCAGCCGGTTACAGGTTTGAATCCTGTCGCGGTCACACTAAATAATAAGAGGGTCGCGTAGCTCAACTGAATAGAGTAGCTGACTACGGATCAGCCGGTTACAGGTTTGAATCCTGTCGCGATCACTAAAAACTACCCCAGAATTGGGGTAGTTTTTTTATCATATAAAGTATAAACCGACTTCGATAAAAAAAAGAGACTGTCTTAAAATAGAATTACAATATTAAAAATCTTATAGATTGAAACTTAGAAAAATCTCCTGCTTTTAGCCCTTGTTTACTTCAAGATTACAGGACTTAAAAGCAGGAGATTTTTATGTTGTAACTTATAGATTATAGCAGACCTATCTCTGTTTGATATTTTGAGACAGTCTCTTCTTACCAACAAAATAGATGTAGCTTTATATTGCTTCTTAGACAAATTAAACCACTCCAGAAAATCCCATAAACGCCATCGCAAGCAGCCCAGCCGTAATAAGAGCAATAGGAGTTCCTTGCATACCTTTAGGTATTTTTACGAGACTCATTTGCTCACGTAATCCTGCAAAAAGGATTAATGCTAATCCAAATCCTAACGCTGTAGAAAAAGCGTATACAACTCCAGTAAGTAAGTCATAATCTTTTTGTATTACCAAAATTGTAACACCAAGAATACAACAGTTGGTCGTAATCAATGGCAAAAATACACCTAAAGCCTGATATAAAGCTGGTGATACCTTCTTTAAAATAATTTCTACGAGTTGAACCAATGCTGCAATCACCAGAATAAAAGTGATCGTTTGTAGATATCCCAAATTAAAAACATCTAACAAAAACTTCTGTAACATAAAAGTCACAATTGTAGCAATAGTCAACACAAAAGTCACAGCTGCAGTCATTCCCATAGCAGTTTCAATTTTTTTAGAGACACCAAGGAATGGACATATACCAAGAAACTGTGATAGCACAATGTTGTTTACAAAAACTGCGGATATAAAAATTAATAGATATTCCATTTTATAACAAATTAATAGTTTGCTAATTTATGCCTTTTTCAGTCTATTGACAATCGCAATTAGATATCCTAAAGCAATAAACGCCCCCGGAGCCAAAACAAAAAGCAACATACCATATTCTTCGGATACAATAGTCAAATTAAATATCTTACCTGTTCCTAAAAACTCTCGAATACATCCCAATAGTGTCAATGCAAAAGTAAAGCCAAGTCCAATGCCAATGCCATCAAACATAGAAGCTATTGGATTGTTTTTAGCAGCAAATGCCTCTGCACGGCCTAAAACGATACAATTAACTACAATCAAAGGAATAAACAGCCCTAATGTAGCATATAAATCTGGGACAAAGGCCTGCATTACCATTTGTAATAAAGTAACAAATGAAGCAATGACAACAATATATGCAGGGATGCGTACCATGTCAGGAATTAAATTTTTCAGTAAAGAAATTACAACATTTGAACAGATTAACACAAACATTGTAGCTAATCCCATTCCCATTCCATTAATAGCAGAAGACGTTGTACCTAATGTAGGGCACATTCCAAGCAAAAGTACAAACGTAGGATTTTCTTTTATTAACCCATTAATTAATATTTTAAAATTATTCATACTCACTCCTTCCCTTAATCCATGTTATCTCTATGATGTTTTTTAGTTGCCCCCGTTGTCGCATTAACTGAATCACCATTTTTTGCAACATATGCCTGATATGCAGCATTAACAGCACCAAGAAAAGCACGAGAGGTAATTGTAGATGCTGTTATTGCATCAACTTGCCCTCCATCTTTTGTAACAGTTAAAGCAGATTCTCCGGGATTTAATCCGATGATAGAGTTTAAATTTTTATCATCATGCACAATCGACTTTTCTCCTTTTAGTGGATCAAAAGAACCAAACCATTTATCTGCTTTAGAGCCTAATCCAGGAGTTTCAGAATGGGATAACAAAAAGTAATTATAAATTTTCCCTTCAGCATCAAAGCCTACCAGAATTTTTAATTCACCGCCAAACCCCATCGACTTTGCTTCTACTGCAGCTCCAATCTGCTGTTCACCGTTCATTGCAGGATAAATAATAAAATCAATATTCTTCTTGCCTTCTTTCTCTGTAACGATTGTATCACTTTCCATTATTGGATTATTAGAAAATTCAGGAAGTACCTTTTTCAAAGCTGCATTCAATGTTTTCATATTAGCCTCAGCAATAGGAACTTTTGTTAATTCATTTACATAAGCAAGCAACGCAACTGAAATAACTGTCACTCCAGTCAATACTAATAACATATTTTTTAAAGATGATTCCAATTTTTTCATTTTTTCATTCTCGCTACCTCCCCAAAGCGTTTTGGTTTACAATAAGTATTTATTAATGGAGTAAAAGCATTCATTATCAGAATAGCGAAAGACATTCCTTCTGGATATGCTCCAAATTGACGAATAACAACAGTGAGCAACCCTATACTTACTCCATAAAGAAGCATACCTTTTTTGCTCATTGGAGAAGTAACATAATCTGTTGCCATAAAAATAGCTCCAAGCATTAAACCACCAGACAATAAATGCAACACTGGAGACATGTATTTACCAGGATCTATGCAATGCATAACCTCAGTAAGAACAAATACAGTTGCCAAAATAGAAATAGGAATATGCCATGTGATAATTTTCTTCCAAAGCATATATATAAGTCCTAACAACAATGCCAATGCACTTACCTCACCAATACACCCACTATTCTGTCCAATAAACAGACTCAAACTATCAGGCAATTGTTCTAACGCCGCTTCATTACCATGAATAATCTGTTTCATCAAAGCCAGTGGAGTAGCTCCGGTTGTGGCATCAGTATATGCCATCCATTGTCCTGTTTCCGGCCAACTAGTCATCTGTACAGGGAAAGAAAGCAACAAAAATACTCGTCCAACCAATGCTGGATTGAAAGGATTACAACCCAATCCTCCAAAAGACATCTTCCCTACTCCAATTGCAAATAAAGACCCTAAAATAATAATCCATACTGGCAAGTTAGATGGCAAATTAAAAGCTAACAGAACACCTGTTATAACAGCCGATCCATCACGTATAGTGAGAGTCTCCTTTTTCATTAAAAACTTGGTAATACTCCACTCAAAAAATAGGCAGGAAGCTACAGAAGTCATTGTAACAATCAGTGCACCTATTCCAAAAAAGATAACAGATACCAAAAAAGCCGGAATAAGTGCAATCAACACCCCGTACATATTTTTTTGTACACTGTCTTCCCCATGTATATGAGGAGATAATGATACGATTAATTTATTTTCCATTCTTTCTTTTATTTTTTAGTTTGACGTGCACGAATCATAGCTCCAACTTTCGCCTTTCCTAATCTGCAAAAATCAAGTAAAGGTCTGTAAGCCGGACAAGTAAATTGACAAGAGCCACATTCAATACAATCCATAATTTTTTCATTCTCCATGCGCTCAAAATCACCATTTTCAGATAATGCACTAAGCAAATAGGGTTCCAAACCCATCGGACAGACACTAACACATTTCGCACATCGAATGCAAGTTTGCATTTCACCTCGTTTGGCCTCTTTAGAACTCAATATTAAAATACCAGAACTTCCTTTAGCAGTAGGAACATCAATATTCATCAAAGCTTTTCCCATCATAGGCCCCCCTCCAACAATTTTTCCGGTATCTTCGGGTAACCCTCCACATGCGTCAATTAATTCTTTTATAGGAGTACCAATGCGAACAAGAAGATTAGATGGCTTTACTAGAGATTTCCCTGTTACGGTAACAACGCGCTCAAACAATGGCTTATTTTTCTGTACAGCCTGATATACAGCAAACGCAGTACCAACATTTTGCACAACAGCTCCTGTTGAAATTGGGAGTGCGCCACTGCTTACCTGTTTTTTAGTTATAGCGTCTATTAACTGTTTTTCTCCCCCTTGTGGATATTTTATCTTTAAAGGAACAACTTCTATGCCTGCATAGGTAGAAGCAATTTTAGTCATCAATGCAATAGCATCAGTTTTGTTGTTTTCTATACCTATGAACGCTTTATTCACTTTTACAGCCTTCATTAAGATAGTAATACCTACCATAATTTCCTCTGCATGCTCTAACATTAATTGATGATCAGCAGTCAAGTATGGTTCACATTCTACAGCATTGATAATTACGCATTCAGCTTTATAAGATGGTGGAGGGCAAAGTTTAATTTGGGTAGGGAAACAGGCTCCACCCAGCCCAACAATCCCTGCATCTGCAATTTTTTTTATGATTTCTTCGGAAGACAAATCACATTCTTTTATGAGAGTGTCAGAACGATCGATTACATCTTCCCATTCATCGCCTTCTACATCTATGAAAATAGCAGGTTTAGCATAGCCACTTACATCAATGATCGAATCAATTTTAGCAACCTTTCCATTTACAGAAGAATGAATAGCAGCAGAGACAAAACCTACAGGTTCTGCTATTTTTGTACCAACCTTTACAATATCACCTTTTGAGACTATCGGCTTAGCAGGTGCACCTATATGCTGCCCTAGTAAAATAATTGCTTTCGCTGGAAGTTTGGCAACCTCGATAGGTTGATGTACTGACAACTTATTTTCATGCGGATGAATTCCACCAATAGAAAATGTTTTCAACATACAATTTTCAATTTTAGTTATTATTTATCGTCCTTCAGTCTGTCCATCCACCATTGATATTGCTTCTGACTTGCGAGGTGGAAAATTTAATGCAACAATTGCTCCCTGAGGACAAATTTCTTCACACTTACGACATGATTTACACTTATATGGATCAATATAAGCCAAATTATTTTCCAAAGTAATAGCTTCAAAAGGACATGTTTTAACACATTTTCCACATCCTATACAACTTACTAAGCATGCCTTACGAGCTGTTCCTCCCTTATCCTTATTAACACATTGAATATAAACTCGGCGAGATTTCTTCCCTTTTGGGCGGATTTCAATAATTGCTTTCGGACACACTTTGGTACATGCTCCACATGCCGTACATTTATTTTCATCTACCTCAGGAAGCCCCGTCACAGGATTCATTGAAATAGCGCCAAAGATACACGCCGTAACACAATCGCCACATCCGACACATCCATAGCTGCAACCAGTTTCTCCACTATACAGCGAAGCTGCAATAGCACAACTTTTCACACCATCATATTGATTAATATGTGGGCGATTTTCACAACTACCATTGCATCTCACTACTGCAACTTTCGGCTCTGCATCGCTAACTGATAAACCAAGGATGTTAGCGACATTTGCCATAACAGGTTGCCCACCGACAGGACAATACTTACCATCTAACGTTCCTGCTTTAACACAGGCGTCAGCAAATCCATTACATCCGGGATATCCACATCCTCCACAATTAGCTTGAGGCAAAACCTTAGCGATTTCTGCAATTCTTGGATCTTCATATACAGCAAACTTCTTAGAAGCAATATAAAGAATAGCAGCTAAGATAAGTGCAATAAGTCCTAAAGAAATTGCCGCAATTAAAATTAGATTCATACGTTCTTCAAATATTTATAGGTTTTATAGTAAATGAAAAGTTTCGTTTTAAACGTGTCTTATTTAACCATAATATTAAATAATACGGTATAAGAACCAATAATGAAAAAAGAGCTACATACAACTCATTATTCACATATATCTTAGAAACAAATAAAGTAATGATTATCAAAAAGAAAGGGAAAATAAATGCTAATAACACCGCCAACAATCCTATAGAAGTCTTACCTTGGACTTTTACTTTATCGCCAATATGATATGTAGATCCATCAGCAGTTGTAACATCGATAATCTTATCGCTTTTATCAGCCGAGGAACAATACCCCTTTGCGCTACATGTAGCACAACCAGACACCTGAGTAATCCGTACTCTTACATGGGAATCCTGTATGTTTTCCACGATACCTGCATGTTCTATTATATTCGTCATTTTGCAAACTCAGCATTACAAATTGCGGCAAATTTAAGCATTATTTATGAACTGTAAAGCAATTACCCAATTTTTCTATAGACAGCATCCTTCATATATTCACATTCCTCTTATTAAAAGCTAATTCCATCCATATTTTTGTTCTTTCAATTCCACCTATTTAATCATTCCCCAAAATCGATTAGGTATTAGCAAGACAATATATTTTATAATGTGTATATCCATTGTACGTAATTACCCTCATAATACATAATGTTTATTAACATATTAATATTTCTATTCGTACTAGAAATTGTATTATCAAATGCGAAAATGTACTTTTGCACAGAAAAGAAATAGATGTATGATAAAATATATTGTGTTCATATTTATTTGCTGTTCATTAAAAGGAATAGCTCAAGAGAAAAAAATGCAAAATTTTGTCCCTCCATTTGATTTTCCTCTTACTTTTAGTGGTAATTTCGGAGAACTTCGAGCTAATCATTTTCATGGAGGACTAGATTTTAAGACTGGAGGAGTAACAGGAAAGCCTGTCCGTGCATTGGGAAATGGCTATATTTCTCGAATTAGAGTTACTAATGGCTCAGGGTATGTACTAGACGTTTGTTATGATAATGGTTACTCAACTATCAATCGGCATCTACAAAGTTTTTTATCTCCGATAGCCGATCGTGTGAAGCAGCTTCAATATGAAAAAGAAAGTTGGGAAATAGAAATTATTCCTGAGCCGAATGAATATCCTGTAAAAGCTGGTCAACAAATAGCATGGAGCGGAAATACAGGATATTCATTTGGTCCTCATTTACATCTGGACGTATTAGAAACAGAATCTGGTGATTATGTTGATCCAATGCCTTTTTTTTTATCAAAAGTAAAAGACACTCGACCTCCTAAGGCGGAGAGCATTATGTTGTTTCCCCAATGGGGAAAAGGCGTTGTAGAAGGAAAACAAGAGCAGATTGCTTTCTCCCTTGTAAATATACGTCCTATAGAAGCCTGGGGAGTTATAGGAGTAGGCATCAAAGCTTACGATTATATGGACGGAGTAAGCAATCATTATGGAGTTTATTCAGTATCCTTAGCCGTAGATGGCAAAGAGATTTTCCGTAGTACCGTCAATCGTTTTTCGCAAGAAGAAAATCGAATGATAAATTCATGGACATATGGACAATATATGAAATCATTTATTGAACCGGGAAATACCTTGCGCATGTTGAAAACTTTTAATGGGAATAGAGGACTTGTTACCATTGACGAAGAACGCGATTATCATTTTGTATACACATTGAAAGATGTGTTTGGCAATACTTCATACTATCGTTTTGTTATACATGGTCGGGAACAATCGATTCTTCAAAAAAAATACAATGATAAATACTTTTTTGCATGGGATCGAACAAACTATTTACATGAACTTGGCTTAAGCCTTGTCGTTCCTAAAGGTGTATTGTATGACAATGTACTTTTAAAATATAAAATGAGTACAGATAGTACTAATAATGAATATGTCTCGTATATTTATCAACTGACTGACCATATAGTTCCCTTGCATACAGCATGCGATTTACAAATAGGTTTACGAAGAAAACCTTTAACAGACACAACAAAGTATTATGTGGCATGCATTACTCCTAAAGGGACTAAGTATAGTGTAGGAGGGAAATATGAAAATGGTTACATAAAAACCAAGATTTTTGAGCTAGGAACTTATGTTGTAGCAATTGATACGATTGCCCCGGAAGTTGTTGCTATAAATAAGCAACAATGGAGAAAAAACGGCAAAATTATTTATAAAATAAAAGACAAAGAAACAGGAATATCATCATATCGAGGTACGATCGATGGGAAATATGCTCTCTTTGGTCGTCCCAATATTACAAAACCTTATTGGGAATATAAAATTGACCCAAAGTATGTAAAAAAGGGAAAGGAGCATATCGTAGAACTTACAGTAACAGATGAATGTGGAAATACAAAACTAATCAATGACCGTTTCTTTTGGTAATAATTAAAATACAAATTCAATATCAAGTATGAGAAGGAAGTTTATTTTATGTACTGCCATGTTACTGGGAGTAGTAACAGGCTCGTTTGCTTGTACAAATTTAATAGTTGGAAAAAATGCATCAACTGATGGCTCAACAATTGTTTCTTATTCAGCAGACTCCTATGGGCTATTTGGAGAGTTATATCATTATCCTGCGGCTACTTACGCTAAAGGTACTATGATGAAAGTCTATGAATGGGACACGGGGAAATATTTAGGTGAAATCGAACAAGCACGGCAGACTTATAACGTAATCGGTAATATGAATGAATATCAGGTAACAATCGGAGAAACTACTTTTGGAGGTCGCACCGAATTAATCGATACAACAGGTATTATTGACTATGGAAGTCTGATTTATATTGGTTTACAACGTTCTCGTACTGCTCGTGAAGCAATAAAGATAATGACAGAGCTAGTTCAACAATATGGATATTATAGTTCAGGAGAATCTTTCACCATAGCAGATCCCAATGAAATATGGATTATGGAGATGATAGGCAAAGGCCCTGGAGTACGTGGAGCTGTTTGGGTAGCAGTACGTATACCTGATGATTGCATTTCTGCACATGCTAATCAATCACGTATCCATCATTTTGATATGAATGATAAAGAGAACTGTTTATTCTCACACGATGTTATTTCTTTTGCACGTGAAAAAGGATATTTTACAGGAGTAAATAAAGATTTTAGTTTTGCAGATGCTTATGCACCTCTTGATTTTGGAGCACGGCGTTTCTGCGAAGCACGTGTATGGAGTTATTTCAATCGTTTTACTGATTATGGGAAGGAATATCTTTCTTATATTGAAGGTAAAACAGATGAACCTATGCCCCTTTTTATAAAGCCTAATCGAAAAATTTCAGTACAGGATGTAAAAGACATGATGCGTGACCATTACGAAGGAACCCCTTTGGACCTATCTAATGACTTTGGTGCTGGACCTTATAAGACTCCATATCGTCTTTCTCCTTTAAATTTTAAAGTAGACGGTAAAGAATATTTTCATGAACGTCCTATTTCTACCCAGCAAAGTGGTTTTGTTTTTGTAGCACAGATGCGAGCAGAAAAGCCAGACCCAATAGGTGGAGTACTCTGGTTTGGTACAGATGATGCAAATATGACTGTATTTACGCCTGTATATTGTTGTGTGACAAAAGCTCCTGCGTGTTATACTAGAATAGAAGGTGCCGATTATATTACTTTTTCTTGGAATTCTGCTTTTTGGATATTCAATTGGGTAGCAAACATGGTATATCCCCGCTATAATCAGATGATTGAAGATGTAAGAAGTACACAAAAAAATTTGGAAGAGACTTTCAATCAGGCTCAGGACGGCATTGAAGATATGGCTGCAAAGTTATTGGAAAAAGATAAAAATGCAGCGATTGTTTTTTTGACCAATTATACAAATATGACAGCACAATCTACATTGGATACTTGGAAACAACTGGGAACTTTCCTTATTGTAAAGTATAATGATGGAGTAGTAAAAAGAGTACAAAACGGAAAATTTGAGCGTAACTCTATTGGACAACCTGCTGGAGTTTTGCGCCCGGGATACTCATCTGAATTTTTAAAAGAATATATCAAACAGACAGGCGAAAGGTATTTGGTAAAATAAAGAATTGGGAGATTAATAAACATTAAAATCTTTATTTGTGAAATCACATTTTTAGGCCATTGATATTCATTAAATTATCAACCAAAGAACATACAAGTTCCCAAATTCCATTTACCCATAAAATATTTATATGTAAATTTTAGATGAGTATCAAATAGGAATTATAAACTTATTACTCTACATTTGCGTTATTAATAAGAGATAATGAATATTTTTTAATTTAACAAATACGATAAGTAAGATGGAAAATCAAGAACTTATTAAACAGGTTACAGAAAAAGCCCAAAAGTGGCTTACGGCAGCTTATGATGCTGAAACTCAATCAGAAGTGAAGCGAATGTTGGAAAGCCAAGATAAGACAGAACTAGTCGAAGCTTTCTATAAGGACTTAGAATTCGGTACAGGTGGATTGCGTGGTATTATGGGAGTTGGAAGCAACCGCATGAACATTTATACTGTAGGTGCAGCAACACAAGGACTTTCCAATTATTTGAAAAAGAATTTCAAAGATTTACCCCAAATCTCAGTTGTAGTAGGGCACGACTGCCGAAATAATAGCCGTTTATTTGCCGAAACATCTGCCAACATATTCTCAGCCAATGGCATTAAGGTATATTTATTTGAAGACATGCGACCAACTCCGGAAATGTCTTTTGCCATTCGCCATTTAGGATGTCAAAGCGGAATCATACTAACTGCATCTCATAATCCTAAAGAATATAATGGATATAAAGCATATTGGGATGATGGTGCACAAGTACTTGCTCCTCATGATAAGGGTATTATTGATGAAGTTAACAAAATAGCTTCAGCATCAGAAATAAAATTTGAAGGCAATCCTGAATTAATTCAAATTATCGGTGAAGAAATTGACAGAGCATATCTTGATGCCGTTAAAACTGTCTCTATTGATCCGGAAGCAATTAGCCATCAAAAAGAAATGAAAATTGTTTACACTCCAATTCATGGAACAGGGATGATGCTAATTCCTCGTGCATTGAAAATGTGGGGATTTGAAAATGTATTTACTGTTCCTGAACAGATGGTGAAAGATGGTAATTTTTCCACTGTAGTTTCTCCGAATCCAGAAAATGCAGAAGCATTAACAATGGCTATTAATTTAGCAAAGAAAATAAATGCTGAACTTGTTATGGCTTCCGATCCTGACGCAGATCGTGTGGGTATTGCTTGTAAAGATGACAAAGGAGAATGGGTACTTATTAATGGTAATCAAACCTGTATGATGTACCTTTATTACATTCTAACTCAATATAAGCAACTAGGAAAGATTAAAGGTAATGAATTCTGTGTAAAAACAATTGTAACTACAGAGCTCATCAAAAAAATAGCGAAAAAGAACAACATCGAGATGCTTGATTGCTATACTGGATTCAAATGGATTGCACGTGAAATCCGTTTACGAGAAGGCAAGCAAAAATATATTGGAGGTGGCGAAGAGAGCTACGGTTTCTTGGCCGAAGATTTTGTACGTGATAAAGATGCTGTATCAGCTTGCTGTCTGATTGCAGAAGTAGCAGCATGGGCAAAAGATAATGGAAAATCATTGTACCAATTATTATTGGATATTTATGTAGAATATGGATACTCCAAAGAGTTTACAATAAATGTCGTGAAGCCCGGAAAAAGTGGAGCAGAAGCGATTAAAGCAATGATGGAAAATTATCGCAATAATCCTCCACAAGAATTAGGCAATTCAAAAGTAATCTTAAGCAAAGATTATAAGACTTTAATTCAAGTAGATGCATGTGGGAATAAGACTACTATTAACATGCCTGAACCTTCTAATGTACTTCAATATTTTATGGAAGATGAAAGCAAAGTATCTATTCGCCCATCAGGAACAGAACCTAAAATAAAATTCTATATAGAAGTAAAAGGGACAATGGGATGCCGCAATTGTTATGTATCAGCTGAAGCAGAATCTATTGAGAAGATAGAAGCTATCAAAAAATCATTAGGAATTTAATAAGATGAAAATGCCTCTAAAAGTTAAAACAAAGAAACTTTTAGGGGCATTTATACACAAATAATCTAATTACCAATCCTAAACTAAAACTATTTCCGCACAATCCTTAACACTGCACTGATGCTGAAAACAAATAACATCATCATACAATCACTTCACAATTTAAAAATTGAAAAGCTCACTCTAATGCAGGAGAATGTCTTAAAAATATTCTCTGCAAAGAAAGATATTATCCTTTTATCTCCAACCGGATCTGGAAAGACATTGGCTTATTTATTACCTTTATTGAATTCATTACATTCTGAAAAACATAAAGTTCAAGCTATGATTCTTGTTCCTTCACGCGAACTTGCTTTACAAATCGACACAGTATTTCGGATGATGAAAACAGCTTGGACAAGTGCATGCTGTTATGGGGGACATTCAATTAGTGAAGAAAAAAGAATTCTAGCACAAAACTGCCCCACAATTATCATCGGTACGCCAGGACGTATTACAGACCATTTGAAAAGAAAAAACATTAATTCTACCAATATTCATACTTTGATTATCGATGAATTTGACAAATCATTGGAGTTAGGCTTCCAAAATGAAATGAGTGAGATAGTAAACAACCTTCCAAGAATAAAAAAAAAGGTACTTTCATCCGCTACTGAAATTGAGAACATACCCGATTTTTTAAAACTAGAGCAGACTATAAAATTGGATTACCTTCCCAAAATTCAAAATAATGTAGACTCTCGCTTAACCATAATGAAAGTTCATGCTAATTCTAAAGACAAAATAGAAGTACTTTATCAACTGCTTTGTGCATCAGGGCATGGTTCATATATTGTATTCTGCAATCATCGCGATGCTGTAGACAGAATATACAAACTATTGGTAGAGAAAAAAATATCAGTAGAACGTTTTCATGGAGGGATGGAACAAATTGCTAGAGAACGATCCTTATATAAATTTCGTAATGGAAGTAGCTATGTGCTTATAGCTACAGATCTTGCTGCACGCGGATTAGATATTGCAGAGATAAAGCATGTCATTCACTATCATCTGCCTATAAATGAAGAGACCTTTATCCACCGCAATGGTCGTGCTGCACGCTGGAATACTACAGGTACATCATATTTAATTTTAAATGAAAGCGAAAATGTACCAACATACATTCAAGGTGACATAGAAACATTTAAATTACCGATTCGTTTTTCTCGTTTTCCTCAACCTCTTTGGGATACTTTATATATAGGGAAAGGGAAGAAAGAGAAAATAAGCCGTATAGATATTGTAGGATTTTTATATAAAAAAGGGAATCTGAACAAAGATGATATAGGGATGATTAACATAAAAGAACATTATTCTTTTGTAGCTGTTAGTCGTTCGAAAGTAAACATATTATTGAAACTTGTACAAGGAGAAAAAATAAAAGGTATGAAAACTATTATTGAAAAAGCAAAATAGTTTTTCAGTAATTAATTTTATCTACAATGATAACATTATGGTGGATACTAGGGACATCTACGGATAAAAAGTAAGTAAAATTTATTTTTTCATAATAATTTTCCAATAAAGATTTGCTTTCCAGAAATAAACTTGTAATTTCGCAATCAAAAGATATAAATAAAAAGATTGTCAAACCCAAAACAAAAATCAAATGAAAAAGCATAACTTTAATGCAGGACCATCTATACTTCCACAAGAAGTAATAGAAAATACAGCAAAAGCCATCGTAAATTTTAATGATTCTGGGCTTTCTTTAATGGAAATCAGTCACCGAGCAAAAGACTTTCAACCAGTAGTGGATGAAGCTGTAGCATTATTTAAAGAATTACTAAATATACCAGATGGTTATTCAGTGCTATTTTTAGGAGGCGGAGCAAGTCTAGAATTCTGTATGGTTCCTTACAATTTTCTTGAGAAAAAAGCTGCTTATTTGAATACAGGGACGTGGGCTAAAAAAGCTATGAAAGAAGCTAAAGGATTTGGAGAAGTAGTAGAAGTCGCATCTTCAGCCGAAGACAACTACTCATATATTCCTAAAAAATATACAATTCCAACTGATGCTGATTATTTCCATATAACAACTAATAATACAATTTTCGGCACAGAACTTAAAGAAGATCTTGACTCTCCAATTCCTATGATTGCAGACATGTCATCTGACATTTTTTCACGTCCTATTGATGTTTCTAAATATATATGTATTTACGGAGGGGCACAAAAAAATTTAGCTCCAGCAGGTGTTACTTTTGTAATTGTAAAAAATGACGCTGTAGGCAAAGTTTCACGCTATATACCAACAATGTTAAATTACCAAACACACATTGATGGAGGTTCCATGTTTAATACCCCACCTGTAGTTCCAATTTATGCTGCTTTACAAACACTTCGCTGGATTAAAGCACAAGGAGGAGTAAAAGAAATGGAACGCCGTGCTATTGAAAAAGCCGAAATTTTATATAATGAGATTGATCGTAATAAACTATTTATCGGAACTGCAGCCAAAGAAGATCGTTCACGTATGAATATATGCTTTGTTATGGCATCAGAATATAAAGATTTGGAACCTGATTTCTTAAGATTTGCAACAGAAAAAGGAATGGTTGGTATTAAGGGGCACCGCTCTGTAGGAGGTTTCCGGGCTTCTTGTTATAATGCTTTGCCCAAGGAAAGTGTACAAGCTTTAGTTGATTGCATGCAAGAATTTGAAAAACTTCATTTATAAAATATAGTAAACAGGTTTATAATTTATAGTATAAGCCTGTTCTAAATAATTATCCAAAAGTAAAAAATTATGAAAGTACTTGTAGCTACAGAAAAGCCTTTCGCAAAAATTGCAATAGATGGCATCCGTAAAGAAATTGAGGCTGCCGGTTATGAGCTTGTCTTATTAGAAAAATACACAAATAAATCAGAACTTTTAAATGCTGTAAAAGAGTCAAATGCTATCATTATTCGTAGTGATATCATTGATGCTGAAATAATGGATTCAGCAAAGAATTTACAACTCATTGTACGTGCTGGAGCTGGTTATGACAATATAGATTTAGATGCTGCAACATCTCGCAATATATGCGTTATGAATACGCCTGGGCAAAATGCTAATGCAGTAGCTGAACTAGCTTTAGGCATGATGATATATGCTGTTCGCAATTTCTATAATGGTACATCAGGTATTGAATTAAAAGGGAAAAAACTAGGTATACATGCGTACGGAAATGTAGGACGCACTGTAGCACGTATCGCTAAAGGATTTGGGATGGAAATATATACTTATGATGCTTTTTGCCCTAAAGAAGTAATGGAGCAAGATGGAGTAAATGTTGTTGACTCCGCAGAAGACTTATACAAAAAATGTCAGATTGTTTCTCTTCATATTCCAGCAACTCCCGAGACCAAGAATTCAATTAATTATTCCTTATTGAAAAATATGCCTTTAAACCCCATATTGGTTAATACGGCTCGTAAAGAGGTCATTAATGAAGTGGAACTAATAAAATTGATGGAAGAACGAACAGATTTTAAATATATAACAGATATCATTCCGACTAATAACTCAGAATTTGTAGAAAAGTTTGTTGGTCGTTACTTTTCTACTCCAAAGAAAATGGGAGCACAAACTGCTGAAGCAAATATTAATGCGGGCATTGCAGCAGCCAAGCAAATTGTAAATTTCTTTAAAAACGGATGTGAAAAATTTAGAGTAAATAAAAAATAATCTTATTCATTGGCTAATATTTTTATATTAGCCAATGAATAATAAATATTTGATGCCATGGCTACCATTAAACCTTTTAGAGGTCTTAGACCTCCCCAAAGTATAATAGAACAAATTGTATCTCGCCCATATGATGTATTAAATTCTGATGAAGCACGTCTAGAGGCTGCAGGAAACGAAATGTCACTGTACCACATTATTAGGCCTGAGATTGATTTCCCTTTAGGAACAGATGAACATGACGAACGTGTATATACTAAGGCTGCAGAAAATTTTCAAAAATTTCAAGAAAAGGGATGGCTTGTTCAGGATTCTAAAGATTGCTACTATATTTATGCTCAAACCATGAATGGTAAAACACAGTATGGACTGGTAGTTGGGGCATATGTGCCCGATTATATTAACGGAGTAATAAAAAAGCATGAGTTAACACGCCGTGATAAAGAAGAAGATAGGATGAAACATGTGCGTGTGAATAATGCCAATATAGAACCTGTCTTCTTAGCTTATCCAGACAACGAAGTTTTAAACACCATTATTCAAAGATACGTTACACAGCAACCTATTTATGATTTTATTGCACCTGACGATGGATTTAAACACACATTTTGGATTATAGATCAAGATAATGACATATCAGCCATTACAAGTGAATTTTCTAAAATAGCAGCACTTTATATTGCAGATGGGCACCATCGTTCAGCAGCAGCAGCACTAGTTGGTGCAGAAAAAGCCAATGAAAATCCTAACCATAAAGGTAATGAAGAATATAATTATTTTATGGCTGTATGCTTCCCCGCAAGCCAATTAACCATTATTGATTATAATCGACTAGTAAAAGACTTGAATGGACTTACAACAGAGGATTTCCTAACTGCACTAAGTAAATATTTTGTAATTGAGAATAAAGGCTCTGAAAATTATAAACCTATCTGTTTGCATAATTTTTCTCTATATCTAGAAGGAAAATGGTATAGCTTGACCGCCAAGAAAGAAACATATGATGACAATGATCCCATTGGAGTACTAGATGTTACAATCTCTTCTAATTTAATATTAGATAATATTCTTGGCATAAAGGATTTACGTTCAGATAAAAGGATTGATTTTGTTGGAGGAATTCGTGGACTAGAAGAGCTCAAAAAAAGAGTAGATAATGGAGAAATGAAGATGGCATTAGCTTTATACCCTGTATCAATGAAACAGTTAATGGATATTGCAGATACAGGTAATATTATGCCCCCTAAAACCACATGGTTTGAACCCAAACTCCGTTCAGGACTTATCATACACAAGTTAAATTAAACTAAAATATAAAATCTATTGCCGCCGTCCAAACTTTGTTAATCCTCATTCCATTTTCTATGCAAAAGATAGTATGATGGAATGAGGATTTTTCATATCTTTGTATTATGGTGGAAGATACTTATAAAACAATATTAACGATTGCAGAAGGGAGCTTCATAGAAAAGCGAAGTAAATTTATAGCAATCGCATTGCCTGTACATTCTGTAGATGACGTAAAAACTCATCTTGAGGAATATCAAAAAAAATATTATGATGCGAGGCATATCTGTTATGCATATATGCTAGGAGCAGACCGAAAAGACTTTCGTGCAAATGATAATGGTGAACCTTCAGGTACCGCAGGGAAACCTATTCTTGGACAAATTAACTCAAATGAACTTACAAACATTTTAATTATTGTCATTCGTTACTTTGGAGGAATTAAACTAGGAACAAGTGGATTAATTGTTGCTTATCGAAATGCCGCAGCCGAAGCGATTATAGCGTCAACAATCATAGAAAAAACAGTTAATGAAGAGATTACTATTATTTTTGAATACCCTTTTATAAATGATATTATGAGAATTGTAAAGGAAGAAGGACCTGAAATTATATCTCAATCATATGATATGGATTGTAATATAACTCTTAGCATACGCCGTTCCATGATGCCAGAATTACGCAGACGATTGGAAAAAGTAAAGACTGTAAGAATTTGTGAGTGATAATCTAAATTAACAAATATGGCATTTGAAGCGACTAAAAGAGAGTGGTGTGAGTTGGCCACCTTTTTCAAACTATTAGCAAATGGAACTATTGCATTAGGTACAACAGAAGCAATGAAAACAGACACTTATTGGCCTATTGCAATGATTCAACGAGAAGAACATAACGGGCCACGGCAATATTTCATTGAAACTAAAAACATAAAAATGCAAAGTGAGAAAGGAGTGCATTATATATCCCGGAACACTTTGGAGACAGTTTCTCATTTAATTATTCACACTGTTAAAGAAGCTAAGCAAAATAATGTTCTTTCTCCTGATGGCATTGAGGATTTTTTAAATGAAATTGATATATTCAATTTGGAAGCAGAAACAAAAGACCGTACAGATCTTTCTATATCTTTTTGGCATCCAAAAGCTACTTTACATGGATTTAATGTGCGCTCACGATTGAGTAGCATGAATCCCCTATTAGATGGTGGTCGTACTGCAAATCTCAAATTGGAACAAGGAGGTATAAAATTTGCTGTTCCTACAGTAAACAAAATAAATGCTTTGCCACAGTCACCTAATGAAGTAGCCGAGCGAATGTTAATGATCGAGCGTTTAGGAGGAATACTTCGATATTCCGATGTTGCAGATCGAATATTTAGATGTAATCTACAAATGATAGACTTGCATTTTCCACGAATCCTCACTGAAATGGTGCGTACCATGCATTTAGATGGCATTACTCGCATTTCTGAGTTAACAGAAATAATGAAACAAAGAAATCCTTTAAAAATAAAAGATGAATTGATAAGCAAACATGGGTTCTATGAGTATAAAATAAAACAATTTCTTATAGCATTAACATTAGGAATGCGCCCTGCAAAGCTGTATAAAGGAGAAGATACAGCTATTGAGGGTTTATTATTCATGAATGGAGATGGAGACATAATGTGTTATCACAAATCAGAAAGAAAAATAATGGAAGAATTTCTCTTTCAAAATACTCGCTTAGAAAAAGGCTCATTAGATAAAGATAAATATGGTTTTCTTGAACGTGAAAATGGAAAATATTACTTCAAATTAAATGCAAAAATTGGATTTATAAAGCGATAAACATATCTAAACAATATAAGAATATGAAAACTAATGAAGTTCTAGATTGCATTAAAAGACGTCGTAGTATACGTACTTATACCAATCGTCAAATTTCAGAAGAAGATTTGGGATTAATCTTAGAAGCTGCAACCTACGCTCCTAATGGCATGCATTTAGAAACATGGCATTTTACAGCTATCCAAAATACAAAAAAACTAAGACAACTTAATTCACTTATAAAAAAAGCTTTTTCAAAAAGCGATGATCCTCACTTACAAGAAAGAAGTAAAAATGAGGCATACTGTTGCTATTATCATGCTTCTACCCTAATCATTGTTTCCAATGAACCTCTAAACTGGTGGGCTAGTATGGATTGTGCATGTGCCATCGAAAACATGTTTCTTGCCGCTAATTCATTAGGCATTGGTTCATGTTGGATAAATCAATTGGGAACAACATGCGATGATTCTGAAGTGCGCTCATTTATTACCTCATTAGGCGTACCTAAAAACCATAAAGTATATGGATGCGTTGCATTAGGATATGCTGATTCAACATTAATACCTAAAAAGAAAAACGTAAAAACCACAACAATAACAATTATAAAATAAATAGGGATATTCAGTAAATGTCCCTAGAAAATATAATGGCATATGAAGATGACAAAATATAATCACTTCATATGCCATTTTTATTGTCATTTTACTGAATTTTCTCATATACTCTTATCGTAAGCATTCGGACAGATAGGACTCCAACACATTTCTGTAATTGTTGCGGAGACGTCTTATACCAAGTTCCCCGCAATACCTGCAGATATATCTATAGAACCATCCAAGGCTTTCCCAGAGGAGTTTCATATCCGTAGGAAAACGCATGTGGCATCATCGGTTATGCACACTTGAAGGCTGTCAAGGTAAGATTTCCAGTGTGAAGCCAGCACTACCTGAAGGGAATCAATGTCAAAACGGAATGCAATCTCATTACGGAGGCACTGACTATCTTTCCAGAATAACACAGAAAAGCCCAAAGTGGGATGAATTTCTGAAATATTTTGTATCTTAACCATATTTTGGTTTGGAAATTTTCCCCGTTTTGGCCATCAAACCTTATTTACGGAAGAATAGCTAAAGATTCTAAAAAGCCAACTAATTCATACATAAAGTATTGAGAATTAGTTGGCTAATTTTATACTATTTACTGAATGTTCTCCTACATAACAACCACTAAATTGGATTAGCACTTTCTTCCTTTTGCATAGATATATTCAATTCATCCAAAATTTTTAATGCCCTATCAAGTACCGTTGTATCATCCAACATCACTAATCCACCATCAGGTCCTGGTTCCAAATGTATTCCTACACTTTTCCCTTCCTTAAAATTATGCCCTCCAAAAAAGTTTCTAACTGTATCCACATGTAATCCCAATTCATCTGCAATTCTGTGCATACTCCCACTTGGCAACGAATCTTTTATCTTACGAAGTTCATTAAATGTAATTGTCCTCATGATGTCTCACAAATTTAATGGTTAATAATTTATTTGATTTATAATAAGTTCATCAACCCCATTTATATAAATGGGGCTTTGAATACAACTTAATCTTTTCATTTTAAACAGAATAACAGTCTATTTATTCACTTCAAGATGAAGCATAAATGTATCCGGCTATAAATTTATATAAAAAAAAAGATTAAACAAACTGTTTAATCTTTTTTATATAATAATTAAACTACGTCTAAATAATCTCAATTGAATTAGTTGGAATCCATCCTACTTTACCATCTTCCAATCGGATTTCTTTCCACTCTTTCATCGAGTTATCCTTTATAGAGACTTTTCTCCCTTCATGTAAAATAAAAAGACTTGTTCCACTCTCACTGGGGGTACTCCTTACTGTTATACTTGGGCTCATAATAATTCCATTTGTCCGCTTTGTCAAATATTCTTTTTGTTGCTGAGCAAAAATATTAGCACAGAAAGTTATAATAAGAAAGGCAATTCCTGAAATGAAACTAATCTTCTTTAGTAAAATTTGCTTGGAAAAAATAAAAATATAAAGACTGAAAATTAATAACAAAAATGAGATAATTCCCCATACAGCCCAAACATCAACCCCAATACAATTAATAAGAGATTTTATCCACGTCACAAAGAAAATTTCAGGAATAGCCTCTACTTTATCTAAGGTTTTTGAACGAGCAATTTCCAAATTAGCACGAATATCATTATTTCCAGGTTTTAATAACAGTGCACGCTCATAATTCAGAATTGCCTTCGCTATTTCACCAGTCTTATAATAGGCATTTCCTAAATTATAATAAATCTCTGCCGCTTCTCCTTCTTTCAGCAATGCTTCGTATATTTGAATAGCTAATGCATAATCTTTTTTCACATAAGCAGAATCTCCTGCTATCTTGGTAGTGTCGCTTATTTGACTACTAGAAAGAGACTTCAGTGGCTGAACGGAGTCAACAGATAGTGAATCCTGCCCAAAACAAGCTATTGATATTACCAACAATGTGGCGAATAATATTTTTTTCATATAAAATTACCAATTAATGTTTAATTGAATTTTCCATTTTACTTATAACCGCAATAGATGATGAATAGACTTTGTCCATTGCCTGATTTTCATCGCCTGGAGCAAAACGTGCAAATTCGCATTCATTTAACGTACCAATAAACTCAGTTATAAGTTCCTCATTTACATTATAGTTCCTTAAATTTTCTTCTATATTATCTTTAGACAAACAGGACACTGGTATATTAAGTTTATCACTAATATATCCCCATAATGTCTTTAATACTTCATCATAAAAATCATCCTTTTTATTTTCAGAAAGCAATTTATGAGCCAATTTCATCCGTTTAATAGCAACTTTGTTTGCCTTTTTAGTACGCATTTTTGTTACATTAGCACTCTCACTTACTTTCCTTCTATAAAAGATTATAGAAACTATAAAAATAAGAGCAGGGATAATGTAGAATAACCAATACGTCGTACTACTATAAAAGAAACTACCTTTTGGGCGCAGAGTTACATCGTTTTGTTTAATGTAACGGATATCTTCACCTAAAACTTTCAATTCTTCCTTATTCGTAAAGTTTGCAACAACTTGCTCTGCGTTTCCTGCACCTTTTTGGACTTTGACTACATAGTCTTCAGTCTTCAATGTCTTATATGATTTTGAACGAATATCAAAATAAGAAAATGTAACTCCAGGTATTGTATAGTCTCCAGCATGTCTAGGAATAGCCAAATACTCTATCACTTTATTACCTGTTAATCCCTCGCGAGTTAATCTAACTTGATTATCAACCTTAGGATCATAAATTTCAAAATCCTCTGGGAATTTAATTTCGGGATTATTTAATAGCTTGAGATTGCCTGTACCAGAAATAATCACTTTAACTGTTATAGCATCATTTGTCTTTACTTCTTGATCATTAATAGAAGAAGAAATATTAAACTCTCCTACTCCACCAGAAAAATCTACAGGTTTGCCTGCAGGTAAAGATTTTACATTCACGGCAATCTTTGGTGTACTAAGATTCTTATTTATCGCAACAATATTGCTTCCACCATTAAAGAAAGCGTCAAATGGATCATCTGAACGCACGGCTTTCTCTACTGTCATCTGAAACAGAGCCGGTTCTATAAATAATTTACCCACCTGCTGAGGAAAAAGCACAAATTGACGATAAATAGTTGTAAAGTAATTACGCCCTTTATAGTGTTCTTGAGTCCATTTAGCATTTGAAGGCATCTCAACTTCCTGAGAATGGAAACCTTTAAAATCGGGAAGTTTCTGATTATTTAATCGCAAGTTAGGTTCCCGTGTATATATTTTGTATGTAAGTAGAAAAGCTTCCTGTTCATAAACATCTGTTTTATTTACAGTTGCCATAACAAACAGATCTTGATTTGACACACTAGGCTGTGAAGATGAATCAGATGAATCTTCTTCAGATTTCTCAGTAGAAGCTTGGTCTTGCGGAAGGACTTTTATTTTTACAGAATTTGAAACCATTTGTTTTCCATCTGCCACTACAGAAGCTCCAGGTATGGTATATTCCCCCACTTCTTTTGCCATCAAAATATAGGTATAAGTAGAGGTCTCGCTTGTATTTCCATTGATACTTTGCACTTTTATTGAACGGTTAGGGCCAATCAATATTTCAAAGCCCTTAATAGAAGGCAATTGAAGGTTTTTCACCTGTGTAGTAGTTGCTGTATAAGATAGTCTAAATTGCTCTCCAACTACAACGGTTTCAGGCGCAGAAGCTGTAAATTCAACCTCACCGTTATTCGCAAAAATACGTATACTATATATGATTAGTATTATAAATATGGCAATCAGTTTTTTCATCATAACATCAAATTATATCATTACCAATCTTTTTCCAAACGTCCGTCTTGAACAACCTTCTGTTGTTTCTTTACTTTTTCCTGCACATTCTTCTCATCTTGCATTACAGATTTAAGCAATTGTTCTGCATTTTCTTTCGACATGTTTTTATCTTGTTTCTTATCATTCTGAGGAGGCTGTTGTTGTTTATCATTATCTTGTTTTTGATCCTGCTGCTTTTCCTTATTCTGATCTTGCTCTTTATTTTGCTGTTGTTTATCATCTTTATTCTGATTCTGGTTATTTTGTTGATCCTTCAACAATTTCTGTGATAGAGCTAAATTATATCGTGTCTCATTATCTGAAGGATTATTTCGCAATGACATTTTATATGCTTCAATAGCTTTTGCATAATCCTTACCAGATTGCAGAATAACTCCCATATTATGATAAATTTGAGCAAGTTTCAATTTATCCTTTTCTATTTTGCTTGCTGCCGAATATTGCTCCATGGCATCTTGGAACTTCTGTTGTTGAGAAAGTGCATTTCCTAAATTATACATTGATACCGTAGACTTAGGATTAGATTCTAAAGCTTTACGATAATTGACTTCTGCATCTACAAAAACACTGTCTTTAAACAAGCGATTCCCTTTCCTTATATAATCGCGCTCAGCCTTCTGAGCCAATACGTTTCCTGACATCAACGCCCAAAAGAGAAGTAGAATATATTTGTTGTTCAACATAGCTATTTCTTATTTGAAAATAAATGAATATTCTTAAACAAAGGGTTCTTACGATTTAATATCAGAACTTCACTTAGTAACAATAATAGTATGATCCATGCCACAGCCTGAAATTGCTCATTATAATCAGTATAAACCTTCGATTCAACATCAGATTTAGCCATCTTACTTATTTCCTGATTTATCATTTTCTGGGCAGCATTTGTATTATCAACACGCACATAAATACCTTTTCCTTCCTGAGCAATTTCCTGACACATTTTTTCATTCAAACGAGTAACAATTACATTGCCATCTTTGTCACGACGATAATCATTTGTTCCCTCTTCAGGTATAGGTGCTCCTTCAGGCATCCCAACTCCTAAAACATCTACCTGAATACCCTTTTCAGTTGCTGTTTTTGCCGCTTCTATAGCTCCTCCCTCATGGTTTTCTCCATCAGTAATTACAATAATTGCGCGTCCTACTCCCTCTTGCGGAGTAAAACTACGAACTGCCAAGTTTATAGCCTCTCCAATAGCAGTTCCTTGCTTCGAAATTAATGAAGGATTGATTGATTCCAAAAACATCTTCGCAGAGATATAATCACTCGTAATAGGCAATTGAGTAAAAGCATCACCTGCAAAAACAATCATTCCAACTTTATCATTATCAAGCTCGTCAACAAGCCTTGAGACCAACCGTTTTGCTTTATCCAAACGACTAGGCTGTACATCTTGCGCCAACATAGAATTTGATATATCCAAGGCAATGATAACTTCTACACCTTTACGTTTAACAGTCTCCAACTTTGAGCCGAATTGTGGACGGGCTAACAATACAGAAAACAATCCTATGACTACTAGAATTATCCCAAATTTAATATCTGGTCGGTGCTTAGATACTTCTGGCATTAATTGCTGCAACAAATTCGGATCGCCAAAAGTTCGAATATTCTTACGCCTTCTATAATTAGAGAACAAATAAAAGACTACCAAAAATGGCAATAACAATAGTAGATACAGATATGTAGGTTCTTCAAATCGAAACATCTTAGTTACTCTTTTACAATTTATAAATACACATTTGTAAACATCAAAACTTTATGGAATTTTCTTAAGTATGGAATTACGCAATAATAGTTCTAATAATACGCAAAGGAAAGCAGCCAACGCAAACCAACGATATTCTTCTTCACGCTTACTATATTCCTTTACATTCAGCTTAGTTTTCTCCAGTTTATCAATTTCCGTATAAACTTCTTTCAACTTCGAATTACTGGTAGCACGAAAATAATTACCATCTGTGGTACCTGCAATTTGTGTTAAAGTCTGCTCGTCAATCTCAACAGGGACATTTACATATTGGACAGTATTTCCTACAGGATACGGATAGGGCGCCGTTCCATTTGTTCCTACACCAATGGTATAAATACGGATACCAAAACTCTTGGCAATTTCTGCAGCTGTTAAAGGGGAAATGTCTCCTTTATTGTTTGTACCGTCAGTCAGCAGAATGATTACTTTTGACTTAGCTTTGCTATCTTTTAACCTTGTAACTGCATTAGCAATTCCCATACCTACAGCTGTTCCATCTTCTATAAGTCCGCACTTAATATTATGAATCATATCCAACAGTACGGCGTGATCAACCGTCAAGGGACACTGGGTAAAACTCTCTCCTGCAAATAATGTTATTCCAATATTGTCATTAGGCCGTCCATTAATAAATTCGGCTGCTACATCTTTTGCTGCTTCAAGTCTATTTGGTTTCAAGTCCTCAGCAAGCATACTGGTGGACACATCGACAGCCAACATAATATCAATACCTTCAATCTCACTATTCTGCCACTTATCAGTTGTTTGCGGACGTGCTATTACCAAAATAATTAATATCAGTGCGATAACACGCAAGACAAAAGGCACATGCAATAAATAGTTTTTATAGCTTTTAGGGGTATGAGCATATACTCTAGCATCTGATATCTGAAGAGTTGCTTCACTTTTTTTATGCTTCATTATATACCACACAACATAGGGTATAAGCAACAAAAGCAAAAACAGATATTCTATATTGGCAAAAACCATCTCTTTACAGTTTATTAAATATTATTTATATAACATTGTACATCTAGCATCTACGAAAACAATTCATAAAGCTGAATTCCTATATATATGAAAATGCTTACCAAAGTAACAGACAAAGCTACGATTCCACCTGCCAGCAAAACCTTCGTACGTAAAGAACGTTTCTCCACAATCGTAATCTCACTTGGTTGAGGTTTCTGATTTTCTTCTTCAATTTGCTTGGTATCATTGATAAAATCAATTGCGTTAATCAAGTTTGCATCATTTTCGTTCATCAAAGGATTGTGTTTTGCAAACTTCACAAGATCAGCCGTTTCAAACAGATTCTTCAAATCGGCAATTGCATTCTTATCTTTTATTTCAAGTAACTTCTCAATGATTTCAGAAGATGTCATTTCTAGGGCATTAAAACCAAATCTGTCTTTTATATAGGTGCGAAGTGCATCTGTCAATTCAGTATAGTATTCCTTTGAATGCCCTTTCTGCCAGATTTTCTCACCCTTGATCCTCTCGATTTCTTTTAGAGCTGCCTGATGTGGAGGAAGTTTGGGTTCTACCTTTATCTTTCGGATGATTGGCTTATTGTCACGAATACGTATGATCAGATAGATCAACAAGCCAAGTAACGGAATTGCCAAAAACGAACAAATCATTAATCCATACCAGTCTTCCCATGCAAAAGGAGCCTTCATTACCGTCTTTTGACCAAAGAACTGCTCGGGATGCAATGTATCCACAGGCATTGAATAGACTTTTAATGCCAATGCTTTGGATTTGTATTCTTGTCCGTCAACAGTTACCGGTATAGGAGGAATATAATACAAAGCCGAGTCAAAGGAGGTAATGGTATATTCTTGAGTAATTAGCAATCGCTGGCGGTTATTCAAATATTGAGTATCAGGTTTGGCCGTTTCCACAACTTCTATTCCACGTACAATGGTATCTGTATAAAGAGGGAAAACAGCTTTCTGTTTTGCATCCATAGCCACCTGTAATTGTAGCTTTGCCTGTTCTCCAATCCAAATCTGCAATGAATCGATTTTAGCCTCTACCGTAACAGATTGTGCTATGACTTTGTCAACAAATAATAGGCATATTAATGAGATCAGAACAAAATTCCTTTTCATCTTTGATTCCATTAGTTTCGTTTAGCAAATAAGTTCAATAATGCTTTCACATAATCTTCGTCGGTTCTGATGGATACAGAATCTACATTACTCTTGGTGAAGGTATCAGCCAAATCTGCCTGTTTTTGCACCCACCACTCACGATGTGCTCGACGAACGGCTTTAGACGAAGTATCAATCCATTGTTCATGTCCAGTTTCGGCATCCTTAATCTTCATAAGTCCTACAGGAGGTAGCTCGCTTACCCTCCTGTCGTAGACCTGCAAAGCTACTACATCATGCTTCCGATTGGCAATGGTCAGGGCATTCTTGAAGTTTTCCTGATCTATAAAGTCTGACAGAATAAAGGCTGTACACCTTCTTTTCATAACGTTTGTCAGATACTCCAACGCAAGTCTGATGTTCGTACGACGACTTTCAGGATGGAAATCAAGCAGCTCACGAATAATATACAGAATGTGTTTACGCCCTTTCTTGGGAGGTATAAACTTCTCTATGCGGTCGGAGAAAAAGATAACACCAATCTTATCATTGTTCTGTATGGCAGAGAAGGCAAGCGTTGCTGCAATCTCTGTTACCATATCTTTCTTCAGCTGCTTGATGGTACCAAATTCCAAACTGCCAGAGACATCTACCATCAGCATGACCGTCAGCTCACGTTCTTCTTCGAACACCTTTACATAAGGGCGATTGAAACGGGCGGTGACATTCCAGTCGATATCACGTATATCATCACCAAACTGATATTCACGCACCTCGGAAAAGGACATACCTCTTCCTTTAAAGGCTGAGTGATACTGACCTGCAAAAATATTGTTGGACAATCCTCTGGTCTTGATCTCAATCTGGCGGACTTTCTTTAATATTTCACTTGTTTCCATTCCTGTTTGTATACTTACGTAAGTAAGTGGTTTTATCGGCATACAGACATTTTGAGCCTTTAAGTTGAAAACAAAAGTTTACAAGCTCATCGACTCAAATGCCAAAGAACTAAATGTTTACCTGTGCTAGAACATTTTCTTTCAAGCAAACGATCAGGGCACTTCAACCTTATTCAGAATCTTGCTGACAATTTCGTCCGAAGTCATATTGTTTGCTTCAGCTTCATAAGTCAGTCCGATACGATGACGAAGAACATCATGGGCCACAGCACGTACGTCTTCGGGGATTACATAGCCACGGCGTTTGATGAAAGCATATGCGCGGGCAGCCAGTGCCAGATTGATAGATGCACGCGGTGATCCGCCAAAGCCAATCATGTCCTTCAGTTCCTTCAAGTCATATTTATCGGGGAAACGTGTAGCAAATACAATGTCTACGATGTAGCGTTCTATTTTCTCGTCCAAATATACCTGACGTACAACTTTTCTTGCTTCGATAATCTCCTCTGCGCGCAGAATAGGTTTCACCGAAGTTTTTTCACCACTAATATTCTGGCGGATAATCAGTTTTTCTTCTTCGTGCTTCGGATAGTCTATCACAACCTTCAGCATGAAACGGTCGACTTGTGCTTCAGGAAGAGGATAAGTACCTTCCTGCTCTATCGGGTTCTGAGTAGCAAGTACAAGGAAAGGTTCGGGCAATGAGAATGTTTCCTTGCCAATAGTCACCTGACGTTCCTGCATTGCTTCAAGCAGGGCACTCTGAACTTTGGCAGGAGCACGGTTGATTTCATCGGCCAATACAAAGTTGGCAAATACAGGTCCTCTCTGAACTTTGAAAGATTCATCTTTCTGACTATATACCATTGTACCGATAACGTCGGCAGGCAACAAGTCGGGCGTGAACTGGATACGGCTATACTTTGCATCGATCAATGATGCCAGCGTTTTAATAGCCAATGTTTTTGCCAAGCCCGGCACTCCTTCCAGCAGGACGTGACCATCGGAGAGCAATCCAATCAGCAATGATTCTATCAAATGTTTCTGACCAACGATTACTTGGTCCATACCTGTCGTAAGATTAGTAACGAAAGCACTTTGTCTTTCAATCCGCTCGTTCAGCTCACGGATATCAATAGATTCAGCCATAGAATTCTTTATGTTTTATTGTTTTAAAATCAAGTTTATCAATGTGTTATTATTCTGTAGATATACCTTCTTTTTTGGATGTCCAAAATTACGCCATATAGTTAACGAATACAATTAATTTTCATTAAAAAACAATGCTAAATCTTTAGATTAAATTACTTTGATTCGTTTTTGTACATTCGTAACATTTCGCCAGCCTAATGGGCAAAGACGGTAGCCATGAGGCAATACGTCTGAGAAAGCATTGAGATGAATGAGAAAAAACATCCTGATGAATGAAGTAAAACATTGAGTTGTTTCTCGTTTCATGAGGATGTTTTTATGTTTATTTCAGCAGCTTTCATTTCTCGCTCAGCTCGGGTATTTTGATCACTGTTCCGTATGGGACATTGTCCGGATTTTTAATCGTCCCTTGATTATGTTTCACGATATATGTCCACATGGCTTTGTTACCATAGTAGCGCAAAGCTACCTTGATCAGGCTCTCTCCCTCCTTCATTGTATGAGTGGTCTTAGTACCTGTTATTATGTATTTTACAGACTCTGAATATACCTTAGGAGAGGTATTGTTCTCGGCGGCGGCAGTCTGGGGAGCAGTATTGTCTTTTGCCGCTACGTTCATACGGGCAATGCTATCGGTCACCAGCGTATCCTTTTCTACAATGGTGTCTGCCGGCATCTGCATGGGTTCCTCTATGGAAGGCATCTCAATGGTCTCTTCCTCTGCCTGGAAGAGGTCTGGATAATACATGTAAAAGATTGCTCCGCCACACAATAAGACGGCAGCAAGAATGGTGATGGCTAAGTATAAGGTTGTCTTTTTTCCTTGTGCTGCGGGTGCTTCAACAGGGCGCGGTGCTTCTACCGCTTTCTCAACAACTTTTGTCTCTGCCACACAGGCTTTGGGTTCAGGACTTTGAGGAGGCATCTCCACTGGCTTTTCCTCTTTAGCTGCCATCTTCTTTTCCGGCTCGGTCTTTTCAACGTCAGGAGCGGCACGATTCTCGTCTGGCTGTTCGACAGGTGCTCCGTCCGCTTCTTCTTCTTTCTCCTCCACGTCGTCTGAGTCTTCCAAAGGGGTATCGTCAAGCACGGTATTCTCGTTCAGGACAACGGATTCAAAATGAGAGAAAGGTTTGTTGATAATCTCCCTGACGTTCGAGTCTGGGATGAACGAAATCTTATTGTGTCCTTTTATCTGAAATCTTTCTCCGGTATTTATATTGACACTTTCCCGGTTGTCGACTTCTATAAGTTTAAAGGTACCCAACCCATTGATTTTTACACATCTGTCGCTTTCCAAGGCTTGTTCGATCAACAAGAAAAATTCTTTAACGAAAGTCTCGGCATCCTGCTCTGTCATACCATGTTTGGCAGCCAACAGCTTTGTGAGGTCTTGAATAGTAAGTTTTTCGTTCATAAGGGAAAAGATTATTTCAATTTTTCTTTCAGGATATTGCTTGGCTTATAAGACAGGATCAGCTTTGGAGGGATCAGAATGCGCTGCTTGGTAATGGGATTTACCGAGATGCGTTCTGTCTTTTTCTTAGTGGCAAAAGTGCCGAATCCTCCTATGGATACGACTTTCCCCTCGTCCAGCTCCTGAATCATACCGTTCAGTAATGAGCCGATCAGCTCGGTCGTATCTTTTATGGTATATCCTAGTCTGTCTGCCAGTTCGGATGTAAACTCTTTGTTGTTCATGACTTACTCTATAATGTCTGCATACAGGTCAAAATCATCAGCATCCGTTATCCGCACCTGATAGAATTGGCCTATTTCCAAATCTTGTTTATTTGCATCGATCAGCACTTCGGGATCCACCTCAGGCGAGTCGAACTCTGTACGCCCGATGTAGTAGTCACCTTCCACACGGTCGATAATCACCTTCATCTGTCTTCCGATCTTGGCAGCACTCAGCTCTGCAGAGATTTCCTGCTGGATACTCATCAGCTCGTCCAGACGGGCATGTTTCACCTCTTCAGGGATAGAATCTTCGTATTGCTTGGCGGCATACGTACCCTCTTCTTCTGAATAGGCAAAGGCTCCCATACGGTCGAAACGTACTTTACGTACAAACTCCTTCAGCTCATTGAAGTCTTCTTCGGTCTCTCCCGGATGCCCTACCATGAGTGTCGTACGCAGGTGTATGCCGGGCACCTCGGTGCGGAACTGCTCGATCAGCCGGTAGGTATCTTCCTTAGTCACCTGACGGCGCATCATCTTGAGCATATTATCGCTGATGTGCTGAAGGGCAATATCCATATACTTGCACACGTTTGGACGCTCGCGCATCACGCGGAAGAGTTCTGTCGGGAAATGAGCAGGATAGGCGTAATGGAGGCGTATCCACTCTACACCTTCGATGTCGGAGATGCGTTCGATCAGTTCGGGCAGCATCTGCTTCTTATAGAGGTCTACGCCATAATAAGTCAGCTCTTGTGCAATGACCTGAAACTCCTTGACGCCTTTCGACACGAGGTATCTCACCTCGTCCAATATCTCTTCCATCGGGCGCGAATGGTGACGACCTGTGATAATGGGGATGGCACAATAGGAACATTTCCGGTCGCATCCTTCCGAGATCTTCAGGTAGGCGTAGTGGGATGGCGTTGTCAGCGTACGTTCGATGCGCAACTCTTCGTGATACTGCTTGCCCAAGTCTGCCAGCAGCTCTGTCCAGTTGAACTTGCCATAAAACTTGTCTACCTGTGGTATCTCGATCGACAATTCCTTCAGATAGCGCTCGGAGAGACATCCCATGACGTAGAGTTTCTTCAGGTCGCCCTCTTCCTTGCGTTGGGCAAACTCGAGTATCATGTTGATGGATTCTTCTTTGGCGTCGCCTATAAAGCCACAGGTGTTGATGACGGCTATTTCTCCCCGAGGGTCTTCGGGGTCGTGAGCCACGCTATAGCCAGCCTCTTCCAGCTGGCGTATCAGCTGCTCGGAGTCGACCAGATTCTTCGAACACCCCAGAGTGATGATGTCTACTTTCTTTTTTCTCATTGTTTTTCTCCGAACAGGGATTCTACGAACTCGTTCTTGCGGAAGATCTGCAGGTCTTCCATTCCTTCGCCCAGCCCGATGTATTTGACAGGGATCTTAAACTGGTCGGAGATGCCGATAACCACTCCCCCCTTGGCTGTTCCGTCGAGCTTGGTGATGGCCATGGCGGTAACTTCGGTGGCAAGGGTAAACTGCTTGGCTTGTTCGAAGGCATTCTGACCTGTCGAGCCGTCGAGCACCAGCAGAACTTCATCGGGTGCTGTAGGGACTACTTTCTTCATCACGTTCTTGATTTTGGTCAGCTCGTTCATCAGCCCTACCTTATTGTGCAGCCGGCCTGCCGTATCGATGATCACTACGTCGGCATTATTGGCTACAGCCGAGCTCAGGGTGTCGAATGCCACAGATGCCGGATCGGCTCCCATCTTCTGCTTGATGACGGGCACTCCTACACGGTCGCCCCAAATCATCAGCTGTTCGACGGCGGCGGCGCGGAAGGTATCGGCTGCTCCCAGATAGACCGACTTGCCGGCTTTCTTGAACTGGTAGGCCAGCTTGCCGATGGTTGTGGTCTTGCCCACTCCGTTGACTCCCACCACCATGATGACGTATGGTTTCTTTTCGATCGGGGCGTCGAAATCGGCCACCTGTCCTGAGTTGTTTTCTGTAAGCAGTGCGGCGATTTCATCACGAAGTATGTGGTTCAGCTCCTGCGTATTGACATATTTGTCTGTGGCTACCCGCTTTTCAATTCGTTTGATGATGTTCAGAGTTGTTTCCACTCCTACATCGGATGTAATCAGCACCTCTTCGAGGTTGTCCAACACTTCGTCGTCGACCTTCGATTTGCCGGCAACGGCACGGGCGATTTTACTAAATACACTTTCTTTGGTTTTAGATAATCCCTTATCTAAAGTTTCCTTCTTTTCCTTTGAAAAAAAACTAAAAAATCCCATATAACGAATTGTTTCTATAATACATTATGCTACAAAGATATAACAAAGAATCGAGATAGTAAGAGCCTGTCTGCATTATTTTCGGATGCCGGACGTAAAAAAGCCCCTCCATTGCCTTGAACGGAGGGGCTATATAGATAATAGCTGTGCTATTCTGATTATTTTTTGAAAAAGTCTTGTACTTTTTCGTTAGGAACCATTTGTTCGTCAAAGATGTAAGCTCCAGTCTTAGGAGATTTCACCATTTTGATCACCTTGGTGTAAGCACGACCTTCTTTGCTTCCTTCGTGCAAACTTGCTACTGTTTTCTTTGCCATGGGTTGACTATCTTATATTATTTAATTTCCTTATGAACCGTTACTCTCTTCAAGATCGGGTTGTATTTCTTCAACTCCAGTCTTTCAGTTGTATTTTTTCTGTTTTTTGTAGTGATGTAGCGTGATGTGCCCGGCATTCCGCTATCCTTGTGCTCTGTACACTCCAGAATCACCTGTACTCTGTTACCTTTTGCTTTCTTTGCCATTGTAAGTTTTCTCCTTTACGTTTAGCCAATTACTTTAATGCTTTTCCAATCACAATACCCCTTAGCTACAGCTTCTGTCAGCGCAGCGTCCAGTCCCTTCTTGTTGATGATACGAAGACCGTTAGCACAGATGCTAAGGCTGATCCAACAATCCTGTTCTACATAATAGAACTTTTTGTTAAACAAGTTCACATCGAAAGTTCTTTTTGTTCTTCTCTTTGAGTGTGAAACATTGTTGCCAATCATGGCTTTCTTTCCGGTAATTTGACAAATCTTCGACATTTCTATCTTATTTTTATAGTTTTAGACCTAACTTATTTCAAACAGGACGCAAAGTAAGTACTTTTATCGATACAAAACAAGCAATTCTGAAAATAATTCGCTTATAGACACGTTTTTTCGTTATTTAATCAAATCTTTGAGTAAAAGCAGGGCATTATTTGACGCTCTTTCGATATTAAGCGCCCGGCCGCGGTTGGTGTCCTGCTTCAGCGTACGAATTTCATTTTTATAACAAACTGCCATCCAAACCGTGCCCACGGGCTTCTCCGGAGTGCCGCCTCCGGGGCCTGCGATGCCCGATGTGGCTACGGCGCAGTCGGTCTGCAAAGCCTGCATCGCTCCTTTTGCCATTTCCACCACGGTCTGTTCGCTGACAGCTCCATGGGCTTCGAGCGTCTGGGGCGACACGCCAAGCAGGCGCATCTTCACTTCGTTGGAGTAGGCCACAATGCTGCCCTTGAAATAGTCGGAACTGCCGGCGATGGAGGTCAGACGGGCTGCGATGTTGCCTCCCGTGCAGCTCTCGGCCGTGGCCACGGTGAGGTGTTTCCCCCTCAGCAGCTGCCCTACAATCACCTCGACCGGGGTGTCGTCCTCGCTGAAAATGGCATCGCCCAATATCTCCTTCAGCTTCTGTGTCTCTTCGTCGAGGGCATGTTCGAGCATTGCCCGGTCTTTTCCGCGTGCCGTCAGACGGAGGCGGATGATGCCGAGCTTGGGCAGATAAGCCAGCTTCAGGCAGGCGGGCAGTGCGGTTTCCCACTCCTCAAGCCGTTCGGCAAGGACAGACTCGGGATAGCGCTGTACGGAGAACGTGCGGTGGAGAATGACGTCGGTATGAAACCGTTCGCGAAGCCTCGGCAGAACAGATTCCGTCATCACTGCCATCATCTCCTGCGGCACTCCGGGCATGGACACGAGCACTTTGCCGTCGCGTTCGAACCAGCTGATGGAGGCGCTTCCGATGGGGTTCTGAATCACCGTACAGGATTCGGGGACCATTGCCTGACTGCGGTTGAGGGCATTCATGGGTATCTTTGTGGCGAGCACGCGCTTCACATTGTCGAACACCTCCTGACTGAACACCAGCCGTGTGTTGAAATAGCGGCAGAGCGCCTGCTTGGTGATGTCGTCCTTCGTCGGGCCCAGTCCTCCGGTCACCAGCACGATGTCTACACGCTTCATCGCATCGTCTACAGCCCCGAGGATTTCCTCCTCTCTGTCGCGTATCGAGGTGATGCGAAGTACCTCGATGCCGGCCTTATTCAGTTCGCTGCCCATCCATGCCGAGTTGGTGTCTACCACCTGCCCGATCAGCAGCTCGTCTCCTATCGTGATAATCTCTGCGAACATGCCTTTTTTGAGTTTTTGAGTTTTAAGTTTTTGAGTTTTTTTGAGTTGACGAGGGTTCAGGACTCGTCTGCTTGTCTACTAAAAAATCGTCTATTTGTCCCTTGTCTATTTTGTCCACTTGTCCGTTGTCGTGCCACAAAGTTAAGCCATTCACTTCAGACAGCCAAAAAACAGGTATCGCTAATCTCTAAAAATCTGTTAACAAAACCGGCATTTTCACCAAAAATCATTAGACAGCTGACAATGAACCACTTACAGCCCCCATTTTTTTACAGCCGAAGGAGAAACGCACTGCGGCGCGAGGGGAAAAACAATTCTTTCGTCTGCCGAAGACGACGTTTTCAGAGGGGAAAAAGCCTCCAGCATTCTCACTCAACAGCAATGCACAACCGCACAGCCCCACTCTGTGCAGCTCTTCACCTCACACCCCCGCACTTACAATCATTACAATTATGACAAATGACAAATGACAATTAGCAAAAACTGTAATGGTAGCCCCAAGAAAGCAGAAAGAGAGTCTAATAATATATATTATATTATATATATAATAATATATATAATATAATATATATTATTAAATTATTTAACACTTTTCTTAGCCAAAGAGGTAATTACCGAAAAAACCTAATTGTCATTTGTAATAATTGTAAGTGTAAGGGATTCTTCTTGCATTCTGAGGGAAACGTTTTGTATTATTTTTTCATCATAAAACAGCGGGAGATAAAAATGCTGTTATAGGGGCTGAAAATTTGGAAGTTTAAAAAAAAATTGCTATCTTTACACACGTTGTCGGAAGTCCCCTTTTTTTATCAGCAGCAAGCATGCCAAAGAGCTCACCACAGGCCACACAGAGCCGTCCGTAATGTACAGACGATCAAAGCCGGAGCGATCTGTGATAATCTGAGTAGCCTGTGATGAATCATTATACTGAGTTTTTTTCGGACGCACTCCTCATGCCTTGGAGATGCCTCCCCCCTTCAGCGCGCTCTCCCCCCGTCAGAGCGTCACGCGCGAATAGGCAGGCAGGTCGATAGAGCAGAAGTCCTTGTCCAGATATTTAAAATAGCCGGTGATGGCTATCATGGCTGCATTGTCCGTCGTGTAGCTGAATTTTGGGATAAAGATGTTCCATCCGTATTTCTGCGCATGTTCGCGGAAGGCATTGCGCAGCCCGTTGTTTGCCGACACTCCTCCTGCTACGGCCACCTCCTTGATGCCACATTGCTTGGCAGCCTTGCGGAGCTTGTCCATCAGGATGTCTACGACGGTTGCCTCGAGCGATGCCGCGAGGTCCTCCTTGTGATGCTCGATAAAGTCGGGGTCGTCCTTCAGCCAGTCGCGCAGCGAATAGAGGAACGAGGTCTTCAGCCCGCTGAAGCTATAGTCGAGCCCGGGGATATGAGGTTTGCTGAAGGTGTACGCCTTCGGGTTCCCCTGACGTGCCAGACGGTCGATGACAGGCCCTCCGGGATAGCCCAGCCCCATCACCTTCGAACACTTGTCGATGGCCTCTCCCGCAGCATCGTCGATGGTCTGCCCCAGAATCTCCATGTCGTTGTACGCCTTCACCAGAATGATCTGTGAGTTTCCGCCCGACACCAGCAGACAGAGGAAGGGGAAACGTGGCTGGACGTTCTCTTCACCTTCGGCTTTAATAAAATGGGCTAACACATGTCCGCTCAGATGGTTAACATCGATCATCGGTATCCCCAGCGCACGGGCGAATCCCTTGGCAAAGGAGACGCCTACGAGCAACGACCCCATCAGTCCCGGCCCGCGTGTGAAGGCCACGGCGCTCAGCTCTTCCTTCGTCACTCCGGCACGCTTCAGCGCCTCGTGGACCACGGGGACGATGTTTTGCTGATGGGCACGCGAAGCCAGTTCGGGGACAACACCTCCGTAGGCCTCATGAACAGCCTGGCTGGAGACAACGTTCGACAACAGGTAACCATCTCTGATCACGGCAGCCGATGTATCGTCGCAAGACGATTCTATTCCTAGTATGATTGCACTCATAAGTCTTATTTTTTTGACAGGTTGGCAAGCAGACCGACTGACTTGTCTACTGCCGACCCGCCAACTCGTCCACTCATTTCTTTTTTTAAACGGTGCAAAAGTAATGATAAAAAACACGAATCATAACGAACTATTTTATATTTTTGTTCGCCAAATAAAAATTAACGCTTATCAGAACGCTGAAAAAAACCGTACGCTGGATCATCGGTATCATGCTGGGAGTATATATCGGTTCGATCATGCTGCTGAACATACCCTATGTCCAGCAGGTCATCAGCACGGTTGTGGCAGAAAAACTGTCGCAGCATCTGAATACGCGCCTGACCATCGGCCGGATCAACATGGGGCTGCTGAACCGCGTGATCATCGACAACGTAAGGCTGGAAGACCAGTCGCGGAAAGAGATGCTCCGCATAGCCCGCCTGTCGGCAAAGTTCGACATCCTCCCCCTGTTCGAAGGGAAAGTATCGGTCAGCAGCGTCCAGCTGTTCGGCTTCAACATCCAGCTGAACAGGCCCACACCCGAATCCCCGTCCAACTTCCGGTTTATTGTCGACGCATTCGCATCGAAAGACACCGTCAAGCGGGACAACCAGCTCGACCTGCGCATCAACTCGCTTCTCGTCCGCCGAGGCAGAGTCTCATACGACGTGCTTTCGGAACAGGAGACACCGGGCAGATTCAACGCCAGCCACCTGCATCTGCACAACATCATCGGCAACCTATCGGTCAAGGCACTCAACAAAGACTCGCTCAACGTGGGAATCAAGCGCCTGAGTCTGGACGAAGAAGCATCGGGATTCTCGCTCAAGAAACTCAGCCTGAAACTCACAGCCAACCACAAGCGGATGGAGATGCACAACTTTGCCATCGAGCTGCCCGAGAGCAAGGTGGAGATGGACACCATACGCATGGTGTACGACCAGCCGGGTGCCCTTGAACACTTCTCCGAACAGGTACGGTTCGACTTCCGCACACGCTCATCCTACATCACGCTGAAAGACATCTCGCCGTTCGTCCCCTCGCTCGCCTCCTTCGAGTCGCCTGTCGACATCACCCTCGAGGCAAACGGGACAATAGACCATCTGAACTGCCCACGTATCGAAATCACTGCCGACAACCGCCAGACCAGGCTGGCAGGAAACATACTTTTCGAGAAGCTGTCGCACCCCCGGCAGATGTATATCAACGGGACACTGTCCGAACTGGCCGTCAATACACATGGCATAGACTTCCTTGCAGACAACCTCTCGCCCAAGAGCAAAAAAGTGTCGCCCATGCTCAAGCGGCTGGGCAGCATACGCTTCCGAGGCGACATAGCCGGACGCATCTCCGACCTCATGGTCAACGGACAGCTCAACACAAGCCTCGGCACGATCAGAGCCGACCTGAAACTCAAATCGGACCAGAAACAATCGCTGCTCTACTCGGGAGCCGTACAGACCAAAGACTTCAGGCTGGGAACCCTGCTGGACAACTCAAAAATGGGAGGCATCACCCTGAAGGTCAAGGTGGACGGACGGCAGATGGCCAAGCAGCAGCCGCTGCTGGACGTGAAAGGAACCATCGACGCACTGGAGTATAGCAAACACCGGTACGAAAACATCGTGGTAGACGGAAAGTATGAACACGGAGGATTTGACGGGAAAATCACGCTGGACGACCCAAACGGCTCGATACACATGAACGGAGGCTTCAACGTAACGTCGAAGATACCCGTATTCAACTTTTCGGCCACCGTAGACAAACTGCGCCCCAACGACCTGAACCTGACCACCGGCTATCCCGACACCGAAGTCTCGCTCAGACTGAGAGCCAACTTCACAGGAAGGTCGGTCAACGACATGATCGGAGAAATCAACATCGACAGCCTCCAGTTCGCATTGCCCGACAAGGAATACTTCATGAAGAACATGAACATACTTGCCAACCGCGACAAGGGAGAGAATCACCTCCACCTCACATCCGAGTTTCTGACAGCAGATGTAAAAGGACATTTCCAATACCACACACTGCCTGCCAGCGTGGTAAACATCACCCGCCGGTATGTCCCCTCGCTGATGCCCTCCTCACAACAGAGCATCGACACCAGAAACAACTTCGAGTTTGACATAAACATCTACAACACCGATATACTGTCCACCGTCTTCAACATCCCTCTGACCGTATATACACATTCTACACTGAAGGGATATGTGAACGACACCCTGCAGCGCCTGCGCATCGAAGGCTACTTCCCCCGCCTGCAATATAAGAACAACTTCATAGAGTCGGGCATGGTATTGTGTGAAAGTTTTACCGACCACATCCGTACCCGGATACGCCTGAGCAACCTGAAGAAAAACGGAGTGGTCAACCTCTCGCTAGACACTCAGGCAAAAGACGACAAGATCAACGCAACCCTAAACTGGGGCAACAACGGCGTAGCGACATACAGCGGACAACTCTCGGCCATAGCAAGCCTGCTGCGCACACAGGAAGAGTCGCCTCTGAAAGCAGTTGTCGACGTCAAACCCACAGGCGTGATATTGAACGATACACTCTGGCAGATACACCCCTCGCAGGTAGTAGTCGACTCGGGCAGGATAGACGTCAACAATTTCTACTTCAGCCATAGCGACCGCTACGTACGCATCAACGGACGGATCTCCGACAACCCTTCCGATACAGTAAAAGTACACCTGAAAGACATCAACATGGGATACGTCTTCGACATAGCCAGCATATCAGACGATGTGGATTTTGAAGGAGACGCCAGCGGAACAGCCTATGCCAGCGGAGTATTAAAAAAACCAGAGATGAACACAAAGCTCTCTGTAAAGAACTTCTCATTAAACCAAGGAAGGCTGGGAAATCTTGAAATAACAGGAAAATGGGACAACGAACACAGAGGCATAGACATCGATGCCCTTATCAGCGACGTTGCCCCCTACCCACCCTCACACATCACCGGAACCATCTATCCGCTGAAACCAGAAAGCGGACTCGACCTCAACATCGAGGCAAGCAACCTGAACATAAAGTTTCTGGAACATTACATGCAATCCATCGCCAACGACATAGAAGGAAGAGTGACCGGCAAAGTTCATTTCTACGGGAAGTTCAAAGGGCTGAATCTGGACGGAGCGGTCATGACAAACGCATCAATGAACTTCGACGTCCTAGGCACACGCTTTGCCGTACAGGACACCATCCATATGTCGCCTACCGGCCTGACATTCAACTATGCCCGCATTGCAGATGCCAAAGGAACAATGGGAAGCCTGAACGGATACCTACGCTTCAAACATTTCAAAAACATTAACTACCATTTTGATATACAGGCCAACAACATGCTCCTGATGAATACGAAGGAATCTACCGACGTCCCCTTCTATGGCACAGTATACGGTACCGGCAACGCAACACTGTCGGGCAACCAGACACAAGGGCTGGAAGCAAACGTGGCAATAGTAACCAATCCGAATACATACTTCACATACATCAACGGTAATGTAGCTTCGGCAGCAAGTAATCAGTTCATCAAGTTTGTAGACAAGACTCCTCACCGCACCATTCAGGACTCAGTCCAGATTCTGTCCTATTATGAGCAGATGCAGCAGAAGAAGCAGATTGTAGAAGAGAAACAAAAGACAGATATCCGGCTGAACATCCTGCTCGACGCAACACCCGACGCAACCATGAAAATCATAATGGACCCCATTGCCGGCGATTATATAAGCGGACGGGGAACCGGAAACATACGGACAGAATTCTATAATAAAGGAGATGTCAGAATGTTCGGCAACTATCAGATCAGTCAAGGAATATACAAGTTCAGTCTGCAAGAAGTTATCCGCAAAGACTTCATTATAAAAGGAGGAAGTACGATCAACTTCAACGGGCCTCCCCTGAATGCCAATATGGACATTCAGGCAACCTATACGGTAAATTCTGCCTCGCTCAACGACCTGATACCAGATGCTTCTACGGTGATTCAGCAACCCAACGTACGCGTAAACTGTATCATGAATCTAAGCGGCATACTGGCAAGTCCTTCCATCAAGCTGGGGATAGAACTGCCCAACGAAAGAGATGAGGTACAAACGCTCGTGCGCAACTATATCAGCACAGACGAGCAAATGAACATGCAGATACTCTACCTGCTAGGAATCGGAAAGTTTTATACAGAGAATGCACGTACGGGCAATCAGAACTCTAATGTCATGTCATCTGTCCTCTCGTCTACCCTATCCGGTCAGCTCAACAATGCCCTGTCACAACTATTCGAAACCAACAATTGGAACATTGGAACCAATCTCAGCACAGGTGATAAAGGATGGACAGACGTGGAAGTAGAAGGAATCCTGTCTGGACAGTTATTAAACAACCGGCTCCTGATAAACGGAAACTTTGGCTATCGTGACAATCCAATGGCAAACACCAACTTTGTAGGAGATTTTGAAGCCGAATGGCTATTGAACCGATCTGGAGAAGTAAGACTGAAAGCATATAATGAAACAAACGACCGCTATTATACCAAGACCAATCTTACAACTCAAGGAGTAGGTATCATATATAAGAAAGATTTCGACAAATGGAACGAACTCTTTTTCTGGAATAACTGGAAAATCAGAAAGAAAAAGAAGGAAGAACAATAGAAAAGTTACTGGTAAACCTACCTACACTTTTTATTCCCTATCATAGAGCAGCATCCTCTTTCTACGATAAAAATAAGCGTATCCTCATCTCGCTTAGAAAGGATATCCAACCGCAAAATGGAAAGCAAAATCGCGGCTAAAGTCTGGATGGATAATTGGATAATGATCTCTCTTCTTCTGATATACAGGATTGATGGCTTTCATACCTCCGTCAAAACGCAATATAAAGAAGTTAAGGTCTAGACGAAGTCCTAATCCATATGCCACTGCTATTTGTTTGTAAAATTCATTAAATTTAAAAACACCTCCCGGCTGGTTAGCATAATCTCGAATAGTCCACACATTACCAGCATCTACAAAGACGGCCCCTTGAAATTTCCAAAACAGCTTACTACGATATTCAATGCTTGCATCCAATTTTATATCACCCGACTGATCCATCAAATTACCATTGCCAGGAAAAACTCCGGGACCCAGATCGCGCACAGCCCATCCACGAACACTGTTGGCTCCCCCCGAAAAGTATTGCTTTTCAAAAGGTATTGTTTTTGCATTTCCATAAGGGACAGCTACTCCCATTCCCACATGAAAAGCAACAGCATTACGGTGATCGATCCGAATGTTCTTAGCAAAGTCAAACTCAGCTTTTACATACTGAGCAAAAGGTATCCCCAAAATAGCATACTCATTATTGTCATTTTTATGAATCTTTGCTGCTTTAGACAAAGCATACATGATGTTTCCCGCCGATTCAAAATTGAATCTGATGGAATAAGAATCAGAAGCAATAGTATTGTTGACAATAGAACCGCCTGTACTGTTGTACTGATAGCTATACCCCATATTTATTATCAGACGATCTTGATAGTTGTACTGAAGAATATCGTTTTGGCCTTTATTAATGTAATCCTCCTTGAACCTGGGAGATATCTCAGGCAAATAAAGGAAACCGATATTAAGCAAATCAACCTTATGCTGTATCCTTCGGCGCTGACTCCATTTATAGCTCCATGAAGCAGATGCCATTGTCCGCAAGAATTCAGGACGTTTCTGATAGTTATATTGCAATCCGAACTCTGTTGTAGCTCTGATTTTTCGTTTAAAGTCAGAGCTGATTAAAGGGAATAAGAAGTTGGGGAAATTAATGCTTGTCTCTACTCCATATTCAGTATAGTTGTTATTTGAATATCCTGCCTGAAGGCCAGAAATTACCTCGTATGCCCCACGAAATTTAAGCATAAATGTCTCCGACCCACGAAACAGATTCTTATGTTGGAAAGAGACAGAAGCTGCTGCACCTAAATCACCGGCAGAATTTGTACCTTCTACCTCAAAAGCCACTGATTTATGCTTATTTTTTGTAAGCAGAACATAACAATCCAATTTAGCAGAATCACTTGCCAAATCACTCTCTACAAACCGGATGTTTGTATATTTTAAAGCAGACAAACGTCCAAATCCTGAATAGGTCTGTTGTACCAGGCGCTCATTATACAAATCTCCTGAGTAGAAACGTAAGTTATCAACCAATACTTTAGGAGACAGATAAAGTTTATCCTTATAATAGATAGGATAGTTCTGATAATAAATAGAATCATTGGTATCAACTCTATTCAATCCCGATGACTGCAATACATTATAATCTGTAATGAAACTAATTTTACCTATCTTATATTGCTTATGCAATCGTGCAGAATCATTTACATTCTCCTTATAGGGACGCAAATGTAAAGTCAAATCCACTTTATAAGTATTACGAACAGTATCAGCTGTATAGCTAATATAATCCTTGTTAAATTTATAATAGCCACTTTGAAGTAACTTGTTGGTAATGCGCTGTCTTTCTTCATCCAGTACATTTACATCTAATATCATCTTCTCTCTTAACAAAGAATTGGCCGAGTCTTTGCAAAGAATAGAATGAATAATTGAATCACTGATGTCAAACTTCAGTGATTGAACAATATAAGGTTCACCAACTGTTACGTAATAGTTTAATTTAAGTTTTTTCTTTTTTGTCTTAGTGATTTTTTTTACTGTAGCAGCCATGTATCCCATGTTTTGTACAGCTTTTCTTATTTCCTCGCATGAACGGTCTGCCTCCTTTTCATCGTATATAACAGGAGCATCTCCCAACCTTCTTAAAAGCTTATTTCCCCATTTCGTCGAATCACTTCCCGACAGATTATAAATATATAATTGTGTTTTTATTAAGCTAAACCATTTAGCATTCGGATTTTGTCTGATGTACATTTTTAAAGAAGAAGGACGTACATTTTTGTCATCCGTATGTATTTTAACATCGTCCAGCAAATAAGAACCATCTGGCACGAACTTGGTAGCAGAACACGAAGCCAGTGACAGCAGTAAAATAAAAGCCATTAAATTTCCAAAAAGACTTCTCATGTATGGTTCTCTATAATAAGAAAAGATGTTTGCAAAGATAGCTTATATTTCCCGATACATAAAACAAGAAAACATTAAATTAATGTGAGCTTGGCATAAGACTAAAATAAAAATATAGAAAATGCGGAAGTCCTTATCGAATTTCCGCATTTCTCACAACATATAAAATTAAAGTAGCATTTTAATAATGCTCTTAAATATTCATCATCTCCTCTACTGCCCTTTCCAACTGCCTATCCTTACCAGTAAGCATGTCAGCAGGATTATTATAAATTTCAATATCAGGATACAACAACTGATTCTCCAATACATTGCCATCCATATCATATGCTCCTACCTGAGGGATACCAAAGACCATTCCGCCTTCCAAACCTTCCCACCAAACAGCAGTCATTGTACCTGGCACTGGAGCACCTATCAGCTTGCCAATACCTTGTGCCTTATAATACCATGGAGTACCATGGGCGTTCGAATAGTTATCTTCACAAATTAACATACATGAAGGCTTTGTCCAACGATCAAACGGATCGTCTCCAATATATTGACCACGAGGTTTATACAACATCGTCCGCTGGCCACTGAGCAACATACAAACATCGTCGTGCAACCACCCACCTCCATTATGACGCGTATCTACTATCACTGCTTTTTTGTTACGATTCTCTTCACTCATCAATTCTTTATATAATGTCTGGAAACTGCCAGCATCCATCGCCTTAATATGTACATATGCTATCTTTCCGTCCGACAACTTATTCACTTGCTCTCTGTTACGTTCTACCCAACGCCGATATAACAAAGCATCTTCTGTTCCTTGAGAAACAGGTTTGATAGTCATATCATATTCCTTTCCATCTTTTTCTATCGACAAACGAGTATAACGTCCTACTTTTCCTTCGAGCAATGGATAATAATCCATTCCTGCTTTAATCTTTACTCCATCAATAGCGGTAATAATACATCCAGCAGTTACAGGATTCTTGCCCACTTCAAGTGGACTTCCTTTGATTACTTCTTTCACCTTCAAACCGTCACCTTGATAGCCCTCATCATAAAAAGCAGCCAACGTAGCAGTAGGCAATGCCCCTCCGTATCCACCAAATCGGCATCCGGTATGGGAAACATTTAACTCACCCAACATTTCACTCGCCATCTCAGCAAAATCATAATTATTAGAAATGAATGGAAGAAATTTAGAATAAGTTTTATAAAGCGCATCCCAATCAGCACCATTCATTCCCGGATCATACAATTTCTCCTTGGTTTGATTCCAAATATGGTCGAACAAATATTTACGTTGTTCATCAGGACGGTCTGTATAGAATGTCTCAAACCCGATATTATTTATCTTACCATTTTCTACTTCCAATTTCTTGATTGTACCTCCTGCCGCAAAATAAGCATTGGTACCATCATTGTCCAAATCAAGGTCTGCCCAGCTCATACCCGTCATCTTAAGGCGATTGCTATATTCCTTCAGATCTTGTACCCATAAGGCTGGATTTCCCTCATGAGGAGCGATATAATAAAGCTTTGTTCCATCTTTACTCAGTACCACGTCTCCCAGCGAAGTAGAATAAGGAGTCAAGCGTATAGTCCACTCTTCCAAATGTTCTAAATCGAATACAAGCTCCTCTGATTTTTCTTCTTTTTTCTTTTTATCTTCTTTTCCAGAACCTTCATCGTCTTTTTTCTCTTTCGCACCTTTCTTTTTTTCTTTTGCCTCTTTTTCCTTATCTTCTTTTTCTTTTGCCTCTTTTTCCTTATCTTCTTTTTCTTTCGCCTCTTTTTCAGCCTTTTCCTTCTCGTCTAATAAGGCAACTTCTTCTTTTGTCATGCGGAAACGATCGTATGCTTCGCGGTCAAAAAACATGATGTATTCATCGCGTTCAGCTCCCCATGACCCATGGCTGCGATAACCAGCGCGATCGCTTTGGAAAAGCATTGCTTTTCCACCGAGAACCCACTGAGGACTTCCTTCTGAATAACCGCTATTGGTCAGGTTATAAATTTTACCAGACCCATCAGCCTTTATCAAAGCAATATCCTTGTTATTCCATCCACCGTTTCCAATGTATTCAGAAAGTATCCATTTACCATCAGGACTCCATTCGAAACTTTGATCTCCATCTACATAAGAATATTGATATTTACCATCCATCACAGTACGTACTTTCTTGCTCTTCAAATCAAGAATACAAATCTCCGTCCGATTCTTCAGAAAAGCCACCTCCCCTCCTTTAGGATTATAAGCAGGCTGAAAAGCTGTATAACTGCCATCAGTCAAACGCTCTTCCTTTATCTCTGTACAATAAGTAAAATTCTTTTCTTTCTCATCTGCAATGGTAGCTTGATAAATCTGCCATCTTCCGTTCCGTTCTGAGGCATAAACCAACGAACGGCCATCAGGTGCAAAGTCCACTGTACGTTCACGTTCAGGAGTATCAGTAATCTGTTTAGTAGTATTATACTCCGTAGAAGTGACATATACATCACCGTTCATGATAAATGCAATCTCTTTATTTTTAGGAGAGATTGAAACCTGAGATGCCCCAGAGGAGCGTATCTGACGAATTACATCACGTTGCATTTCATCACGTACGATAGCTACATCTACCTTCTGCGGCTTTCCACCATCGGGCCGAAAAGTATATAGCTCACCGTCATAACTGTAGCAGAGTAATCCGTCGGTTGAAGAAGTCAGGAATCGAACAGGATGATCTTTATGAAAAGTTAGTTGTTTGTCTCCAGCATCTGATCCCAAAGAATGCCAATGTACATTAAAGGAGCCACTACGTTCACTTAAATAATAAAAACTCTTACCATCGGGACTCCAAACCGGGCTACGATCATCTCCCTTGAAATCGGTTATTTTCTTGTATACTTTACCATCATATAGCCATATGTCTCGTGCTATGCTAGAAGTCTGATGTTTCCGCCAATAATCTTCATATCCTTTGATATCTTCGTACAACACTCCATTTCGACCAATATTAGGATTTCCCATCGACCAGTCCGAATACAATACTGGTCTTCCTCCCTCAGTACTCACTTTATAAATATGAGAAAATGTTCCTGAAGGGAATTGCATATTTTCTGGCGTAGGAATGCCTGTACTGGAATAAAGGATCGTCTCTTTATCGAGAAAAGCTACAGGTATCTCATTTCCCGAACGGGTTGTAATACGTTTCGGACTTCCTCCTTCGATAGGAACCAAATAGACATCCATACTTCCCTCTCGAGCACTAGCAAAAGCAATCTGCTTACTGTCCGGACTCCATATGGGAGCATATTCGTAAGCAGTATTCGATGTAATCTGCCGGGCATTTCCTCCTGATGTCGGAACAATATAAATATCTCCGGAATAAGAAAATGCTATATTCTTTCCATCAGGGGAAATAGCACAATAACGCAACCATTTTGGAGACTGCCCTTTAGATTGGGCACTTACACACCAAAAACAAGCGAACACAAAAACAAATAAAATACTTTTCTTCATGGTTACTTTGTTAAATTATTTATTATCAAATTCTTATCTTATATCTATACAGAGAGCTGATACCATGATTCATTTGTCAGGTAGTAGTCATCCATAAGTTTCATAAGTTTTTCCTCTCCAACTCTGATATAGGAGGAATAATTTCCTCTGGAATACTAAACTCGCGGTTAGCAAACAAATCAGCCAACCCTGAAATTTGTTTTAAACGCAACAATTCATCCCTATCCATGCCAATGTTCTTCATAATCCACTTATCAGACATCCCTGCCTTATCCAGTTCAGCCACAATATGACACATAAGCTCAATATTATGCATTCCTCTAGCACGATTATGACGGATAGTAGAGCTCATACGATTAGACAAATCCTTATCAATTACTACGATAGGTAACAAACCTTTTTCACGTTCATAAATACGCCTTGAGGTTTTCAACACTGTATACCGATGATAACCATCTACCAAAATATATTTATCGTTCTCTTTGTCATAATAACAAACACAAGGCATCGTAAAACCATCCTCCCAGATAGAAAGCTCTAACAATTTCATTTCAGGAGGTGCCACAACATTAGGATTATAATCATTAGCAAAAACTTTTTCTACAGGCACTGCCTTAACATTATAAACAGGACTTCTATATGTACTCATGAGACTATAATTTTATATTGTTCCATTACCTGAGCCCTCTTACTCATTTCTTCTTTAGTGGGAGAAAATCCCATGTATTTGCACGCATGGTCGTTTTTCAAAATACAAACACACATACGTTTATAAGTAGGGATTTCCCTAAATTCGGGTATATCAATATCATCTATATATTCCATACGAACAGGCTTCTTAGTAGTCTTATAATTGGTAGTATCCATCACAACGATCGGGATCTTCGCATCAATTAATTTTTGGATTGTTTCATCACTCAAACATCCACCTTTGTTACGCCAAAAGTTCACGCTCACTGACAATTTACGCAAATAATTCTTTCGTGTACGTTCAGGTAATGTTGATAATAAAAAATACATAAACTCACGCCAAGTATATCCTTTGGGTAATTTAATTGTTTGCCACCCCATCGCATGTGTACCTCCATACATGGAGGTAAAATTTACTCCATTAACACGGCCTATCATCTTTCCCCATGTATCTGGGTCAAGAACACGATACAAAGATAAACTTTCTATTGCTTCACCTATAAACGGACTGGCAACACGTTGACGTTCTAGATTAACTCCAGCACGATAATACAAATCATATAACGTATTATAATCCCATTGAAATTTTCCGTTAGCTGTCCAAATATCTGTTGTTTTCCAATCAAAAATGGGATATGCATTATACACATCATTCCCTACTTTTGAAGTCCATTTATATTTATGATATATTTGAAATTTTCGGTTCATGTAAATACAGCGCCAACGGTTAAAACTTTCCTGAGTACGAATACCTATCAAACAACAAGTACGTACAGCATCTTTCTTTTTATGTATCCACTGTGCAAATCGCATTTGAAATTCATAATCCCACATGGTTGTATTATAAAAAGAGAAATCGTCTTTTACCATAGCACCTTTCGGCAGAGGACGTACCCATATATCCTTCTTATTATCCTCCCAAGGACGCCAAAAAGTCTGATACATAGATGTAGACGTAGCCACTCGAAAGGGGACACAAACACGATAAATATCCAAAATATCCCTATTTGCCTCCAGCATTCTATCTACATATTCAATCGTCATCTTATATTGAATCTCATAATCCATGTGAAAAACTCCAATACGTCTATCCAATTTATTACGACGAATGTAATCTATACACATATTCAATAATACCCCGCTATCCTTTCCTCCAGAAAAAGAAACATAAATATTATCAAATTCATTAAATATGATTTTCAAACGTTCTTGAGCTAATTCATATACATTCCTAGTATCCTTAACATTTGCCCTCCTCATGACTTTTTCATCTTATCATTTTAACATAAAGTTTCCATTTTTTCTCCTGTAATATAAAACCAAACTTTTCAAAGATATCCTTATCTTGTATCAATGCTACTGATGTAAACAACCATTCTCCAGAAGAGAAAACATCTAAAGCTGCAGACAACAATGCTGATAATATATTTTTTCGTATCTCATTATCCGATACTACATAATAATTATTAATAATTACTTTTTGAGACTTTCTCAATTCTAATGGTAAAAAACCCACTACCTTATCTTCTTCAGTTGCGATAAACCAAACATAATTATCGTTTGTCTTAAACGGATAATTATTATTAGCTCGTATAACCACTGGATCCATCACCAAAGGAGCTACCAATTGATATAATTGTTGCTCCATTCCTTTCAGCTGTATTATTTGTATCATATAAATCAAACAAATAGGAAATACAAAAATAAGGAAAAAACATATGTAAATACATATATCAACAGAAAATCAATATGAACGGCAGAAAATAGCTTTCCTTTACTGAAAAATCAAAAAAGTACATTACCTTTGTTTATAAGGTATATAATTACTTATCAACTAAAATTGAAAATATAAAGATTCAAAGAGTATGAGTAAACTTTTAGTATATAAAGCTTCTGCCGGTTCTGGAAAAACATTTACATTAGCAGTAGAATATATAAAACTTCTTATTCTAAATCCCTATGCATATCGACAAATTCTAGCTGTAACTTTTACCAACAAAGCCACCTCAGAAATGAAAGAACGCATCCTTAGCCAACTTTATGGTATATGGAAAAGCGATTTAGAATCTGAAGCATACCTCAATCGAGTAAAAGAAGAAACAGGAAAAACAGAATTAGAAATCAACGAAATAGCAGGCAAAGCATTAAATTATCTGCTACATGACTATAGTCGATTCAGAGTAGAAACCATAGACTCATTCTTTCAATCTATTATGCATAATCTTGCAAGAGAATTGGAACTTAGTCCCAACATAAATATAGAACTGAATAACACAGAGGTATTAAGTGATGCAGTAGATACAATGATCAAAAAGTTAACATCTAATTCTGTCATATTAATATGGTTATTAGATTACATTAATGAACGTATAGCCGATGATAAACGCTGGAACATATCGGATGAAATCAAGAACTTTGGTAGAAACATCTTTGATGAGGGATATATTGAAAAAGGAGAAAAACTGCGACAGAGTCTTCAAGTTCCTAATGCCATAAAAGAATATCGTCATCAGATTAAGAGTTTAGAAAAAAATATTCTAGAACAAGCGATAGAATTCAGCCAAAAATTTGATGAGATACTCGATGCTCACAATCTAGCATATAGTGACTTTAAAAATGGGACTAAAGGCATTAGTAGTTACTTTCGCAAATTGAATAATGGGATATTAAGTAATGAAATCCGTAATGTAACAGTAGAAAAATGCTTGGAAAATGCAAAAAACTGGGTAACAAAAAGTTCTTCCCGATATACAGATATTATTACATTAGCTGAGTCTGCACTAATACCTTTATTAAAAGAATCAGAAGAAGTACGACCTAAAAATAATCTTCTTCTTAATAGTTGCAGATTGTCACTACAACACCTTAATAAAGTACAACTTCTATCAAGCATAGATGAAGAAGTACGACGCATGAACTTAGATAATAACCGATTCCTGTTATCAGATACTAATGCCCTGCTCCATCAATTAGTAAAAGACGGAGACTCATCATTCGTGTTCGAGAAGATAGGTGCCAACATTCGTAACGTGATGATAGATGAATTTCAAGATACTAGCCGAATGCAGTGGAGTAACTTCAGACTTCTGCTACTTGAAGGACTATCACAAGGAGCAGACAGCTTGATCGTGGGAGATGTTAAGCAATCCATTTATCGCTGGAGAAATGGAGACTGGGGTATTCTGAATGGATTGAATAACCATATTGAACATTTTCCAATAGAGACCCGAACGTTATCGACCAACCGGCGTAGTGAAACCAATATTATTCATTTTAACAATAGATTCTTTAAGGAAGCAAGTAATTACCTCAACCAGATATATAAACAACAGACAGGAGAAGAATGTAAAGAATTGCAACACGCATATGCAGACGTAGCACAAGAATCGCCACAACAAACAAGCAGAGGATATGTAAAAGTCAGCTTTATTGAGCCGAACGAAGAACATGACTATACCGAACAAACATTGATTAGCCTCGGCAAAGAGGTACAAAGATTATTGGCAGAAGGGGTGCAACTAAATGATATTGCCATCCTTGTGCGCAAAAACAAGAACATACCCTGTATCGCCGACTATTTTGATAAGGAAATACACTGTAAGGTTGTGTCGGACGAAGCCTTCAGACTTGATGCTTCATTGGCCGTATGCATGATAATAGACGCTTTGCGTTATCTGTCGGACAAGAACAATCATATCGCCTGTGCCGAACTTGCTATTGCCTATCAAAATGAAGTATGCGGGCAGCAGTTGGATATGAATACTATCCTGCTGCATTCTCCTGCCAATTTTCTACCGGCAGCCTTCATTGAGAAAGAGGACGAACTGCGCCTGATGCCACTTTATGAGCTCTTGGAAGAACTCTTCTCTCTCTTTGAAATGAGCCGTATCCAGCAACAAGATGCCTATCTGTTTGCTTTCTTTGATGCTGTGACAGACTACCTGCAAAGCAACTCCTCCGAAGTAGATGCCTTTATCCGCTATTGGGACGAAACCTTGTGCAGCAAAACTATCCCCAGTGGTGAAATAGAAGGAATACGAATCTTTTCCATCCATAAATCCAAGGGATTGGAATTCCACACCGTTCTCCTCCCCTTCTGTGATTGGAAAATGGAGAATGAAACTACCAGTCAACTGGTGTGGTGTGTGCCACAGCAGCCTCCCTTCAATGAGCTTGACATATTACCAATCAACTACTCCAGCACCATGGCAGAGTCTATCTATGGCAATGATTACCTACACGAGCGTCTGCAACTATGGGTTGATAACCTTAATCTGCTCTACGTAGCATTCACCCGGGCAGGGAAAAACCTGATAATATGGAGCAGAAAAGGACAGCGGGGAACGATGGCGGAGCTGCTTGCCAATGCACTGCCTGTTGTAGCCCTCGGTGAGGAGTCTGTGTGGGAAGAGGATCTTTATGAACAAGGCACACTATGTCCGTCAGAAGAGAAAAAAGACAAACGACTATCCACCAACAAGCTCACCCGCAAGCCGGATAAGAGGCCTGTCCGTATGGAATCTATGAGACATGACATCGAGTTCCGTCAGTCAAACCGTTCGGCAGATTTCATTGAAGGAATTTCCGAAGAGGAGTCGGACAGCCGTTTCATCAACCGCGGCCGGATGCTGCATACCCTCTTCTCGGCCATCGAAACCTCAGCCGACATCGATCAGGCTATCGAGCGCCTTGTCTTTGAGGGGGTAATACGTGAAGAAGACAGGCGAATGATGATAGACGAGGTAGTCGCCAAAGCTTTTTCACTGCCCGAAGTGCAGGACTGGTACTCAGGAACGTGGACACTGTTCAACGAATGTCCCATTATATATAAGGAGAACGGCATACTGCAAACCCGCCGACCCGACCGCGTCATGATGCGTGACGGCCAGGTAGTGGTAGTCGACTTCAAGTTTGGTAAGGAGAATCCCAAATACAACAAGCAGGTAAAAGGCTACATGCAGCTGCTTGCCCGCATGGGATACAGCGGCATATCGGGTTACCTGTGGTATGTCGACGAAGAACGCATAGTAAAAGTAAACTGATAAATACCTAATAACTAATTAATAATCTTTTAAAAACAAAGTGTATGAAAACAAGAAAACTAATGCAAGGAAAACTACAAATGGTGGCTATTATCGCCGTATCAGTCATGTTCGGAATGCTGGTATCCGCCTGCGGAACAGCAAAGAAGAGTGCCAAAGTCGGAACAGAAGCACAGACGGAGGCAAACCTCAACGAAGTCTATGAGGATGTAGAACAAATGCCGGAATTTCCCGGAGGGATACCAGCAATGCAGGAGTTTCTCGGAAGGACTATGAAATATCCTGAAGAGGCCCGCAAGAAAGGCATACAGGGAAGGGTCATTATACAGTTTGTTGTTGGAAAAGACGGACATATCTCCAAGGCAAGAGTCATACAAGGAGTAGAAAGTTCACTTGATCAAGAAGCCTTACGGATTATCAGCAACATGCCCAAATGGAAACCCGGTAAGCTGAAAGACGGTACAAAAGTCAATGTGAAGTTTACTATTCCCATCATGTTCCGCCTGTAAATAGAGGATTCTTAAGGTCTGGAATAACACAGAAGAGAGATAAATAACAGGTATTCTCTCTTCTGTCATTCCGGACAACATGAGGAATCCCCTTCCCTCTCCAACGCTCTTTACTACTATATTATCTATTATCACATCCTAAAATCCTGCCGTATGAAATCAAGAAAACCATCCAAAATCAGCTGGAAAGTAATGGTATCCCTCACTTCTACTTTCCTATTCTTCCTATTGATGATAGCATGCGGAAATACAGCCAAACCCAAGGCAGACACTACCCCCGCACCGGTCGACACGCTGAAAGAGGCACCTGTAATGCCGGAATACCCCGGAGGAGTAAAAGCCTTAATCGACTATCTCCGCATCCAATACCCCGTTCCTAAAGGTACAAACAGTAATGGAGAACCCGGCAGAGCCATCATCCGCTTCGTTATCGACGAGCAAGGGAGAGCGATACAACCCACAGTTCTCCGCTCAGCAGACAAAATCTTGGATAGGAGAGCCATAGACAAGATACTTAAAATGCCGCGTTGGAAACCCGGAGAACTGGAAGACGGAACGAAGGTTCCGGTCTATATGACAGTACCTGTCTTCTACTCGGAATATTATGAGGACGATGTGAAGCAGCCACTTCGGCAGGACTCTCTATCGCAAGCCGAAGATACACTGGAAGTAGCTCCCAAGATGCCGGAATACCCCGGAGGGGCAATAGAGCTGTTGAAATACATAAGAGAAAAAGCAAATGAGTTCTACTTTCCTCCCGGCAACTATCCGACGCTAAGGGTTATCATAGGATTCGTGGTAGGAAAAGATGGCAGCATACTCAGCCCCCGAATCCTTAAAGGAGAGGATGAAGAGTTGGACAGACATGCTATGAATATCATTAAATCCATGCCGAAATGGATACCCGGAGAACTGGAAGATGGCACGAAAGTCAACGTAAGATACACCATTCCCATCACCTACTTCCCTTTATAAATACTGCCTCTACGGACATAATCCAGTAGGAATTATTTACTAATCATATAAGACTCAAATCGTATGAAACCAAGAAAACTGCAACTGAGAAGCAGGAAATCAGACATCATTTCTATAGCCACAATGATATGCTTTCTCTTGTGCATTGGATGTGCTACAGTAAAAGACAGGCAAAAAAGTAATGGAAGAACGACGGAGAATCAGTATAGTAATGATACATTCTATGTGACTCAAAAGATGCCGGAATTTCCCGGAGGATGGGAAGCGATGCACAAATATCTACGGGAGAAAGTGAAAGAGTATGATAAAGAAGGTGGAGTTATACCGTCAATAAGGGTTATTGTCCAGTTTGTGGTAGGAAAAGACGGTAGTATCACCTGCCCACAGATAGTAAAGAGTCAGGGGAAACCATATGATGAATATGCTATGGAGATTGTCAAATCCATGCCAGACTGGATACCTGGAGAACTGAAAAAAGGTGTAAAGGCCTATGTCTGGGTTGCACTACCCATCACATTTTATACATACTAAAAACTACCATCTATGGCAACATCCGCCCCCCTTATCGGCATCGCCCGCCACCGTCTGACCATCGATGGTGAGGGAGTGACCACCTTGGTCGCCTTCCATGGGTGTACGCTCCGGTGCCGCTACTGCCTGAACGCTATATGTCTGCGGAAGGACGGCATCTGGAAGACCACTACTCCCCCACTACTCTATGAGGAGCTTCGCTGCGACGAACTCTATTTCCTTGCTACGGGTGGTGGCGTCACCTTCGGCGGTGGAGAACCGATGTTGCAGAGCCGGTTCATCAGTGAGTTCCGGCAACTCTGCGGCAAAGAGTGGAGACTGACGCTTGAGACATCGCTCAACGTCCCCCGTCGGCTGGTGGAAGAGCTGATACCCGTCGCCGACAACTATATCATCGACATCAAGGATATGCGCCCCGACGTCTACCGTGCCTACACGGGACGAAGCAACCGACGTGTCATCGCCAACCTGCGCCTGCTGCTCGGCCAAGTAGACCCCGACCGCATCATCGTACGGACGCCCCTCATCCCCTCCTACAACACGGAGCAGGATCTTCTTGCCAGCGCCCAAGCCCTCCGCGACATGGGCGTGATACATCTGAACCCATTTACATACAGAACCCCTAATGACGAATAAGATGAAACGAGGAAAATCAACTTGCAGAATCCTGAAGGAAATCCGTCGGCAGATAGCCGAGGCAAACGACATCAGTTACATCACATCCGAGTGCCAGTATCAGGGCGACTGCGCGGGTACGTGTCCACACTGTGAAGAAGAGGTGCGATACCTCGAACAGCAGTTGGAGCGCCGCCGCCGTGCAGGGAAAGCCATATCGCTGCTCGGCATATCGGCAGGAGTCATCAGCTCGATGACGGCATGCGGCAATACGGGCAAGCCCTCCGAAGGCCGCGAGCTTACAGAGCAGGTACAGGTGGTGGATACCAATAAGACGCAGCCCGAAGCGGTACTTATCGGTGACATCGACACCATCCTGAAGGAAGAAGCCAGCAACGCGGCAGTGAAATATGATACTATTCTAAAGCCGGATACCCATAGCGTGGCAGTAAGTCAGGAGCCTGAAGCCGCTATAGCAGAAAGGATAGCCCCCGACCCCGAAGATACACTGGAGATAGCTCCCAAGATGCCGGAATTCCCCGGAGGGCAGGAAGCCCTGATGAAATACATTTCAGTAAACCTGCGTTATCCACCAATAGCCCAAGGAGCAGATACACCGGGCAGGGTTATCATCGGGTTCGTAGTAGGAAAAGACGGCAGCATCATCAACCCCCGCGTGCTACGTAGTGTAGACCCATTTCTGGACAAGTAAGCCTTGCGTGTCATTAAAGAAATGCCGAAGTGGATACCCGGGGAGCTGGAAGACGGCACCAAGGTCAACGTTAAGTATGTTGTCCCCGTCATCTTCAGACTTCGATAGATACTATATATAAAATGTACGCGTACATTATTATATAAACTCATCTCCTACCACAGAAAATATCATCTTCTTTACAGTTGATGATATTTTTTTGCATTTATCTATTGCATAATAAAAAAGAATCGTTATATTTGTGCCATCCCTAATGATGCTCTTTGAGAAGTATGCGAACAGATACCGAAGGGGGTGAATGACACTTATAGGAAGTCTCCCTGACACTTATAGGAAGTGTCAGCCATACTTATAGGAAGTGTCGCGGACACTTCCTATAAGTGTCAATCCATACTCTAGGGACTACAGAAGGGGCTATTAATCATTAAATAATACCATATGGCTTTTTTCAAACCTATTTTCAAGAAGATTAGTGAGCTATGGTATCCGCAGGCAGTCAGCATAGGTAAGCCTGTAGAGATGGACGAGCTATGCGAGCAGATTGCTCTCGTCTCATCTATGAGCAAAGCTGACTCAAAAGCAGCCATGGAAGCACTAGGACTGGTGATGGGCAATTTTATGAATGCCGGTCGGACAGTCCATGTAGATGGATTAGGCACATTCTACTACACTTGTCAGTCTAACGGACGAGGTGTTGAATCTGCCGATAAAGTAAGTGCTAATCAAATAGTTAGCACACGTGTACGTTTTATTCCCGAATCCAAAAGAAACGGGAAGACTATTACTCGCGCTCTTATCAGCGATAATGTAAGATGGGTGAATGTAAACTCAATCAGCAAATTAGATGGAACCGGAACATCGGAACAGCCCGGTGGAGGTGAAGGAGAAGAAGATGGAGGAGAAAGTCCCGATCCGATTGTATGATGCCGGATAGTGGAGTAAGATATAGCCGGTGAAGGAGGAACATCAGCTGATTTATACATAGGGAACAAGCATTTGCTGTGAAGTAAATCGAATATAGCAGTTTTTTCATAAAGCAATTTTAAAGTGAAACATTACTAAGATTGTCATAAGCATTTTTAAAAGAACAAAGTACAATTAAGTGAACTATGTATAAAGAAACTACGATAAATTTGTAGTGATTAAGCGAAGTGTTTACTTTAATGCAGTGGAATTTGCTGTGAAGTAAACTTCCATAGAGGGATTCCTTCGCCGGCTTTCTTAAAATAATCAGCCGGATGGGCATGGCTCATCCGGCTTTTTTGAATGAAAAAAGTATAGAATAAAGGAGATAAACGATGCAGACATTCCTACAAATGGTCGCTCACGACCTCTATCGGAAACTGGGAAACGATATGTCGCGGACGGTGATAGTGTTTCCTAATAAACGTGCCAACCTGTTCTTCAACGAGTATCTGGTAGGTGAGTCTGACCGGCCTGTATGGGCACCGGCAGCCATGAGCATCAGCGACCTGTTCAGGAAACTCAGCAATCTGAAGGTGGGCGACCCGATAAGACTCGTATGCGAGCTCTATCCGGTCTTCTGCGAAGTGACCGGCAGTCAGGAGACACTCGATGACTTCTACTACTGGGGAGAACTGCTCATCAGCGACTTCGACGATGTGGACAAGAATCTGGTGGATGCCTCGCAACTATTCAGCAACCTGAAAGACCTCAGGCAGATAGCCGACGACTATACGTTCTTGGAGCCGGAACAAGAGGCGGCCATCAAGCAGTTCTTCCGCAACTTCTCCATCGAGAAGCGGACACTGCTGAAGGAACGCTTTGCCTCGCTGTGGGACAGTCTGGGAAGCATCTACAGCAAGTTCCGTGAACGTCTGCAGGCAGAAGGCATTGCCTACGAGGGGATGCTCTACCGCCGTGTGATAGAAGAGCTGGATGTGGACAGGTTGAAATACGACCGGTATATCTTCGTCGGCTTCAACGTGCTGAACCGGGTGGAGCAAACTTTCTTCCAACGTCTGAGGGATGCCGGCAAGGCGATGTTCTACTGGGACTATGATGCCTATTATGTCGACCGTATTCCCGGTCATGAAGCCGGGGAGTTCATCCGGCGCAACCTTCGCGAGTTTGGGAACGAGTTGCCGGCTTCCTGCTTCGATGTGCTTGGCAAGCCCAAGAAGGTGCGCTATATTTCGGCTCCGACAGAGAATGCACAGGCACGCTTCCTGCCCGAATGGGTGCGGGAGACCTTCGGTAGTTCGGCGACTGAGAAGGAGAATGCCATAGTCCTCTGCAATGAGGCACTGCTGCTCCCCGTGCTCCATTCTATACCGGAAGAGGTGAAGAACGTCAACATCACGATGGGTTTCCCCCTGTCTCAAACCCCGGTCTACAGCTTCCTCAATGCAGTGATGGAGATGCAGACTACCGGGTATAACCGGGATACGGGTAGATATACCTACGAGACTGTGTCAGTCGTGCTGAAACACCCCTACATCCGTCAGCTGTCCGAGCATGCCGAATCCTTGGAACGGACGCTGACAGAGACCAACCACTTTTATCCGCTGCCTAGTGAACTCCGGCAGGACGGGTTCTTGGAGAAGCTCTTTGCCCCGCAGGAGGGATTGGCTTCGTTCTGTGCCTATCTGACCGAGCTGATACGGGACATCTCTATGCTCTACCGGCAGGAACAGGAAAAGGGCGACATCTTCGACCAGCTCTACCGCGAATCCATCTTCCAGAGTTATGTGAAGGTGAACCGTATCTACGGTTTGGTGGAGGAAGGAAAGCTGCAGGTTCGTGTGGACATGCTGCGGCGTCTGATAAACAAGGTACTGACGTCGGCCAATATCCCCTTCCACGGCGAGCCTGCCATCGGTATGCAGGTGATGGGTGTGCTCGAAACCCGCTGCCTTGACTTCCGCAACCTCATCATGCTTTCGCTCAATGAAGGTCAGCTGCCGAAATCCGGCGGAGATTCGTCGTTCATCCCATACAATCTGCGTAAAGCCTTCGGGATGACCACTATCGACCACAAGAATGCCGTGTATGCCTACTATTTCTATCGGCTGATACAACGCGCCGAACAGGTGACGCTACTCTACAACACCTCGTCCGATGGGCTGAACCGTGGCGAATGGTCACGCTTCATGTTGCAGTTCCTCGTGGAGAGTCCGCACGACATTCAGCGGGAATATCTCGAAGCAGGTCAGTCGCCTAAGCAGACGAGCGAGATACTTATCACCAAGACTCCGGAGATCATGGAGCGTCTGAGAAGTGCCTACGATGTCAACAGTCCGCAGTCGTTCGTCCTCTCCCCTTCGGCCCTGAATGCCTATCTCGACTGTCGGCTGAGGTTCTACTACTATTACGTGGCACGTCTGCAGGCACCCGACGAGGTGAGTGCCGAAATAGACTCGGCGCTCTTCGGCACCATCTTCCACCGGGCGGCGCAACTGGTCTACCTCGACCTTACTGCCCACGGACGTATGATTCAGAAGCACGACTTGGAAAAGCTGCTGAAGGATGATGTACGGCTCCAAGGCTATGTAGACCGTTCGTTCAAGGAGAACCTCTTCAAGGTGCCGCTGGATGAGGAGCCGGAATACAACGGAACGCAGCTCATCAACTCGAAAGTCATCGCTTCCTACCTGCGTCAGCTGCTACGAAACGACTTGCAATATGCCCCCTTCGAGATGATGGGCATGGAACAGAAGGTGTACGAAGAGATGGAAGTCAGCATGCCGGAAGGCAACATCCGCCTGCGGCTGGGCGGAACAATAGACCGTATGGACCGGAAGGAAGGCACGTTGCGCATTGTCGACTACAAGACGGGTGGCAGTCCGAAAGCAGCCACAGGAGTGGAACAGCTCTTTGTCCCCGCTGACAACCGGCCGAACTATGTGCTACAGACCTTTATCTATGCAGCCATCATGTGCCGGAAGCAGTCGTATAAGGTGGCGCCGTCGCTGCTATACATCCATAAGGCATCATCGGAAAGCTACTCCCCTGTCATCGAAATGGGTGAACCCCGCAAGCCTAAAGTCCCCGTGACAGACTTCAGTCTGCTGGAGACGGAATTCCGTGAGCATCTGCAACGGCTGCTGGAAGAAATATTCAATCCGGCCGAACCCTTCAGCCAGACGGAGGATAGGAAGAAGTGTGAGTATTGTGACTTCAAGGCAATGTGCCGGAGGTAGCGCAGTCGGCACAGATGCCTTTCACCACGTAGTTGATACTGTTCATCCGGAAGCCTTCGGGCAGGTCTATAACCGGAATATGAATGCTCTTGAAGCAGAAGGTGCGCCGGCAGCGTTCACAATAGAAATGGGTATGCATGTCGTCGATGCTGCACACGCACTCGCTGCTGCATACCTCGTATTTTAGTGAGCCGCTTCCATCGTCGATGCCGTGTATCAGATGGTTGCTCAGAAAGAGTGATAAGGTACGGAAGATGGTAGACTTGTCTACCGTGTCGAGTGCCAGCTCCAAGTCGGCAAGTGATACGGCATGAGGAATCTCCATCATGGTGCGCAGGATGAGTATGCGTATGGCAGTGGGCTTGATGCCCTTCTTCTCCATACGGTCGATGTATTGTTGGTTGGTTTCCATATAACATACAGTTAACGGTTGATGATATGTCCGATGCGCAGGCTGTTGCATACAGCCAACAGTGCCACACCGGTATCGGCAATGACAGCCTCCCACAGGTTGGCAAGTCCCCATGCCCCCAAGGCAAGCACAATCAGTTTCACTGCAAATGCAAAGATAATGTTTTGCCACACAATCTGGCGGACACTGCGTCCTGTTTTTATGGCTGCCGGGAGTTGGGTGAGACGGTCGTTCTGTATGACGATGTCGGCTGTATCGATGGCAATGTCGCTTCCCAAGCCGCCCATGGCTATTCCGGCGTCACTAAGTGCCAGTACCGGTGCATCGTTGATGCCGTCGCCCACAAAGGCGATGCGTCGTCCGGCTTCTTTCAGCCGTTGGAGATGCGCCACCTTGCCGTCGGGAAGCAGGTCGCCATGTGCATGGGTTATATCCAGTTGCTGAGCGATATGCTGTACGAGAGGTGCTTTGTCGCCGGACAAGACAGCAATATGCCCTATCCCCATGCGTTTCAGCTGCCGGATGGCAGGGGCAGCGTCGGGTTTTATCTCGTCGGTCAGCAGGATGTATCCGGCATAACTCCGGTCGATGGCGCAGGCAATGATAGTTTCCGGAATCATACGAAGCTCTTCCGGATAAGAGATCTGAAACTTGTCCAACAGGTGCAGACTGCCTGCCAGTATGTGCTTTCCATCTGCCACAGCCTCCAGTCCGTAGCCTGCCCATTCCTTCGAGAAGGTGACCGGAAGGGGCTCTACTGCCTGCTCTGCCGCATATAGCTGTATGGCCTTTGCCATCGGATGAGTACTCTGGCTCTCGGCAGCCGCCACATAAGTCAGTATCACTTCGGAAGGGAGCGTACCTTCGATGCGGCCAACCTTGAAATTACCCGTAGTCAGTGTCCCCGTCTTGTCGAATATCACCGTATCAATCCGGCTGATGGCATCCAGATAGTTTCCTCCCTTAAATAGGATGCCCTTGCGGGATGCCGCACCTATCCCGGCGAAATAGCTCAGAGGAATACTGATGACCAGCGCACAGGGGCAGGACACTACCAAGAAGACTAACGCACGGTACAGCCACTCGGAAAACAGGTAAGCGTAAGAAGGGCAGAACAGCGAATAGATAAAGGGAGCGGCAAGTATCAGCAAAGCTACTGCCATGACGATGGGAGTATAGATGCGGGCTATCTTTCGCATGAAGAGTTCGGTGGGGGCTTTCTGCTCGGCAGCCTCCTCCACCAGCTTCAGTATGCGCGAAAGGGTACTGTTGTCGGCCGTACGGGATACGGTCAGATGGATGACTTGTTCGCAGGGAATCATGCCTGCCAATACTTCTTCGCCCTGCTTTATTTCTTTGGGGATGCTTTCGCCAGTCAGGGTGGCTGTATTGAAGAAGGCGGACTCTTCGTGTAGTTTCCCGTCCAGCGATACATGTTCTCCGGCTTTTACTTCGATAATATCTCCTGTCTGGACCTCGTCGGGCGAGAGGATGCTCCATCCTTCTCCACGTCGGACTGATACCTTTTGCGGACGCATGTCGAGCAGGGTGCGGATACTGTGGCGTGCCTTGTCTACGGCTCCCTCCTGAAGCTTCTCACCCACAGCGTAGAACAGCATGACGGCGACTCCCTCCGGATACTCACCTATGCAGAAAGCCCCAAGTACGGCAAGTGCCATCAGCGTAAACTCGTTGGCAAAGTCTTTGGCTCTCAATGCCTCCCATGCCTCCTTGAAAACAGGAATCCCCACCGGCATCAAAGCGATGAGATACCATCCCAAACGGATAACGGTATCAGGAAAGTTGTCCTGCAACAGGATTCCGATTACCAACATGACGAATGAAATACATTCATTATAATACTTCTTCATACACTTACATCTTTTGCCGACAAAGGTAAGCAAAGCGGAATGCAAGTAAGTTGCAAACACAAAACAAGAAGCAGAATACGACAGGAAACTGCCTTGGATTCTGCTTCTATATAGTTACAAAAGGATAAAATCGGATAATTTATACCGGAACAACTCTGGATGTCCGACAGATGATTGTCAACTTAGTCCTTCAATCTCACCATTGACAATATCGATGTGCAGTGCCTGAGGTTCTTTGGGAAGCCCGGGCATACGAAGAATCTCCCCTGCAATGGCTACGATCATCTCTGCTCCGTTATTAATCACAATATCCTTGATGTGGAACTCAAAATTGTTCACTGCACCGTATATCTTCGGGTCGGCCGAGAAAGAATACTGCGTCTTGGCGATGCAGACCGGATAATGGGTTATACCCATCTTCTCTATCAGCTTGATACGATTGCGTGCCATACTACTGTAAGTAATAACACTTGCTCCATAAATATGAGTGGCTACCTTCTCTATTTTCTCCTGTATGGTATCGCCTTCATTGTAAGTATATCGCAACGGTTCAGATGGATTGTTCTCGATAGTATCTACTACCAAGCGTGCCATATCTACAGCTCCCTCTCCTCCTTCGTTATAAGCATTGTTAATGGTAAATCCTACACCCAATTGTTCGCAATGCTGACGGAGTAACTCCATCTCCTCGTCAGTATCTGTGGCAAATTTATTGAAGGCAACAATAACGGTCTGACCAAAAGAGCGGAGGTTACGAACATGCTTGTCCAAGTTGCGCAAACCCTCTTTCAATCCCTCCATATTAGGCTCCTTGATACGGTCTAAGCTGACTCCTCCATGCATTTTCAGACCTTGTGCAGTAGCTACGATTACGGTCAGTTTGGGTTGTATGCCAGCCTTACGGCACTTAATGTTATAGAATTTCTCGGCTCCCAAGTCTGCACCAAAACCTGCTTCAGTAATTACATAGTCTCCAAAAGTCATCGCCATCTTGGTTGCCAATATAGAGTTACAGCCATGAGCAATATTAGCGAAAGGACCGCCGTGTACGAAGGCAGCCGTACCTTCCGTGGTCTGTACAAGGTTAGGATGAATAGCATCTTTCAGCAAGACAGTGATTGCTCCCGCCACTCCCAAGTCTTTTACCGTAAATGGTTTATCATCGTATGTAAAGCCCAACAATATATTTTCAATGCGACGGCGCAGATCCTTCATATCCTTCGCCAAGCAAAGGATAGCCATAATTTCTGATGCCGGAGTAATATCAAAACCAGACTCCTGGGTGATACCATTTGTCTTAGCACCTAATCCTACCACAATATTACGTAATGAACGATCGTTTACATCCAATACACGTCGCCAAAGAATCTCTTTCAGTCCAAATCCTTTTGCCTGATTCTGATAAAGATAATTATCCAATAAAGCGGAAATCATATTATGAGCAGAAGTAATGGCATGGAAGTCTCCCGTGAAATGCAGATTGATTTTTTCCATAGGAAGAACTTGCGCATATCCGCCCCCAGCAGCCCCTCCTTTCATACCGAAACAAGGCCCTAATGAGGGTTCGCGCAAAGCTACAATAGCCTTTTTACCTATCTTATTCAGTCCCAAAGCAAGTCCAATAGATACTGTTGTCTTTCCAATACCAGCCTTTGTTGCAGTAATAGCCGTTACCAATATCAGATTACTTTCTTTTACCTTCTCTTCATCAATCAGATGTTCCGGTATTTTAGCAATATAACGACCATAGTTTTCTACTTCATCACGGGGGATTCCGATACTTTCGGCAACTTGCTTTATTTTTTTCAGCTCAATACTACGAGCAATTTCGATGTCAGACTTCATACAGATAGCTATTGTTTTGTTTTTGAAGGTGCAAAGGTAAGAATTCTAAAGAGAGCAATCAACCCCCTTTATAAAAATCTCCATATCACACTAAAAATAGAGACTGAATAGTTGATTGAATAAAATTATAAGAACTCTCTATGAAAAAACTATTCCATTGTTTTCACAACGTTATTACAATGTTTTGTCTTAATCAAAACATTGCATTTCTCTGCTCCCGTCAAACTTAAGAGCATACAGAGATTCAATCAGCCAATTTCTTTAACTTCTTGAAATGTTCAATTACAGCCAAATAATTTTGATCAGAACAAGCATCAAAACGATTCCATAAATCTCCCAAAACTACAGCACCTCCAAAGCCAAAGTCCTTTATTTCTAAAAGATTATCAGCATTAATTCCCCCTAATGCCATTACCTTAGAATCAATAATTTTATTTCTCTGTGCTTCACGAAGCTCCTCTGCCGTATAGGTAGAATAATAATTCACTTTAGATATACTATCATAGATAGGACTCATGAATACATAATCGTAAAAATGCTTTTTATTTTTTACTTCTTCAACAGAATGGCATGAACAGCTAAGATGACCGTCATAATCATCCGGTTCATTAGGATTCCTTGTATTCAAGTGTATTCCCATTAGGTTAAACTCCTCTTTTAAATAAAAGTGTTCATGAGTCACAATACGTTTGTGATACTTTTCAGGGATAAGAGTTAACAAACGTTCCGAATACATTGCCGGCGTTTCAGGTTTTCTCAAATGTAGAATGTCTAATCCTTCTTCAAAAAGAGCTGTAATAATCTTATCCTCTTCAACAAAAAAGGTTGGACGAGTCACTACAATCAGTTTCATTTCGTTAAGCAGTTAAATTGAACAAAGATAACTATTCACTTTCTAAGAGAATAATGTTTATAGTGAAAATATGTTAGATTCTAATGTCTTCAAATCAATAGTCCAGATTTTACCAGACAGAACTTCACCAAATCCACAAATTATTTTCAGAACCTCGCATGCTTCAACACTTCCCACCACAGCTGGAGTAACCCCCATTACTCCTTTAGAAGAGGAAGACATTTCTTCCATTATCTTCTCATCAGGATACAAATCACGGTATCTTTTAGGAGAGATTCCATAATTAAAAACAGACACCTGACCTTCAAATTCAGCTATTGCTCCATACACATATACCTTATCTAATTTTTCACACACATCGTCAATTAAATAACGAGTAGCAAAGTTATCACACCCATCAATTACAATGTCATAATCACATATAATTTTTTCTGCATTCGAACGAGTTAGCCTTACAGGGTATGTCTGAAAATTCACTTCACTATTCAGAGCAGAAAGTCGTTTCATTGCACATCGCACTTTAGGCTGGTTAACATCTGACTCTGTATAAAGGATCTGCCGTTGTAGATTAGTCACAGAGACAATATCATCATCCATTAACCCTATCGTTCCAACGCCTGCTCCTGTCAGATAAAGAGAGATGGGAGCTCCTAGTCCTCCCATCCCTACAATTAAAACTTTAGCCTCTCTCAGACGTTGTTGTCCAGATTCACCTATTTCGGGTAATATTTTTTGCCTATTATATCGCATAAACATATTGCCTGAGATACTATTGAGAAACACGACACTGAGTAATCTGGTCAAAACTCTGATCCCAGTCTTTCCATACAGGTTCACGTCCTAATCTTTTCAAATCCTGTTCTACCTCTATGGCTTTTCTCTCATCACTTACATGAAATTGCTCCAATGTTTGAGGATAGCTATAATATCCTCCTGGTTCTGTCTTACTTTCGGCACTCATTGTTGTCACGCCTAAAGTAGCCATATGATTACGGAACTCTGCGCTTTCTCGAGTTGAATAAGATATATCTACATCATGATCGAAAATACGCATGGCAAACGTCAGTTGTGCCAATTCACGGTCATTCATCACTACATTAGGTTGAAATCCTCCATTTTCAGAAGGCCTCATACGAGGGAAATTCACACTATATTTAGTCTTCCAATAGTGCTTTTGCAAATAGCGAAGATGATATGCCATCATTGTTACATCTGTACGCCATTCTTCCAGCCCAATCAACACCCCCATTCCTATTTTATGCACGCCTGCTTGCCCCATACGGTCAAATCCATTCACACGCCATTCAAATTTCGACTTCATTCCTCTTGGATGGTAGATCTTATAATTTGCTTTATTATAAGTTTCTTGAAAGCAAATGACACCATTCAAACCATGATGAGTCAGTTCTTCATACTCTTCAGCTTTCAGAGGCATTACCTCAATCTGCAAATTACTGAAATAAGGCTTTGCCAAATCCAATGCACGAGCAATATAAGGCACACCGGCAACAGCAGGATTCTCGCCAGTAACTAATAACAGATTCTCAAAAGGAGCAAGCTTTTTAATAGCCTTATACTCATTTACAATTTCCTCCTCTGTCAGTATTGTCCGCTTCATCGGATTACTGATATGAAAGCCACAATATACACAAGAATTCGTACAAGAATTTGTTATATATAGAGGGACAAACATGGAAATAGTCTTTCCAAAACGTTCCATCGTATATTTCTGGCTTAAACGGGCCATCACCTCTAAATAGGGAGCTGCTGCCGGAGAGATTAATGCCATAAAATCATTCACATCCAGATGTTCTTGTTTAGCCAAAGCACGACGAACATCTGTTTCGGTTTTGGAATAGATGGCCTCTGTCGTCTCTTCCCACGATATTTTTTCTAACTCGTCTGAAAACATAATTATAAAATTCTTTGATATGTATCATTTACCATCATATGCCGACTATAATAATCAAATACCGATTATCTATACAAATAATAGGTCTGGTGGTAAAAAGTGTATTGTCACATCATATATTATTATTTTTCATTCTGCTTTTTGAGATCGCGTGACAAACGCATGGCACAAAAATTCGGACCACACATCGTACAATACTCTCCATCTATATGATGCCCTGCACGGAAATAACCTTGTGCCCGTTCCGGATCGAGAGATAAGTCGAATTGATCTTTCCATCTAAACTCATAACGTGCCTTGCTCAAAGCATTATCACGCACTTGTGCACCGGGATGTCCTTTAGCCAAATCGGCTGCATGAGCTGCAATCTTATAAGTAATTACACCAACACGAACATCTTCTTTATCAGGTAGTGCAAGATGCTCTTTAGGAGTGACATAGCAAAGCATTGCCGTACCCAACCAACCTATCTGAGCTGCACCAATAGCGGATGTAATATGATCATAACCGGGAGCAATATCTGTTACCAACGGACCAAGTGTATAAAAAGGAGCATCGTGGCATTTTTCAATTTGCCGTTCCATATTTTCCTTTATTTTATGCATTGGTACATGACCAGGGCCTTCAATAAAGGCCTGAACATTCTTATCCCATGCACGCAACACAAGCTCACCCATTGTGTCTAATTCGGCAAATTGGGCCTCATCATTAGCATCGTAAACAGATCCCGGCCGGAGTCCGTCACCTAAAGAAACTGCAACATCATACTGTGCAAGGATATCACAAATGTCATCAAAATGTTCATACAAGAAACTCTCTCTGTCGTGAATCAGACACCACTTGCTCATTATACTACCACCACGACTAACTATACCGCACAAGCGTTTATCTGCGAGATGAACATTATGACGGCGGATACCAGCATGAATCGTAAAATAATCCACTCCCTGCTCACACTGTTCAATCAACGTATCACGATATATTTCCCATGTCAAATCTTCTACCACTCCGTTGACTTTCTCCAAAGCCTGATAAATGGGTACTGTCCCCACTGGAACGGGGCAATTGCGTATAATCCATTCACGTGTTTCATGGATATTGGCTCCCGTAGAAAGGTCCATTAGTGTATCCCCTCCCCACTTACAACTCCACAAAGCCTTCTCTACTTCCTCATCAATGCTGGAAGTAGTGGCAGAGTTACCAATATTGGTATTGATCTTAACAAGGAAATTACGTCCTATAATCATAGGTTCTGCTTCCGGATGGTTGATGTTGGCAGGCAGAACAGCACGTCCCTCAGCAATCTCACGACGAACAAACTCCGGCGTAATATGCGTCTTGATACCAAGCTCCTCACAATTCATATTTTCGCGGATAGACACATATTCCATTTCTGGAGTAATAATTCCTCGTTTTGCATATGCCATCTGGGTGATAGCAGCTCCTTTTTTAGCACGATAAGGAAGTTCGATATGTTCGAAACGAAGATGGTCAAGCGATCGATCGTCACGTCTCATACGTCCATATTCGGAAGAAATCTCCGGAAGTTGATCTACATCACCTCGTCCAACAATCCATTCTTCACGCATACGTGGCAATCCTTTTTTCAGATCTATCTGAATATTAGGGTCGCTGAACGCGCCACTAGTATCATATATATAGACTTCCGGATTGGGAGTTACAATCTTCTCTTCGCCCTTAAAGCTTACACTTGGTACCTGCTCTACTTTCCGCATACCCACTCGGATATCAGGAAACAGTTTACCCGGTACATAAACTTTCTGAGAACGGGGAAATTTAATTTTATGTTCCATTGATATGAGCTCTTAAGTTTGTCTAAATTGTAAATTTATTCCTTATTCGTTCAAAAATGCAGTCAATGGAGAACTTGCCTCAGCAACAAAATCCATTGCCTGCATACCAAGTCCTGCTTCATATGCTTGGCGTCCTGCTTCTACTGCAGATTTGAATGCCCGCGCCATCTCCACAGGATCTCCGGCTACAGCAATTGCAGTATTAACTAACACAGCCGAAGCTCCCATCTCCATTGCTTCAGCAGCATGGCTAGGTGCACCGATACCGGCATCAACAACAACAGGAACACCAGCTTGCTCGATTATAATACGCAAGAACTCCTTAGTCTGCAATCCTTTATTTGTACCGATAGGTGCTCCCAAAGGCATTACCGTAGCAGCGCCAGCCTCTTCCAAGCGCTTACACAATACCGGATCGGCCTGACAATAAGGAAGAACAACAAAACCTAATTTCACTAATTGTTCTGTAGCCTTCAATGTTTCAACAGAATCGGGTAACAAATAACGTGGGTCGGGATGTATCTCCAGCTTTAACCAATTCGTTCCAAACGCTTCACGTGCCATTTGTGCAGCAAATACTGCCTCTTCCGCATTACGCACTCCAGAAGTGTTAGGTAACAGTTGAATATGAGGATGAACAATGTGTTTCAGCATATCATCTTCCCGATTCTCCAGTTCAATGCGTTTCATTGCCACTGTTACCATCTCCGTACCAGAAGCTAAAATAGATTTTTCCATGACTTCATTGGAATTGAATTTCCCGGTTCCAAGAAAAAGGCGGGAATCAAATTCACGTCCTGCAATCACTAATTTTTCCATACCGCTTTGAGTTATAAGTTTTATGTTATGAGTTTTAGTTATTAAACCACAAATTTTATAGTTCCAATATCCTCCGTGTTTCGGCAACAGGATCATCTGCCCGTAGAATAGTTCCAGAAAGTGCTACACCATTCACACCAGTTGCCAATACATCTGGGATATCGTCGTACGTAATACCTCCGATAGCCACCACAGGCAGGTGAATATCTGCTTTGACCATCTCCGCCAGAATAGAACGATACCCCTCCAATCCCAATACAGGACTAAGATTCTTTTTTGTCGTAGTAAAACGGAAAGGACCGATACCTAAATAATCAGCTCCGGCACGATAATGCTGCAACACATCTTCAAATGTATTTGCCGTACCGCCAATGATGAACCCTTCACCCAATATCCGGCGAGCCTCATTGATAGGCATATCTTTTTTACCCAGATGAACACCATCTACTTCAAGCTTCTTGGCAAGTTCCACATGATCGTCCAATAGAAAAATAGCTTCATACTCCTTACATAATGGCTTCAATCGGAGTGCAACCTCTTCCACCTCCTCCAAAGGAGCTTCTTTCATACGAAGCTGAATCCATTTGCAACCACCCTCCAACGCCATCCAGGCTGAATCAAAATAGGAGTACCGTTCTGTCTGATGAGTGATAAATTGTAAACTGATCATATTCTTCACCCTCCACAAGCAGCTTTTATTATAACCAGCCGATCATTCTCGTGAAGAGTAAACAATTCCCATTCGGTACGAGGAATCATTTTATTGTTTACGGCAATTGCCACTCCCTGCGTCGGAAGCTGTAGTTGCTCCGTAAGTTGCACTAATGTTGAATCCAGAAAGATTTCCACCTCTTTGTTATTGACTTGTATCTTCATGACACATTACTATTAAATATAAAATTTGAAAGTAAACACAAAGAATGGTGCTTTTATGAGAAGGTGATGAGAGTAGAACAATCCCTACGTCAGTACTAACTGCATCAGGTTCTTAGGGTATAATCTCAGCCCACATAGGGCACCCCTTTGTCTTTACATAGGCAAAGTAACAGAAAAAAAGAGAGAAACAGGAAGAAAATCTGTTATTTTTTCAAAACCATCTCTTATGCGACCATTTCTCACAACTCACTAGCTAAGACTACACCATAGCGGTAAGAAATATTATGCAAATATTTGCCAAGAACCTATAACCTGACAAATTGAGAACTTTAAACCATCTACAGTAAAAAAGATAAGCACTGCTTTACAGCCTAAGAAAGATAATTTTCCAGTACTGAAAGCAGTGCTTTTAATGAAAGATTGTACTGTCCTACATCCGACTTTCTACTACGTCCCAATCAATAATGTTCCATAAAGCATTGATGTGATCTGCACGACGATTTTGATAGTCCAGATAGTAAGCATGTTCCCAGACATCAAAACAAAGCAAAGGTTTCAATCCTGCACGTACCGGATTACTTCCATTTGCCTCTTTGGTAATATGCAACTTGCCATCCTTATCTACCGAGAGCCATGCCCATCCGGACCCAAAAAGTCCTACGGAAGCTGCCACAAACTCTTTCTTGAAATTTTCAAAGCTACCGAAATCTCTACGGATGGCTTCAGCCAACTTCCCTGAAGGTTCACTCTTCGACGGTTTTGGCGCAAACTGAAGAAAGTAGAGCTGATGATTCAATACCTGCCCGGCATTATTGAACACTGCACCGTCAGGAGCTGTAGCCACAATTTTTTCCAACTCCATTTCCTCGTATTCTGTTCCGGGAACAAGGTTATTCAAGTTATTTACATAGGTTTGCAAGTGCTTACCATAATGAAAATCTATAGTTTGCTGACTGATTACAGGTTCCAGCGCATTATTAGCGTAAGGAAGCTTTGGCATTTCATAACTCATAGTCATAATTATTAAAGACATTAATATTTTATTCATTCGTCAAACTCTTAAATAGTTGCTTTATAAAATAACAGCTTACATACAGAAAAGTTCACGCTTCTGCCTTCTTAATGGTTACCATACCTCGTCAATGGATAAGCCCAAAGAGTTTGATAGTGAAACTCTTCTGCTTTTCAAGCAAAGTTAATGTCTCTTACATGAGATGCACATGTCGTACAGTTCGACAACCTTTTACAAAAAAAACGCAGACAGACAATTACTCCATTTTGAAATATGGCAGACAATATTCCACATTAAAGGAAAAACAGCTAGGGAAATAGCTCGATTATCGCAAGATTATTATACTTTTGCTGCCTTGAATAAGGTTTAGAACAATTTATGAGCATCAACTATAAAACAGAATTGAACGAAAGCCAGTTTCAAGCTGTTACCTACGACCAAGGCCCTTCACTTGTTATAGCCGGTGCAGGATCTGGTAAGACACGTGTACTCACCTACAAAATTGCCTATTTGCTGGAAAATGGCTATCAACCGTGGAGTATACTCGCATTGACCTTTACCAACAAGGCTGCACGAGAAATGAAAGAACGTATCGCCAAACAGGTAGGAACAGAACGTGCAAGATATCTGTGGATGGGAACATTCCATTCTATCTTCTCGCGCATTCTCCGTGCTGAGGCCACATACATTGGCTTTACCTCTCAGTTCACCATTTATGATGCCACAGACAGTAAAAGCATGATCCGTTCCATTATTAAAGAAATGGGGCTGGATGAAAAAACTTATAAACCGGGGACTGTACAGTCACGAATCTCTAATGCCAAAAACCATCTGATTACCCCAACCGGCTACGCAGCCAGCAGAGAAGCATATGAATCGGATATGGCTGTACGGATGCCAGCCATACGAGATATATACAACCGCTATTGGGAACGATGCCGGCAGTCCAACGCCATGGACTTCGACGATTTGCTAGTATATACCTACCTGTTGTTTCGAGATTTCCCAGAGGTATTGGCACGTTATAGCGAACAATTTCGCTATGTACTTGTCGACGAGTATCAAGATACCAACTATGCTCAGCACAGCATCGTACTGCAGCTTACAAAAGAGAGTCAGAAAGTCTGTGTAGTGGGAGACGATGCCCAAAGCATTTACTCATTCCGAGGAGCCAATATTGACAATATCCTCTATTTCACCAAAGTCTATCCAAACACTCAGGTATTCAAACTGGAACAAAACTATCGGTCTACTCAAACCATTGTACGAGCTGCCAACAGCCTGATAGAAAAGAACGAACGCCAAATACGCAAGGAAGTATTCTCCGAAAAAGAGAAAGGAGAGCCTATTGGAGTGTTTCAAGCATACAGCGACGTGGAAGAGGGAGAAATAGTGGCTAACAAAATAGCCGAACTACGAAGAAAAAACGGATATGAATATGCCGACTTTGCCATCCTATACCGCACTAATGCCCAAAGCCGTATTTTCGAAGAAGCTTTGCGAAAGAGGACAATGCCTTATAAGATATATGGAGGGCTTTCGTTCTACCAACGTAAAGAGATAAAAGATGCGATTGCATACTTCCGCCTTGTTGTCAATCCGAATGACGAAGAAGCTTTCAAACGCATTATCAATTATCCAGCACGCGGTATCGGAGCTACCACAATCGGAAAAATCACATCTGCTGCCAACGACAACGAAGTAAGTCTGTGGACTGTCTTGTGCGAGCCGCTAAAATACGGAGTAAATATTGCCAAAAGCACACATACGAAGCTACAAGATTTCCGTATGCTGGTAGAAAGTTTCATTACAGACCTTTCCGGCAAAAATGCCTACGAACTAGGAACGAACATCATTCGGAGGACAGGAATTATCAACGATATCTGTTCCGACAACTCCCCAGAAAACCTAAGCCGAAAAGAAAATATTGAAGAGTTAGTTAACGGAATGAACGATTTCTGTGCCCTGCGGCTAGAAGAGGGTAATCCAAATATCCTACTGAGTGATTTCCTCTCAGAAATTTCATTGCTAACTGATGAAGAATCAGGTCAGACAGATGACGACGCCAAGGTCACTTTAATGACTGTACATTCAGCCAAAGGGCTAGAATTCAAGAATGTATTTGTTGTAGGAATGGAAGAAAATCTATTTCCAAGTAGCATGGCAGGCGATTCACCAAGGGCAATGGAAGAAGAACGCCGTCTGTTTTATGTAGCCATCACAAGAGCCGAGGAACATTGTTTCCTTTCATATGCCAAAACCCGTTTCAGATATGGCAAGATGGAGTTTGGAAGTCCGAGCCGTTTTTTGCGCGACATAGATACTCATTATCTGTCCTTGCCACACGAAGAAAGAATCAACCGATCAGTCAACGAAAGAGCAGACCATTTTCGACGAGAAATAGAAGGAGGATTCATACGTTCTACTCCTCCACAATTATCTTCACCTAGCAGTTACTCTACATTTCAGAAGTCCAAAGACAAGGAACAAATCATTTCCCCTTCTCTCCCCCGGCATCTGAAACGAATCCCTACAACAGAAAACGAGAACCAACCACCGGTCTCATCTACTCCTTCTACCTCGCACAGAAATGTCAGAATAGGGCAAATAATAGAACACGAACGTTTTGGTGTAGGGGAAGTAATCAAAGTAGATGGTATAGGAGACAATGCCAAAGCGACCATTCATTTCAAAAATGCAGGAAATAAACAACTTTTATTACGTTTCGCGCGTTTTAAAGTAATCGAATAATCACTGAAAACAAATGTTATGAAAAAACAATCAACCATCATTCTACTCCTTGCGCTTCTTCTAAACGGTTGCGCATCGGAACGCATGGGAAATCCGGGTGCCATCATGGCAGGTGCTGCAATAGGCGGTAGTTTAGGAAGTTCAATCGGTGGATTGGTTGGAGACAATCATCATGGATGGAGAGGCGGATATAGAGGGTCTGCCATTGGCAACATTGTAGGGACTGTAGCAGGAGCAGCCATTGGCAATGCCATAACAGCTCCGAGAGACACACCTATAGAAGATGAAGCCTATATGCCTGAAACAACTGAAATCCACGTAAAACGATCTAAAGCAAAACCACAGCGCGTTAAGTCCCCATCGCCAAAATTAAGAATACGCAATATTCGCTTCATAGACAGCAATCGCAACCACATAATTGATGCAGGTGAAAGTAGTAAAATAATCTTTGAGGTTATGAACGAAGGGAAACATTCAGCATATAATGTGGTTCCTATCGTAGAAACAACCACCAAAGTGAAACATATTGGCATATCTCCATCAATTATGGTAGAAGAAATTCTTCCAAATGAAGGAATACGTTATACTGCAACTATTTACGCAGGGACCAAATTAAGAAAGAAAGAAATTACGTTTCGAGTTGCTGTAGAAAACGAACATGGAAACATTACCGATGCCCATGAGTTCGTACTACCATCTCAAAATTAATAATCAAAGAATAAAAAAGTAAAATACTATTATGATAGATTTTTCTCAATTTCCCTCTCCATGTTACATCATGGAAGAGGAACTGCTTAGAAAGAACCTACAACTTATCAAGACTGTTGCAGATAAAGCCGGAGTAGAAATAATACTTGCTTTTAAGTCTTTCGCTATGTGGAAGACATTCCCTATATTCCGCGAATACATTCATCATTCCACTGCAAGTTCAGTATATGAAGCCAGGCTTGCTTTAGAAGAATTCGGAAGTAGAGCCCACACATATTCTCCTGCGTACACAGAAGATGATTTTCCAGAAATAATGCGCTGTAGCAGCCATATTACATTCAATTCTCTATCACAATTCAATAAGTTTTATCCTGTCATTGCTGCAGAAGGAAATGATATATCATGCGGAATTCGTGTCAACCCTGAATACTCAGAGGTAGAAACAGAGTTATATAATCCTTGCGCTCCCGGTACCCGCTTCGGTGTTACTGCCGATCTGTTACCCAAAGATCTTCCTTGTGGCATCGAAGGTTTCCATTGTCATTGCCATTGTGAATCTTCATCTTACGAATTGGAAAGGACATTGGTTCATTTAGAAGAAAAGTTTGCTTATTGGTTCTCACAGATTAAGTGGTTAAATCTGGGAGGTGGTCATTTAATGACTCGAAAAGGTTATGATACAGACCATCTGATCCAACTACTACAAAAATTAAAGAAACGCTATCCTCACTTACAAATTATCTTAGAACCCGGTTCTGCATTTACATGGCAAACCGGCGTCTTATCATCAACAATTGTAGATATCGTCGAAAGCAAAGGGATAAAAACGGCAATTCTTAATGTTAGCTTTACTTGCCACATGCCCGATTGTCTAGAAATGCCCTATCAACCAGAAGTTCGTGGAGCAAAACGAGGTAATGAAGGTGAATATATTTATCGTTTAGGAGGAAATTCATGTTTGAGTGGCGACTATATGGGATTATGGAGTTTTGATCATGAATTACAAATCGGAGAACAGATTATATTTGAAGATATGATTCATTATACAATGGTAAAGACAAACATGTTCAATGGCATTCATCATCCTTCTATAGGATTGTGGACTAAAGATCAAAAAGCTCAAATATACAAGAACTTTTCATATGAAGATTACCGAAACCGAATGAGTTAATTTTCAAAACATTAATCGAATAAAGAAAATAACGGTAAGAAGTATCATCAAAAAAACATTCAATAAATTTGTATTTTTAAGGAAAATACCTACCTTTGCAACCGCAAAGAAAAATCGCGGAAATAGCTCAGTTGGTAGAGCATAACCTTGCCAAGGTTAGGGTCGCGAGTTCGAGTCTCGTTTTCCGCTCAAAGTTCATTGATATTTTGAATCTTCTTTTGCCCAGGTGGCGGAATTGGTAGACGCGCACGTTTCAGGTGCGTGTGTCGAGAGGCATGCAGGTTCGAGTCCTGTTCTGGGCACAAGAGAAACTAAGTTATATTTTGGAGAGATGGCGGAATTGGTAGACGCGCTACTTTGAGGGGGTAGTGACAATGATGTCGTGGGAGTTCGAGTCTCCTTCTCTTCACAGTATAATTAATGCGGAAATAGCTCAGTTGGTAGAGCATAACCTTGCCAAGGTTAGGGTCGCGAGTTCGAGTCTCGTTTTCCGCTC
>CALUOO010000012.1 GCA_944322345.1 uncultured Bacteroides sp. | reverse complement strand
CGTTTAGCTCAGCTGGTTCAGAGCATCTGCCTTACAAGCAGAGGGTCGGCGGTTCGAATCCGTCAACGCCCACTCGTGATTTTTAAAAAAGACTCTATGGCTTATTCATAGAGTCTTTTTTTATGATATTAATCTTCTTTTTTTATTTCTTACTCCTTTTTATAGAAACTTTCTTGTTTCTTATATCTTGTAGCTCAGGAAAAAGAGTTAATTTTGCAGCCTGATAATTATCTGAAAAAATATGGAACTTGATGTATTAACGGCTATATCTCCAATAGATGGCCGATATAGAGGCAAAACTAAAGCTTTGGCTGCTTACTTCTCAGAATTTGCGCTGATAAAATATCGTGTTCAGGTAGAGGTGGAATATTTTATAGCTCTGTGTGAGCTCCCGTTGCCTCAACTGAAAGGAATTGATTGTAGTATATTCGAAACTCTGAGAAATATTTATCGCAATTTTTCGGAGGCAGATGCTCAACGTATTAAAGATATCGAAAGCGTAACCAATCATGATGTAAAGGCTGTAGAGTATTTCTTGAAAGAAGAGTTTGATAAACTTGGAGGAATGGATGATTATAAAGAATTCATTCATTTCGGGCTGACTTCTCAGGATATCAATAATACCTCAGTTCCGCTTTCAATTAAAGAGGCATTGGAAAAAGAATATTATCCGGCATTGGAAGAACTGATAGCTCAGTTGAAAGAGTATGCAACGGAGTGGGCTGAAATTCCGATGCTTGCCAAGACACATGGACAACCAGCTTCTCCTACTCGTCTGGGTAAAGAGATTATGGTGTTTGTATATCGTCTGGAACGTCAGTTGGCCGGATTGAAAGCTTGTCCTGTTACTGCAAAATTTGGAGGAGCTACTGGTAATTATAACGCGCATCATGTGGCTTATCCGGAGTATGACTGGAAGGCTTTTGGCAATCGCTTCGTAGCCGATAAATTGGGGCTGGAACGCGAAGAATATACTACCCAGATTTCTAACTATGATAATCTCTCTGCTATTTTTGATGCAATGAAACGTATCAATACTATAATGGTTGATATGAATCGTGATTTCTGGCAGTATATTTCGATGGAATATTTCAAGCAGAAAATAAAAGCTGGCGAGGTGGGATCGAGTGCTATGCCTCATAAAGTAAATCCGATTGACTTTGAAAATGCGGAAGGAAATTTGGGTATTGCTACCGCAATTCTTGAACATTTGGCAGTAAAATTACCAGTTTCTCGTTTGCAGCGTGACTTGACAGATTCTACTGTGTTGCGTAATGTGGGGGTACCGTTCGGACATATCCTGATTGCTATCCAAAGTTCTTTGAAAGGACTAAGAAAGCTGCTGTTGAACGAAACAGCTATTTACCGTGACCTGGATAATTGTTGGAGTGTAGTGGCAGAGGCTATTCAGACTATTTTACGCCGTGAGGCTTATCCACATCCGTATGAAGCTTTGAAAGCTCTGACCAGAACCAATCAGGCTATTACGGAGTCTTCTATTAAAGAATTCATAGAAGGGCTGAATGTAAGTGAAGAGATAAAGAAAGAACTGAGGTCTATTACTCCACATACATATACAGGAATTTAATTTGACAAATTCTAAATCTCATAAATAAATTTTATTTTTAATCAGGCCGTGAGGCCAAGTTTAATTTTATTCGAATAAAACAATGAATACAGAAAACGAAGAATGGCGTGGAAATTCTTTTAATGAAGAAAATGCCAATGAAGGCCGTGATGGCAACAGATTTTATAGTAGAGATGGAGCTTATGCTCGTTCTTCTTATAACCGTGAAGGTGGCGAACAGCGTTCTTACCGTCCTCGTTTTAATCCGAACAGTAATGGTGAAGGAGATCGTCAACGCGCTTATGGTGATCGTCCACAACGCTCCTATTATAACCGTGAAAGTGGTGAGCAGCGTTCTTATCGCCCTCGTTTTAATCCGAATAATAATGGTGAACAACGTTCTTATGGCGATCGTCCACAGCGTCCTTCCTATAATCGTGAAGGTGGTGAACAGCGTTCTTATCGTCCTCGTTTTAATCCGAATAGTAATGGTGAACAGCGCTCTTACCGTCCTCGTTTCAATCCGAACAATAGTAATGAAGGTGGTAACCGTTCTCCACAACGCTCGTATAATGATAGACAGCAGGGAGGATATCGTCAACGTTTTAATAATAATGAAGGAGCTTTCCGTTCAAAGGCGAATAATCAGCAAGGACGTCGTCCTCGTACAGCCGGATATGATCCGAATGCGAAATATAGCAAGAAGAAACAAATAGAATATAAAGAACAATTTATTGATCCGAATGAACCGATTCGTTTGAATAAGTTTTTGGCAAATGCGGGTGTTTGTTCACGTCGTGAAGCTGATGAATTTATTACAGCTGGTGTGGTGTCTGTTAATGGTGAGATTGTCACAGAATTGGGTACAAAAATTAAGCGTTCGGATGTAGTGAAGTTCCATGATGAACCAGTAAATATTGAACGTAAGATATATGTATTGTTGAATAAGCCAAAAGATACTGTAACGACTTCGGATGATCCGCAAGAGCGCCGTACGGTTATGGACCTTGTAAAAGGGGCTTGTACGGAACGTATTTATCCGGTTGGACGTTTGGATAGAAATACAACAGGGGTACTGTTATTGACAAATGATGGTGACTTGGCTTCTAAATTGACACATCCAAAATATCTGAAAAAGAAGATCTATCATGTGCATTTGGACAAAAATCTGACAAAGGCAGATATGGAACAGATTGCTACGGGTATTCAATTGGAAGATGGAGAAATTCATGCTGATGAAATAAGCTATACCGATGAAAATAAAAAGAATCAAGTCGGTATTGAGATACATTCAGGCAAGAACCGAATTGTTCGTCGTATCTTTGAATCGCTGGGATATAAGGTTGTGAAACTTGACCGTGTATTCTTTGCTGGACTGACTAAGAAGGGATTGCGTCGTGGAGATTGGCGCTATCTGACTGAAGCAGAAGTAAACTTCCTTCGTATGGGATCGTTTGAGTAATAATAAAAGGTATAATATGGAAAAAATAAGTAGAACAAAAATCATTGACCTGTTGAAACGTAATGATTTTGGAACAATGGTCAATGTGAAAGGTTGGGTACGTACCCGCAGAGGTAGCAAACAAGTAAACTTTATTGCACTGAATGATGGTTCTACAATAAATAATGTACAGATTGTAGTAGATCTGGCTAACTTTGATGAAGAATTGCTAAAGCAGGTGACTACAGGCGCTTGCTTGAGTGTAAACGGAGTTATGGTAGAATCTGTTGGATCTGGGCAGAAGGTTGAGGTGCAGGCACGTGAAATAGAAGTGTTGGGAACATGTGATAATACATATCCTTTGCAGAAAAAAGGACATTCTATGGAGTTCCTTCGTGAAATTGCTCATTTACGTCCACGTACTAATACATTTGGAGCAGTGTTCCGTATTCGTCACAATATGGCAATTGCTATTCATAAATTTTTCCACGACAGAGGATTCTTTTATTTTCACACCCCGATTATTACGGCTTCGGATTGTGAAGGAGCAGGACAAATGTTTCAGGTTACTACAATGAACCTGTACGATTTGAAGAAAAATGAGTCCGGTTCTATCATTTATGATAATGATTTTTTTGGTAAACAGGCTAGTCTGACTGTCTCTGGGCAATTGGAAGGTGAGTTGGCTGCTACTGCATTGGGCGCTATTTATACTTTTGGACCTACATTCCGTGCGGAAAATTCAAATACTCCGCGTCATTTGGCCGAATTCTGGATGATTGAGCCGGAAGTCGCTTTCAATGATATTACGGATAACATGGATTTGGCAGAGGAATTTATCAAATATTGTGTTCGTTGGGCGCTGGATAACTGTGCTGATGATGTAAAATTCCTGAATGACATGTTTGATAAAGGACTTATAGAACGTTTGCAGGGAGTGCTGAAGGATGAATTTGTCCGTTTAGCTTATACAGATGGAATTAGAATACTAGAAGATGCTGTGGCGAAAGGACATAAATTTGAATTCCCTGTTTATTGGGGAGTTGATTTGGCTTCGGAGCATGAGCGGTATTTGGTTGAAGAACACTTCAAGCGTCCTGTGATCTTGACGGATTATCCTAAGGAAATAAAGGCATTCTATATGAAACAGAATGAAGACGGTAAAACCGTACGTGCCATGGATGTCTTGTTCCCGAAAATTGGTGAAATTATTGGTGGATCTGAACGTGAGGCAGATTATGATAAGTTGTTGAAACGTATCGAAGAATTGCATATTCCAATGAAGGATATGTGGTGGTATTTGGATACTCGTAAGTTTGGTTCATGTCCTCATTCTGGCTTTGGACTTGGTTTTGAGCGCTTATTGTTATTTGTGACAGGAATGTCGAATATTCGTGATGTGATACCATTCCCTCGTACTCCGCGGAATGCAGAATTCTGATAAGTAATATTCTATATTGTAAAAACTCGCAATATCTTTGGAAATTGCGAGTTTTTTTGTGCCATCATTTGTACTTGTTAATTTTAAATTTTATTTTTGAAAGCGAACATTTTATATGCTGCAGGCTGGGGTTACCTAAATATTTATTTTTATTGGAGTGCTGCGAATTTTATGGCTTGCTTTTGTGAAGGAAAAGGAATAATGAAATAATTTAGATAATTTGATGGTATGAAAATGCAATGTTTTTTTAATAAGATCATCTGTGGATTTCTGATGCTATTGTTTTGTAGTGGAGCTACAATTGCAATGCCCCGGTGGTATAGGAATGCTGTTCATAAAGCTGAACATCAGATGCTTTATATGATAAGTCAAACTGATGTAAATGCAAGAAGATGTTTTCCTCGTACTATTATTAAACCGGATGGCAGGATTCAGTTTGTAAATGATACGGATTGGACAAGTGGTTTTTTCCCGGGTTCCTTATGGTTAGTTTATGAATTGACTGGAAATGAAACTTTAGCAAAGGAAGCTAGAAAATTTACTAACCGACTGAATGAAATCCAGTATTATACGAAGAATCATGATGTTGGCTTTATGATGTGCTGTAGTTATGGCAATGCTTTGCGTCTAAAGCCAGAGAGCGCGGATACGCTTGTAATGGTTAATGCCGCAAAAAGCCTTTGTACGCGTTTCAATCCTGAAATAGGCTTGATTCGTTCGTGGGATTCTGGAAGTTGGAACTATCCGGTTATTATTGATAATATGATGAATCTGGAATTGTTGTTCTGGGCTAGTAGGCAAACTTTGAATGACAATTTCTATAATATAGCAGTTGCTCATGCAGATAAAACCTTGGAAAATCATTTTCGCGAGAATATGACTTCATATCATGTTGTCTCATATCTTCCTAATGGTGAAGTAGAATCAAAGGGTACTCATCAAGGGTATTCGGATGAGTCTGCTTGGGCCAGAGGGCAAGCGTGGGGGCTATATGGTTATACAATGTGTTATCGTTTTACTGAAAAGGCTGATTATTTGAATGTTGCTCATGAAATTGCACAGTATATTATGTCTAATCTCCCGTCCAATAAGGATTATGTTCCTTACTGGGACTATAATGCACCAGATATTCCTCAGGCTCCGCGTGATGCCTCAGCTGCAGCCATTACGGCTTCGGCTTTGCTTGAACTGTGTGAATATACTGCGGATAAGAAACTTTGTGATAAATATAAGAAGTATGCTGAGAATATTCTGAAACAACTTTCTTCTAATGATTATTTGGCAGAAAAAGATACAAATAGTGGTTTTATTTTGAAACATTCTGTTGGAAGTTTGCCACATAAAATAGAAATAGATGTACCATTGAATTATGCTGATTATTATTTTTTAGAAGCGCTGCTTAGGTATCGTCAGTTAAAAGGGTTTTAATTTGATGTGCAGTTTCAATTGTTGATTAGTTTGCGTTTTTTCAGCTTGGCATTTCATATAAGGGAGAATTTGTTTTATCCATAGGAATTAGGGTATTAATAATGTCGTAGTTATGATACAGGCTTTAATGTATAACTTCTTGATACCGAATAACACATATTCACTTTGAAAAAGTGGTAGAAATAGTTTGCTGTTTCAAAGAAAAGCTGTACTTTTGCAAGCCGATTATTATCAAAATTGATAAAAGATTAATTCATAGCGAGTTAGTATCCCTTTGTCCGGGGAACTGATAAGTGGTGAAGATTTAGTAGTAACAATTAAAAACTAATTAAGAGTGGATACTTTAAGTTACAAGACCATTTCTGCAAACAAAGCAACTGTAACCAAAGAATGGGTTATTGTTGATGCTACCGACCAAACATTGGGACGTCTGGGAGCAAAAGTTGCAAAACTGCTGAGAGGGAAGTATAAACCAAACTTTACCCCTCATGTAGATTGTGGCGATAATGTGATTATTATCAATGCCGACAAAGTAAAACTGAGTGGAAACAAGTGGAATGACAGAGTGTATTTGTCTTATACAGGCTACCCCGGTGGTCAAAGAGAAATGACTCCTGCTCGTTTGATCGCTAAACCGAACGGCGAAGAAAAATTGCTTAAGAAGGTTGTAAAAGGTATGCTTCCTAAAAATAGACTGGGAGCTAAACTGTTGGGTAATTTGTATGTGTATGCAGGAAGTGAGCACAAACATGACGCTCAGAACCCGAAAATGATTGATATTAATTCATATAAATAAGAAGTAAATGGAAGTAGTAAATGCATTAGGCAGACGTAAACGTGCAGTTGCACGTATTTTCGTAAGCGAAGGTACAGGAAAGATTACTATTAACAAGAGAGACCTTGCAGAGTACTTTCCATCATCTATTCTTCAGTATGTGGTAAAACAACCGTTAAATAAACTTGGTGCAGCAGAAAAATATGATATCAAGGTGAATCTGTATGGAGGTGGTTTTACTGGACAGTCTCAGGCTCTTCGCTTGGCGATAGCACGAGCTTTGGTGAAAATCAATGCTGAAGATAAAGCTGCTCTCCGTGCTGAAGGCTTTATGACACGTGACCCGCGCTCTGTTGAACGTAAGAAACCGGGACGTCCGAAAGCTCGTAGAAGATTCCAATTCAGTAAGCGTTAATTTTAAGTTTGAGCTTTTGAGTTTATTGTTGGTGTTAAAAAAACTCTGTGAATAGGAAGAGTGAAACAGTAAACTTAAGAATTGGAAAATGGCGTTTAGCATCTAAACTACTGGGACTCGTAAGACTACCCAGCGGTTGGTTTAGAAAAACAAAAAAGAAAGTAAACGATTAAAAAAAAGAAAAATGTCAAGAGTAAACTTTGATACATTATTAGAAGCAGGTTGCCACTTTGGACACCTGAAAAGAAAGTGGAATCCTGCAATGGCTCCTTATATTTTTATGGAACGCAATGGTATTCATATCATTGATCTTCATAAAACTGTGGCTAAAGTAGACGAAGCTGCGGAAGCTTTGAAGCAAATTGCAAAATCGGGCAAAAAAATTCTTTTTGTTGCTACTAAAAAACAAGCAAAACAAATTGTAGCTGAAAAAGCTCAATCTGTAAATATGCCTTATGTTATCGAACGCTGGCCGGGCGGTATGTTAACAAATTTCCCGACTATTCGTAAGGCTGTGAAAAAAATGGCTACTATCGATAAACTGACAAACGATGGTACATATGCCAATCTTTCTAAGAGAGAAATTCTTCAGATTTCTCGTCAACGTGCAAAACTGGATAAAACATTAGGATCTATTGCGGACTTGACTCGTCTGCCTTCTGCGTTGTTTGTAATCGACGTGATGAAGGAGAATATTGCTGTTCGTGAAGCTAACCGTTTGGGTATTCCTGTTTTTGGTATTGTTGATACCAACTCTGATCCTACAAACGTAGACTTTGTTATTCCTGCTAACGATGATGCTACTAAGTCAGTAGAGGTTATCTTGGATGCTTGCTGCGCTGCTATGCAGGAAGGTCTGGAAGAAAGAAAAGCAGAAAAGATTGATATGGAAGCTGCCGGTGAAGCTCCTGCTAACAAGGGCAAGAAGAAATCTACTAAGGCAAGACTAGATAAATCTGATGAAGATGCTATTAATGCATCTAAAGCTGCTGCTTTCATTAAGGAAGACGAAGAGGCTTAAATAAGGGAGAGTAGTCAAGGAGTAAGTAGTTAAGCAATTGATAATACAATTGCTTTGTGTAGCCAACATCTACTTGACTACTCAACTATTTATTACTTGACTATTTTTATTTATAAACGAACTTAAAAAGAGAAAATATTATGGCTGTAACTATGGCTGATATTACCAAGCTGCGTAAAATGACGGGAGCTGGTATGATGGATTGTAAAAATGCATTGACAGATGCAGAAGGCGATTTTGATAAAGCAATGAAGATTATTCGCGAAAAAGGACAAGCTGTTGCTGCAAAACGTTCTGATCGTGAGGCTTCTGAAGGATGTGTATTGGCAAAAGCTGTTGACGGTTTTGGCGCTATGATAGCTTTGAAATGTGAAACAGACTTTGTTGCAAAAAATGAGGATTTTGTTAAGTTGACTCAAGATATTTTGGATGCAGCTATTGCTAATAAATGCAAGACACTTGATGAAGTAAAGGCTCTTCCTTTGGGTGATGTTACCGTTGCTCAAGCTGTAACAGATAGAAGTGGTATCACTGGTGAGAAAATGGAACTTGACGGATATGCAACAGTAGAAGGTCCTTCTATTTCTGTTTATAACCACCAAGGTAAAAACTTCCTTTGCACAATGGTTGTTCTAAATAAGGAAGTCGATGCAAAAGTTGGACATGAAGTAGCTATGCAGATTGCAGCAATGAATCCACTGGCAATTGACGAAAAGGACGTACCTGCTGATGTATTAGCAAAAGAAAAGGAGATTGCTGCAGATAAAGCACGTCAGGAAGGCAAGCCTGAGAATATGATTGAGAAGATTGCTATGGGACGTATTGGTAAATTCTATAAAGAAGTTTGTTTATTGAAGCAAGAATATATTCAAGATGCTAAGATGACGGTAGCTGATTTCCTGAAAGCTCAGGATAAAGATTTGACAGTTACTGCATTTAAGCGTTTTACATTGAGAGCTGAATAAGTGACAAATTAAAAATATCGGAGAAAGTCGTCTTGTGAACATCAAGACGACTTTTTGTTTTTGTATTGTTTATAATGTGATTTCTCCTGCCATTGATCGGTTCATTCTATCTCTTACTTCGTCTGGAGTATAACCATGGCCTAATAGGAACATAAGTTTAGTAACTGCGGATTCAGTAGTGCTGTCATATCCAGATACTACCCCGGCTTGCAGCAATTGGTATCCTGTTTCATATCGTTCCATTTCTACCATTCCAGCCTTACATTGAGTTATATTTACTATAACAATGCCTTTGGCACTTGCCTGACATAATCTTCGTATAAACCATTCTTTCCGGGGAGCGTTTCCAGAACCATAAGTTTCAAGTACTACGGCTTTTAATCCTTCAATACCAAGGATTGAGGCTACGACATTTTCTTGGATACCGGGAAATAGTTTAAGAACTACCACATTTGTGTCAAGCAAGTAATGAGGTTTGAGATTCTGTTTTTCTTTATGTTTGTGTATTTGTGTGTTGTAATATTTAATATGTATTCCTGCTTGTGCTAGCACTGGATAGTTGAATGAACGGAAGGCATTAAAATTTTCTGCATTCATTTTGGTGGTACGGTTACCTCTCATTAAACGGCTTTCAAAAAAAATACAGACTTCAGGAACGAGTGGTTCTCCTTCTTTATTTTGTGCAGTAGCAATTTCGATACTTGTCATTAGATTTTCCTTACCATCTGTGCGAAGCACTCCGATTGGCAGTTGTGATCCTGTTAGAATTACGGGCTTTGCTAATCCTTCTAACATAAAACTTAAGGCAGAGGCTGTATAAGCCATTGTATCTGTCCCGTGCAGGATTACAAAGCCTGTATAATGTTCATAGTTGTCGTGGATTATTTGCACTAGCTTTCTCCAAATGTCGGGTTCTATATCTGATGAATCCATTGGAGGATCAAACTGGTAGGTGTCAATTGGAAAATTAAACTTTTGTATTTCGGGAATGTGTTTTTGGAGTTGCTCGAAATTGAAGTTTTCAAGTGCACCTGTTTGGGCATTTTCAATCATTCCGATTGTACCACCAGTGTAAATTAGCAAAACGGAAGTTTTTTGTGTGCTCATAAGAGAATATTTGCTTTTATCGGTTGTAAATATAGTGATTTTATTTTTATAAAATATCATAATGCTATTTGTCTGTCTTCTTATTGGTGAATGCTATAAAAAACAAATAATCTTTTTATCAGAAAAATATCGTAATTTGTGATAGTTTGAATGTTTTTATTATTACTTTTGCGACACTTATCAAAACTAAAAGTAGAGTAAGAACCATGATGAAGTACTATCCGCATACTGTCACATCCATGTGTACCATGCCCCGTAGGGGTTGAGGGATAGTATTTGTGTATCTACGTGATTCACGTCTCAGAAAAGGAGACAAAATTCAATTTTAATTTATTGTAAACACTCAACGATATTGCAGACTGATTTGTTTGCAGTACATTGTATTAAATATAATTTTTCATGAAAGTAATGAAATTTGGCGGAACATCTGTAGGGTCCGTAAATAGTATTTTAAGTGTAAAAAGAATTGTAGAATCAATATCAGAACCAGTAATAGTTGTCGTTTCTGCGCTTGGGGGTATTACTGATAAGTTGATAAATACTTCGAAAATGGCTGCATCTGGTGACTCAGCATATGAAGGTGAGTTTCGTGAGATTGTTTACCGCCATGTGGAAATGATTAAAGAGGTAATTCCGGCAGGTGAGCGGCAAATACTTTTGCAACGTCGGATTGGAGAATTACTCAACGAATTGAAAGATATTTTTCAGGGAATTTATTTAATTAGAGACCTATCTCCGAAAACTTCTGATACAATTGTTAGCTATGGTGAACGTCTTTCATCTATTATAGTAGCAGAATTGATAGAAGGTGCTCAATGGTTTGATTCCCGTACGTTTATAAAGACAGAAAAGAAGCATAATAAACACATTCTGGATGCTGATTTAACTAATCGGTTGGTGAAAGAAACTTTTTCGTCTATCCCTAATGTGGCCTTAGTCCCAGGATTTATTTCGTCTGATAAGACAACGGGTGATGTAACAAATTTAGGGCGTGGTGGATCTGACTATACTGCTGCTATTATTGCTGCTGCTCTTGATGCTGAAAAACTAGAAATCTGGACAGATGTTGATGGATTTATGACTGCTGATCCGCGAGTAATTTCTACAGCATATACTATTACTGAGTTAAGTTATGTAGAAGCTACGGAACTATGTAATTTTGGTGCTAAAGTAGTTTATCCTCCTACTATCTATCCGGTTTGTCATAAGAACATTCCTATCTTGATTAAAAATACATTTAATCCCGAAGGAGCTGGTACAATCATTAAGCAGGAAGTGTCCAATCCTCAATGTAAAGCAATTAAAGGTATTTCTTCAATCAACGATACCAGTCTGATAACAGTTCAGGGACTTGGAATGGTAGGTGTGATCGGAGTGAACTATCGCATTTTTAAAGCATTGGCCAAGAATGGTATAAGTGTATTTTTAGTTTCTCAAGCTTCATCAGAAAATAGTACTTCTATCGGTGTACGTAATGCTGATGCTGATCTTGCATGCGAGGTGTTGAATGAAGAATTTGCCAAAGAAATTGAAATGGGAGAAATCTCTCCTATTATGGCTGAGCGGGACTTAGCAACAGTTGCTATTGTCGGTGAAAATATGAAGCATACACCTGGTATTGCAGGAAAACTGTTTGGTACATTAGGACGTAATGGTATTAATGTCATAGCTTGTGCACAAGGTGCCTCGGAAACGAATATTTCTTTTGTGATTGATCGCAAATCGTTGCGCAAATCGTTGAATGTTATTCACGATTCATTCTTCCTTTCTGAATATCAGGTACTCAATCTGTTTATTTGTGGCATTGGTACTGTAGGAGGAAGTCTGATAGAGCAGATTCGGAGTCAGCAAGAAAAGCTGATGATAGAAAATGGATTGAAACTTCATATTGTTGGCATTAGTGACGCAAGTAAAGCTATGTTTAGTCGTGACGGTTTTAATCTGACTAATTATCGTGAGGAACTGAAGCAGAAAGGCATTGCTAGTAATCCGCAAGTGATCCGTGATGAAGTGATTAAAATGAATATCTTCAATTCTGTTTTTGTTGACTGTACGGCAAGTGCTGATATTGCTGCGCTTTATAAAGATTTCTTGCAACATAATATATCAGTGGTAGCAGCCAATAAGATTGCAGCTTCATCTGCATATGAGAATTATCGTGAATTGAAGACCATCGCTCGCCAACGTGGAGTGAAGTTTTTATTTGAAACCAATGTTGGAGCTGGATTGCCGATTATCAATACTATTAACGACCTGATTCATAGTGGAGATAAGATTCTGAAAATTGAAGCTGTGCTCTCAGGTACATTAAATTTCATTTTCAATAAAATCAGTGCGGATATTCCTTTTAGCCGTACAATTAAAATGGCACAAGAAGAACGCTATTCGGAGCCTGATCCTAGAATTGACTTGAGTGGTAAGGATGTTATCCGGAAACTGGTGATTCTGGCACGCGAAGCTGGTTATCGGATTGAGCAAGAAGATGTAGAGAAGAATCTTTTTGTACCGAATGAGTTTTTTGAAGGTTCTCTTGAAGATTTCTGGAAGAAAGTGCCAGAACTGGATGCAGATTTTGAAGCACGCCGTAAAGTATTGGAACAGAATCAGAAACATTGGCGTTTTGTGGCTAAGCTTGAAAATGGAAAGGCATCAGTTGGGTTACAGGAGGTAGACAGTTCTCATCCTTTCTATACGCTGGAAGGTAGTAATAATATTATTCTGCTGACTACCGAACGCTATAAAGAATATCCGATGATGATTCAGGGATACGGTGCAGGAGCTGGAGTTACTGCTGCTGGAGTATTTGCTGATATTATGAGTATTGCAAACGTTTAGGACTAGTAGGGGAATATGAAACATATTATTATACTGGGCGACGGAATGGCAGACTGGGCTGTAGAATCGCTGGGTGGAAAGACATTACTGCAATATGCTTGTACTCCTTATATGGATAAGCTTGCACAAATGGGACGTAACGGCCGATTGATTACTGTACCTAGTGGCTTTCATCCGGGAAGTGAGGTTGCCAATATGTCGGTATTAGGCTACGATCTTCCTACGGTTTATGAAGGGCGTGGTGCGCTGGAAGCTGCAAGTATCGGTATTGATCTACAACCGGACGAGATGGCGATGCGATGCAATTTGATTTGTGTCGAAGGAGAATTACTGAAAAATCACTCTTCTGGTCACATTTCTACAGAAGAGGCTGATGTATTGATACAATATTTGCAGGATAAACTGGGTAATGATAGAGTACGCTTTTATACAGGGGTGCAATATCGGCATTTGCTGATTATTAAAGGAGGTAACAAAGCATTGGATTGTACGCCTCCACATGATGTCCCTCTGAAGCCTTTTCGTCCATTAATGGTGAAACCTTTATCTGAAGAGGCTGTAGAAACAGCCGAACTGCTAAATGAGCTGATCTTGAAATCGCAGGAGTTGTTGAAAGATCATCCGCTAAATAAAAAACGAATAGCAGAAGGAAAAGATCCGGCTAATAGTATTTGGCCATGGAGTCCCGGTTATCGTCCGCAAATGGCTGCATTGTCTGCATCATTTCCGCAGATTAAGAAGGGAGCAGTTATTTCGGCTGTCGATCTGATCAATGGCATCGGTTATTATGCCGGATTGAGACGTATCGCAGTGGAAGGTGCAACAGGATTGTATGATACTAACTATGAGAATAAAGTAAAGGCCGCTTTGGCAGCATTACGGACAGATGATTTTGTCTATCTTCATATTGAGGCAAGCGATGAGGCGGGACACGAAGGAAATATAGACCTGAAGATAAAAACAATTGAGAATCTTGATGCCCGTGCAATAGGTCCTATCTACGAAGCGGTGAAACAATGGGAAGAGCCAGTGGCAATAGCTGTGCTTCCTGATCACCCTACTCCCTGTAAATTGCGTACTCATACAGCCGAACCAGTGCCTTTCCTTATTTGGTATCCGGGAATAGTTCCAGATGATGTACAGACATTTGATGAGGTGTCAGCCTGTAACGGTGTTTATGGTCTGATGAAAGGAGACGAATTTATCAGAGAATTTATGAGAAATGGACAATAAGTATTGAGCCACTTTCTCTTTCTTTGTGTGTTTTTCAAACTAAAATTCAGTAACTTAAAATGAATTATTACAGTACAAATAAACAAGCTCCCCAGGCTTCTCTTCGTGAAGCTGTAGTAAAAGGGCTTGCTGCCGATAAAGGGCTTTTCATGCCTGAAACTATTAAGACCCTTCCACAGTCTTTTTATGATAAAATTGATACGTTGACTTTTCAGGAGATTGCCTATCAGGCGGCTGATGCTTTCTTTGGCGAAGATATCCCTGCTGATACTTTGAAGAAGATTGTATGTGACACTTTGAATTTCGACGTTCCTTTAGTGGAGGTAACAGAACAGATTTGTTCATTGGAACTGTTTCATGGACCTACGCTTGCATTCAAGGATGTAGGTGGTCGTTTTATGGCGCGTCTGTTAGGTTATTTTATCCGTAAAGAAGGCCAACAGAACGTGAACGTACTAGTGGCTACTTCTGGAGATACAGGAAGTGCTGTTGCCAATGGCTTCCTTGGTGTTGAAGGTATTCATGTATATGTACTCTATCCGAAAGGGAAAGTCAGCGAGATTCAGGAAAAACAATTTACTACACTTGGACAAAACATTACTGCACTCGAGGTGGACGGTACGTTCGACGATTGCCAGGCTTTGGTGAAAGCGGCTTTTATGGATAAAGAACTGAATGACCATTTGCTGCTTACTTCTGCCAATTCTATCAATGTGGCCCGCTTCCTTCCTCAGGCATTCTACTATTTTTATGCATACGCACAGTTGAAACGTATGGGAAAGTCTGACAATATGGTAGTCTGTGTGCCGAGTGGTAACTTTGGCAATATTACAGCTGGACTGTTTGCCAAGAAGATGGGCTTACCGGTGAAACGATTCATTGCCGCCAACAACCGGAATGATATTTTCTACCAATATCTGCAGACAGGTGAATATCGCCCCCGCCCTTCGATAGCGACTATTGCCAATGCTATGGATGTAGGCGATCCAAGCAACTTTGCCCGTATTCTCGATCTGTATGCACATTCTCATGCTGCTATCTCGGCAGAGATTTCAGGAGCTACTTATACTGATGAACAGATACGCGAGACTGTGAAACAAGTGTGGAAAAAACATCAGTATCTGCTCGATCCTCACGGAGCATGTGGTTACCGTGCATTGGATGAAGGATTGACACCCGGCGAACATGGAGTATTCCTTGAGACTGCTCATCCTGCCAAATTCCTTGAAACTGTAGAGGAAATTATCGGTGAATCGGTTGAAATACCGGCCAAACTTCAAGCGTTTATGAAGGGAGAAAAACAGAGTTGTCCGATGAGTAAAGAGTTCGCAGATTTTAAACGTTATTTATTATCTGTCTGAAAATACTATAACTGATATTATAACTTCCGGCTTGTGTTGGATTTGTTTTCCAATCGCAGGCCGGAAGTTTTTTATATAATTGTTTGTCGTTGCCTTGATAGGCCTGTTGATTGTGATAGAAACAATGCTGAAGTTTCTTTATTCCTCGTTATTGATTGAAATACAATAAGATTTTCGTTCCACTATAGTGGAACGATAGTTCCAGTTAAGTGGTTCTTTCGATCCACTATAGTGGAACGAAAACTTGTATTGTAAAAGAGAAAATAATCGATGGTTAGATTGATAAAAAATTATGATGGGTTACGGAAAAGGTTAGTCTTGCTCGTGGAATGTGCACTCTTCGTTCCTTCCTCCTCATTCATTATCAGGAGAATATGGTGTAGAATAATAATAACGACTTTAAGTAAAAAAGTTTGTGTAAACGTTTCTTTTTATAAAATGAAACAAATATATTTGCAGCATGAAATATGTATAGAATCTTTTATATGATAGGTGTATTTCGTTGCTTTTTAGAGTATTACGGGATTCTTCCCTACGCTTATTGAAAAACATATTTATAAACATTGCTGACTCGAGGGGAAGGAGAGGCGACAAAATTTAAAAGTAATATGAAAAAAGGTTTGATTTTAGTGCTTTTTGCACTGGTTTCTACTGTTTCTTTCGCGCAGATTTCTTGGAGCGGTAAGGTAGGTATGAACATGAGCAACTTTACTGGTGACATGGAAACTGACATGCGTGTAGGTTTCAATCTTGGAGTTGGTATGGAATACTCTTTCACTGATCTGTGGTCTTTGCAGACTGGTTTGATGTTCTCACAAAAAGGTGCAAAATTGGATGCAGGAGAAGGAGAGAGCGTAAAGTTTAATCCTTTGTATCTTGAAATTCCGGTAATGGCAGGTGCTCGTTTCGCTGTTACTGACAACCAGAGCGTTCTGGTAAAAGCTGGTCCTTACTTTGGTATCGGTATTGCTGGAAAAGTTAAATCTGAATATAGCGAAGAAGGTGAAAGCTTCAGCGAAAAGGGTGATTTCTTTGGTGACGGCGAAGATCAATTTGGCGGTAAGAGATTTGACTGCGGTTTAGGTATTGGCGTTGCTTATGAAATCAATAAATTCTTCGTTTCTTTGGACGGACAATTCGGTTTCACTCCTGTTGTAGATTATGATATGGAAGGTGTAAGCAATCCTAAGAACATGAACTTCTCAATCGGTGTAGGTTACAAGTTCTAAAAGAGATTATTCTGATTAATATATTCCCTTGTTGCGAACTTCTTTCGCAGCAAGGGATTTTTGTTTCCTGACATAGATTTTCCATATCTTTCGCTATCTTTGTTCCAAAAGTAACTCGTATATGGAACAAGTATCCCCGGATAAAGATCAGAACCCGTTGAAAGTAATATTCGACTATAACGGTGTATTTTTCAGTTTCTTCTACGACGATGCCAGCAGTTGTATCCACCGCTCACGCGAATATGCGATGAACTATGTCTATTCCGGTGAGATGGTCTTGGAGAACGAAGGGAAACGAGTACATGTCGGGAAGGGAGAGTGTGTGTTTATTCCGCGTGACCATCATATTGTTCTCCACAAAAAGCCTTGTAACGGTGAGCGCTATTGTGGTATTTTCTTGAACTTTACCCGACAGTTTCTGCGTAGGATGTACAGTAACTTCGAGCAGTATAGAGTCCCTGCCGATACACCTAAGTTGGATGCAGGAGTGATGAAACTCCCCAAAACTGCCGAAATCACCAGTCTGTTTGCATCAATGACACCTTATTTTGATCCGTCGGTGAAGCCTCAGGACGACTTTATGACTTTAAAATTACAAGAGGGGCTTCTTGCTTTACTGCATATAAATCCGAGGTTTGCACCTGTACTTTTCGATTTTAACGAACCTTGGAAAATAGACATTCTGGACTTTATGAACAGGAATTATATGTATGAGTTTACGATGGAAGAGCTTGCTCATTATACAGGGAGAAGTCTTGCTACCTTTAAACGTGATTTTAAGAAACTGAGCGATCTTACTCCGGAAAAATGGTTGATCCGCAAACGACTGGAGGTGGCTTACGAACTGATGAAGGAGGGAAGGAAGAAAATAGTGGATGTATATGCTACAGTAGGATTCAAGAATCCATCCCATTTTTCTACAGCATTCAAGAAGCAGTATGGCGTGTCTCCGACTGCTGTCTCATCTTCATTATGAACCTTTGAGAAACTTTCTTTGAGCCTGTCAGTAATGTCTTTCTTCATTTTTCGCTCTACTTTTGCATTGGTAAATCAAAAGTAGAGTGATATGAAACAATTGTTGAAAACATTATCTCTGGCTTGGGTGGCATGTCTGTATGTGGCATGGTGTCCGTTGTCAGCAAACAATCATTTAAATTCCAATATTATTATGACTGACGACAATCTGAAATTGACTCAAGAATGGGACAAGGTATTCCCGAAGAGCGATAAGGTACGCCATAGTAAGGTGACCTTCTGCAACCGTTATGGTATTACGCTTGCTGCTGATTTGTATATCCCTTTACATGCAGAGGGAAAGCTGCCTGCCATTGCAGTTTCCGGTCCGTTTGGAGCCGTAAAAGAGCAAGTGTCCGGACTTTATGCACAGATGCTTGCCGAACGAGGCTTCCTGACTGTGGCTTTCGATCCTTCCTATACAGGTGAGAGCGGGGGTACACCACGTTATGTAGCTTCTCCTGACATTAATACGGAAGATTTCTGTGCGGCAGTCGATTTCCTGTCTATCCGTGATGATGTAGACCCTGAACGTATCGGTATTCTGGGTGTTTGTGGATGGGGAGGATTTGCTATCAATGCTGCAGCCATTGATACACGGATTAAGGCAACAGTTGCTTCTACCATGTACGACATGAGCCGTGTAAATGCTAATGGATATTTCGATTCTTTGGATGCGGACGGACGTTATGAACTGAAAAAACAACTGAATGCACAGCGTACGGAGGATGCCCGGAAGGGTACTTGTGATTTGGCTGGGGGAGTAGTGGATCCGCTGCCCGATGATGCTCCGCAGTTTGTGAAAGACTATTATGCTTATTATAAAACAAAGCGTGGCTATCATCCCCGTTCGCTGAATTCGAACAACGGATGGAATAAAACCTCTTCTCTTTCATTTATCAATATGCCTATTCTGACGTATAGCGATGAAATTCGAAGCGCCGTACTTTTGATTCATGGTGAGAAGGCTCATTCGCGCTATTTTAGTGAAGATGCCTTTAAGAAACTGAAGGGAGATAATAAAGAGTTGCTGATTGTTCCCGGTGCAAGCCATGTGGATTTGTATGATAATTTAAAGATGATTCCATTTGACAAGATCGAAAAGTTCTTCCGCCAATATCTCCGGTAAGCGGCAGGAAACGGGGTGGCCGGTAAACAGAAACCCGCAGGTTTCTATACGTCTGAGGATGTAGAAAGTAGAAACCAGCGGGTTTCTGCCTATTGGATGCCTGCAGCGACCGGAAACTCGCGGGTTTCTGCCTGTCGGATGCCTGCAACGGCCGGAAACTCGCGGGTTTCTGCTATATGCCGGTTTATAATGGCTGTTTTTATCTGCTGGGGACATTGTCCGTCTCTTTGTCCGCCAATTCCCTTTTCATCTCCTTATACTTTTCTATCACATGCCTGCGGCTCATCATGATTTGCCAGCGGTAAACAAGGCAGGTGGTGATGAAATAGATTCCTGCCTGTAGCCATAATGCTTTGTATTCGAACGAGACTTCGTTCAGGGTGGCGCCCATGTTGTTGATTTTAACGAATCCGTTGATGCCGAACGTTGATGGGAACAGGTAAGAAACATATTTCCAGAATGCCGGAATAGATGCTCCCGGCCATGAGATGCCGGAGATGAACAGCAACGGGACGGATGTGAACACGAAAATCAGCATACATGTTTCGCGGTTACGGATGGCAATGGAAGCTGTCATGGCAAAGAATATGCAGGCGGCCAGGTAAGGAGTTACGAATAGAACAAGTGCATCAGGTTGTCCGATCTGGTTGAGGCTGAAAATGCGGGGGACGATGTATAAAACATAGAATGAGATCAGAACATAAACCATGAAATAGCTGAGTCCTTTGCCTAATACAATTCTTAGTGTGCCGTTGTAGTGACGATTGATTGGAACTAAATCTTTGAAACGATTCTGTTCACGGGCTGTTCCTGCCGACAAGCCAATTCCCAGCAATAATGTCTGTTGGATAATTAATATTAGTACAGCTGGAATCAGAAAAGCGGCAAATCCGGTTGCAGGATTAAACATCGCTACTTCTTCGTACTTAATAGGATAGGCCGTGATTTCATCTTCTCTTTCTGTTGTGTTTCCGCTGCGGGCTATTTTGATATCCTCGTTCATATCCAATGACACTGCTGTATTGGCAAGCAACATCGATTTGTAATACAGCAATCCGCTCATGTCGCAATAAATGCTGACTTGTGTCTGCTCCCCTTTGGCAATGTTGTCGCTAAAATCGGCTGGCATGTAAATGATACCATATGCCAATCGGTTTTTCAGCATCTGTTTGGCTTCCTCCATATCGGCACAATAAGATACAATCTGAATATCGGGCGTTGCATCCACTTTCCGAAGATATTCCCGGCTCAAAGAAGAATGAGAATCGTCGACCACTACAGCCGGCACTTCACGTACCACTTCGTTGTTGTAGATAAAACTGTAGAGCAACGGATAGGCAAGCGGAACAAGGATAAAGAAAATCAATACTCCCTGGTCGCGAAAGGTAGTACGGAATTCCTGCCGCCAGATGTAGAACAGGTCGTTTATTCCTTGAGTGATTTTATCTTTGAATCTGATTTCTTTCATTTTTAAGGTATGTATTTATAATAAACTAAGGCTTCCTTCAGGCGATGGACTACAAGGAAAGGAAGTAGCATGAAAATCAATAGTGCCATGTAGTTTATCCACGAATATGCCATGCTATATCCATTCAGTGCCTGATCAACATAAATCAGGAAGTAATGACGTAATGGGAAAAGATTGCTTAATGCCTGAAGCATAGGATGCATTGCTATTACTGGGAATGAAAAGCCTGAAATAGAGAAAGATATCACTCCCCATAGTGAAGCAAAACTTAATCCCAGCCGTAGTGTTGGCAGTGTGCCTATCATGACCACTCCACAACATTGTGAGGCAATGACCAGACAGAGTGTTGCAAATATCATAGGCAGAATGCCGCTATTGCACGGGAAGTGTAGGAAACCGTATAGATATACATTATAAAAGACTCCCATTACAAAAAAAACAGCAGTATGGGGGAGGAGCTTTCCTGCTAAAGCAATGTATATGGAATTATTGCTCATACGCAACCATTCACGTGCTGTGCGGTCTTTGATTTCTACACCAATGGAGTATACGGTTACCATGAAGATCAGTAACATTAATACACCGGGAATCAGCGTGTTGCACAAGTAGACAGAGTAGTTTAACCATGGATTGTTCAAAGGGTGAGTATCGATGACAATAGGCTGTAGATAAGCCATTGCCTGATCTTCTGTTGCACCTTTGGCGTATAAAACAGATCGTGTGGCAGCTCCAGAGGTAAGTTCTGCCATCATTTTCATATCTCTGAACAGCAGAGAGCCAGCTATCAGGTAAGAATAGTTGGTATAGAAAGAAACAGTAGGCTGACGCTGACTTTGCACTTCTGAAGAAGTGCCTTTAGGAATATAGAAAAAACCGTAAATTTTTCCTTCCTGAAGTGCAATACGAGCATCAGTTACATTGCTGTAGTGTGCAACAATGCCTGTTTGAGTAAAAGCATCCAGGTTACGGACGATGTTTCTGGAAGTAGATGAGTTGTCCATATCTACCACGCCGGCTGGTAGGTTTTGTGGCAATCCCGAATCCATTAATGTAGTGAAGAAAATGTAGCAGAACAATGGAGCGATTACCATGCAAAACAGGTATAATGGTCGTGCCACGAGCCGGCGACATTCCCGTTGCATAACTTGCCACAGTGCTATATATTTCTTTTCTTTTTCTCTCATAATTATTTATCAATGATGACAGACATACCGGGGCGAAGATTTTCTACAGATGCTGTCGGGCGGGCTTTTACTTCAAATGTTTTCAAATCAAACTGTCCGGTCGTTTTAGTCGCTTTCCATGCGGCATAAGTACCCAAGTCTTTCAGATAATATACTTTTAACTGAATAGTCTTATTTTCTAAAGCGGGTACAGTCGCTTCAAACTCTGCTCCCATTGTAAGATTTTTAAGCAGATCTTCTCGCACGTTGAAAGTGACCCACATATTGTCTATTTGTGCTATATTCATGATAGGAGCTCCTGTCCCTACCAGTTCTCCTGTTTTTGGGAAAATTTCAGATACTTCACCGTCGGCCTGTGCAATAAGGTAAGTTTCTTTGATATATGATTCCACTTCTGCAACGGCTCCTTTGGCTCTATTTACTAGAGCTTCGGCTGCCATCTTATCTTCACGTTCGGCACCGTTCTTAGCCATTGTATATTGTGCTTTTGCAGCTTTCTCGGTGGCTATGGCTGCCTCTCTCTGTGCTGTGACCTCGTCAAATTTCTGTGCCGGCATTACTCCTTGCTCATACAGGTTTTTTACTCTTTGATATGATTTCTCGGCGATGGTTACACCTGCTTTCGCTTTCTGCCACATTTCGTAGGCTGCTTGAATCTGTTCCTGTCTGGCTCCTTTGATAGCTTTTTCATTTTGAGCTTGTGCAGCAGCTTCGGCAGCACGTGCTTGTTCCATTTTTGCCATCACATCCGGAGCTTCTAATATAGCCAGTGTGTCGCCTGCGTGTACCTGTTGGCCTTCTTCAACCCGAAATTCCAGAATACGTCCGGGTACTTTGCTCGATACCCGGTATTCGGTTACTTCGGCTTGTCCCTGAATGATTTCAGGACCTTTGCGAAGCATAAAGAATCCGACAACAGCTACAATGGCAATTACTCCCAGTAACGTCAGAAATGCGAGTAACATATTACTGTTTTGTGATTTGATAGGTGTCATATTTATTGAAAGTTTTATAAGGTTTTACGAATGATGAATTAAAAAAATGTTTTATTGAACGAAATGGAGACCACTTTTATTCTTTCAATGTTCCAAGAGACTTTTTCAGATAGATTTCTGTCAGCTTTACATCTATCTGTGCGTCAATTTTCTCTGATTGTGCAGAAAGCCATGCTGTCTGTGCTTCCAGCACATTGCTTGTAGCGATGACTCCTTCCTTAAATCCCAGTGTGGCATACCGGAGATTTTCTTCAGCCTTTTCCATATTTTTGTTGGCCATTACGAGTTTCTTTCCTGCTTCGTTCACTTTAAAGGCAGCCTGATTGACTTGCAGCTCTATTTTTTCTTTGGCATCCTGTAACTGGTATTCTGCAATACGTGCTTCTGCTTTGGCCGCTTTGGTCTTGTATATTCCTTCTCCCCAATGCCAGATGGGAACTTGAACCATTACACCTATGTTCCACATACCTTTGAATTTATTCTCAAAGCTATTGAATACAGAAGGGTTGGTAACCATATAGTTCCCCATTAATGCAATGGATGGAAGATGCTCAGAACGTGTCACATTGACTTTCTGCTGATAGATTTTTGATGCCAGTTCAAGGCTCCGTATCTCAGGTCGGTTGGCATAAGCCGTAGACATGTCAAATCCTGTTTCTGCATTGAGCAATGGAATGTCTTTCATGTCTTCGTCTGCCAATCGGATAGGGGTGCTGAGGTCTATTCCACACAACTGGCATAGCAACATTCGTGCAAGGCTTAATCCGTCCTCCACTTTGGTCAGCGTCATTTCTGCTTCATTCACTTTTACCCGTACCGACAGCCCGTCAGCCTTGGTTGCTACTCCTTCGGAAATCATTTTTTCCACATCGCTGTCCAGTTGTTGCAAAAGCTGCAGATAACTTTTTGCCAACCGTTGCTTGTTTACCAGTGAAATTACTTGCCAGTAAGCCTGATCGGTACTCATGATTACTTCCTGCTTGCCTGCTTGATGCTGTTGTTGTGCAAGTTCTTCGGCATATCGGGTAATTTTGTTGTAAGCCCGTATCTTACCTCCCATAAATAATGGTTGTGTCAATGTAAGTGCACCGGCATACACATTTCGGGTATCGGTTCGGAATGCATCGACAATTGAGTTTCCCACTTCGTCAAGGGCAGGCAGTGCTGCTCCAATTTTTCCACTCAGCGAGGCGATAAGAGGAGCAAGTTCGGGATGGGCTGCGACGATGTTGTTGGCAACTTGTTGGATAGGTCCTGACAGATTTGTCCCTAATCCGGATAATGCGGCTTTTTGGTCTGCACTCAGCAAGGAGAATTCTTTTTGATTTCTCATATAAGCACCTGTCGCCGAAAAGTTGGGCAGATAATTGGTAAATGCTGCTTTCCGCTGATAGTGGGCTGCATTTATCTTTTCGTTGCTGATCAATAAGTCTTTGTTGTTGTTTAGAGCTAATGCACGGCAACTATCTAAACTAAGAACTCCTTGTGCCTTGATAGCTAAGGTTAAGATACATAGTTGTATCAGGATCAGTACTTTTTTCATTTTGTTCAGTAGCTTGAAATAGGATAATTTTTTATTCTATTATGTAGACAATAATTGCATTGACAACAAACAAATGTATGGGCTTTCTCGAAAAGAGCAAAGTTTTTAGTGTTTTTTAATGTATGAGTGAAAATAGAAGAAAAACGGATAGATTTTTAAATAAAAAGGGATTGCCTTTCAAAAGACAATCCCTTTGGATATTTAAGGTGTAATTACCTCAACTTTTACTTAGAGAGCACCAACTTCTTTCAATGCAGCATTTGTCTTGTGAACAGCGGCTGCACTGGCTGCGAATTTAGCCTTTTCTTCTTCGTTCAGTTCCAGCTCAACGATTTTTTCAATACCATTCTTGCCAAGAATAACAGGAACACCGATGCAAATATCAGATTCGCCGTATTCTCCTTCAAGGAATACTGAGCAAGGAATCATTTTCTTCTGATTGTGGATGATAGATTCTACTACGTAAGCTCCAGCAGCACCCGGTGCATACCATGCAGAAGTACCCAACAGCTTAGTCAGTGTAGCACCACCTACCATTGTTGCAGCAGCTACTTCGTTCAGTTTCTCTTCTGAAAGGAAGTTGCTTACCGGCATTCCTTTGTAAGTAGCGAAACGTGTCAAAGGAATCATGGTTGTATCACCGTGACCACCGATTACCATACCTTCTACTTCGTTGGCGTTGCAGCCCAATGCCTGAGACAGGAAGTATTTGAAACGTGAGCTGTCCAAAGCACCTCCCATACCGATGATGCGGTTTTTCGGCAAGCCCAAAGATTTCAATGACAGGTAAGTCATTGTATCCATCGGGTTAGAAATTACTACAAGAATAGCGTTGGGAGAATATTTCAAGATGTTTTGTACTACTGACTTCACAATGCCGGCGTTTACTCCGATCAGTTCTTCACGAGTCATACCCGGTTTGCGAGGAATACCTGAAGTAATCACAACAACGTCTGAGTTAGCAGTCTGAGCATAGTCATTTGTGCAGCCCACTACAGTAGTGTCGAAGCCCAACAGTTGAGCTGTCTGCATCATATCCATTGCTTTACCTTCTGATACGCCTTCTTTAACGTCCAGCATTACTACTTCGTCTGCTACTTCATTAAAAGCAAGTACATTTGCACATGTAGCACCTACGTTACCTGCGCCTACTACGGTTACTTTTGACATAATACTATATATTTTAAAAAGTTGATAATAAGTCTCATTTTTTTTGACGGCGCAAAATTACAATGATATTCCCATTAGAGAAATTTTTCCATAATAATTTTAGTTAAAGGACCAACCGATCCGGTAGCTCTTTCCGTTTGTCAGCCGGTTGTTGGGGCTATGCCAATTTCGTTGTTTATCTCTCTTTTCTGTCTTGTTTAAAAGTTTAGTGCTTTTCTTGCGGTGATTATTGGTTCTCTTTATAATGTTTTTTGCGTATCACTATCGTTGTACGTTCGTATCACTGATGTTATACGTTCGTATCACTATAATGATACGAAAGGAAGACCTTAGTGATACGCAAAAAAATCAGTGTTCTTAGGCTTTAATCGTTTATAAGAAGAACTTTAAAGATATAGTATTGATGTATAACCGATAATTAGTATCTTTGTCACTCATTAAAGATGATGATTTCAGATTGTTCTGAATTTTTTTCTTGATTTTGAAAAACCGGATTAAACCTTCTTTGTTTACTCTGGTCTAATCAAAAGAATATAACATACTATTACTATACTACAACTATAACTACACCATGAATAAGAAGGTAAAATGGGGCATCGTCACGCTGATAGGTGCTGGGATAATAGGTGGAGGAATTTACTCGCAAATGCCAAAAACAAACGACGAACTGACTGAAGCAGACAAGGTTATGAGTCGTACTTCGCAAAGTAAGAAAAAGGCGTTGAATGTAAACGCCAGAGTAATAAAGCCGCAGCCGTTAACAGACGAATACACTGTGATTGGTACTATAAAGCCTGACGAAGAGGTAGATCTCTCTTTCGAGACATCGGGCAAAGTAGTGGAAATTCATTTTGAAGAAGGCTCATTTGTTAAGAAGGGACAACTGCTTGCCAAGGTAAACGACCGGCAGCTGCAGGCACAACTGCAAAAACTGGTTGCCCAGTTGAAGCTGGCAGAAGACCGTGTGTTCCGTCAGGATGCTTTGCTCAAGCGAGATGCTGTCAGTAAAGAGGCCTACGAACAGGTGAAAACCGACTTGGCTATCTTGAACGCCGAAATTGACATTGTAAAGGCGGAGATTGAGCTTACTGAATTAAGGGCTCCATTCGATGGTGTTATCGGACTTCGTCAGATTAGCGTGGGAACATACGCTTCGCCTTCTACGGTAGTAGCCCGGCTGACCAAAAGAGCTCCGCTGAAGATTGAGTTCTCGGTTGCCGAACGTTATGCCAAAGAGATAAAGAAAGGTACCAACATCCAGTTTAGTGTTTCGGGAGTAGGAGAGACCAAGAGCTACGATGCACAGATTTATGCCGTAGAAGGAGGAGTAAACTACGAAGGTCAGAATTATACCATCGACGCACGTGCTCTCTATCCTAATAAATTCCAAGAACTTTCGCCCGGAGGATACGCCAGCATCCTGATTAAGAAAAATGAAGTTTCTGATGCCATTGCTATCCCCACCGAAGCCATCACACCGGAAATGGGTAAAGATATCGTATATTTATATAAAGAAGGAAAAGCCCAGCCGATGGAAGTGACCACAGGCGAGATACGTAATGAGAAAGTAGTGCAAGTCGTCAAAGGACTACAGATAGGCGATACAATTATTACATCGGGAGTCATGCAGCTTCGCAAAGACCTGCCTGTCACATTGGATAACATCGACTAATACCTGTGCCTTATGAATATATCCGAATTAAGTATTCAGCGCCCGGTATTGGCAACGGTGCTAACTATTATCATATTGCTTTTTGGATTTATCGGGTATACCTACTTAGGGGTACGCGAATATCCGTCGGTAGACAATCCGATTATTTCCGTCAGCTGTTCATACGCGGGAGCCAATGCCGATGTGATCGAAAATCAGATCACTGAGCCTTTGGAGCAAAACATCAACGGTATTCCCGGCATCCGTTCGTTGTCGAGTGTCAGCCAGCAGGGACAAAGTCGTATTACTGTAGAATTTGAGCTGTCTGTCGACTTGGAAACGGCAGCCAACGATGTGCGCGATAAAGTGTCGCGTGCACAACGCTATTTGCCACGTGACTGCGACCCGCCTACTGTGTCCAAAGCTGATGCAGATGCACAACCTATCCTGATGGTTGCCTTGCAAAGCGAGAAACGTTCGCTGCTCGAACTGAGTGAGATAGCCGACCTGACTGTTAAAGAACAGTTGCAGACAATCTCCGATGTCAGCAGCGTATCAATATGGGGAGAGAAAAAATACTCTATGCGGTTGTGGCTTGACCCGCAAAAAATGGCAGGATATGGCATCACTCCTACCGACATCAAGAGTGCTGTAGATGAAGAAAATGTAGAGCTCCCATCTGGTAGTATCGAGGGAAATACCACGGAGCTTACTATTCGTACGCTGGGACTTATGCATACCGCCGAAGAGTTTAACAACCTGATCATCAAGAATTCGGGTAACCGTATTGTCCGTTTTAAGGATATAGGTCGTGCAGAATTAGGCCCAGCCGACATCAAAAGTTACATGAAGATGAACGGTGTGCCGATGGTCGGAGTTGTGGTGGTTCCACAACCGGGAGCTAACCATATCGATATTGCCGATGCCGTGTACGAGCGCATGGAACAGATGAGAAAAGACCTGCCCGAAGATGTGAAATATAGCTACGGTTTCGACAACACCAAGTTCATCCGCGCCTCTATCAGTGAGGTTGAATCGACTGTTTACGAGGCCTTTGCGCTGGTTATCATTATTATCTTCCTGTTCTTACGTGACTGGCGTGTTACGCTGGTGCCATGTATTGTTATTCCGGTATCATTGATCGGTGCTTTCTTTGTAATGTATGTGGCGGGATTCTCTATCAACGTACTGACTATGTTGGCTGTCGTTCTGGCGGTAGGACTGGTAGTAGACGATGCCATCGTGATGACAGAGAATATCTATATTCGTATAGAAAAGGGTATGGCTCCCAAAGAAGCCGGAATCGAAGGTTCTAAAGAAATCTTCTTTGCGGTTATTTCTACTACCATTACACTGGTTGCTGTATTCCTTCCCATTGTCTTTATGGAAGGTACTACCGGACGACTTTTCCGTGAATTCAGCTTTGTAGTGGCAGGCTCGGTAGTTATTTCTGCTTTTGCTGCATTGACATTTACTCCGATGCTGGCTACCAAACTTCTGAAAAGAAGGGAGAAGCAGAATTGGTTCTATCGGAAAACCGAGCCATTCTTCGAAGGAATGAACCGGTTATATAGCAACTCTTTGGCTGCTTTTTTAGGTAAACGTTGGATTGCCATTATTTTTACGCTTCTGATGTTTGTGCTTATCGGATTATTATGGAGCTCTATTCCTGCAGAGATGGCACCCTTGGAAGACCGCTCAAAGATTACAATCAATACGCGAGGAGCAGAAGGTGTTACTTATGAATATATCCGTGACTATACGGAAGACATCAACCTGCTTGTTGACTCTATTATTCCTGATGCAGAAGCTATTACGGCCCGTGTATCCAGTGGTAGTGGAAATGTTGAAATCACGTTGAAAGACATGAAAGACCGTGATTATACTCAGATGGATGTAGCCGAACAGATTTCAAAAGCTGTCCAATCGAAAACAATGGCACGTTCGTTTGTACGTCAACAAACTTCTTTTGGAGGACGACGCGGAAACATGCCGGTACAATATGTTCTGCAGGCAACCAATATTGAGAAACTGGAGGAAATTCTGCCGAAATTCATGGCTAAAGTATACGAGAATCCTGTTTTCCAGATGGCAGACGTAGACTTGAAATTCAGTAAACCGGAAGCACGTATTCAGATAAACCGTGATAAGGCAAGTGTGATGGGGGTAAGCACCAAAGCAATAGCTCAGACATTGCAATACGGACTGAGTGGACAGCGTATGGGATATTTTTATATGAACGGAAAGCAATATGAAATTTTAGGTGAAATCAATCGCCAGCAACGCAATAAACCTGCTGACTTAAAAGCTATTTATGTACGCAGCGAAGATGGTAAAATGGTACAGCTTGACAACCTGATAGAATTGGAAAACGGTATCGCACCTCCAAAATTATATCGCTACAACCGATTTGTATCTGCCACTGTTTCTGCAGGATTGGCAGAGGGTAAGACCATCGGACAGGGTTTGGACGAGATGGATAAGATTGCCAAAGAAGTGTTGGATGATTCATTCCGTACTGCACTGACAGGTGATTCGAAAGACTATCGAGAAAGTTCTTCAAGTCTGATGTTTGCTTTCATTCTTGCAATTGTGCTTATTTACCTGATTTTGGCAGCACAATTCGAAAGTTTCAAGGATCCGTTCATTGTCATGCTGACAGTGCCGTTGGCTATTGCCGGAGCATTGGTGTTCATGTATTTCGGTGATATTACTATGAATATTTTCAGTCAGATTGGTATTATCATGCTGATTGGTCTGGTAGCCAAGAATGGTATCTTGATTGTAGAGTTTGCCAATCAGAAACAAGAGGCAGGCGAAGATAAGATGACAGCTATTAAGGATGCAGCTTTGCAACGTCTACGCCCTATTTTGATGACCAGTGCTTCTACCATATTAGGATTGATTCCATTGGCTTTTGCTACCGGAGAAGGTTGTAACCAACGTATTGCTATGGGTACGGCAGTAGTGGGCGGAATGCTTGTTTCGACATTGCTTACAATGTACATTGTGCCAGCAATCTATAGTTATATTTCTACAGACAGACGCACTTCTTTAAAACCAGCAGTTGAAGCAAAGAAGGAGAGTCTGTCCTAATTTATGAATTAGTGTCGAAGAAGGATTATGAGAAATATTTTGAATAAACAGAATAGAACAATCAAAAGAAGCAATCATACAACAAAGCTGCTGATGCTCTCTATTGCTTTTCTTTTGGGAATTGGCGAACAAGGAAAGGCGCAGATATATACACTGAAAGAGTGTCTTGAAATAGGATTGCAAAATAACTATTCGTTGCGCATTGTTCATAATGAAGAGCAGATAAGCAAGAATAATGCAACGCTGGGCAATGCAGGATACTTGCCTACTGTTGATTTTACAGCTGGTTATACAGGTAATCTCGACAATACCAAAACTACTTCACGAAGTACAGGTACAAGTACAATAGACAAGCATGTGTTTGACCAGACTGCCAACGTTGGAGTGAATTTGAATTGGACTCTTTTTGACGGTTTCAACATTAGTACAACTTATGAACGGTTAAAAGAGTTGGCACGCCAAGGAGAAACTCAGACACGGATAGCAGTGGAGGATTATATTGCAAGTGTAGCTGCTGAATACTATAACTTTATTCAACAGAAAATTCGGTTGGAGAATTATCGATATGCAATGAAACTTTCTCGGGAACGTTTGCGTATAGCTGGTGATAATTTGGCTGTTGGAAAATTCTCAGGATTGGAATATCAGTTAGCACAAGTGGACTTTAATACAGATAGTACACAGTATTTGAAGCAAAAAGAACTACTACAAACTTCGCTTATCCGTCTGAATGAACTGATGGCTAATAAAGATGCTAATAATGTAGTAGTTATCAGAGACTCAACAATCAATGTACATTATCACTTAAATCAAAAAGAATTGTGGGAGGCTATGTTGACAACAAATGCTTCTCTTCTGCAAGCTGACCAGAATACGAATTTGGCAATGCTTGATTATAAAAAAGTTTGTTCAAGAAACTATCCATATCTTAAATTGAATACAGGATATGGCTATACCTTTAATAAATATGATATCAATGCAACTAGTAAACGTGGAAATTTGGGATTGAACGCCGGCATCACGTTAGGTTTCAATATCTTCGATGGAAATCGTCGACGCGAGAAAAGGAATGCTAGTTTGAATATTCAGAATCGTCGTTTAGAGAAACAAGATTTGGAATTAACACTTCGTTCTAATTTTGCAGATCTGTGGCAGGCATATAAAAATAATCTGCAGGTATTGGAATTGGAAAGACAAAACTTGCCAACAGCCAAAGAAAACCATGATGTAGCTCAAGATCGATATAAATTAGGAGATATTTCTGGGTTTGAAATGCGTGAAATACAGAAAACCCTGATTGATGCTGAGGAACGTATTATTACAGCAGAATATAATACCAAGCTATGTGAAATATCTTTGTTGCAAATTAGTGGAACAATTATGCAATATCTGAAATAGGCAAGAAGAAATAGAAATCCCCTTATTTCAATTTTTGATGGATGAAATAAGGGGATTTTTATGTGCAACAACTTATCCGACAATATATTTCGCAATTCTCCCCGTGTGGTAAAAAAAGTAGTGCGGAATATGTCTTTTTTTCTGTCCGGTCTCTGCCAAAGTCTGTCCGATGGCAGTAGCTTGTCTCATGAATATAAGGTACTGGAAAATAAATAAGGGAGGCACTCGTACACACTGGTAAAGTGTCTCCCTGTTGATAAACTATTTTGAGAAAGGGGGGTTATTTATTAACGGCACAACGGGGCTTGATCTGCTTGAAAAAGTCGTTACCCTTGTCGTCTACCAAGATGAATGCCGGAAAATCTTCCACTTCAATCTTCCAGATGGCTTCCATACCCAGTTCCGGATACTCTACGCACTCGATGCTCTTGATGTTGTTTTGTGCCAGAATAGCAGCTGGTCCGCCAATAGAACCTAAATAGAAGCCTCCGTATTTCTTGCAGGCGTCCGTCACTTGCTGGCTACGATTGCCTTTGGCGAGCATAATCATGCTTCCGCCGTGACTTTGGAACAGGTCTACATACGGGTCCATACGTCCGGCTGTAGTCGGTCCCATCGAACCGCATGCCATTCCTGACGGGGTTTTTGCCGGTCCTGCATAGTAAATCGGATGGTCTTTGATGTATTGTGGCAGCTCCTCTCCGCGGTCCAGACGTTCTTTCAGTTTGGCATGGGCAATGTCGCGACCTACGATGATAGTACCGTTCAGCGACAGGCGGGTGGCTACCGGATATTTGGTCAGCTCTTTCAGGATTTCGGCCATCGGGCGGTTCAGGTCGATTTTCACTGCATCGCCTTCACCTGCCTGACGCAATTCTTCCGGAATCAGGCTGCCCGGATTGGAATCCAGTTTCTCAATCCAGATACCTTCTTTGTTGATTTTGCAACGGATATTGCGGTCGGCCGAGCAGGATACACCCAAGCCAACAGGGCAGGATGCACCGTGGCGTGGCAGACGGATGATGCGTACGTCGTGGGCGAAATATTTACCGCCAAACTGTGCGCCAAGTCCTATCCGATGTGCTTCTTCCAACACTTGTTTTTCCAGCTCTACATCACGGAATGCACGGCCGTATTCGTTGCCTGTGGTAGGCAGGTTGTCATAGAAACGTGTGGAAGCCAGCTTCACAGTGAGCAGGTTCTTTTCTGCCGACGTGCCTCCGATGACGAATGCGATGTGGTAAGGAGGGCAGGCGGCGGTTCCCAGTGTCTTCATCTTCTCTACCAGGAAGGGGACCAGTGTGGCGGGGTTCAAGATGGCCTTTGTCTCTTGATACAGGTATGTCTTGTTGGCAGAACCTCCTCCCTTAGTGACGCAGAGGAACTCGTATTCCATGCCTTCTGTGGCTTCGATGTCAATCTGTGCCGGAAGGTTGCATTTGGTGTTCACTTCTTCGTACATGCTCAGTGGGGCATTCTGTGAGTAGCGCAGGTTCTCTTCGGTATAAGTCTTGTAGACTCCCAGCGAGAGTGCCTCTTCGTCGCAGTAGCCTGTCCAGACCTGCTGTCCCTTTTCGCCGTGGATGATGGCTGTACCCGTGTCCTGACAGAAGGGAAGCACTCCCTTAGCTGCTACTTCGGCATTGCGCAGGAAGGTCAGTGCCACGTATTTATCATTGTCGCTTGCTTCCGGGTCACTCAGAATCTTTGCAACCTGTTCGTTGTGCGAACGGCGGAGCATAAACGATACATCCCGGAAGGCTGCATTGGCCATCGCTGTCAACCCTTCCTTCTCGATTTTCAGGATGGGTTTTCCTTCAAACTCGCTTACTGACACATAGTCTTTGGTAAGCAGATAATACTCGGTTGTATCTTTCCCTTTTTCGAACATGGGCTGATACTTAAACGGAGGTGTTGCCATAAGTTTCTTATTTTATTACGTAAAATCAATGAATGAGACAAAGGTAAACGTTTTCAATGAAGAATGAAGAATGAAGAATAAAGAATTAAGAATGAATAACGGAGAATCCCCCGTTTTCCGTGCTATGCAAGGACTTTCTGTGCACTAAGAGCCAAGTTTAGTTTTACTCAGTCATTAGGGAGAATACATTAAGAATGGATTTTGCATTGCCCTATGCACAAAAGTGCATTGCCTTGTGCAGACAAATGCATTGCTCTGTGCAAAATAGTGCATAGGGCAATGCAAAACCAACAGACGGACAGGCAGCCGCCATTTAACTGATGGAAAAGAAAAACGGAGATAACGTATATCCGTCACCTCCGTTCCTTTATTTTACGGCTGATTCCTAATCACAAATATGCCCAATCCTTTCTATCAGTTCATCGCCCAACGCTGTTTTGTCTTCGATATGCTTCAGTACGGCTGTCACAAAGGGGTTGCTTTCGAAGTCTCCTCTCACTTGCTCGAAGTCCTGTCGCATCTCCGCACGCGAGCCGTCGGCTCCGAATCCGGTCATGGACGAGAGTGAGAACTCTTTTTTGGCATCCTCGTAGACCATCTTGTCCAACCCGACCACTGCCTCTTTCCATGCGCGGACGATGGCTACGACGTCCTGTGCCGTGATGCTCTCGGGCGACAGTCCGTAGAACTCCTGTATCTTGTCATACGCCCATGTCCATTCGTAGGTGTAATAGTTCTCGTGCATCTCGGCAAAGCTGGCGTTGATGGATTTCAGGCGGTTGACAGTCCCGTTTTCTATCCCGTCGAGCAACCGGTCTATCTCGCTTTTGGGTGCAATCAGCCCGGAAACGTCTACCCACTCTCCGTGGCCGATTTCCGTGTCTGGCTTCAGCCGCTGGCGTATCTCCTCGTTTGTCTGGAAGTTGATGCCTTCGAGCCGCTTGATAATGGAGTTTCCCAAGAATTTGTGGATGGCCGTCTCGTAGAATCGGATGCCGTTGTTCAGCGACGAGTTCTTGATTTTGGCACTCTGGAAGGAGTAAATCTCGGAGGTTTCGCCCGACACGCGTTTCAGCTCCTTCAGTATGCTGCGCCCTTTCATCATTTTTTGGATGGTGTAGGGGCTGAGCAGGTTGTAGTTGATGAAATCCAACCGGTTGGGATCTTTGCGGTTGTCGCGTTTCGGCCATTTCTGTGCATCGCGGATGGTTCCCACGCTGCGCAGGTTGACACCCGGGACAAGGTATGTGGTATTGCCCTGCTCTATCAGATAGGAGAAGGGGAGGTCGGACGTGTCGGCATGGTTCACATGCCGTCCCATGACGAGCGAGAAGGCTCCCACGCGGGCCGGCCACAGAATGTAGGAATCGGACGTGGTTTTTGCACCGCGCTCCAGCGTCCCCTGATGGATGGGGCCCAGCTTATACATGTGGTTGCTTTGGTTGGAACCCGAGCCGGCATTCATGAACGAGAACATGCCGGCGATAAGTAGTGTCGACTTGTGGTGTGTCACCGTGAAAGGACCGGCAAAGATGGCGCACGCTTCTCCGTTCTCCCCCTGGCAGTTGCTGAAGAACAGCGAGTCGGAAGCCGAATAGTTGTGTCCTAACTTGCATGCCTGACCCACAAAACAGCGTGTCAGCATCGTACCGTCGTCTATATGCGATCCGGACGAGATGATGAAATCGTCACAAATCACCCCGTCGCCGATATGCACTGGGGCTGTTACATTACTGTTGATACTACCGTTGGAGAGACGGCATGTGCCGCAGACGTGGCAGTAGTCGCCGATTCGTACGTTCTTGATGGAGCCTGTGTTGAGAATCATCACATGGCTGCCGATGGTACCCGTGGCCGAAGCATGCTTGTTAGAATAATAATCGGTGATTTCTTTCAAACGATTAATCAGTTCCGGACGATGGCGATAGAGTGCGAGGATATACGCCTGATGGGCGGATAGCTTGTCGTTGATCAGCACCTCGCGTCCTCCTGTCTCATTCAGTACCGCCACTTCCACTCCATTGCCGAAAGTGGTCAGTCCGTCTACGAGGATGATGTCTACGTTTTCTATAAATGTGTCGTTGCCTATTTCATAATTGGCAATGTAGTTCTGGATGTTTTCAATGCAGCAGTTGTCTCCCACCACTACGTTGTGCAGCGTCACATGTCTCAGCCCCGAATGTTTCCTTATCCCCCCGGGCAATGTGAATTCTGCGTCGAATACCCCCAGTTTTACCACTCCCGAAAAACGGGTATGGTGGACAAACTCACCATTAAAACCTTCGGCTACCCATACATTTTCCCAATCGTCAGCCAAGCATGACTGACTTTTCAACTGAAGTATCTCGTCTTCAGTCAGCTTACGATAATCCATAATTCTGTGCTTGTTAATTTGGTTAGTCTGCAAGCTTCCGGATGCATTCAACCAGAAGCCATAAAGCTTACACTTCGTAATCCTGATAAAGAAAGTCGTTGTAGGGATACTTCTGGACGTGCAGTTCTTTTACTCGTTGATAGACTACTTTTTTCAACTCATCTATATTGGTACGCTCGCGTGCAGAGATAAAGAGACAACTATCCTCCATTTTCGCCATCCATGTCTTCATCAGTTCGTCAAGTGTTAAGTTCTCTTTTGTTCGGGGGGTAAGGTCGTCTGGCGCTTTTTCTATATATGTGTATGCATCTATTTTATTGAATATAAGTATGACCGGTTTGCCGGCTCCTCCGATGTCGGCCAATGTCTTGTTAACTACTTCAATCTGCTCTTCAAATCCGGGATGTGAAATATCCACGACGTGCAACAGGAGATCGGCCTCACGTACTTCGTCGAGCGTAGACTTGAAGGAATCAACAAGGTCGGTAGGTAATTTGCGAATGAAACCGACTGTATCGGATAGCAGGAAGGGCAAGTTATCGATAATCACTTTACGCACCGTGGTGTCCAGCGTGGCAAATAGTTTGTTTTCGGCAAATACATCACTTTTCGATAGCAGATTCATCATAGTAGACTTACCGACATTGGTGTATCCAACCAAAGCCACACGTATCAAGCGCCCGCGGTTTTTCCGTTGGGTAGCTTTTTGTTTGTCAATCTCAATCAGACGCTCTTTCAGCAAAGACATTCGGTTTAAAATAATACGGCGGTCCATTTCCAGCTGAGTTTCACCTGGTCCACGAAGTCCAACGGAGCCTCCTTTCCCGCTACCAGATCCACCTCCTTGGCGTTCCAAGTGAGTCCACAAACGTTGTAATCGGGGTAACATATATTTGTATTGTGCCAGTTCTACTTGTGTTTTTGCATTCGCAGTTTGGGCACGCATGGCAAAAATATCAAGGATCAGTGATGTGCGGTCAAGGATTTTCACTTTTAGTTCAGCTTCGATATTCCGGATTTGTTTGGCAGAAAGTTCATCGTCAAAAATCACCATGCCTATTTCTCGCTCTTCTTCTGCTTCACTTGTAATATATTCCTTAATCTCTTCCAGTTTACCTTTCCCAACATATGTTACAGAGTTTGCCATTGGCAACTTTTGCATAAAACGTTTTACAACTACCGCCCCAGCCGTCTCGGCAAGGAAGGCCAGTTCGTCCAGATACTCATTTGTTTTGCGCTCATCTTGTGTTGGCGTAATAAGACCTACAAGAACTGCAGTTTCAACTTGAGCTTCTGATATTACAAATTCTTTCATATAGTTTTATTTACCGATAAATGTGGCGACAAATATAGCCAAAAACTTCCATCAAAGTATGAAGATTATAAGTTTTTGAAGCATAAATCATAGGAACTGCATAGTTCTGAATAGATAAACAGGCAACGGATTTGTATGTTAGCCACCCTTTAATATACTTGTAAGAAAATTTATGCTAAAGTGGTATAATGATGGTTACGATTGGTACAGAATAATTCCTTTCAATGTGTCATCTAGAGATTTTTGTGGTTATCGATAATATGTTTTATACAATCAATAAGTATTGCTTAATGTCATATGAAAATTTGTTTCGCATAAAATCTTTTATATTTTGTTTGCGCACACATAAATGATTATCTTTGTGGCAGAGATTTATTTTTAATTATTTGCGAACTACCATGGAGCAATCAAGAAGAACTTTTTTAAAACAGGGATTGGCTGGTGCTATCTTATTAGGTATAGGAGAAACAGCCGATGCTAAAGAAATGTTTGCCTCTGATATCAAGAAGGATAAACATAAACCAAATCCGTTTCATCTTGGAATGGCAGGATATACATTTGTCAACTTTGATTTGGAGACAACTTTGAAGACAATGAAGCGTTTAGATATTCATTACTTGTGTATCAAGGATTTCCATCTTCCTTTCAACAGCAGTGATGAAGCAATTAAAGCGTTTCATGAGAAATGTGCCTCTTATGGTGTAACTGGGTATGCTGTAGGTCCTATTTACATGAAGAGTGAGTCAGAAATCGATAGAGGGTTTGAATATGCTAAGCGAGTAGGTGTAAAGACAATTGTTGGTGTCCCTAATTATGAGTTACTACCATATGTAGATAAAAAAGTGAAAGAATATGATTTTCATTATGCGATTCATTTGCACGGACCTGACATAAAAACCTATCCGGATGCAACTGATGTATGGGAACATACAAAGGACTTGGATCCAAGAATTGGTATGTGTTTGGATATTGGCCATGACTTGCGAAATGGATGTGATCCGGTTGCTGATTTGAAAAAATATCATACGCGGGTTTTTGATATGCATATTAAAGACGTGACAGAAGCATCTAAAGCCGGACGAGGAATTGAAATAGGTCGAGGCAAAATTGATTTTCCAGCGCTGATACGTATGATGCGCAAAGTGAATTATACAGGTATGTGTAGCCTAGAGTATGAAAAGGATATGAAGGACCCATTCTTGGGAATTGCAGAATCAATCGGATACTTTAAGGCAGCTTGCAAAATGGCGTAATATAAAAAAGAGGCTTTGAATACGATGGATGATGAATTTATTCAAAGCCTCTTTTAAATTATCTAAAACAATGTTTACTTAAGTCTTATTGAATTTTCACAATGCCTTCACTGACAATTTCTGTTAGGATGGGGCGGACTCCACTTACGAAACATTCTACGGCTATTACCATCAGAATCAATCCCATTAGACGCATCATTACATTGTTTCCTGTTTCTCCCAAAAGGTCAACTAGCCGGGTGGAGGCACGAAGAATAAAGTAGGTAATTAAATATATCAATGCAATAATTCCTACTAGTGTTCCTTTCATCTCAATAGAGTGAGCATCCTGCATTAGTACAATTGCATTAGCAATCGCTCCTGGTCCACACAGCATAGGGATACCGAGAGGAGTAATTGAAATGTCGTCTGCGTAAGCCTTAATTTCTTCGTCTTTCAGTTTCATCGGAGTGTAACGTGCTTGCAACATGTCGAAACCAATTTTAAATATAATAACACCACCTGCAATACGAAAACCATTGGTTGATATCCCAAAGAACTTGAAAAGGAATTGACCGGCAACTACAAATACCATGATTGTTATAAACGAGACAATTGTTGCACGTTTCACAATTGATCGGCGTTCTTGTTCAGTCATTCCTTGAGTCATGGTCAAAAAAACGGGCATGGTCCCCAATGGATTGGTCAGCGTGAAGAAAGAGGTGAAACAAAGCAAGGCAAATGGTAAAAGAGAAGTGTCCATAGGCATTTTTATGATTATAATAATGTTACAAAGATATGATAAAATCAGTCATTATTATAACAAATCTATCAACTCTTTCAAAGACTCTATCAGATAAGTTGGAGAAAAAGGATAAATGGACTGATGGGCAACATTATAGAATACATGATCCATCCCGATTCGATGAGCACCGCAGATATCTGCTTCCCAACTATCACCGATTATTAATGACTCTTGTATATTTGATTGGGTTGCAGATAGAGCAAAATAGAATATTTCAGGGTGTGGCTTCTGTATTCCAAGATCCTCTGATAGAATTACTTTTTCAAAATAGTTCTCAATTTTAGCTGAACGCATTTTCTTCATTTGTAACTCTCGGAAACCGTTGGAAAGGATATATAAATGGTAGTTTGGAAATAAATATTCTAGAACTTCACGTGCATGAGGCATTAGAGCTGATTTTGTAGAAATGATTGAAAAGAAGTCTTTCGCATATTCTTCTGCTAAAGTTGGATTATCTATTCCGACGGATTGTAAAGGAAATAAAAAACGTTGTCTGTTTAGTTCATTCTTTGTAATTTTCCCTTCTCCGTACATGTTCCATAATTCTCTGTTACGCTGTTGATAGATTGAATAGAAATGACTAAATGAGTCGAAATAACGTTCAAATGAACGGTTGTGAAATATTTCTTCAAATGTATCACGGGCATTCTGTGAAAAAGCCCATATTGTATCGTCTAGATCAAAAAAAAGGTTTTTATACTTTTTCATCAAACACTTTTCCTATTATAAATAAAAAAGCCAATGTATGAGCCTTATCACTTCACAAAGCTTTATACATTGGCTAAAATAATTTTTATTTAGAATTTATTTGACTTGAATTACTAAATATTTAGATATGCTCCAAAAGTCTTCCGGATTGGTTATTTTTAGAGTTAGCTGTTCTTTATCATCTTCTATAAACTCATAAGACCCTGATGGATGAGTTGTTAATAATTCTGCACGTTTGGAGTAAAGTCTGATCTCTTTTGTTGTACGGATATCTATTTGTGTGAAATAGTCTTTGTTGAAATCTTTACTCTTTAATACATCACCACTTTGAAGAATTTTTTGAGCTTTTAACTCAGATTTTGTGCCAAATACAAACCATGCAGCATTCAGACTTTTTTCTTGCTCAGCCATAGTCTTAGCTTTTGCTTCATTTTCTGCTACCAGACTTTCTTTGACTGCCGATAAATCATTTACAGCAGAATCCAGTTCTTGAATACGGATGTTTTTAGCTGCTAGTTCAGCCTGAAGCTCTTGAATGCGCAATTCTTTTTCTTTTAGCTCTGCAGTCAATGATTCTACAGCTTTTTTTAGTTGAGCAGAATTATATTTACTGCTCTTTAATTGGCTTTGCAATTTTTCAATCTGATTTTTATTATCTTCCATTTGTTTGGTGATAAATTCAATATCAGAAATGATTTGTTGTTTGGCTGATGCGGAGTTTTCTGTTATTGTACCACGTTGTAAATCAACACGGCTCTCTGCCGCATTAATTTTGCGGAATCCATCTTGAATTTCATTGAATGTTTCCATCATATCATCCAATTCTGCATTACGTTGTGTTAATTCCATCAGAAGAGAATCATTCTCTGCTTTCAAGTCTTTTCCACCTGTAATTCCATTACACGAAGCCAGCATGGCTGCGCATGCAAATAAAACTACTAACTTTTTCATACTTTTACGTTTTTACGTTGTTAAATGAAATTATTTTATTCGTCTATTCCTGCAATTACTATCACTATTTCTCCTCGTGGCTCTACATTGGTAAAATGTGTGACCAAATCAAATAAACTGCCACGTATCGTTTCTTCATGTATTTTTGAAATTTCTCGCGATACAGAAGCTTGCCGCTCTCCTCCAAGATATTCAACAAATTGGTTCAGAGTTTTTAATAACCTGTGTGGAGATTCATAAAATACCATTGTTCTTCGTTCATTTATTAGCGATTTTAAGCGTGTTTGCCGTCCTTTTTTTTGAGGAAGAAAACCTTCAAAACAGAATTTTTCATTCGGCAATCCAGATGTAACTAATGCAGGGACAAAAGCTGTAGGTCCCGGAAGGCATATAACTTCGATTTCATTACGTATACATTCACGAACAATTAAAAAACCCGGATCAGATATCGCTGGCGTGCCTGCATCTGAAATTAATGCTACCGTTTCTCCGGCCTTTATTCTATTTACAACGCTTTCCACGGTCTTATGTTCATTAAATTTATGGTGGGCTTGCATTGCATTTTTTATTTCAAAGTGTTTTAGCAAGATGCTGGAAGTTCGTGTGTCTTCTGCCAAAATCAAATCAGCTTCTTTCAGAACCTTTACAGCCCGAAAAGTCATATCTTCTAAATTGCCTATTGGAGTAGGTACTATATATAACTTTCCCATTTTTTATACAGATTGATTAAAATATTTTTTTAGAAGTTCCAAGAAATCATTGAATGTTTCATCTTCATCACTTACATTTATTTTGGAAAGGGCAAATGCAACGGCTGCTTTGTATGAATCCATGGCGGAAATTTGTTCCAATACCCGATTCATTAATTCGTTATCACCTCCAAATAAATCACGTGAAAAGCGAAAAGAATCATTAAGACTTATGAAATGACGTAAATTACCAGAATAGATTTTTAGGCTTTCTGCTAAAATAACCGCCTCTTCTTTTTCGCTATTTCCTATAGTTACATTTATTGGTTTCTCTTTTATGGGTTGTATAATATTCGTGTGTGGGGTATTGTCTATGGTATCTATAGAGTTGTTGTCATTTTCTGTATGAGAATCATCTTTAGTTTGCTCAGAAACGAGCTGTTGCTCATCTGGATTAGTAATTTCTATTGAAGGTTCTGTCTCGTTTAGTTTATTTGTAACTTCACTTTCTGAAAGCTGATCTACAAAGATATTTGGTATAGAGGTCTGAGTCTCTTCTAGATTCTTTACTAGATCTTCTAAACGTTCTTGCATTTGTGCAATATTCCGTTTTAATAGATCTTTTAATGTAGATGTTGGCTCTTCATTAAACGACTTCGTTAAACATTTTAGTTCCTGAACGTCTAGCTCTATGTCTGTTAATAGTTTATGATTCATAGATGATATTCTTGGTCATTACTTTATGCGAAAGTAGAAATAAAATGTTCAATAAGTTAAATTGAAAGTACTATTTAACAGTTCTTATATGTCGATGAAATATTGTGTGGCGATGAGCGTGGATAATTCTCCTAATTTGGAGAAAAAATAAATAAAAATTAAAATGTTGATAAATAGTATATTATGGAGTAAAAGAAAAAATAATTATTTTTTTTACTCAAAATAGTTTGGTGTTTAGGAAAAAACTTATACCTTTGCACCCGCAATCAAGAAATAAACCGATTGCAAAAGGATTGATTCGCTAGCTCAGCAGGTAGAGCACAACACTTTTAATGTTGGGGTCCTGGGTTCGAGCCCCAGGCGGATCACCAAAAGAAAAGCCAAAAGGCGACAACAAAAAGACAAGTCCTACAAAATCAATATTTTGTGGGACTTTTTTATTGCCTTTTGGCTACCTAAACCGCCACGAAAAGGTCACTGGCAGACAAAAAAGGGGATCAACGTAAAAACCTGAGGGATTCTCAAATCATGCATAAATTTTCGATAGTCTAAACAGAAAAAAGCCTTATCTTTTACTCCCCTAAATTGTGAGCGAAAGCTCTTTATTTTAGCATTAAAAAATAGTGGCTTATTTGTACCCCTGACAAAATCTTCAAAAAAGGGGTACGATTTGACTGAAAATGGCGAAATATTGTCGGGAATTGGCGACCCTGCATTTATCTCATTATGAGTTAATAAAAGTAGTTTTGTAACTTAAAACAATGAGGTATGAAATCAACATTTCGAGTATTGTTCTTCCTGAAACGGGATAAAGTAAAAAAGAACGGTAATATGCCTATTATGGCACGTATTACCATTGACGGGAAATTAGTCCAATTCAACACCAAACTTGAATCAATCCTAAGAACTGGTCTGCACAAACAGGAAAAGTAACTGGCAGAGGGTCAGAATTTACCCGCATGAATGAAATGCTGGATAGCATCAAGGCGACCTTACACAGACACTATCAAACCATTTTAGAACGGGATGGCTATGTAACAGCAGAGAAAGTACGCAACATCTTTTTAGGCAAGGAGGAAAAGTCTAAGACCCTCCTGCAAGTGTTCGCACAGCATAACGAACAATATGCGCTTAAAGTCGGGAAAACAGCCACGCAAAATACATATACCCGTTATGAACTCACTAAAAATCGCCTTGCAGAATATATCCACAATAAATATAATTTGGAAGATATTACCTTTCGGGAAATAAATGTAGTGTTCATTGAGGGTTTCTACCTGTTTATCCGAGAAAATTATCCGTGTACCCACAATGCAGCCATGAAGGTTATACAGCGGTTTAGGACTGTTGTTCTGTTTGCCCACAACTTGGGACTGATTACTTTTAATCCATTCGGGGCATATAAACTAAAATTTGAATATGTAGAAAGAGATTTTCTTGAATAGGCAGAATTAGACCGGATATATCAAAAGACATTCGACGGCAAACAACTGGAACAAGTTCGTGATATATTCATTTTTAGTTGCTACATTGGGCTTTCTTATGTTGATGTATGCGAATTAACCCCCGAAAATATAAGATTGTCATTTGACAGTAATTTATGGATAATCAAGAAAAGGCATAAGGCAAGCGTAATGTCCAATATTCGATTACTGGATATCAAATTTTCACTGAGTGAAGTTAGGGCTGCCCGATTTTTGTACAGACGCAAAAAGACCATCTCAAAAAATTATTTGGGGACCTCTTTTTGTAGAAACATGAATATATATGCTACATAGTAAAGCAGCTTATAATTTTAGAATGAAAAGATGTAGCTAAAAATATGTGATGTTTAATACGCTTCCCTGTATTTCCCTTCTTCTTTGTCTTCAAGCATGTTGAGGTATGAGGTATAGCGAGATTCACTGATCAGATGTTCTTCTACGGCACGACGAACAGCACATCCGGGCTCGTGACGGTGTGTGCAGTTGCTGTATTTGCAATCTGCCGATGTCTGGAATATTTCGGGGAAGTAGTGCCCGATTTCTTCTTCCTCCATATCGAATGTACCAAACCCTTTGATACCCGGTGTGTCGATGATGTATCCATTTTCTTCTACTGGGAACATTTCGGAAAAGGTGGTTGTATGCATCCCCTTGTTGTGATAAGACGAAATGGCTCCGGTTTTTGTCTCTGTTCCAGGCAGAAGTACGTTAATGAGTGTAGATTTGCCTACTCCGGAGTGTCCGGACAATAACGTAACTTTGCTAGCCAGCTCTTTCTTGAGTGTCTCTATCCCTATACTCTCTTTGGCGGAAACTTTGAAACAGGAATAACCAATGTGGGTATACAGATGGATTAGTGCGTCCAGATAGCGAGTATCATCTTCATCGTATACATCAATCTTATTAAAAATCAGTTTTACCGGGATGCGGTAAGCTTCGGCTGTGGCCAGAAAACGGTCAATGAAGATGGTAGTTGTTTCTGGGTAGTTAACAGTTATGATCAGCATGCACTGATCGAGGTTGGCAGCAAGAATATGTGACTGTTTCGAGAGGTTGGATGCACGGCGGATAATATAGTTTCTCCGATCTTCAATTTCACTGATAAATGCTGTTCCCTCTTGGTTCTGTATGATTTGTACACGATCGCCTACTGCAACAGGATTTGTACTCCGGATACCTTTTAAACGGAAATTACCTTTGATTTTACATTCTATAAGTTGTCCTTCGTCGGTCTTTACCTGATACCAACTACCTGTATTTTTGATGACTAAACCGTGCACTAAAGTAGATAAGTTTTGGGGAGTTTATTGACATTTTAATTCTTTAAGTCAATAAAACTATAGACTTTCAGAATTAAGAAAATGCTTATTTGTTAGATTAAGAACTGAGAATTAAGAATGAAGAACTTTCACGTTTAATGACGATTCTTGGTTCCTCATTCTTAATTGGCTTTTCAATTATACTGTCATGATTTCTTTGTCTTTCTCAGCCAGCATTTCATCTATCTGCTTGATATATTTATCATGGATTTTCTGCAGTTTCTCTTCTGCATTTTTCTGTTCGTCTTCTGCCAGACCGTCTTTCACGGCTTTTTTCAAAGCATCGATGCCGTCACGTCGAGCATTACGTACACTGATTTTTGCTGTTTCTCCTTCGCCCTTACATTGCTTAGCCAGTTGGCGCCGGCGTTCTTCAGTCAATGGAGGAATGCCGATGCGGATAATTTCTCCATTATTCTCGGGCATAATACCCAGATCTGAATCTATGATAGCTTTTTCGATGATGCGGAACATGCTTTTGTCCCATGGCTTGATGGCGATGCTACGTGCGTCCGGAGTTGTTACGGCTGCCACATTGTTGATAGGAACCATGCTTCCGTAAGAGTCTACGCGGATGCCGTCCAGCAATCGGGTACTCGCTTTTCCGGCACGGATGTGTGCCAATGCTTCTTCCAAATACATGATGGCCATATCCATCTTTTCCTGTGCATTGTCAAGGCAAGTCTTTACGTCTAACATATTATTGATAATTAAATATTTAATTCATTAGCTTTTGAATCTGTAAGCCGATAAGTTGCAGCTCTGCTACAGTTTTGAGAATCGAATACTTATCGCCTAACAAACTCGTTTACTTATAATTAATCGGATTTTGAGCAAAAGTAGCTTATTTTTTAGTTATCTGCAACAGCATGCCCATCTTTTTTGCAAGTGTTTTACCTGTAAAAATCAATGTGACTGCAATAAGTATCATCAGAATGCCTACGATAAGGCGTGGAGTCAGTGTTTCATGAAATAGCAGGACGCCGAAGAAAAGGGCTGTTACAGGCTCCAATGCACCGAGAATGGCAGTAGGAGTAGAGCCAATATAGTGAATGGCCTGAGCTATACAGATCATGGAAAGCGCAGTGGGTAGTATGGCAAGTGCCAGTGTGTCTGCCCATAGCCAGCCGGATGGCACCGCCTGAAGGTCTGTACAGAAGTTCAGGCGCACAACATAGATGGACAATCCGAACAGTATGGCGTAAAATGTCAGTTTAATCGTAGGAAGATTGCTGAGTGATGAACGATTGACCCCTACTATGTAAATGGCGTATGAAAGTGACGAGAGTAATACAAGCAGTATGCCCATGGTAGATAGCGGACGGTTACCATCACCCTGATAGAGAAGCGCTATGCCAGATAGTGCAAGCAGGATGGAGAACATGGTGATGAGTGAAATTTTCTCTTTAAAGAATACTCCCATAATAACTGCCACCATGACAGGATAGACAAACAGAATAGTCGACGCAATGCCAGCGTCCATATAATTGTAGCTCATGAAGAGAAACAGGGAAGAGAATGAAAACAACAATCCCATGATAACAAGTGGAAGGATATCTGTCTTCTTCAAGGCGAACGATTGTTTTTGAAGCTTCATTAGAATGCTGAGTACAATGACTGCAAACAGATACCGATAGAATAATACACTATCTACGCTCATGCCGGCAGCATAGAGGGGGAGTGTGAAGAGTGGGTTCATCCCATAGCTTGCTGCTGCAATGGCGCCATAAAGAAAACCTTTTGTACGGGTACTCATATGAGTAATAAGTTAAAAGTGTTGAGTTCTAAATTGTGAGTGAAACAAATTGTTTATTAACCTCTTTTGCTTGATACATTTGTTGTGCTGAACAAATCTGAGTCTCTTTTTGCTTTGGAGGATATCTTCCGATGCGTTCTGGGCTGCACTTAGTATAAGCTTATGTTAAAGATAATGAGGCTGTAAGTTTCTCTGGTGACATCCATTCTTGTCACTAATCACTTACTGCCCCATTACCCAATGATTAGTTATGTACCAATGTTCCGATTTCTTCTCCGTTGATCACTTTTTTAAGATTACCTACTGTATCCATATCAAACACTACGATAGGCAGGTTATTCTCCTTACACATACAGGTGGCTGTCAGATCCATTACTTTCAGTCCACGCTTCAGTACTTCGTCGTAGGTGATGTCGTGAAACTTGGTGGCTGTAGGATCTTTTTCCGGATCGGCTGTATAGATACCGTCTACACGGGTGCCTTTCAACATTACGTCGGCTTCTATCTCAATGCCGCGGAGTGATGAGCCTGTATCGGTGGTAAAGAATGGATTGCCTGTACCTGCAGACATGATAACCACTTCTCCCTGTTCCATACATTCGATGGCTTTCCATTTGTTGTAGAACTCTCCGATGGGCTCCATGCGGATGGCTGTCAGCACACGTGCTTTTACGCCTGTAGCTGTCAGTGCCGAACTCAGGGCAAGGCTGTTGATTACAGTGGCCAGCATACCCATCTGGTCGCCTTTTACACGGTCGAATCCCTTGCTGGCACCACTTAGTCCACGGAAGATGTTTCCACCTCCGATGACAATACCTATCTGTACGCCAAGTTCGTGAATCTCTTTGATTTGCTGTGCATATTCTGCCAAACGTTTTTCATCAATGCCGTATTGCTTTTCGCCCATCAGGCTTTCGCCGCTTAATTTAAGCAGTATCCGTTGAAACTTTGCCATAATCTGTAATATTGTTTTGATTTTGGCGGCAAAGGTAGTAAAAGTCGAATGCAGAGGCAAACAAAAACGCCGTTTTCAGGTTTGACTATGCCGAACCGTCCTCCTTGTCTTATTTAAAGGTAATAAATCTCTGTTTTGCATTGGGTAATGCAAACTTTTGCATAAGGCAGTGCAATTTTCTGCATAAAGCAATGCAAATTTTTGCACAAGGCAATGCAAAACCCGTTCTTAGGGATGTAGGAAGTGACGGGAATGAATCTTATTTTTCAGCATGCCTTGTATGACTCCCCGTGTACTTAAATAGATGAGGAAAGACATCCATAGTGCATGGTTGCCCAGCGAAGTACGGAATGTAAAATAGACGATAAAGAAGAGGGCTGAGGCAATGAACATGGCGATGAGCATCTGCCTTGTGGCAGTTGCGCCAATGAAAATGCCGTCCCACAAAAAAGCGGCGAAACCAGCCATTGGAATGGCAAGTACCCAGTAGAAGTAGTGGTTGGCTTCCGCTATCACTGCAGCTTCGTTTGTCAGCAGATGCAGGAATGCTTTCCCGCCGGTCAGATAGAGCAATGTGAAAGCAAGTGACAGGGTGCTTCCCCATACGAACAACTGCCGGATGGTACGTTGCAGAGCATTCGTGTCGCGTGCACCGACATATCGTCCGGTTAAGGCCTCACCAGCGTATGCAAATCCGTCCATGATATAGGAGAAAAGTGTAAACAGCTGCATCAGCAGCGTGTTGACAGCAAGTATTATTTCACCTTGTGCGGCTCCGGCTGAGGTGAAATACATGGTGACGCAGACAAGGCAGAGTGTACGCAGAAAAATATCTCTGTTGACCTGAAAGAAACGTGACATTGCTTCCTGTTGCCAGACTTCTTTCCATGTGACGGTTGTCCGTTGCCGACTGTAGTAGCGTAAATAGAGTAGTACGGCCATCAGAAAGCCTGCATATTGGGCAATTACGGTTCCTGTGGCTACCCCTGCCACTTTCATTCCGAACACATAGACACAACAGAGACTTGCTACGATATTGACAATGTTTTGTGTGATGGCGATATACATCGGGAAACGTGAGTTCTGCATGCCTATAAACCATCCTGCAAATCCGTATAATCCCAACATGGCCGGTGCTCCCCAGATGCAGATACGGAAATAGAGTGTGGCGAGTTCTCTGATTTCGTCAGTTGTATGTATCAGAGTGAAGGCTATTTTACAGATGGGATATTGCAGCAACAGCAGACAGCAAGCTATCATACCGCCCATTCCAATTGAGCGGAATAACAGTTGTGTTACTTCTCGGTGGTCACCCCTTCCGTAGGCTTGAGACGTCATGCCACTTGTTCCCATCCGAAGAAAACCGAATATCCAGTAGATGATGTTAAACAACATGCCTCCCACAGCGATGGCACCGATATAGACTGGTGCTCCCAGATGCCCGACAATGGTGACATCAATGAGCCCTAAAAGTGGAACAGTAATGTTCGAGATGATGGATGGGATGGCAATCCGCAGGATCTGTTTGTTGATTGTAAGTGACTGTTGCTCTGTCATAAAGTCGGAAGTTATGTTTATTCGTTTTGAGGATGCAAAGTTACTCAGAAAGTGAATAAATTAATCTGTTTTTTGCTGAACAAGAGAATACTTTTTTCGTTATCTTTGTCGGTGTCGTTAAAATATGCGGATTATGAAAGCCTTAACTGTTCTTTTCTCCTTTTTATGGATTTTGATGCCGGTATCTCAGGCTCAAACGGTAGATGAAATGCTGGGTAAAGTCTCTTCTGCCATTGAAGCTGGTAAGGAGAGACCGGCTGTGAGTTATTTCCGGCAGGCTATAGAGTTGGATATCAATCGTTCGGAAATGTATTATTGGGTGGACATAGACAAGAATGCTGACTATTGTGAGGATTTTGCAAACGAGTTGGCTGTTGCATTCAAGAGAAACCGTAATTTTGATAAGGCTTATCTTTTTTATAAGGAACTTTTGCAGAAAAATCCAGATGATATCGGATATATGGAGGCTTGTGCTGAAATGCAGCTTTGTAGAGGTCAGGAGAAAGATGCATTAAGAATTTATGAGCAGATTTTGGCGGCAGACTCCGACAATCTGGCTGCAAATATCTTTTTGGGGAATTATTATTATTTATTGGGCGAGCAGGAAAAGAAAAAACTGGAGAATGATTATCGGAGCATTTCTTCACCGACACGGATGCAGTATGCCCGTTATCGGGATGGATTATATAGACTGTTCTCTTCAGCCTATACAAAAGCACGCGAATCGTTGGAAAAAGTAATTCAAAAATTTCCTTCTACTGAAGCTAAAAAAACACTAGACAAGATACAGGTTGTAGAAAAAGAGATGAACCGCCGATGAGGCGGTTCATCTCTTTTTAGGCTTATAGATATGTAAGCAGATGTATATTATTGAACGGTACGTATCGGAAGGTCAATCTTCTCTTCGCCGGCAGAACGGATACTTGTTGAAGCCGTTTGTTTGGCTCCCGGTATAAGTGGACTGTACATCAGTACATGGCGGACACGTGCGCGTTGGTCGGGAGTAAATTGGTCGGAATAGCAATAGGCATAATCCATGATATTTCGTGCTGTAAATTCTTCGCCGGTCGCACAATTGATACGGCGGGCAAAGAACCCAAAATCGGAAGAGACTTCTTGGTTTTGATAAAGCCATTCATCGTATTGTACTTTGTTATAGGGAGGAGTATCTTCGCAGTAATCACTGTCTGTACAGTAGTCTGCCATATTCCCTTCTTCATCCTCATTGAAAGCATGGTATAGTCCTAAGTAATGTCCCAGCTCATGAGCCAGAGTAACATAGATACTGCTTGTTGGAGATGTATCATCTATAAATTCGCTGTTGATGGAAGTGCAATATGGAAATTTCAGGTTTGACTTTTTCAAATAGGAGTAACTGGTCTGGCTTAATCCTTCTAAATAATTACTTCCGGCAGTAGAAAAAGGAAGATGAGAGATTCCCAAGATTGTAGAATATGGGTTTGGTTGTTCGAAATCATATACCATTACGTTGATATATAAATTAGGATCCCATAAATAGTTTACATATTTCCCAGTCTGGTCTGTCATAAATTCTTCACAATCTATCGGATAACGTCCCGACCATGTGATATACTCGACACCTGGTGTTGCCAACTCTTTACCGTCGGTACCGATGGTGGCGAGTTCAAAAGTCAGGTTCATGTCTGAACTTTCTGCATTGCCTCGATATAATTGGTTGACATGGTCGATAATGATGGAAAAACGTTGAGCAGGAATTGTAGGAGCTGTTTTGTTTGCAGGTGAGAGTACATGGAAAATAACCGGAAGTGTATAGTGCATTTCTTCTAATGTCTGTGTAGAAGGTGCTTGCTCAATTTGAATGTTCCGGCTGTCTGTTCCACAAGTCACCATAATGCTTGTACTTCGTTGGACTGCTTCGGAGTTGGCTGCAACCGATATGACCAGCTCATCCCCACTGGCTCCCTGCTCGTTATAGGGAATACACCATTGTGCACTGCTGTTGGCCCTCCACGTACCGTTACTTTTAATCTGTATTCTTAAAATATCACCATTGGCACTGACATCTTTGAATGCAGATTGTGAAAGTTCCAACAAATCATTTGAAGATTCCGATTTAGAGCAACTTAGTAGCGTGGCCACAATCAGTAATAAACTGATAAGAAATAAGTACTTTGTTTTCATGGAGTTATAGTTATTTCAAAATATATTCTACTTCTTTGAACATATATTCTTTTCTCTCCCCGAATTCGTCTTCCAATACAAGTCTTCCATCCGGTTCTACGTCTACGATACATGCTTTGAACTCGCATTCTCCCGCTCTGTACAGATACATCCCTTTTTTTCTGAAGAGTGCTTCTTTATATCGGTGGGCAATAGATTGTGTCTCTCCTTTCTGAAGCAAAGCATAATATTCTTGTATTCGTACAATAATGTTGCTGGCTATTTGGGCAATATCATGCTGTTGCTGGGTGATTTGGAGCAATGATACAGGATTTGGAGCTGTACTGAGAAATAGCTTCTGATTGATATTGATTCCTATTCCTGCAATACTTTGATTTATGTATTTGCTTACCAGGTCGTTTTCAATCAACATGCCGCATATTTTTTTTTCTTTCCAGTAAATATCATTTGGCCATTTGATTGATATCTCACTGGTATATGTATCCAACTCTTCTTTAATAGCAAGTGAGATGATTTGAGAAATGAGGAATTGACGTCGTGCTTCTAGAAAAGTGGGAAACAGAACAAAGCTAAACAAAAGATTCTTCCCACTCTCCGATTCCCATGAATTTCCTCTTTGTCCGCGTCCTGAAGTCTGAAAATCTGCGACTACAGTAGTGAACTCCTTGGGAACAGATTGTTTGCATAGTGTTTGTAAATAATTGAGGGTTGAGTCTGTCTCATGAACATGGATCAGAGGGACAGGAAATGTTTCAGGGAAGTGAATCATATTCGTTACGCAGTTTTTTTGAAAATTTTTTGATAACTTCTTCGTATGAATGGTCTACTAGCTCTTTTATTAACTTGTCGTCTGCATCACTGTCGAAACGGACACTGTTCCAGTATTTTTTGTTGAAATGATAAGCTCCATCAATACTGTTGTAATGTTCTCGCAGTTCAATGGCTCGTTCTGGATCACATTTTAGAGCGATGTAGTTGGCGCTTTCCAAATCAATCAGTGCGAACATTTTGCCCATCACCTTCATCACCAGTGATACGTCATCAAAAGGAAAAGATTCGGTTACTCCTTTTTTATTCAGGCAGTATTCTCTGATACTTTCTACATTCATAATTGTAAATTTGTATTAGAACAAAGGAGGGAAAAAAGCCTCCTTTATATGTTCTATCTTAAAATTATCTTTTGTACCTGTCACAGTAATGATATCAAAACGTACAGGTACATCCAATTGGAACAGTTTGATATAGGCATCGGCTGCACGGACAGTCCGCTTGATTTTAGACAATGTGACGGCATCTTGTGGCTGGGCAAACAGTGTATTGCTCCGTGTTTTTACTTCTACGACAATCAACTCATTTGCTTTTGCTGCCACAATGTCCAGTTCAAAATGCCCTTTTCGCCAGTTACGATGTCGGATGATGTAACCGTGATTTTCCAAATAGGTTACAGCTGCATTTTCACCATCCTTTCCTAAATCATTATGTTTGGCCATCTTTTTTCGCAAAAATACGTCTTTTTCTTTTTTGTTTTTACAGAAGTAAAAGTAAATTTGCACGAAATATGAGAAAAAGGAGTAGGAAATGTCTGAAAATGTACGTTGAAACTCCCCGACGGGAACGGCGTATGAGTATTCTGCTGAGCGATGAGGAGCAGCGGATTATCGACCGTTATCTGGAAAAGTATAAAATAACCAACAAGTCTCGTTGGCTTCGTGAAACAATCCTTATGTTTATTCATAAAAACATGGAAGAGGATTACCCTACTCTTTTTGGTGAACATGATATGAGGCGCTGATATGCTGGGCGACATATACTTTATGAAACAGGCTCTGATTGAGGCTCAGAAAGCTGTAGAAATAGGTGAGGTACCGGTTGGAGCTGTTGTAGTGTGTAAAGAACGCATTATTGCACGTGCACATAATCTTACTGAAACATTGAACGATGTTACTGCTCATGCAGAAATGCAAGCTATTACTGCTGCTGCTAATGTGTTGGGTGGAAAATATCTGACAGATTGTACTTTGTATGTTACTGTAGAGCCTTGTGTCATGTGTGCAGGAGCTATAGCATGGGCACAAACAGGTCGGCTTGTATTTGGTGCTGACGATGAAAAAAGAGGATATCAAAAATATGCTGCACAAGCTTTACACCCCAAAACAGTAGTTGTAAAGGGAGTATTGGCAGACGAATGTGCATTGCTGATGAAAACATTTTTTTCTGCCAGGAGACGATGAATTGCTTTTGTATTAGCTATTTCCCTTCTTGTTTCAATTGCTTTATAAATTCTGTTGGTAACATTCCAAATTGTTTTTGAAAACATTTGGCAAAATAAGATGAAGAACTGAATCCGACAAGAAATCCGATTTCGGTAACTCTGTATTCTCCCTCAGCCATCATTTTACAAGCTTTTTTCAGTCTTGTGATTTTTATAAAATCGTTTGGTGTCATACCTATAGTACCTTTTATCTTAGTAAAGACAGAAGTACGACTCATGTTCAATTCTTGAGCCAATACGTTAATGGAAAATTCGGGATCTTCGATGTTCTTCAATATAATGTTGGTACATTTATTCATAAATTCTTCGTCTAATCGGTTGTGGACGGTGGTGCGAAGTTCCGACAGAGGATTGGATATGTATTCTTTTCTTTGTTTTTCTCTTTTTTTGAACAGGTTTTCTATTTGAGCCTTCAGATGGAAAGGTGAAAATGGCCTTTCAATGTATGCATCTGCACCTGCTTCCAGTCCTTTAATTTTGCTTTCGGTATCAGTTTTTGCTGTTAGCAAGATTACTGGAATGTGAGAAATATTGAGATTACTTTTTATTTGTGCGCATAATTCGAATCCATTCATCTGATCCATCATTACATCACTGACAATCAGATCTATTTTGTTTTTATCAAGAATCTGTAAAGCCTCTTTTCCATCCGAAGCAGATATTATGAAATATCTATCGGATAAAACTTTAGAGAGAAAATTCAGTATCTCAGGGTTGTCATCTACCAGCATGACAGTGTATTGTTTATTAAATTCTTCTTCACAGGAAGATTCGCTTTGAATTTCTTCTTCCGTATTATTGTATACAATGGTATTTTCAATTCGTTTGCTATTTCCATTTGTTGACAGACTGTTTTTCTGTTTTGGAAAATGGACTGAAATCACTGCCCCGCTTTTACCATCGATTCGATCGTTAACTTCTATCTTTCCATTCATTAATTGTACCAGAGAACGTGTCATGTGAAGTCCTATCCCTATACCCAGTCTGTTGATTTCATGGTTGTTTTTAACCTGATAGAAAGCTTCAAATATTTTGTCTTTTTCTTGATCGGATATGCCAATGCCATCATCTGCAATGGTGATAATTGTTTCTGCTTCACTTTCTGAGGCAGTAATTGTGATTGTTCTATGGGCATATTTCAAGGCATTGCTTAGTAAATTACTTATTATTTTGGTAAAAGCTTCTTCGTCGGTTACAATGTTCATGTTTCCTGGGATAGAAGATATATCTATGGCTATGCCTTTCTGTCTTGCAGAAAGTTCAAAGATATAACTGATTTTAGTGATTGTCTTTTTAATGGGGTAGACATCATACGAGAGTGTGTAAGAACCGGAATCCATTTTCCGGAAGTCTAATAGCTGAGTGACTAGTACATATAGGCGTTTATAGTTCTGTTCGATAATACTTAGATATTCTCCATATGTATTGTTGATGCTTGTATTTTTCATCAGATATTCTAATGGACCTATAATCAGACTCAGCGGAGTTCGTATTTCATGGGCAATGTTTGTGAAAAAGTCAATTTTATAGTTGTAGAGTTCTTTTTCCTTTTCGTCGTTTAGGCGTTGGATATGTGCTTTCTGACGTCGTTCCGCTCTCTTTATATAATATCGTGTCAGCAGTAACAGTATGATCAGTGTTGTTATTGTATAAACAATGTAAGCTATCTGCGACCGGAAGAATGGCGGAAGTACTGTAATATTCAGTTCTACTTCGTTAGTGCTCCATATCTTGTCGCTGTTAGTACCTCTTATTTTTAACACATATTTACCGGGGGCAAGTTGGAGTAGGATAGATGATTGTTGTCTCCTTGTGTAAACTGCCATTCGTTGTCTAATCCTTCTAATATATACTGATAATGATTCTCTTTGGGAGCAATGTAACTTAGTGCGGCAAAATCGAATCCGATCATAGACTGATTATGTTTCAAAGTGATTTCGTGAGTATATCCAATTGCTTTTTCTAAAGGTGTATCAGGATGTTTGTCTGTACATCTTTTCCGAAAATGGTCATTCCTGTCAGGACAACTGGAGGATTGTATGTGTTTTCCCGCAGATTTTGTGGTGAGAAAAGACAGAAGCCATTTGTAGCCCCTAAAAACACAGTACCATTGTTGGCTTCAATTCCTGCATTCGGAGTGAACTGCTCATTGTACAACCCATTCGATTTTGAATAGGTCTTCAGATAACCGGAATTCGGATTATAGGCAGCCAGCCCTTTATTGGTGCTGATCCACAGCAAATCACCCTTAGGAATGATGGAAGCAATAATCTGGTTGGGAAGTTCGAGGCTGTCATATCGTATGAAGTTGTCTGTTTTTTCATTGTATCTGCATATTCCTTGTCCGTATGTCCCTATCCATAACTGTTTCTGGTTGTCAATAGCTAATGTAGTAATTGCATTTTTGCTTTGTGATTTTGCTTCTAAGTTCGGCATTGAATATGTGATTCTGGATGAGGGGTGGTCTGTGCCGGGAAAAGCTGATTTGTTCCAAATTATTCCCGAAATTGATTTGAAAGAATTGGTAAATTATGCTGATAGTAAAAATGTAGATCTGATATTATGGGCTGGTTATCGGGCATTTGAAAAAGATATGGAACGTGTTTGCAAGCACTATGCTGCAATGGGAATTAAAGGATTCAAAATAGACTTTATGGACCGTGACGATCAGCAGGTTGTAGAATTTAATCGTAAAGCAGCTGAAACAGGTGCTAAGTATAAGTTGCTGATTGATTTACACGGAACATTCAAACCGACAGGGCTCCAACGTACTTATCCGAATACGATAAATTTTGAAGGTGTTCATGGATTGGAAGAATTGAAATGGGCAGAACCGGGTACCGATCAGGTTGTTTATGATGTAACCGTGCCTTTTATCCGTATGGTGGCCGGACCAATGGACTATACTCAGGGTGCGATGAACAATGTTATAATGAAAAATTTCCATGCAGTATATACCGAACCGATGAGTCAGGGAACCCGTTGCCGTCAGTTAGCGTTGTATACCATATTTGATTCTCCTATCAATATGCTTTGCGATGCACCTACAAATTACATGAAAGAAGAAGAATGTACAAAATTTATAGCTTCGATTCCTACCGTATGGGAGAACACTCTTCCTATCAGTGGAAAAGTGGGAGAATATATCGTAATGGCGCGTCAGAAGGGAGAAACATGGTATGTCGGAGGAATAACAGACTGGAATGAGCGTGATGTGGAAATTGACTTGTCTTTTCTGGGTAAAGGAGAATTCAATGCCGAGATTTTTAGAGACGGAATAAATGCCGACCGTGTCGGGAAAGACTATAAACGAGAGATGCAGCGTGTTTCTGCTGATGAAAAAATAAAACTACATATGGCTCCTGGTGGGGGATTTGTTGTAAAGATTACGAAATAGCGTAAGGCGCGTATAATTTATTTTAAAGCCTCCATTTATCCGTATGTCTTTGACAATTTTTGTGGATAAATGGAGGTCTTTTTTGTGTCTATTATGGTTGGGGGCTGGCTGGCTCATATGCGTTTGGATGCCTCTCTTTTAGAGGCTTTATCAGCTAACCTTTCCCAACATGTTGGCTAACCTTTGCTGACATGTCAGCTAACCTTTCCCAATATGTCAGCTAACCTTTGCTGACAAAAGGGCAAAAGATGATGATATTATGTAGGAAGAATATGAGGCTTGGGATAAAATAAGAGCAGTGGTAAAAAGATAAATAGTATGTTATTCTTTGATTTCTTCAAAGTCTACATATTCACCTTCGTCTTTGCTGAAAATCTTCTTATGCTTATATACTTTGCTATTTGGAGATACTTCTTCCGTATTATTACCGGAATTATTTGACGACCGGTTGGAGGAAGAACGCTCTTCGCCATTGTAGGTGCTGGCATGAGGACGACGTCCTATACCAAAAAGGCTTCTTAGTATAGCACCTATAACAGAGAGACCGAAGATAATAATGAAACCAATGATAAGTAGTATGAATAGTATAATATGCATTCTTTATGATTTTTATGATAATAGCTGATACTTCCAATACAACAACTGTGCCAGAAAAATGTTTATTTCCTTTTCTGGGTGAGTACAGATAGCAGGATGTACCATACGATGATAGCTGCAAAGCCAAGAATCTTTAGAAATATGAGAAGCGGAATGCAGATAATCAGAAAGATAAAACTTACTTTATTGTCTTTCCATGAAAGATTCTTGAACTTGAGAGAGAACATTGGAATCTCTGATACAAGAAGCCATGAGAACAGACATACTAGTATAAGCAAACAGATGGGATTACATTTTGATAATAGCCAGTCGTGATTCCCTACTACTAAGGATGCCCAAAATAGTGCATTAGCCGGTACAGGAAGGCCGACGAAAGAACTTGTCTGACGTGTATCGTTGTTGAACTTAGCCAAACGTAAAGCTGAAAATACAGAAATAAGAAAAGCTGTATATGGCAAATAATGAGCTATGGAAGTAAGTGCTTCCGGATAATGCATTTCTTTGAAAAGAGAAAAAATAATAATAGAAGGAGCAACTCCAAAGCTAACATCATCAGCCAGTGAATCCAAATCTTTGCCGATGACAGAATGGGCATTCAAAGCACGCGCCAACAGTCCGTCGAAAAAATCGAAAACAGCACTGAGGATAATAAAAAGAAATGCTGCTTCGTAATGGCCTTCAAAAGCCATGATACAAGCGATACATCCTGAAAACAGGTTTAGGCAAGTAACTGTGTTAGGAATATTGTTTTTTATTTTGTTTGGCATTATCAATTGTGGTTTATTTGAGTTTGGCAATCACTGTCTGATTACCAGTTGTCAGTTGGCCCATATTGACACAGACTTCTGTCCCTATTGGTAAATATACATCTACACGTGAACCAAATTTTATGAACCCCATGTGTTCGTCAATATAGCATTCTTCTCCTACTTCTGCATAAGTAACAATGCGTCGTGCAACGGCTCCTGCAATCTGCCGTACTAATACTTCTGTTCCTTCTGGAGTCTCTATGACTACAGTAGAACGTTCGTTCTCAGTACTTGCTTTAGGCAGCCATGCTTTCATGAAATTACCGTTATGATGAGCGACTTTCTTTATTGTCCCGTCTACAGGATACCAGTTGGCATGTACGTTTACGATACTCATGAATATAGATATCATTAATCGGCGGTCATGAAAGTATTCATGTTCATCCGCTTCTTCTATGACAACAATCTTTCCATCGGCTGGAGCCACTACTATTTTTTCTGTATCTTTCCCAAATAATCTGATTGGACAACGGAAAAAGTTAACCATTAACAAATAGATAACTATACTGGCTATAGCTACAATATAAAAGGGAATTTTACAATCAATGCCCCAGTAAAATGCAGCATTTATGAATGATAGTAATAGGAAACTCCCCCATAGGATATGTGTGCCTTCTCGGTGTATACGTATTTTTTTTAGTTTCTTTAATCGACCCATGTATATTATATCTGTTGATAATATTGTCTGCAAAAATATACTTAATTTAAAATATCAGCAAGTAAATGCATGTAGAAATGTTGGTGTTAATAACTTTTTGAGGATTATTTTTGTTTATAATCAGGGAGCTCGTATTTTTACGTCATCAAATTTAAATCGTTTATTTATTGTTATGCAGGATTTCGTTCATTTGCATGTCCATACACAATATTCTCTTTTGGATGGTCAGGCCAGTGTTGCCCGCTTGGTAGATAAGGCTATTCAGAATGGCATGAAAGGTATTGCCGTAACCGATCATGGAAACATGTTTGGTATCAAAGAGTTTACGAATTATGTCAATAAGAAGAATAGTGGGCCTAAAGGGGAAATTAAGGAACTGAAGAAAAAGATTGCGGATCTGGAGTCTGGATTGATAGAATGTGAAAATCGAGAGGCTGAAATTGCATCTTGTAAGGCAAAAATGGTAGAGGCAGAGGGTAGACTGTTCAAGCCTATTATTGGCTGTGAGATGTATGTAGCACGTCGTACGATGGATCAAAAAGAGGGCAAGCAAGATCAGAGTGGTTATCATCTTGTTGTGTTGGCCAAGAATGAAAAGGGGTATCATAACTTAATTAAGCTGGTTTCTCATGCATGGACACGTGGATATTATATGCGTCCACGTACAGACCGTAGTGAACTTGAAAAATATCATGAGGGACTGATTGTATGTTCTGCCTGTTTGGGAGGAGAAATTCCCAAGAGGATTACAAATGAACAGTTCGCTGAAGCCGAAGAGGCTATACAATGGTATAAAAATCTGTTTGGGGAAGATTATTATCTGGAATTGCAACGGCATAAGGTGACAGACCCTACTATTCGTGCTAATCGTGAGGCATATCCGCTTCAGGTAAAAGTCAATAAACATTTAATTGAATATGCCCAAAAATACAATATTAAGCTGGTTTGCACAAATGATGTTCATTTTGTAGATGAAGAAAATGCTGAGGCTCATGATCGTTTGATCTGTTTGAGCACAGGAAAAGATCTGGACGACCCAACCCGGATGCTATATACCAAGCAGGAATGGATGAAGACCCGTGAGGAGATGAATGAGATTTTCGCAGATGTTCCTGAAGCCTTAAGTAATACGCTGGAGATCTTGGATAAGGTAGAATATTATTCTATAGATCATGCTCCTATCATGCCTACTTTTGCTATTCCAGAGGATTTTGGCACAGAAGAAGAATATCGGAAAAGGTATACAGAAAAAGACCTTTTTGATGAGTTTACTCAGGATGAACATGGAAATGTTGTATTGAGCGAGGAGGCTGCCAATGCTAAGATTCAACGTTTGGGAGGGTATGATAAATTATATCGTATAAAACTTGAAGGTGATTATCTGGCAAAATTAACTTTTGATGGTGCCAAACGGCTATATGGTGATCCTTTGACAGAAGAAGTTCAGGAACGTTTGAAATTCGAATTGTATATAATGAAAACGATGGGATTTCCCGGGTATTTTCTGATTGTACAGGATTTTATAAATGCAGCACGAAAGGAATTGGGCGTATCTGTGGGACCTGGCCGTGGCTCTGCGGCAGGTTCCGCTGTGGCCTATTGCTTGGGAATTACGAAGATAGATCCGATTCAGTACGATTTGCTTTTCGAGCGTTTTTTGAATCCGGACCGTATTTCTCTACCAGATATTGATGTTGATTTTGACGATGATGGGCGCGGGGAAGTATTACGCTGGGTGACTAATAAATATGGTCAGGAAAAGGTTGCGCATATCATTACTTATGGTACAATGGCAACAAAACTGGCAATAAAGGATGTTGCACGTGTACAGAAATTACCTCTTGCTGAGTCGGAACGGTTGGCTAAGCTCGTGCCGGATAAGATTCCTGATAAAAAATTGAATTTAAGGAATGCTATCGATTATGTTCCGGAATTGCAAGCAGCCGAAGCTTCTCCCGATCCTTTGGTGAGGGATACAATCAAGTATGCTAAAATGCTTGAGGGAAATGTCCGTGGAACAGGAGTGCATGCTTGTGGCACAATTATTTGTCGGGATGACATAACAGACTGGGTTCCTGTCAGTACGGCAGATGATAAAGAAACCGGTGAAAAAATGCTGGTAACTCAATATGAAGGATCGGTAATTGAAGATACTGGATTGATCAAGATGGATTTTCTTGGTCTTAAAACTCTTTCCATTATCAAAGAGGCTGTTGAAAACATTCGGATCAGTCGTGGAGTGGAGATAGATGTAGATCAGATTGATATCAATGACCCGGCAACTTATAAGCTGTATAGTGAAGGGCGAACTATTGGGACATTTCAGTTTGAATCTGCTGGTATGCAGAAATATCTGCGAGAACTACAGCCTTCTACTTTTGAGGATTTAATAGCGATGAATGCGCTTTATCGTCCAGGACCGATGGACTATATACCAGACTTTATTGATCGGAAGCATGGACGTAAACCCATCGAGTACGATATACCTATCATGGAAAAGTACCTGAAAGATACATATGGGATTACTGTTTATCAGGAGCAGGTGATGCTTTTGTCACGTTTATTGGCTGATTTTACACGTGGTGAATCGGATGCCCTCCGTAAAGCTATGGGTAAAAAATTGCGTGATAAACTGGATCATATGAAACCTAAATTTATTGAAGGTGGACGTAAAAATGGTCATGATCCGAAAATTCTGGAAAAAATTTGGACTGACTGGGAAAAGTTTGCATCCTACGCATTTAATAAATCGCATGCAACTTGTTATTCATGGGTGGCTTACCAGACGGCTTACTTGAAGGCTAATTTCCCTCCGGAATATATGGCTGCCGTAATGAGCCGAAGCTTATCAAATATTACAGATATAACCAAGCTAATGGATGAGTGCAAAGCGATGGGAATCCAAACACTTGGTCCTGATGTAAACGAAAGTAATTTGAAATTTACGGTCAACCGCGAAGGCAATATTCGTTTTGGGCTGGGAGCCGTGAAAGGTGTGGGCGAATCTGCAGTGCAAAGTATTGTGGAAGAACGTACTAAAAATGGTCCGTTTAAGGGTATCTTTGATTTTGTACAACGGGTGAATCTTAATGCTTGTAATAAGAAAAATATGGAGTGCCTGGCACTAGCTGGTGGATTTGATAGTTTCCCGGAATTGCGGCGTGAACAGTATTTTGCTGTCAATTCTAAGGGAGAGGTTTTCTTGGAAACTCTTATGCGTTATGGCAACCGCTATCAAGCAGACAAGGCCGCTGCTATAAATTCTTTGTTTGGTGGAGATAATGTTGTAGATGTCGCTACTCCCGAGATTCCTCAAGGGGTAGAGAAATGGAGTGATCTAGAACGTTTGAATAAGGAACGCGAATTGGTTGGCATTTATCTTTCAGCTCATCCGTTGGATGAATTTTCTATTGTATTGGAACATGTTTGTAATACACATATGGCTGAATTGGAAAACAAGGAGGAGCTGAAAGGTCGCGAGATTACAATGGGAGGAATTGTAACAGGAGTTCGTAGAGGAGTTAGTAAGAATGGAAATCCGTATGGAATTGCAAAAATAGAAGATTATTCCGGTTCTGCCGAATTGCCATTTTGGGGCAATGACTGGGTCACTTATCAGGGATATCTAAATGAAGGTACATTCTTATATATTAAAGCCCGTTGCCAACCTAGGCAATGGAAGCAGGATGAATATGAAATTAAGATAACTTCCATGGAGCTACTACCCGATGTGAAAGACGAACTGGTGCGTAAGATTACAATCTTTATACCTTTGTCTGTTTTGAATACAGCATTGATTACAGAACTGGCTTTGCTGACCAAAGAACACCCGGGAAATACTGAACTCTATTTCAAGGTTATGGATGATTCGGATTCAAATCATATGTCGGTAGATCTCATTGCACGTCCTGTGAAACTTTCTGTGGGTAAAGAGTTGGTTACCTATTTAAAAGAGCGTCCGGAATTAGGATTCCGTATAAATTGATTATATTTGCAACGAAATCAATCTAATATATTTTTATAATTAATTTAATACTTGATAAAATGGCTTTAGTAATTACAGACAGCAACTATAAAGAGCTTCTTGCAGAAGGGAAGCCGGTTGTAGTAGATTTTTGGGCTCCATGGTGCGGACCTTGTAAAATGGTGGCTCCTATAATTGAGGAACTTGCTGCAGAATTTGAAGGACAGGTTCTTATTGGTAAGTGTGATGTTGATGAAAATAGTGATTTGCCCGCAGAATACGGCATTCGCAATATTCCAACGGTACTGTTCTTCAAGAATGGAGAAGTTGTTGATAAGCAGGTCGGTGCAGTTGGAAAGCCGGTATTTGTAGAGAAAGTAAAGAAACTTTTGTAATTGTTTCTTAGATAAACCTTTTTAAAATAGATTATTATGGGACTGGAAGATGATTTTTTACTGGAAGATAATGACGATAGTAAGACTGTCGAATTTATCAAGAATTACTTGCCACAGGAACTGAAAGAAAAGTTTGACGATGATCAACTTTATTATTTCATCGATCTGATTGATGAGTATTATGTAGAAAGTGGCCTTCTGGATTCTCAACCTGATGCAGAAGGATATATTGAAATAGATTTGGATGCAGTGGTTGATTATATTGTGAAGGAGGCCAAGAAAGACGGAATAGGTGAATTTGATCCAGAAGATATTCTTTTTGTAGTTCAGGGCGAAATGGAATATTCTGAGTCTTTGGAAGGCGAAGAATAATACGACACAGTCTCATAAAAGAGAGCATAAAAAAGGGAAGAGGCGTACATAACAGTACGTTTCTTCCCTTTTTTGTTGCCGGACATTTTCTCTTTATCTATAAATCTAACACTACCATCCCCTGTTCCTATACTCCACATTGCGTTTATTATTCATTTTTGATAGTAACTTTTTTGCGTATCACCTATGTGTTCCTTTCGTATCACTAATGTAATACGAAAGGTTGACTAATGTAATACGAAAGGTTGACTAATGTGATACGAAAGGTTGACTTAAGTGATACGCAAAAAGGATACGGACTGCTCAGACTGATTCTTTAGAGATTTTGCTAAAGTTCTTCTAATGCATAGTACTGATAATCCCTAAGAATGGTCTGCAAGAAATCTTTGTCAGTCTGGTTTCGGGAAACTACGGATAGCATTTCTTGTATTTTTTTTGCTAATGAGGCTATACGTTGTTTTTGCTCACGATGGTTTGTCTCTAAAGTGCGTGTGATTACATTGATTTGTTCTAATGTCAAATCGGCTGCTTGTGGATAGATAGGGTGATAATCTTTGGTAAGGTAATCAAATTCATCAAGACTGACATGTATTTTACGATAGTTCTTTTCCTTGATAACCATCGTTCCAGCTGCAAGATCACCGATGCGTTGATTATTTTTTGTTAATAGTATAGAAAGCAGCCCTAATCCACCTGTCAACAGGCCGTCTATTGGCAATAATAGCCAGCGGAGCAGATAAGAGCTGATGCCAGGTGTTGAACCATCTACCTTTACGACCCGGATATTCATAAGCCTTTTTCCTAAGCTCTGCCCATGATTAAAAGTTTCGCACAGGAAAAAATAAAACAATGTAGGCAGGTTGATAATAAAGATGTATATAATGGCTTGGAAATCTCCCGGGAGATACATCCTTTGTATAAGAGTAATGGTAGAGAATAAATAAATTATTATAATTGTATAATCAATGGCGATAGCTATCAGACGCTCGCCTATGCTGGCAGGTGATTGGGTTATATGGACAAATTGACCAGTAATGATGGTAGATTCTGCCATTTTTTTTGACTATTTTAATGATTCTGTTGCAAATATAACTAAAAGCTTCTATTTTTGTTTTTGTCTTATAGAAAAACTTATACGGGAAAAATCGGGAAAGAATGAAAGAAGTAACCTTTATCCGTCGGAATATTGACAAATGGAAAGAAACCGAGAGGGTAGTGGAACAGGCAAAGACGCTGTCTCCTGATAAACTTGCCGATGTATATGTAGAAATTACTGCCGATCTCGCTTTTTCGCAGACTCATTTCCCAAACTCCCGTATTACTATTTATTTGAATAATCTTGCATTTGCTCTTCATCATGAGATTTATCGGAACAAGCGTGAAAAATGGGGGCGTGTTTTTACTTTTTGGACAGATGAAGTCCCTCAAACGATGTATGATGCACGTCGTGAATTGCTGATATCCTTTGTCGTTTTTACAATTAGTATTTTTATAGGAGTATTATCCACAGCTAATGATCCGAATTTTGTACGTCTGATTTTAGGTAATTCTTATGTAGATATGTCATTGGAAAACATTGCGAACGGAGAGCCAATGGCTGTATATAATGGTTCTTCCGAAGTGCCGATGTTTCTTGGCATTACTCTGAATAATATCATGGTCTCTTTTCACTGTTTTGCTATGGGAATATTAACCAGTTTTGGAACAGGTTATATATTATTTAGTAATGGAGTAATGGTAGGAGCCTTTCAGACTTTTTTCTATCAGCATGGCTTATTGTGGGAGTCTTCGCTTGCCATATTTTTGCATGGAACTCTCGAGTTATGGGCTATTATAGTAGCTGGTGCCGCGGGGTTGGCTTTAGGCAACGGCTGGCTCTTTCCAGGAACTTATTCCCGTCTGGAGTCTTTTCGCCGAGGTGCCAAAAGAGGATTAAAAATTATAGTGGGTACTGTTCCGGTATTCATTATGGCTGGATTTATAGAGGGATTTGTTACCCGGCACACAGACTTGCCAACAGCATTACGGCTTGGCTTTATCCTTGTGTCCTTGGCATTTATTCTTTTTTACTATATTTATTTACCTAATAAGAGAAAACATGGAATCGCAGAAACCTAAAATTGCAATGTATGCAAGACGTCCGTTTGGTGAAAAACTGAATGCTACGTTTGACTTTATTAAAGAGAATTGGAAACCTTTGTTGAAGTATTCTACTTACCTGATTTTGCCCTTGTGCTTGATTCAAGCATTGAGCACAAATTCATTAATGAATAATTCTGTTATATTGGGCACAATGACAGAGGCAGAGATGACTGAAGACGTTTCGGCAATTTGGGGACCACTTTTACTTGATTATTCGTTATACTCTCTGTGTATGATGGTAGGGATGCTTTTGTTGACTTCGTTGGTTTTTGCACTGGTTCGTAAATATAATGAGCGTGAAGAACGTCTACAAGGAATTACGCTAGCCGAGTTGAAACCTTTATTGTTTTACAATATAAAAAAATTGTTGCTTTTAGGTATTACCTGTGGTGTGGGGTTGTTCCTTATTATTTTCTTGATAGGATTTTTGGGAGCTTTAGGGTGGATTACTCTTGTTTTTACTCTTCCGCTGCTGATAGCTTGCATGGTTCCCTTGTCGTTCGCTGCTCCTATTTATCTATTTGAAAATGTGGGTTTGATGGAAGCTATCAAAAAGTCATTCCGTCTAGGCTTTCCTACGTGGGGCGGTTTATTTTTGATTATGCTTGTTATGGGATTTATTGGTGGTATATTACAAGGTGTCACCATGATGCCGTGGTATATTGCAACTATTGTGAAGATGTTTTTCGCAATAAGTGATACTGGAAGCGAGACTACTATTTCAGCTGGATATAGCTTCATACTTTATCTGTTGGGTATTTTGCAGGCTTTTGGGGCTTATTTAGCTATGATTTTTTCATTGATAGGATTAATTTATCAATACGGACACGCTTCTGAGGTAATAGACAGTGTGACAGTGACAAGTGATATTGAAAACTTTGATAAACTGTAAAAATATAGTTTGACTGATATTGATGGTTACCTCTTTGTCTGACACATTGGCATGCGATACTGCACAGCTTGCGCTCTGGCGGTCTGATCCGGCTTACAATTATCAACGTGAGTTAGTGTCACCGGATACAAATCTTTTCGAATGGGTCGACCGTCTATTAGAGAAGTGGCTGGGCAATTTGTTGGGCAGCCATTCATTGGTGGGCTATTCCGAAGTTTTGCTCATTTGTCTGGCTATCATTTTTTTGCTGTTGCTTATTTGGTTCATTTACCGTAAACATCCTGGCTTTTTTATGCATTCAGCCAAGAGCAGTGTCTCCTATACTGTGGAAGAGGATACGATTTATGGAGTTGATTTCCCAAATGAAATAGCAGAAGCATTGAACCAACGAGATTACAAAGGGGCAGTACGTTTATTGTATCTACAGACCTTGAAGCGGTTGAACGACGACAATCGGATAGACTGGCAACCTTATAAAACATCTTCTCAGTATAACTCCGAAGTGGGTATGCCTGCTTTCCGTACGCTGACTGTCCATTTCTTGAGAGTGCGTTATGGCAATTTTGAAGCAGATGAGACGCTTTTCTGCCAGATGAAACATTTGCAGGAAATTATCTGGAAAGGAGGAAAAGAATGAAAGGCAGTCGCTGGTTCGTTCTAGGAATTGTGGCATTTCTTTTATTGATGTTTGCTATAGAATATCGTTTGCCGAAACAATTTGTCTGGAAACCTACATTCGGACATTATGACGAGCAACCTTTTGGCTGTGCATTATTCGATAGCCTTTTGGCCGTTTCATTGCCATCAGGGTATTCTTTATCGAAAAAAACTCTTTATCAATTGGAACAGGAAGATACAGCTGTTCATCGTGGCTTCCTGATTATTGCTCAAGGATTGGAATTTAGTGAGTTGGACATACATGCATTACTTAAAATGGCTGATCGTGGAGATAAGATAATGCTGGTCAGTAACATGTTTGACGACTTGTTGCAAGATACATTGGGCTTTTATAACTTTTCTTCCTATTTCAGTCCGGCAATACTGAAAAAATATGCCACTTCTTTATTCAAAAAAGACAGTATTTATTGGGTAGGTGACTCTGCTGTTTATGCGCAGGATATATATTATGCTTATCCCAGCTTGTGCAATTCTTATTTCTTTATTACAGACTCATTGCCTATGTATAGATTGGCAGAAAAGAGACTTCCAATAGAAGAACTGAGAATGTTTGTTGCCGAGCAGGATACGCTATCTGATATGCCGTCATATCCTTTACTTGCATGGTCATGCCCGTGGGGAAAGGGAGAAATTGTTCTTGTTTCTACTCCTTTATTGTTTACTAACTACGGAATATTGGATGGAAATAATGTGAATTATCTGTTCCGTATTCTGTCCCGAATGCGTGAATTACCTGTCATACGTACTGAAGCGTATATGCAGGAAACAGTTCAGGAACAGCATTCTCCTTTCCGTTATCTCTTGGCACATAAGCCGTTGCGTTGGGCACTGTATCTGACGATGATAACTATTGTATTGTTTATGGTGTTTACTGCTAAGCGGAAACAGCGGGCTATACCGATTATACATGAACCGGAAAACGGGACGTTAGAGTTTACAAAACTAATAGGAACTCTTTATTACCAGCAGAAAGACCACGCCGATTTAGTTCGTAAGAAGTTTCTTTATTTTTCCGAAACTTTGAGACGTGAAATTCAGGTGGATATTGAAGTGGTGGCAGATGATGACCGTTCCTTCAATAGAATATCACAGAAGACTGGCATGAATGTCGCAGCAGTTAGAAAGCTCATTTTAGAGCTAAGACCGGTAGTTTATGGTGGACGTAGGTTGATGGAAGAGGATATGAAACGATTAATAGATAAAATGAACGAAATAATCAGTTGCTGTAAGTGAGTTTTAGTCTTTATGATGGAGGAAAATGATAATTTATGAACACATTCTCAATCAAAGACTCAACGATTTACCAATTAAAAAACTTAAAAAATATGGATGAACATACAGAACAACGGATGGATTTGGCTGCTTTTTCTGCAAAAATTGATTCTTTGAGGGAACAGATAGCCTCTGTGGTTGTAGGTCAGGAATCTGTAGTCGAATTGGTGTTGACTGCAATTCTTGCAGATGGACATGTGTTGCTAGAAGGAGTACCGGGAGTGGCCAAAACATTGCTGGCACGTTTGGTTGCTAAATTAATTGATGCTGATTTTAGCCGAGTTCAGTTTACTCCTGATCTGATGCCAAGTGATGTGTTGGGTACAACGGTGTTCAATATGAAAACTAACGACTTTGATTTTCATAGAGGTCCTGTGTTTGCAGATATCTTATTGGTGGACGAGATAAACAGAGCACCGGCAAAAACACAGGCCGCTCTGTTTGAAGTAATGGAAGAACGTCAGATAAGCATTGATGGAATGACCTACCGGATGGGAGAGCTTTATACGATTTTGGCTACTCAAAATCCAGTAGAACAGGAAGGTACATATAAACTGCCAGAGGCACAGCTAGACCGTTTCTTAATGAAAATTACAATGGACTATCCTTCTTTGGAGGAAGAAGTTACTATTTTGGAACGTCATCACACTCATGCTTCATTAATCAAACTGCAAGATATAAAGCCGATAATATCCCGCACCGAACTGTTGGCATTTCGCAAACTAATTCAGCATGTCTTTGTCGATTCATCATTGTTGCGCTATATTGCCATGATTGTTCAGGAAACACGTACAAGTAAGGCTGTATATTTGGGAGCATCACCTCGTGCTTCTGTTGCCATGTTACAGGCATCAAAAGCCTATGCTTTGCTACAAGGACGCGATTTTGTGACTCCAGAAGATATTAAGTTTGTTGCTCCTTATGTGCTGCAACATCGTTTGATTCTGACTGCTGAGGCCGAGATGGAAGGATATTCTCCGGTGAAAGTGACCCAGCGTTTGATAGACCGTGTTGAAGTGCCCCAATAAAGGCTCTTTTTCCTGTGAAACTTATTACTTAAAATATAATTTATAATTAAAACTTATACTTTTTGTATTTCACTTGTCGTCTTTATATAGCTTTGTTGGGCATTATTCTGTTATTAGGTAGTGGATATATATATGCCCCGTTGTTTGTTATTGGACAGGTAGCTTTACTGGTATTGATGATATGTATTGCTTGGGATGCATATAGTCTGTATTTCACCGGTAAGATTACTGCATATCGTCGTTGTGCCGACCGTTTTTCTAACGGAGATGAGAATGAAGTCTCTATTCATTTGGAAAGCAGTTATCAATATTTGCTCTCTGTAGAGGTAATAGATGAGATTCCTTTTATCTTTCAAAAACGTGATGTCTCATTTCAGGCAGTTTTGCCTGCAAATGGAGGAAAAACAATAGTCTATACACTTCGTCCTACCCATCGAGGAGAATATTCGTTCGGCTATCTCAGGGTATTTGCTATGGGACGTATTGGTTTACTTTCGAAACGCTATACGTGTGGAAAACAACAAAATATAAAGGTATATCCCTCTTATTTGATGTTGCATCAGTATGAATTGCTTGCCATGAGCAATAATTTGACAGAACTGGGAATCAAACGTATCCGTAGAGTAGGACATCACACTGAGTTTGAACAGATAAAGGAGTATGTCAAAGGAGATGACTACCGTACTATCAATTGGAAGGCAAGTGCTCGTCGACATCAGCTTATGGTCAATGTCTATCAGGACGAACGTTCGCAGCAGATTTATAATGTGATTGACAAGGGGCGAATTATGCAGCAGGCTTTTCGAGGAATGACACTGCTTGATTATGCCATTAATTCATCATTGGTACTTTCGTATGTGGCTTTGCGCAAAGACGATAAGGCTGGCTTGGTTACGTTTGACGAACGTTTCGATTCGTTTGTTCCTGCATCTAAACAGCCTGGACATATGCAGACACTGTTGGAAGCTCTTTATAGTCAGCACTCTACTTTTGGAGAAACTGATTTTTCTGCACTTTGCATACATTTGAATAAACATATTAGCAAACGTAGTTTTCTGATTCTTTATACGAACTTTGCCAATATGGGCAGTATGAATCGCCAGTTGACTTATTTGCAACAACTGAATCGTCGGCATCGTCTGCTAGTCGTTTTTTTTGAGGATGCCGATTTGAAGGACTATATATCTACCTCTCCCGGAGATACAGAAGAGTATTATCGTCATGTAATTGCTGAAAAGTTTGTTTTTGAAAAGCGGATGATTGTTTCTGCTTTAAAACAACACGGCATATACGCTTTACTCACTACGCCGGAGCATTTGTCGGTAGATGTAATAAATAAATATCTTGAGATGAAATCGCGTCAGGTATTATAACTTTATATACATCCTGCTGCTTTCATGGTCTCTATGAAAAAAAATATGGCCATTCCGATCAATATGACTCCTAGGATACCGTAGAAAAGGCGTGCACGTCCGCGTCCTGCATTATGCACGATGGAACGTGCATTTCGAGTACTGAAGAACCATTCCCAGTTGAACAATGCTGCCAGCAGGGATATGATTCCTGCTAGCGCGAAAATCCCTTGTACAATATACTGGCCAATCATAGTGTGATGATTCTGCTGCCGTCTTCTTGTTCTTCGATAGTCACTTTGACCGCATCTCCCGGTAATAGTTCTTCTACAAGTTCTGGCCATTCTATGAAACAGAGTGCGCCACTGTAGAAATAATCTTCATATCCCATGTCATACACTTCGCTAAGCTTTTTGATACGGTAGAAGTCGAAGTGATAGATCAGTTCTCCTGTTTTGTCAGAGCGGTATTCATTGACAATTGCAAAAGTGGGTGAACTAATGACATCCGATACTCCCAGTTCTTCACAAAGTGCTTTGACAAAGGTGGTTTTTCCTGCTCCCATTTTTCCGTATAAAGCGAAAACTGTATTGTCGCCCATGGCAGCAATAAACTCACGGGCAGCTTCGTGAATATTTTCTAATGATTGAATCTTGATTTCCATATATTGAATAATTGAGTTTTAAGTTATAAGCAAATACGGTATCATTGTAGCAATGAACAGCCATGAATGAAGCTAAATCTTCCTGTTTTTGACTGATTTTTTGCGGTAAATTATATAAGTATATGTTGGCATTATTCTTTATTTTACAAGTTCTTCATTTAATTATTTTTTCTCCTGATAACTTTACATACAGCGTAAATCAAAATGGAGAAGAATATAATGGAAGCTCCTGAAGGAACTTCCCAACGATAGGAAATGAACAATCCACCCAAACATCCCATAAAACCGATGGCAATGGACAGCCAGATGATTTTTTTGAAGCTATAGGTAAACAAGTTTGCTGTCATTTGCGGGATAGTAAGTAGCGAGATAGCAAGCACAATGCCTACCATACGCAGGCATGCTACTATAGTCAGGGCGATGAACATCATTAGTACATATTCGAAAATTTCTACTGGAATTTTTTGCGAACGGGCAAACTCTCGATCAAAAGCGATGGACACAATCGGACGCAGGTAGAGATAGAAAAATATGCTTAGCACTAAGGCTAGACATCCCAGCATCCATAAATCGGAATGACTGATAGTCAGTATATTCCCAAACAGATAAGCAGATAAGTCGGGAGCAAATCCCGGAGACAAAAAACTAAACATAATCCCAAGTGCCATTCCTAATGTCCAAAAGACAGCAATGGCAGAATCTTCGCGCATATCTTTTCGTTTACTCAACCATTCGACTCCAAATGCTGACATAACGGAAAAGAGGGCAGCTGACAAGAGAGGGGAGATGCCGGTAAATAGTCCTAAACCAATACCTCCGAACGAGGCATGTGTAATGCCTCCACTGATAAATACCAGCCTTCGGGTTACAATATATGTTCCGATAATACCGCAGGCAATACTTGCCAACAGACTGCCCAGTAAGGCATTTTGGAAAAAAGTGTATTGTAGCAGATCCACTGTTTTGAGTTTTTTAAGTATACTCACTGCGAAGTGCAGAGGGTATATACGTTTTAAGTATTAATGATGATCAGATGTCATCCGGCGTTCGCCGATAATGAGAAACACTTCATCTTTCATTTCGTTGGGGAGCTCAACCCCTCTGAGTTGCAGGCTGCGCACCCATCCGGCAACATCAGTATCCTGCATGGTATAGAGAATGTCGCGGAACTGGTCGGTTTCTTCAGTTGTATAACTGTCAGAGGATCTTCCGATAAAGTTGTCCAGTTCTTCATCGTCATAATATTCTATTTTTTTGCTGACCGCAGCCAGCAGACTCTCCTTTTCACATACTTCATGTTGTCCGCAGCATTCTGCATCTACCTCTTTCACTTCAGGCATGCTGTCTAGTTCGCCTCTTTCTATTTTCCGTTGCAGTTTCTTGTAACGGATTGCTCCAGCAATCATTGCAACAATGCCTAGTAAAATCAACCCTATGATGAGTATCCACATAACTGTTTCTGATCAAATTTTCTCTTATGTTGCTATGTCGTTGCAAACTTACATATATTCTCTGTAATAAACGAACAAAAAGTGTAGAATGCAGTTTGTTTGATGAAAAAATGGTTTGAAGAAATTTTGATGAGATAGTGTATTAGTTGTTGGCAGCAAGTAATTAGGAGAGTAGTTGTGAAGATGGAAATTTGTAGATGTGGAAGTTATGAAAAGAAGGTGTTGATGGAAAGAGGATCAAATGTATTTACCACAGATTATACAGGTTATTTCATAAACATAGGTCTGTTTAAAAAACAGAAAAATCTGTGGTAAACTTTATTCTGATATATTTACTTTGCTTAGTTTGTTCTTATAATTCTTCTACTTCAACTTCGATATATTCGTCGTTATTCGATGATTTGTTGAATTTTCTTGTTTGGAATGCTAGTATGATTCGGAAGATGCCATACATCATAAAAGAAAATCCTATGTAAATTGGAATAAAGATACCTCCATATATTGGGGTTATTAGAAAAATGAAAGAACATAGCAGACTGATTATGTTACATGCCAATAGCCATCCCCAACCTTTCAATTCTATTTTAGATAATTCACACGATTCACAGATGCCCATAACTGAATGAAATAACATCCAAAAACCGAAAACATAAATCATGGTGGCAGTTATAAGTGGCAGTGGAAGCAAAAGTAGCCATATGCCTAGCATCACTTCGATTATTCCACGAGCGAGATCCCATCCCCAGTAGTCATTCCATTTTCTATTGGTTACGGCCAATACGATATTGAAAATACCACCACCGATAAGTATAATCATAAAAAAGTTTGTCAGTACGGCGAGTGAATCGATAGGGGTTAATAGGCAGCAGATTCCAGCAGCTATACTCAGAATCCCTACTACCAAGGATATCCACCAATGTTTGAACATTTTTTTGTCCAGTTGAATTTTGCTTATCATATCTTATTCTTTTATTAGGTTTTAATGTTGAAAAGCTAACAGATTGCAATTGTTCCTTTATTATCATTTTATATGGAAAAATGTGCATAATTTCTTATTTTTGCAGTGCTTGAATATTATGTCATTGTGTTTTGTTATGGGAGGGATAAATGAAACGGACTTGAAGAAGGATTGTTCTTGTTTTGACAATTTGTCAGAAATGCTAGGTCATGGATTTCTAGGGCAATCTTTTATATTCGATGGTTTTCTGTTGAACATTTGTATAAAGGGGAGTGCCTGTTTCAAGGTTGACTATAATGAGTGTTTGGTACAAAGTAAGGAACTATTTGTAGTGCTTCCCAAACATATTTTTTCTGTCGTGGATGTCTCTCCTGATTTTGAAGTCAGAACGCTTTTTGTCTCGCTCGATTTTGTTTTAGGTATGCCCGTTATTCCCGATTTTGAATTGTTGAAAGATGTGTCAACATCTCCATGTTTGTCAATGGATAATGGGAAAGAGAAAGAATTGATGTCACTTTATAGCATGATAGAGAGATATCGGGGAGATGAAAAGAAATATTATAGACAGATAAGGACAACTTTAGCGCTTGCGTTCATGTTGGTAGCAGCTTCTTTGCATGAGAATGTGGAAAGAAAACGGAAAAATACGGGGCTACGTGCAGAAATGCTTACACAAAGTTTTTTCGATTTGTTGTTACAGTATCGTGCTGCGGAAAGAAGCGTCTCATTTTATGCCGATAAGTTGTGTGTCACTCCTAAATATTTATCAATGACAGTAAAACAAGTTACGAAATATCCGGTTCAGAACTGGATTAACGAGGTGACGGTTATTGAGGCCAAACGCTATATCAGGACTACTGAACTTACCATACAGCAGATTTCTATGCAGCTTCACTTCCCTACGGCTTCTTCTTTTGTTCGTTTTTTCAGGATTCATGCGGGGATGACCCCTCTGGAATACAGAAGGCAAGGCATGGAGTGATAAGAAGAAATATCCAGAGGAGTCGTTTGTCGTGTTAGAATTCTCGGCTGTTATGTTTTATTTTCCCCGCATTCCTCGACTATTTTCATAAATTCGTCGCCTGTGATTGTCTCTTTTTCCATAAGGAAGGCTGCAGCACGATGCATTATTTCTGTATGTGTGGAGATGATTTCCTTGGCTTTTGTATGTGCATCTTTTATAATGTTTATTACTTCATGATCAATATCAGCTGCTGTTTCCGGTGAACAGGTTAGCGAACCATCACCTCCCAAATAGCTGTTATTCATGGTTTCAAGCCCGGTCATATCATATCGGCTGCTCATTCCGTAGCGTGTTACCATTGCACGTGCCAGTTTTGTCGCTTGCTCTATGTCGTTGGATGCACCAGTGGTAATAGTGTGGCACATTACTTCTTCTGCCGAACGGCCTCCTGTAAGAGTTACGATACGTTTGAACAGATTTTCTTTGCTTTGCAATAGCTGTTCACTACTTTCTACCTGCATCGTATAGCCGAGTGCACCCGATGTTCGTGGAATAATGGTAATTTTATGTACAGGAGCCGAATGGCTTTGCATGGCAGCCACTAGGGCGTGACCTATTTCGTGATAAGCCACTATTTCCTTTTCTGTGTCAGACAGAATTTTATTTTTCTTTTGTGCGCCGGCAATGACTGTTTCTACACTTTCTTCCAGATCGGCGGTAGTCACCTTTTTGCGTCCCATTCGTACAGCACGTAAGGCTGCTTCGTTGACTATGTTGGCTAGTTCAGCACCCGAAGATCCCACAGTGGCACGTGCTACAATATCAATGTCTATTTCTTCATGTTTTACTTTTTTCAGATGTACTTCAAGAATGGCTTTACGGCCTTCCAAATCGGGGAGTTCCATTTGTACACGACGGTCGAAGCGTCCGGGACGTAACAATGCTTTGTCAAGACTTTCCGGACGGTTGGTGGCGGCCAGTATCACTACTCCTTTTCGTCCGTCAAAACCATCCATTTCAGTTAACAGCTGGTTTAGAGTCTGTTCACGTTCATCATTACCTCCCAAACCGGTATTACGACTTTTTCCTATGGCATCTATTTCATCAATAAAGATGATGCAGGGAGCTTTTTCGTTGGCCTGTTTGAACAGGTCGCGTACCTTTGCTGCTCCCATACCTACAAACATCTGGACGAATTCTGAACCTGAAATGGCAAAGAAAGGCACATGGGCCTCTCCTGCAAGTGCACGGGCAATCAGCGTTTTTCCTGTTCCCGGAGGACCTACCAATAGGACTCCTTTGGGTAGCGATGCTCCGATTTGAGTATATTTCGACGGATTGTGTAGGAAATCGGCTATTTCCATTAGGGCTTCTTTGGCTTCGTCTTGTCCGGCTACGTTGGCAAAGGTCGTTTTTATTTCGGACTCGGCATATATTTTAGCACCACTGTTGCCGAATGACATAAAATTTCCTCCACCATTCATTCGTGCCTGAATACTTTTGCCTGCTTGCCGCCAGATGAGATAGAATATCAGACCGGGAAGAATCCACATCAACAGGAAGTCAAGTATCGGTGAGTTTTCCCGTGGAATAATTTGATTGAATGAAATTTTGTTGTTTTTGTTGGGGCTTTGGGCATTTAGTAATCTTTCCACGAGCTGTGGATCGTTTGTCTCCCCTGTCTGATAAGTCAGGGTTTTGCCTCTTTCTTCGGTTGTAAAATAAATATGATTGCTTTTTATGGCAACATCTTTCACTTTTCCACTATCTACTTTCTCGATAAACGAACCATAATCAGTGGCAATAATCTGCTGGTTGGAAAGCTTTGGAAAAACCAGTCCGTTGAGTAATAAAAGTGTCAGGATTATCCACAAAAAACTCATATACGGATTGTTTCTTTTTGTCACTTGATGGTTTTGTTCTTTTTCCATTATTTACCTGTTAGTTTTTGGAAGGCAAAAATCGGTATTTCATTTCGGGAGATAATTACCGAATCAGCAGAAAATATGTGCAATATTTCTCGAATTGTCTTCCTCCCTTTTCTATTTAGTGTTTTCCTTGTAGGCTTTATTATTTTCTGTATCTTTGATTCGCTTAATTTTAGAACCTGATAGTAAAGAAAAACTCTAAAAATCATAATTTCAAATCATGAAACAGATCTATTGGATAGGACTATTATTATTGGTGGTATGTTCCGGGTTATGGGCACAGACTCCGCTAGAAAAAGGACTTCGCACTATCAATCGCCGTTCGGCGGAGGCTACCGTACGCTTTTTATCCGACGACGAACTGCAAGGCCGCGAGGCTGGTGAACATGGCAGCCGTGTGTCAGCAGCATACATAGCCTCTTTGCTTCGCTGGATAGGAGCACAGCCTTTGGGTGAAAGTTATTTTCAGCCTTTCGAGGCATATAGTAAAGAACGGCAACGGAAAGGACGATGGGAAGTACATCCTGATTCGGTGGCGAAGTTGAGGATGGAGGTGCACCGGAAGCTGTCGATGCGGAACGTGCTGGGCATGATTCCCGGCAGGAATCCGAAGGAATATGTCATTATTGGTGCTCATTTCGATCATTTGGGTACCGATTCGTCTCTCGATGGCGACTGTATTTACAACGGAGCGGACGACAACGCTTCGGGTGTCTCTGCCGTATTGCAGATTGCTCGTGCATTTGTGGCAAGCGGGCAGCAGCCGGAACGTACTGTTATCTTTGCCTTTTGGGACGGTGAGGAGAAAGGATTACTGGGTTCTCGCTACTTTGTGCAGAGTTGTTCTTACCTATCCTCCATCAAAGGATATCTAAACTTCGACATGATTGGGCGCAACAATAAGCCCGACCATCCTCAACATGTTGTCTATTTCTACACGGCTTCCCATCCTGCTTTTGGTGAATGGTTGAAGCAGGATATCGAGAAGTATGGGCTACGCCTTGAACCCGATTACCGTGCTTGGGAAAATCCGGTGGGAGGAAGTGACAACGGTCCATTTGCCCGTGTGGGAATTCCTATCATCTGGTATCATACCGACGGGCATCCCGACTATCATTTGCCTACCGACCATGCCGATCGACTGAACTGGGATAAAGTGGTGGACATTACCCGAGCCTCTTTCTTGTCGATGTGGCGGATGGCTAACGGAAAGGAGTATTGATTACATTCTGTAATAGATAAAAGAGGGAAGCAGGCGTAGCACTTTTGCCACATACTTCCATCTTTTGGAAACAAAGGCTATTTCCTTTTTCCGGGAAATGGCCTTCTCTATTTGTTTTGCAGCTTTCGCTACCGGAATAACCCAAAACAGTCCTTCTCCTTTTGCCATGGCTGTATCCACAAATCCGGGGCGGATGTCGGTGGTGTAGATGGTAAACGGTAGTTTGGCAGCTTTCTGTCTCAACCCCTCCATATAATTGATCTGATAGGCTTTCGAAGCATTATAGGCGGGTGCAGCACCACTTCCACGCATGCCTCCTACGGAGGAAATGACAGCCAAGTGCCCTTTTTGTTGCTGTTCGAAGTAGCAGAATGCCCAGTCGGCAACGTTGGTAAATCCAATAATATTGGTCAGCAGTGTGGGTTCTTCAAGTGCATAGTCGAGTTGGGGATTCAGTTCTCCTGTTCCTGCGCAGATAATTAGTAAATCCATTCCTCCTAATTGTCGGACTAGTGTTTCCAGTTTCCGGACTGTATCCTGTGTGTCAGTTACATCGCAGACTTGATAGCAGATTTGCTCCGGATAATAGTTGCAACATTCTTTCAGTAGTTGTTCCCTACGTCCAGTGATGCCTACTTTACTGTTTTTACGTGCGTATAGCAAAGCCAATTCTTTCCCTATACCCGAAGTGGCTCCTACGATAATTACTTTTCTCATATATTTCAGTGTATTGTTCTTTTTTTGTGGCGGCAAAAGTAGAACCGGGAATTAAGAAAAGTCTTGATTGAAATCAACAAGTTGGTTCACTTGCCGGAAATCCTCCGTCGGATGCGGCTCAGAGTTTCCGGTCTTATTTGCAAGTAAGAGGCAAGTTCTTTCAGTGTGACCAGCTGTAGCAGGTGGGGACATTGGGTGAGAATTTCCCTGTATCGTTCCTCCGGAGTCTGACGGTAGAGGGCAACCATCCGTTCATATACTTCCCATAGCAGGACTTCTGTAATGCGTTGTTTCCATTGCAGATGCTCTGCGTTCTGTTCAAAAAAACGGGTGAGCTGGTGGTAAGTGCATTCGTAGACAGTACACTCACACAGTGCTTGTATGTCTATGCTCGAGGGGACTTGCTGTAACAGGGCGGGGTAGTTCCCTACAAACGACTTTTCGAAGGTGTAGCCTACAGCCTTTACCTCGCCTGCACTATCGGTGCAGCTATACCGGAAACTGCCCGTGGCGACAAATCCGATGGTGCGGCAAAGGTCTCCCTGACGGACAAACCAGTCTCCCTTCCGGTAGTGCTTCTCCGTACCTGTCTGTAGTGTAAAGTCTATCACGGGCGACAGGTCGACTTGCGATGTATAGCGATTGAAATCCTGCATGGGTGTCGGCTTACTCTTCTTCCACAATCCGGAAACCTGCTGTTCGCAGGTCATCCCAGTAGCGGGGATACGATTTCGACACTACGTGAGGGTCGGCTATCCGCAAGTTGGGATAACAGAACGAGGCGGGGGCAAACGCCATTGCCATGCGGTGGTCTTCGTAGGTGTGGATGACGGGCGTCTGCTCCGCTGTGCAACGCTCTCCGTCCCACGTCAGGATGCTGTCCTGCTCGTCTTTTATCAGGTATCCCAGCTTTTTCAGTTCGGCTTTCAGGGCGTTGATGCGGTCGGTCTCCTTTATTTTCAGGCTTTGCAGTCCTGTGAAACGGAAGGGGATGCCGAGCAGGGCACAGGTGACTACAAACGTCTGTGCCAAGTCGGGGATGTCTACAAAGTCTTCTTCCAGCCTGCTTATCGGAGGAACGGACTGTTTGCGAAGCCGGACGCCCTGCGGGGTGAACTCGGTGATGACTCCCAGACGTGCAAATACCTCTGCTCCCCGGCTGTCGCCCTGATAGCTGCGACGGAACAGTCCCGTCAGCTCTATCTCCGCATCGGGGGCAAGGGCGGCAAGCTGATACCAGTAGGAGGCTGCGCTCCAGTCGCTTTCTACGGTGAAGGGGATACTCCGGTAGGGTTGCGGGGCAACGGTGATGCTGTCCGCGTCTCTCCACTTGGCGTCTGCCCCGAAGTCATTCATCAGTTGCAGCGTCAGGTTGATGTAAGGTCGCGAAACGATTTCGCCTGTCAGTTGCAGCGTCAGTCCTTGCGGGAGCACTGCGCCAATCATCAGCAGTGCCGAGATGTATTGCGAACTGACGTTTCCCGGCAGGGTGATTTCGCTGCCTTGCAGCTTTCTGCCTTTGATGAGTAGGGGAGGGAATCCCTCGTTGGCGGTATAGGTGATGTCTGCTCCCAGCGTGCGGAGGGCATCTACCAACAGGAGGATGGGGCGTTGCTGCATGCGTGCCGTTCCTGTCAGGACGTGTTCGCCGGGAGTGGCGCTCAGGTAGGCGGTCAGGAAACGCATGGCGGTTCCGGCAGCCATGATGTCGATGGTTTCTCCTCTTTCCGTCAGGGCTTTCACCATCACTTGCGTGTCGTCGCAGTCGGACAGGTTGGAAAGTGGGTAATTGCCTTTTCCCAGTGCGTTGATAATCAGTGCCCGGTTGCTGATGCTTTTGGAGGCAGGCAACTGGATGGTTGCTTGTATGCTGGCGGGTGGCAGGAAGCTATATCGTTTCATTTCAGTTTTTCGTTTATTGGGCTTCAAAAGTAGAAATATTTTCTTTTTCTTCCAATATTTTGATATCTTTGTCAAGGGCTTGGAACAACGTTCGGTATTTCCGGTTCTGCTCGTATCTTATTGACCACGGCAATACAATAATTAATAAGGCGATGCTTATAATGACGAATCCGTCGAAGAAATCGAACGGAGGCTGGTAGATGATTTTGTAGCCTATTGCAAGATAGATGGCATACGTGACGGACAGGATTGTATATCCGATGAACTCTATTCGAAATACCCGTTTCATTCTATTTTTCAGTTCAATCCTTGATTGTCTGATGTCGTTTGCTGCAATTGTGGCAGAGAGCATACGTCTGTGGCTGATGTTGGAATATAGCGCGATAAGGAGCATCAGAGGAAGATAATAGTAAGTAATGCCGGGATTGAGGTTGACAGACCATAAAAGGGCAGTAGATATTACCGTGAAGGCGAGCGGGATGCTCAAAAAACATGTTTTCCTTTTCAGCTTCCGCTCCGTCTTCAGCAATATCTTGCAATGCCTTTCGCGCAGCAGCCGTTCTATGTCGACCGTCTCCTTCTTCATACCGGTGTGCACCTCTTTCCAAATCTGTATCAAATTATCCTCTTTCATTTCTCAATATCTCCATTAGTTGTTTCTTGATTCTGTTTATTTTCACTCCTACGTAGTCTGCCGATATGCCGACGACGGCGGCAATCTCTTTGTATTCGTTCTCTTCGAGGTAGAGCAGGATGATGGCTTTGTCCACATCGGGCAGGCGGTTGATGGCGTGGTAGAGCTGTTCCCTCTCTTCCTGCCGTTCGTCGCTGTCGGGGGTGTATGGCAGTTCATATTCTTTAGGCGATATGCTTTGATGGACGGGCTGCACCGACTCTTTTCTCAGCAGGTCGATTGCTGTATTCAGTGCTACCCTATAGAGCCATGTAGAGAAGGCACACTCTTTCTTGAACGAGGGATAGGCTTTCCACAGCCGGATAATGATTTCCTGATAGTAGTCTTCTTTGTAGGGATGGTGATAGAAATAGACGTTGCAAATTCGCTGTAAGATTCCTTGATAACATTCTATCTGCCTAATAAATTCTTCTTTCACTGTTTTGTGTTTTTGGATTGTTGTTTGGTAGGTTAGTCGTATGAGAGGGATAGAATCTTACAGAAGAAAGGGATATTTTTTAGTAGACAAGTTAACGAGTTGGCGAGTAAACAAGTAGACGGCAGAGAAGACGCTACCGGTTTCTTTCTCTTCTCCTCGTCAACTTGTCTATTCCGTACAGAGGGTTATTCTTTCTCAGCTTGTCGCTTTGCCCATTCCAGTCTGCGCTGGTCGGGGAGCTGTGTCACTTTGAATTCTTCGAAAATGGCCGTGAATCCCTTTCCGTCGGGGCAGGCACCCATCAGCCCTACCATCACCGGACAGTTGTCCTGCAACCAGCAGGTACGCATCATGGTGTATTCTTTTCCGTCGCGTGAGTAGAATATCTCTACCGCATCGAGCCGGCGTACGGCTTTAATCCAGATGGAACGGGGTGCATCCGGCAGTTGGATTACGCTCCAGTCACTAGTCTTATGGGTCACTACGGCACTTACGTTCTGCTTGCCATTTACGTATTCCACTCCCGCCTTTATCCAGTTCTCGTGGTCGATTCGTATCATCAGTCCCATCTGGTCGAAGGTGGTCACATAGTTGCCCGTTATCTTGACTACTGCTTCAAACTCTCCTCCGTAGGTAGCGTAATAAAAAGGACCGTCGTCGACGGTAAATCCATAGTGTGCCACACGCCAGAAGTCTGTTTTGGCAGGTACGTCCATCACCAACGTTTTCCCGTCTTTAATTTCCCATTGTGCGGGTTCGTTCAGCCAGTTCATTTTGTCAAGACTTTGTGCCGTTACAGGCAGCACAGTTGCGCCCATCAATAGGACGGGCATCAGTTTGCGTTTCAGATTTTTCATCATAAATTGGTATTTTGTATATCTTTGTGGATGCAAAGGTAATTGACGTTTAGCTCTGCGTCAATACTGAATAATAACCATTTGTTTGTCAAACATGGATGTTTTACAGAAAGAGATAGAAGATGTGTATGATAGTCAGTGTATTACAGATGTTCTGGATCCTTGTGTCGTAGAAAGGAGACGTGTGTTTATCCGTTCACTGACGGCAATGGATGGAGGTTGCGCTGTTATTTCAGATTTATCTGTCCGGAAAAGCTATGTAGCTGTCCATCCACATACTTCTTTTTTAGGGTTGACTTCGGATGAAACTCAGTTGGAAGTTATAGATTCTACGGATGAAGATTATATTTATCGTCGGATTCATCCGGAAGATTTGGTAGAGAAGCGTTTGCTGGAATATAAATATTTTAAACGGACTTTTGCTATGCCTGCAAACGAACGGCTGAAACTAAGAGGACGATGCCGGTTGAGAATGATGAGTGGAAAGGGAACTTACCAGTATGTAGATAACGTAGTGCAGATTATGGAGAATACTCCATCTGGTAATGTGTGGCTGATATTTTGTTCCTATTCTTTGTCTGCCGATCAACATACTGATCAGGGTATTTGTGCAACAATTACTCATTTGGAAAATGCTACAGTGGAGGCTTTATGGCTTGGAGATGAGCATCACCGTATATTGTCGCAGCGAGAAAAAGAGGTCTTGGGATGTATTCGTACAGGAATGCAAAGCAAAGAAATAGCAGATGTATTACATATTAGTGTAAATACAGTCAACCGTCATAGACAAAATATATTGGAGAAGCTATCTGTGGGTAATTCATTGGAAGCTTGTCGGGCTGCCGAACTTATGAACTTGCTGTAGAGCTTATTTTATGATTATGAAATAATAGTAACCAAGAAATATATAAGCGAAATGAAAATAGGAGATAAAGTACGCTTCCTGAGCGAAGTGGGCGGTGGTGTAGTCACCGGATTTCAGGGAAAAGACATTGTGCTGGTAGAGGATGCAGATGGATTCGACATTCCGATGCCGGTACGTGAGTGTGTGGTGGTGGATACTGACGATTACAATATCAAGCGCAAGCAGGAAGAACGTAAAGTGGAAGAGAAACCCGTGAAACCGGAGATTCCTGCTATCCAGCGCCAGCCGGAGATGCGGGGAGGGGATGTACTGAACGTCTTTCTTGCCTATGTGCCCGAAGACATCAAAGCGATGACAACCACTCCTTTTGAAACCTATCTGGTGAACGATAGTAACTATTACCTCTATTACACATATTTGAGTGCTGAAGGAAAGGCATGGAAAGTGCGTTCGCACGGACTGGTAGACCCGAATACAAAGCTGCTGATGGAAGAATTTACTAAAGACAGCCTGAATGAGATGGAGAGGGTTGCGGTGCAGTTCATTGCCTTTAAGGACAAGAAACCGGCTGCCATTAAACCGGCAGTCAGTGTAGAACTGCGGGTGGATACTGTGAAGTTCTACAAACTGCATACGTTTGCAGAATCGGATTTCTTTGAACAGCCGGCACTGGTCTACGACATTGTGAGGGACGACAAGCCTGCAAGGCAGGTGTATGTATCGGCAGAAGAGCTGCAGGAAGCGTTGCTGCAGAAAAAGTCGGCAGACAAGCCGAAGTTGCAACCCATTGTCAAGCCTCATCACGGGAAGAAGAATGAAATCATTGAGATAGACCTCCATATTGATGCCCTTCTCGACGATACGCGGGGAATGAGCAACGGGGAGATGTTGAACTACCAGCTGGACAAATTCCGTGAGGTGATGGAAACCTACAAGAACAAGCGCGAGCAGAAGATTGTCTTTATACACGGCAAGGGAGACGGTGTGTTGCGCAAGGCGGTGATTGATGAACTGAAGCGGAAATACAGTTCGTGCCGCTATCAGGATGCATCTTTCCAAGAGTATGGTTTTGGAGCGACATTGGTGACTATCAAATAAGGAGAATAGTGTCATGAAGAACAGTTGGAAACGGTTTTGTATGGCGGCTTGCGGCTGCCTGATGATAGGTACGTCGGTGCTGGCAGACAATCGTCCGTCAGGGTTGATGACCGATTTGGTGGAACACACCGGACGGACATGGCAGAACGGATATATTTCCACTCTCCCGGTATGGAAACTGAACGAGGCCGTAGAACCGATGCAATATGCAGCCGTGCGTTCGTCGCGTCCGGTATTCTCGTGGATAGTTCCGGGTGGAGAGAAGGCTACCCGTCAGGTGGCTTATCGGTTGATTGTAGCTGATAATCTGAAAGATATCCGGTCGTGCAAAGGTAATGTGTGGGATAGCGGCAAGGTAGACAGCCGTCAGTCTGTCTCTGTACGTTACGGTGGAGACCCGTTGAAGCCCAACACTTGCTATTTCTGGCGTGTGATGACCGTGACCGATACGGAGGGTGAGAGTGAGTGGTCGGAAACGAAGGCGTTCCGCACTGCCGACCGCCTGTCGGACTATGCCGTTTCCTACTATCCGCAGGTCAAGACTCAAGAGTATCCGGTAGAAGTGAATGTTTTGCAGCCCGGAACGCATTGGATTGATTTTGGCAAAGCAGCCTTTTCCCAACTGCTGCTGACGCTGACTTCCGATGTGGAGTCCGATACGGTAACTGTACATTTGGGTGAGTGTATGAAGAACGGACGACTGTTGCGCAACCCGGGAGGCTCCACCATCCGTTACCGGAAGTGCCTGCTCCCTTTGCTGAAGGGGACGCATACCTATCGGGTAAAGATAGAAAAGGATGGACGCAACACGGGTGGTGCTGCTGTCAAGATGCCCGGGTATGTGGGCGAGGTGCTGCCTTTCCGTTATTGCGAGATAGAGGGTTACGACAAAGCATTGTCCTCTTCGGCAGTAGTCCGCGAGGCAGTGCACTATCCTTTCGACGAGACGGCGGCTTCGTTCCGCTGCTCCAACGATACGTTGAATCAGGTGTGGAAACTCTGCAAATATTCCATCCGCGCCACCTCCTTTGCCGGCATCTATGTGGATGGCGACCGCGAACGTATTCCTTACGAGGCAGATGCGCTTATCAACCAGTTGTGTCATTACGGCACAGACCGTGAGTATTCGATGGCACGGCGTTCGCACGAATACCTGTTGCAGCATCCCACATGGCCTACCGAGTGGATTCTTCAGGCTGTTCTGATAGCGTGGCACGACTATATGTACACGGGCGACAGCCGTTCGCTGGAGTTGGCTTACACAAGGCTGCAAGCCCGTACGCTGATGGCACTGCGTGAGGAAAATGGCCTGATAAGTACCACTACGGGGCGGCAGACGCCGGAATTCCTCTCTTCCATTTGCATGCGGAGTTCTATCAGAGATATTGTAGATTGGCCGCACACGAAGGAGGGAAGCAAACTGTGGGACGTGATGGGAGAGTCGGACGGATTTGTATTTACCGACTATAATGCCGTGACGAATGCCTACCACTACGAAGCTCTGAAACTGATGGGGCGAATTGCACAGGTGTTGGAGAAGAAAGAAGATGCAGACTATTATACTGCGGAGGCTGAGGCTTTCCGGAAACGGTTTATCCGTCTGTTCTTCGACCGCCGGAAAGGATATTTTACCGACGGTCTGTCATCGGAAACCAATCATGCTTCCCTCCATGCCAATATGTTTGCACTGGCTTTCGGACTGGTTCCGGAGGGAAAGGAGCAGGGGGTACTTGATTTTATCCATACACGTGGCATGGCATGCAGCGTATATGGTTCGCAGTTTCTGATGGATGCCTTGTATGCTGCCGACGATGCGGAGTATGCCTTGCAGATGCTGACAAAAACCGACGACCGTAGCTGGTATAACATGATTCGTGTAGGTTCTACCATCTCGCTGGAGGCTTGGGACAACAAGTATAAGACCAATCAGGACTGGAATCACGCTTGGGGAGCAGCACCGGCAAACATCATTCCCCGTCGCCTGATGGGAGTAGAACCGTTGACTCCGGGATTCGAAACCATACGCATCATGCCTCAGACCGCTTCGCTGGAATGGGCAGAAGCTACCGTACCTACCATACGGGGCAGTGTCTCAGTATCAGTCAGCAACAAACCGGGGAAATATGTGCTGGAAGTGAACGTCCCGTCCAATACGGATGCCGAAGTCTATCTTCCGCTTCCTTCTTCCGGCAAATATCAGGTGACTATGAACGGAGTGGACGTAAAGATTTCCCGCCTGAAGAACCGTCCATACTTATATGCCGGAAAAGTGGGCTCGGGCAGTTATGCATGGGAGGTAGTTTCTACGGAATCGAACAGAAAAAAGTGACAAGGAAAGGCACGCTGAAATCGACCACGAAGCCGTGGAAAATGGAGACAATGACAAACTCCTGACCGGAACACCGGGTAATGATGGGAAGCGTGGTATCCATCGTGGTGGCTCCTCCTACCGAGATAGGGGCTAACTTTCCGAAATACCTGACAAGCAATGGTGCACAGAGCAGTGCGATGATTTCGCGCATGATGTTGGAGAGCAGGGCTATAGTGCCCAGCTCCGCCCCCTTGTATTCGGTGATGAATATGCTGGAGAGTGAATAATATCCGAATCCCGCTCCTACCGCCATACACTCCGGCAAGGTACGCTGCTCCATGAATAGTCCTGCCGCGGCACATCCTGCCAATGTGCCCAATATAGTCATTACAGGCAGGAACACCAGACGCGGGTTCAGTGAGCGGAAACTCTTCAGGGTGTCGGGATCGTTGCCGATGCTGATGCCCACACAGAACATCAGTCCACACAGCGCATAGTAGCTCAGGTTACTGTCGGACAGACAGTCGGGTATCAGCCGGAACAGTCCGCATACGATTCCTACAGCAAAGAACGAAACAATAATCAGACTCCCTTTCATGCCTCCTGCTCCTTTCTCTTGGGACGGACGTACAGCAGATACCACAGTCCCCATGCACAAAGCGTACTCCCCGCTACGGCTGCCAGTGTGAGGATGGCAGCTTCGATGCCCAGCGTATGCAGTCCTTTGACGATTGCTTCGTTTCCTCCCACCTCGTTTCCGAGCAGAAACAGCAGAAGCCATATCAGCAGTGTGATAATCTTGTGTATCCCGTTCAGGCGTTTGCGACGGAGCAGGTAACCAGCAAGCATACCTGTCAGCATAAGTAGTATGATGGTGAACATTTCTTTAAGATTTAGTCATGTTTTCGGGGTGCAAAGATAAGCTGCTTATGGGTGAAAAGCAATCTCTCAGTTGTTTATCCTTTATTTAGTTGATTAGAATTTTTTGACTCACCTCTGTGCTGATGGATACGATACCTGTTCCCCCATGTACGTTACTTGGATATTTGAAAGGCTCGTTGATAATCTCGTCGAAAGCATCGGATTCAATAAGATTGAGTGCTGTTAGGTAGCGGTACTCTGTTTGACTGATGCTTAACAGACGTACAGTGACAAAGTTTTCGAGAATATTTTCAGGGTTGTCGATGATATTGGGAACAGGACGATTATATACAGTCAGTGTGTATGTCTGGTTTTTGAATCTTGAATCGTCAAATATGCCATAGATGTTTTCGGCTGTATCAAACATCCCGTTTGTTTCGTCATCATCGGTCACCGGATGTCCGTCTGTCAGTACAACATCTTCTCGTGAAATGAAGTTATAGTCGTGTACAATGCGTATGGATGGCTTTCCTGTCGTTTCATCAGTTATTTTGCCAATGGTTTGTTTATCCATGATCAGTCTATAGTAATTTGTTTCATCTGATATATCTTGGATAGTTATTTTATAGCGCAGATAGTCCTGTTGAAAACCATGTTGCGTCATTGAAACGGTGAGTGTGTCAATCCGGACAATTTCCAACGGACGAGACGGTACTATTGCTTCTGCCCATGCATGATATTGTCCGTCTTCGGTGTATGCATCTATACGGACTACATCACCGGGAGTAAAACGGGTGCTTATATTAAATTTGCATTGTCTATTTTCACCAGTTTGGGGAAGTGGGTACAGTTTCTCTTTTATTTCTCCATTTACTCGTATTTCAAGAAATGCGTTTTCTACGTTGCCCGGATGTTCTTTTCCTGTCAGATTGAGGAAAAGAGTGTTTCTCAGGCTGTCTGCATTGATCAGTGCATTCATGATCAGTTTGGGAGAATGTCCTTTCACGTTGAGAGGAAGATCGTTTTCACACGATACAGTTGTCAGTATGGCCATTATGACCAATAGTGGGAATGTATACAGATGATGTCTCATAATGATTTTTCAGAATTTGTAAGTGTAAGTAAATGAGGGAATCAGTGGTAGCAATGTATATTTCTTAATCACGCTTTTGCCTGTAGATGAATTGTAACTTCGGTATATCCATGCCGGATTCATGGCGTTGTATACATTGAAAAGGCTGATATTCCATGTGCGTACTCCATGTTTGGTTCTTTTGTTGAAGTTGACACTCAGATTCAGGCGCTGACTTGCCGGCAAACGATAATTATTGCGATGCTCCACATAGAAAGATTCATCGATCGAAGGATACGTGTCGGGTATACTTGGATTATAGTAACTGCTCCCTGAATTTGTTCCTCCTTCCGGCAGGATGATAGCAGTTTTTTCTTCCGGTATGGTGGCTGTCCCTCCGGTATAAAATACCCATGATGCTCCTATGTCTATCCGTTCACTGAATTTATGGTTGACAGTCAGATTAATATTGTGCCTGCGATCGTATTTGTAGGGGAAGCGTTCTCCGTTGTTTATGCTTCCGTTTGCAAATTTCCGATCACTTTTCGCCAAGGTATACGATAGCCATCCTGTGGTGTTCCCTATTGTTTTTTGTATCATAAGTTCCATCCCGAACGATCTGCCTGTACCCATTTCTACTTTTTCTTCCCAACTGGTGGAAGAACCGAAGAAACTGACTCCATCTTTATATTCCAGCACATTGTGCATATCCTTGTAATATCCTTCTATCGAGAATTCCCATCCCGGTATACCTGTATAGTATCCTCCAAACGAATACTGTCGGGAATACATAGGTCTGATTCTTTGGGTAATTGGTACCCAAAGATCTGTGGGAAGGGTAATTGGCGACGAGGAAAGCAGATGGATATATTGGCTCATTTGGGTGTAGGAAGCTTTAAGAACCGTATTTTTCATAAGCTGGTAACGTGCAGAAATACGTGGTTGTAGGGATAGGTAGTTTTTCTGTTGTACGTGAAATAGTGACAGATGTAGTCCGAGATTCATTCTCAGGTGTCTGCTTATCTGGTAGTTGTCTTCTGCATAAGCTGTAATTTCGTGCCCTCTAATGTCGCTGTTGGCCAGACTGTTGTAAATAGTATCCCGTTCGGTGATTCCGTTTTCTCTGTCGTGTATCCGGGTAGTTATGACTTCTGGCTGGAAACGGTGGAATAAGTACCCTGTTCCAAACTTAATGTGATGTCTGGGAGTGGGATTATAATCGAAGTCAATCTGATAACTCCAATCTTTGATACCCGATCTGTAGTTGGCAGCGTAGCTGTTTTGAATGTTTTGGTCAAATCCTTTGGTATCATTGGTATAGGTATTGATTTGATTCTGGTAATGGTTGAACGACACTGTTGTATTACTGAACAGCCGGTTGTTGAAAATGTAGTTCCAGCGTGCTGCTACGATTCCGTTTCTCCATCCCATGGAAGTCCCGTCCTTCAGGTTTCCGCTATCGCTGTAGTCTGTGGACAGCCGGTCTTTCCCGGTATAGAATGTAAGGAATATTCTACTCCTGTCAGAAAATTTATGGTTGATTTTTGCATTGATGTCGTAGAAATAGTAACTATACATTTCGTCTTCTGGCATGAATGGCTTGGATATCAAGTCAAGGTAGGAACGGCGGGCAGAAAAGTTGAATGAGGTTTTGTTTTTGATTATAGGACCTTCAACATTTATTTTACTGGATAGCAGTCCGATGCTAAATGTCCCATGATAGTGCTGCATATCTCCATCGTTGGTACGAACATCGATTATGGAAGAGAGCCGTCCACCGAAACGGGCAGGGAACGAACCTTTGAAGAGGGTGACTTTCTTGACAGCTTCGGGGGTAAATACGGAGAAGAACCCGAACAGATGATCTATGTTATATACGGGTACGCCGTCGAGCAGAATCAGATTCTGGTCGGGGCTGCCACCACGTACATACAATCCTGCCGAACCGTCTGTTCCAGCCTGAACACCCGGCATTAATTGGATTGTCTTCATCAGGTCTGCTTCTCCCAGTAAGCTTGGAGTGTTCTTAATTTGTGTCAAGGGAATTTCGTTCGCTCCCATTTGGGTGGCGTGTATACCGGCTTCCGCTTGTGTGGAGGTAATCACAACTTCTTGTAATAGAGTGTTACTTTTCAGACCTATATTTACGATTGTGTCGCGGTATAGTGTAAACGTGCATGTTTCGGAAGCATATCCCAGATAAGAGAAACGTAGGTCTGTATTTCCCTCAGGTAGTGTGATGCTGTAGAAACCGAATGGATTGGAGACAGTTCCCTGCTGCCGGTGAAGATCGGTTATATGGGCACCGATCAGTGTTTCCGAAGAGGCACTGTCGGTGATGTATCCGCTGATGGTAAACTTCCGTTTCGGAGATAGAGATGCCTTTTTTAAGGTTAGGAAAATATGCAGTCCGGAGAAACGGTAAGTTACAGGTTCATCCTTTAGTACCTGTTCCATAATCTGCCTGACTGATATCTGCTCTGCATGGAGGTTGATGGGGTGTTGCAGCGTAATCTCTTCGCTGTAGACAAATGTATATTGAGTGGCATGCTCAATGGCATTAACCAGCTCTTTTAGCGAAGCATTTGTCAGGTTTAGTGAGAGCTTGTTTTCTGGATTCTGTGCATGTGGCTGCATGACTGTAAGTATCATAATGGTTGTCAGCAGATATTTTCTGACAACAGGTTGTTTGAAGAACAGTTGTTTCATTGTAAGTCTGGTTTGGAAGTAATAATTATCTGCTGATTGCCGGATGAATAATCAAAATAACCGGCATCTTGCAGGATGGATAGAATTTGTTCCAGATTCTCGTTGTTACGGAAGTGGGCTGAGATTCGGTAGTTCTCCAGTTTCGGATCAATTATGCGGATGGTGGTTCCGAAAGCGTTGGACAGTTCGCGGGCAATTTCTTTTAGAGGCAGTTGGTCGAAGATAAATTCTCCGTTTTTCCATGCTGTTTCCAGAGCTATGTTTTCAGGTTTTTCGGAAGAGAGTTTTCTTTCCGATTTGTGGTATCTTGCCATTTCGCTGGGACGTAGAATGAGTCGCTGGGTATGTTGTTTGTCGCTGACTGCCACCGATCCGCTGAAGAGTGTTGTTCTTATTTCCGGATTACTGTCATAAGCATCTACGTTAAACTGAGTTCCCAATACTTGTATGTCGATTTCCGGTGTCTGTACAATAAAGGGATGTGCTTCGTCGTGGGTCACTTCGAAAAAGCCCTCTCCGGAAAGTTTTACTTCACGGTTGGTTTTCCGGAATTTTTTGGGATATGAGAGGGACGAATAGTGATTGAGCGTGACAGTAGTTCCGTCTGGCAGAATGAAAGAGCGTGTTTCTGCCAATGTAGAAACAGTCTGAATGGTTGTAGAGTCTATGTATAGATAGGCTGCCCATGTCGATAGGCAAAGTATAACGACAGCTGCGGCTGCCGAACAGAAGCGAACCAGTGTCCGTTGCCGATGGTATGCATGCAGTCTGGCAACCAGTTTGGGATAGCTTTCGGCTGCCGAGAAGCGTCCGCGTGGCGAGCGGGTAGAAGCTATCAGCCTGTTCAGAATCTCTTCCGGTCTGTTGTCGGTTTTCATATATCGTTGTGTTATTTTGTTTCTTCCAGTAGCAGGGTAAGCTTTGTAATGTGCGCTTCTTTCCATTGTGGAATGCAGGTAATAGTCACTCTCTGTTGCTTCATTTCCATTCTCGACGGATAAAGTTTGATACGTGTGGTAACAGATTTCTTCCCGGCTTTTAGTGTCACTTTCTTTTCTGTCAATGCGGCAACAGGCAGAGTTCCCAAAGGGGCAGACGGAATACGAAGTTCCACAGTCCGGTCTTTAGAAGATTTGTCACCTGCTATCAGCTCTATTTCAAGTTCCTTTTCAGCACTCTTCTTGGAACACTTCACTGTCTGCTTCGACAGTTTGAAACCTACATATTCCTTGGGAAGATCATCCTGATGACAGGAATACGTGCATACACAGACCAGCAGCAATAATAATTTGCAGAATAGCCTAAAACGGGTTAACTCTTTGTTTAGTTTCATAATAATCGTCTTTTAAGTTTTTGTTATGTTTCAGTTTGATAATTCAAGAATTTACGAACTGATAAACTCGTCCGTATGGATTGAGTTCTCGTTTATAAAGACGGGAAATAGAGGAAAATCCCCTATTGTGATTTTATAAATAAGTGTTAAATGTTCTTATGATGGATTGTGGGAGAAGTCTTGAAGCAAAAAGATTTGTGGAAAATCGAAACAGTTTCTTAAAGCGACAGTTTTTCCTTGAGTCGGTTTACTGCTTTTTGTAATTGTGCATCTACAGTCTTCACGCTGATACCCATTTCTTCTGCCACTTGTGCGTAGCTTTGCTTCTCTTCACGGATACGTATGAATATTTCACGACAACGTTCCGGCAATCGGTCGAGTGCTTTCACATAACGTGCAAACAACTCTTCGCTGATCATAGTTTCTTCTGGTGAACAGTTTTGTTCGTGAGATTCGGGTAGTGTTTCAGTTGTCAGAGTCCCTGCATGTTTCGCTTCTTTTTCCATATAACTGATAGAGGCGTTTTTTACCAATACAAAACAATAGTCCTCTATATTGCGGACGTCGAGCAAAGTGTCCCGTTGTTTCCATAGTTTCAGAAATACGTCGAGTACAATCTCCTGCGACCATTCTTCGCGTTTCACGTAGTAATAGGCAATTCGGAAAAGCCTATCGTACGTCATGTTATAAAAGTCCCGGAAAGCATATTGCGAATCCTGTTCTTTCATCTGCCGGAGTAACTTTCTAACTTCTGATTCGGTCATAGGTCAGGGGATTCTTGTGTATAGTTATTCTACCCAAAGCAAGTCACTCATAATGCTGTCTGAAACAAACACTCCCTCGTGCGTCAGCCGCAGCACTCCGTTCCGGTTTTCCAGACGGGCGTTCTCCAGATAGGGGGCGGCAAGCCGCAGGCAATACTGCTTCATCTCCGTACCGAACCGTTGCTCCAGCTCCTCCAATGGAATGCCCCATGCAGTGCGTAGGTGGGTGATGACGAATTCGTTGTAGCGGGTGGTTTCGTCCAGCAACTCCCGTTCGTAGTCCCGCTCGTCCTGCTCGATGCCTTCGATGTAGCGGTCGAGCGAGGCGATGTTCCATTCTCTTTCCTTCGCGCCGTCGAACGAGTGTGCCGACGCTCCGCAGCCCAGATAGGGAATCCCTTTCCAGTAGGAGCTGTTGTGGCGCGACTCTTTTCCCGGCAGGCAGAAGTTGGAAATCTCGTATTGTTCGTATCCGGCACGTTGCAGGTGGTCGGTCAGCAGGTCGAAGAAGCGGCGGCTCTCTTCCTCGTCCACCTCTTCTACCTGACGGCGTTGCAGCATTTTGTAGATGGGCGTTCCCTCTTCATAGGTCAGGTGGTAGGCGGAGATGTGTTCGGGATGCAGACCGACTGCCTGTTGCAAGTCGCTCTCCCACCGCCGGATGTCCTCGCCCGGAAGTCCGTAAATCAGGTCGATGCTGATATTCCCGAATCCCGCTTTCCGGCATCGGCCGACGGCTTCCGTTGCCTGACGGGCGGTATGTCTTCGCCGAAGCAGCCTCAGGGTAGCGTCGTCGAAGGTCTGGATACCCATGCTGATACGGTTGAAGGGTAGTGCCGACAGCGCGTGCAGATACTCTTCGGTCAGGTCGTCCGGATTGGCTTCGAGGGTAATCTCGCGGCAGTGCTCCATACCGTAGTGGGTGGCGATGGCGTCGAACAGCAGACGGAACTCCTGCGGGGTGAGCTGTGAGGGCGTTCCTCCGCCGAAATAGATGGTCTCCACCGTTTCTCCCTTCAGATACGCCTTCCGCATCTCCAGTTCGCGGCAGAGTGCCTGTACGTAGCGCGTTTGCTGTTCGCTGCGGGTGGTGGAGTAGAAGTCGCAATAGATGCAACGCGTCTTGCAGAAAGGGATGTGAAGATAGATGCCTGCCATAAGTAGGATGCTTTGGATGATTACAGATGCAAAAGTACACATAAATTGTTGTTTTTAGGGTGATACGTTCCATTTCTCTTGTCGGTGTGGCAAAAGTAGAGGATTCCGCAGGGGCAATGTCGGTATTTGTCGGGAAATGTCGGTATTTTGTTCGTTTCACCACAGAGGACACGGAGTTTCACAGTTTTTTTGTTACCACAGATTACACAGATTGGCACAGATTAGGATATTAAAAAAAGCAGATTAACGCGGATTATTTCTTACTAAAAATATTCTCCTCTGTGAGGCTCTGTGCCCTCTGTGGCAAACCGCGCAGCCAATTCCCTCCTTTGGGAGGCTTTCATCTTGTACAAGAGTTGTCCGAATCTTGTACAAGAGTTGCTCGAAACTTGTACAAGAGTTGTTTAAGTCTTGTACAAGAATCGCTCGTAAGTTGTACAAGAAATGAATCTATCCTCTATGTTACCCGGTTCTGCGACCGCCGTAGTGAGCCGTTGTAACGCAGTCGGATTCTTTTTTAATTAATGTATGTGCGCACTATATGTTTTTATTTTTATGGATTTTTTTTTGCAAATAAATTCAAAGAGGTGGTGGTACCACCACCTCTTTGAATTTTTTGATGCGCGCGCCTCTATATATATAAATATATAGTATAAGCAGATATTTATAAGTGAAGCAATCCTCTGTGAACTTCAGTGTCTTCTGTTCTGAAAATACATTGCTTGGCAAGGATATGAAAATAATCTTAAGGTTGAGTCTTTCTATCGCAACGACGAGTTGTTGCAGTCGCGTATGCGGTTGAGGGTGTCGCAGCTATCCGGTGGCGAACGGAGGTATCTGGAGGCCAAGCTCCTGTTGCTGGGAGATGCAAAGTTTGTGTTACTTGACGAACCGTTCGATTGCGTTTCTCCCTTCTTGGTGGATAAGCTGATGGAGCTGATTGCGGCAAGCTCTCGCGACAAGGGGATTGTTGTGACCGACCACCGCTACGAGCATGTCTTGAAGGTGGCTACCCGTATCATGCTGCTTCGCGACGGGGCGTTGATGGAACTCTCAGACCGGCAAGGGCTGGTGGAACAGGGGTATTTGAGGGGGTAAATCTGTTTTATTTTTGCCGTCTGTATTTTCTTTATTGTTTCGATTGGAACAGATATTTCAGGATGATGATGGGCAGGGCTATGATATTGGCAGTCGTTGTTGTCAGCAAAGTGACAAGTACCGTCTCGGAGACGGGACGGTCTACATACAGCTGAAAGAATGTGAACGTACCGACAAACACTATCCAGCAGCATAAAATGCCCACTATCAGATATCCGTATGTCCGCTTTAGTTTCAAGTCTGTGATTCTTTCTATTTTGTCTAAAGCATCAGCAGTCTCAGAATCTTTGTCAAGTAGTTCCGATGATTCGTTATTGCCCGAAGTGTCGGTGGCATTAGGATGTGTGAGGACTTCTTCGATAAAATTTTCAAGTTTCATTCTTTAATAAGCAAAATAGTTCTGAATCAATTGGATATCTATCACATGGTAGGGGGGAGTCTTCGACCACGGTCCGCCGGACTCGTGTGTCTTTTCGCTTAACACAAACGGATTTACATCTGCCAGCTTGTATATCTTGTCTAAGAATGCTGTCAACTCTGCGTGTGATTCGATGTCTTCCAGTTCCTTGTTGGTCTGGTTGGAGATTGACCGGATGGGGTTCCCTTTGTATTTGCAAAACGTCCTGTATGTATTTCTTTCAACAGGTCCCCATTGCCATGCATAGAAATCGTCTTTTATCAGCCGTCGGTGCAGCTCTGAAAAACCGAACCCTTGAGCAAAATAAATCATTTTCAGGACAGACATGTTAGTGATGTCCTTCTTGTCGCCAATCGCCTTTTTTATAAAGTAATCTGCGATAGCCAATCCTCTATATCCGTCAGAATAAGGCATGCGTATTCAGTTTTTTGTTACAGGCCTATCGGCAATTGTTTTACTTCAATTCGTCAACGAATAAGCCTGCTACTGTTGTTACACTTGCAAATGTAGTAGTAATTTTCATGTTATACAATGCTATGGCATAGGTAGATAGATATATTTAACTTATGGCATTCGTTCGGTAAATGGTCTGTACACCTGTTTTAGCATATCCGGATAAAAGAATCAAGTGTTATTGAATAGTATCTCTTTTTTATGTTTTTTAGCTGTAAAATAGTGTTTTAGTTGTTGCATTCTTTGCAAAAAGTTCTTATATTTGAAACAAATCTAAAACACAAAAACACCCATGAGAACAAACCTGAAAATAACACAAACGTTCTGGACGGCGAACAAATCGCTGTTGGAACATAGCTTTTGGTGGTATAACCCGGAATGTCATTTGATGTCTTGGGCATTGAGCTGTCTGAGTCTGCGGGAAAATTACGATAATGTCGTTTTATATACAGATTCAAACGGCTATAAAGTTTTCGGTGAATTATTAAAACTTCCTTATAGTGATATTATTGTGCAATATGATAAGTTGAGGTGTCCGGATTCACATTGGGCTTATCCCAAAATGTTAACTTATTCTCTGCAAAAAGAACCTTTTATCCATGTGGACGGCGATGTGTATCTACCATATCGCTTGGATGACTCTATAGAGTCTGCGGGACTGATTGCACAAAATAAAGAAAGAAGCGGCAAACATTATAGGGGCATGATGAATGACATTCTGAGGAGAAATTTGAAACTACCCGGTTTTTTAAAGGCTGCCATAGAACGTGATTCCATTCCATCTTATAACGCTGGAGTATTGGGAGGGAATGATTTGGATTTTATACAGGAGTATTGCCAGACAGCTTTCCGTTTGATAGAGGATAATCGTTTGAACGAATTGACTTGTGCCAATATCAATGTGAATAACAATGTTTTCTTCGAGCAGGTATTGTTTGCAGCATTGGCAGAGGAAAGAGGAAAAACGGTAACGACAGTACTTGACCGTACAGTTCGTGATGATGGTTATTCGTATGGTTGTTTTTGCAATCTTTATATGTTTGAACGGACGAAACTGATGCATATTATCGGTGGTCATAAACGTAATTTGCGATTTTATGAATTGCTTGCAAAAACGTTGCTCGACCGCTATCCGGAATATTATAAGCGGATAATAGAACTGTTTCCGCAAAATCACAAACGACTGCAAAGTGATGTCCCTCGTTTGGACCTTCCTGATTTGAGTGTGCAGATGTGTATTGCCCGTTATCAGGATTATCTGTGTGACTTACTAGCCCGTTGGAAACGTTTAGGCAAAGAGGAATTGTATGTTTTGGAAAAGAAATTGTCAGCCTATCCGCATTTTATGAATGCCGATGTAGATGAGCAGCAGACATTTGTTTTGGGAAGAAATCCTCATCTTTCTATGTTTGAGATTCCCAAGCATTGGCCTCGGAAAGCTGCCGATTTACTTAAGGAACGTATTAATGCAAAGCGGGCACATTGTCCGGATGTTTCCGATATTGTATGTATCCCTTGTTTACAGGGAGATGGATATAAAGAGTTGTTGATAAGTGATTTATGTTATAATATATTGGTGCTGTTAGAACAAGAACGTACATTTGGAGAATTACAGGAGAAACTCTCTTCCTGTTTTACATCCGATGTTGCAAAAGATAAAGGTTGTGTTTACCGAATGATTATGACAGAACTTGAATATTTGTTTTATAGTGGTCAGATTTATGCTCGGAAGCAACTTGTAGAGGAGTAATTCATTTTCTTATTCACTAAAATACTTGTTAATTATGGAAAATAAAAAAGAAGAACCTAAATTGAGGGAGATTAAGGCTACAACGGCAAGTCGAAGCTATACTACTGGTGCAGGAACAGGACCTAATGATTGTATGTCTCAGGAAATGTATTTCAGACTATGTGATATGGGTGCTTTAAAGACAGAAGTGTATGTTTGTGGTTGGGGTTGGACGGCACCGTATAGTGGGAGTGGTAGTTCAAGTTCAAGTGGCTCAAGTAGCAGTTCGGGTTCAAGTGGATGGAGTAGCAGCTCAGGGTCAAGTAGTGGTAGTTCAGGAGATAGCGATTGGATTGGGACTGGCGGGAACTTCGGATGGGAAGGTTGGTCAGGTTGGAGTGGCTGGAATGATTTTAGCGGGAGTGGCTGGAGTGATACTTTTGGCAGTAGTGGTCTTTCTGATTCGCAAAAGATGGTTATAATTGAAAATGTAGCAACGAATACTTGTAATCTTTTTGGAAGGAATTATAATGTCAGGTTACCAGCCTCTTTTGATGAAGCTTGTTCGGCAAATGCTCAAGCTCTGAATGGGGAAGTTATTGTTGGAAGTTCTTTTTTTGATTATAATTTTGATGATCAGACATCTATTCTGTGGCATGAATTTTATCATTTGAGTAATGAACATAATGCTATAAATCAAGTACGCTTACCACGAGAGTTTATATTACAACCTGACAATGAATTAATGGAGTGTTTAAGAAAACAAATGGAGAGGAAATATTCAGAATTCGGTTCGGCGATTTTGGAAGATGCTATCAGAGATGAATTAGTTTTTCGTACGGTTCATGAACCTCAGTGGTATCGGAATGAGATAGAAACTTATAAGGCTGAAATTCAAAATGGGCTTCCGAAAGCCAGTCGTTATAAATGTGAATTGCGGTGGAATTTGTGGAAAAATGAAAAACTATTGCCAATAGCAGAAAAGTATGATTAAGAGGAAAGTTATATTTTTAATATTATTTTTTTGTAATCTATTATTTATAAGCGCAAAGGAAAACATCCGAGTGGCAGAATTAGGATATGATTCCTGTACAAATGAATTATATGTTGTATTGGATAATCTTACTCCTTATGTATTGAGTATCTATCCTTATCACTTAGATGTTGTGCAAACCGTTGTATTGAATGATAATACATTTAGCAATGCAACTTATTTTACATGTCGTGTCAGGGATGATAAAGGACGGGTTCTTAATAAAGAATCAGAAACAAAACATGGATGGTTTCTTTTACGTTCTGGTGGAGCTTTGATACCGCCTTTTAAAGAAAGAGTTGATATAAAGTATAGAACTTTGGTTTGTTATATGGGAAAGTTAATATCAGAGCAGGCTCATTCTTTGGAAATAGAGTTACATGTAAAGTTGTTTAGAATAAATATCCCTGAAACACGGGAAATACCTTTTTATGAGCAGGTGGTGCATAGGACAATTGAATTATTTGACCGATAATGTTATTGTTGCATACTTTGCAAAAAATCTTATATTTACAACGAATCTAATAACAAAAAAACATTTATGAGAACAAACCTGAAAATAACACAAACGTTTTGGACGGCGAACAAATCGCTGTTGGGAAATGGATTCGGATGGCCTCATCCGCAGTATCATCTGATGTCGTGGGCATTGAGTTGCCTGAGTCTTCGTAAAAACTATGACAATGTAGTGCTTTATACGGATAGCAATGGGTATAAGGTCTTTATCGAGTTGCTGCAACTTCCTTATACGGAAGTGGTGGTGCAATATGACGATTTGCGTTGTCCGGACATCCATTGGGCTTATCCCAAAATGCTTACTTATTCGTTGCAGACGGAGCCGTTTATCCATGTGGATGGTGACGTGCATCTCCCTCATCGTCTGGATGCTTCCATCGAGTCCGGCGGATTGATAGCCCAAAATATGGAAAAGGGGACTCAATATTACAAAAACATGATGAACGACCTGTTGCGAAGGAATTACCGGATGCCGGAATTTCTGCGTAAGGTGTTGGAGCGCGATGTCATTCCTTCGTACAATGCCGGTTTCTTGGGCGGAAACGACCTTGAATTTATACAGGAGTATTGCCAGATTGCTTTTCAGTTTATCGAGGATAATGGTTTACTCGATTATCATAGCAGGAATCTGGGCGTGAACAACAACCTGCTTTTCGAACAGACGCTGTTTGCAGCCCTTGCCGAAGAACGTGGCAAGAAGGTGACCAGTGTACTCGATAAGGTAGTTCCGGACAATGGGTATGACTATCTTCGTTTTTGCGATTTCTATCGGTTCGATCACATTACATTCCTGCATCTGTTGGGCGGTCACAAACGCAACCAGCGCGCCTGCGAACTGCTTGCCAAGACATTGCTCGATCGTTATCCCGATTATTACCGACGGATTGTGGAACTTTTCCCGCAGAACAACAAGCGTCTGGGCGGCATCAAGCAGACGCTTCCGGACATGACTGTCCAGCAGTGTATTGCGTTGTATCAGGACTATCTGTGCGACCGCATAGCCGAGTGGAAGGAACTGCCTAATGAAGCACTGTATGATTGGGAGCAACGTCTTTCCTCTTATTCCCGCTTTATCAATGCCGACCGTGAGCAACAGGCGGTTTGCCGTGTAGGTAAGAATCCTTACGCATCCGTTTTCGAGATTCCTTCCCATTGGCCTGATTTGGCAAAACACCTGCTTAAGGAACGTGTCAACCGCGAACGCTGCGGCAGAAATGCGGATGTGGTGTGTGTGCCTTGCTTGTTGGGTGAGGGATACCGGGAGGCATTGCTGAGCGATTGGGGGTATAACATCTTGGCTTTATTGGAAAGCGAGATGAGTTTTGAGGAGTTGCTTGCCGAAATACGCTCTACCCTTTCTCCGGAAATCCGCGACAACGGCGAAGGTGTCTACCGTTCGATGCTTGCCGAGTTGGAATATCTGTGTTATAATGGCATTGTTTATGTAAAATTGGAATCAGAGAAATAATAATAGTTTGTTAAACATTAAAAATTTAAGATTATGAAGACAGAAAATGAAAATCCAAAATTGAAAGAGATTAAACAACTTTCTCCGGATGCGCAGAATTATAGTTATGGCAGCTGCGGAAGTTGTGGCTCGTGTGGTAGTTGCGGCACAGGTGATGGAAGTAGTCCGTCGAATTGTATGTCGGAAGATATGTATTATAAACTTTGTGAGCAAGGTGCTTTGCAATCGCCAGTCTATGTGTGTGGTTGGGGATTGATGATACCTCAAGTCACGGAGTATGGTTATTATGGTGGCTGTGGATGTGGTTGCGGTTCTTGTGGTAGTTGTGGTTCTTGTGGTAGTTGCGGTTGTGGCTCATGTGGTAGTTGTGGGTCTGGAGGAGAAATTGGTTCGGGTAGGATGCCGCAAACATTAGAAGAAGCTCGTGAATATATTAATATTACGGGAAATAATTATGTACAAGATGTTATGAGAGGATTATGGAATGAAATGTTAAGTTTAGCAAATGAAAATGGAAGACAAGAGGTGGGATGTTGGCTTTTCTTTGATGTTAAAATGAAGCAATATAGAAAGGGAACTACAAAATACGGTGTACCTGTTTCAGGAAATTCACATGCTTCTATAAATCCGGGTAGTGCAAGTGCTAGTGAAAATGGACTTTCGGGTCAACCAGTGAGTGTAATTACTTTTATTCATGCGCATACAACTCTGTCTCATGAATATGAGGATGTGGAACATATATGTGGACCTTCTAAATCAGATTTAGATGCATTAAAAGATGGTGAAATAGGAATTGTTTTAGATTATGTAGGTACGTTTTTTGAGGGAAAAAATTATATGTTCCCCGGGCATAGTGATGATGCTCCTATGAAGATTTATGTATATAATAATAAAGGTGTCTTAGAGGATTATGACTTTGATATATGAAAAGATTAGTAAGTTTTATACTATTACTTATCTTCTGTGCCATCTCTTCGATGGCACAGATAGACCTAACCGTCCTGCCAAAGGCGGAACGGGATAGTGCATTGGTGGCAATCACTCAGAATTTTCTTTTAAGGAAGTTTCCTAAATGGTATCGGAAAGATGTTCAACCGGTAATATCTCAAGGCAACTTTATTCCGATTTTGAAATGGCAATGGAGTAGGGATAAAAGTGTGCCGGAAAAATATTATAAACGTCCGGATTATTTAAAGCCGGAAGATGTGTGTTATACCGTGACACTTTACTATAAGAATTATATGGAAGAAGGTTTTGCCTACGATTATACAGCATACTCGGAGATTGTAGGAAAAACAGGGGAGATATGTCGTCTATTTTTTGGAAGCGGATTTGGACATTCATGGTATTATCTGCGTAATGTGTCTGATGTTCCTTTGGAAGAAAAACGACTTTCTGCGCTTCCGGAGGCGGAACGGGATAGCATATTGAATGCCATTGCTCAGAAAGCTTTCAAAGAAAAATATCCGGATTTATATCGGGAACATCTGTTACCTTACATTTCCACGCATGATTTTTCTGTCTTACGTATAAAATGGAAACGACGTGATGAATCTATTCCGGACTATGTGAACCCAGCGGATACATATTATATAGTCAATCTTTATTATAAAGACTGGCAGAAGGAACGGGATATTTTTTCTGCTCCTGCTGTTGGGAGCGTTTATATTGTAGAAAAGACACGGGAGGTTTACAAAGTGACAGAGGAGCGGAATCATAAGTTGCCTAATTCTGGTGATGAATGAAGAAGAGGGATAAGCTGAATAAAGAAGATGAAGAATTGAGGGTGTATGCGGTAGTGTTACGTGAATAAACTTAAATGCTTATGAGAAATGTATTGTTTTGTTTCGGTCTGTTTTTTCTGTTGTTCGCTTGCAATAGTGGCAATAAGAAAGATATGTCAAATGGTAACAAGGAACAGGAACTTGTGGCGTTGGAATCTGCAATGATAGACTTCTTCCAGTCGACGCTGGAAAAGAATTATGGAGACCGTTATGCGGTGGAACTTTTGATTAAAGGGTTGCGTAAATACGATTACAACTATGTGTTGGATATAGACAAACAACGTTTGAAGGAAATCAACCGTAAGCTGTATGGCGATGGCTGGTTTGCTTCTTACTTTTTTGATGCGCGGATGATGAACGATTCTGATCTGTTGGTTATCCCTAAAGAAATGACTTATCATCAGTATCGCCAATCCGATAAGTTTAAACAGGATTTGGAGAGGAAAGGTATGGATAGTACATGGAGAGTAATGACTACATCTTATAGGGATTCTGTAAGAAGTGCGAAGTGGAGACCTGCTCATCAACGTATGGAAAATATAGGTTTCTATATGCTTGTTTATCCCAAGAACGGTTCTTCTTATTATCGGAATGAAATGTTGAAATCTCCTCATCAGGCGTTGAAAGAGACAGTGGAAGTAATAAATAAAGTTGGTGAAGGTGTGTCTCCTTATGTTATATTACAATATGTGGAATCCAACCGTGCCAATGTTCTTTCCGACTTTAAGTCCGATAGGGATGTACAGATGTTCCTGACTCTTTATTTTTGGAAATATCTGTGCCATTCGGCAAATATTGATTTCCGGACAGGCGAAGACAGGACGGAAGTTGTGATGAAAGAGGCGGGTTACTGATTTAAATGATATAATTATGTTATTTTTTTATGATAAATCGTTGTATTTCGGATAAATGGTATCGGATAAGGGGAAATTTCTTCCTTGTCATGATTGTTTTGTGTGCTTTCGCTTCCTGTGTCAGTGTTCCTAAGGCTGCTGTGGGAATGTCGGTGCAGCTGGAACAGCAGCTTTATGCACTGCAACAAGCCACTAACAGCATTGTGGAGAAAGCCTATCAGGAGAAAGAGAAGAATGTGGTAGCCTATATAGACAACATCTGGTATCCCCGGTATGTAGAGGAACTGTTTCAGCAGCCTGTTATTGTGGAGCTTTGGGATGAGGTTGTCCGTACCGACAGTTTAGTGAACAGGATGGAGCTGATTAAGATGCTGACTCAAAGCTGTATGACAGAATATTTGTCCTACAAGAAATCGTTGCTGGCTCCGGTTGAAGAAGAGAAAGCCTCTATCTTGAAAAGTCTGAACGAGAGTTACGGACTGGCTCTCCGGATGAACGGGGCTATTGCAAAGAATCTTGCTTCGAGCCGTGCTTTGCAGGATGAATACAACAGCTATTTGTCGAAAGTGACTTCGCCGGAGCGTCTTGATTCTGTGATAGTCTCTTCTTTTGAACGCATCGACCGCGAGATAGAGAAGATAGAGAAAGGAACAGACAAGCTTCGGGACGCCGGCGAGAAGGTAAAGGAATTTATTGATTATATAAAAGAATGATGTTATGAGATTTTCAAAAGAAGACATAGAGCGTGCCTCAAAGGAAGCTGCTCTTAATGCCAGTATCACAACAGCCGAAGAGCGTGCCCGTGCTTTGGGCGGCTCTTTCTTTTCTGATGTTATCGAACAGTTGAAAGCTTCGGGTGTAGATGCTTCGGAGGTGTCGGCATTGGAAGCCGAGTTGTCAGCCTCTACCAATCGGAATGAGACCATTCTGAGGGTTATCCGGAAAGGGGGAGCTATAGCGGATGTTATTTTGTCGTTGCTGGGGCGATGAGGGGAGTAATATTTGTTTGGTAAAGGTGTGTAATTAGCTTAAAATAGAAAAGTCATGAAGACAGAAAATGAAAAACCGAAATTGAAAGAGATTAGTCAACTTTCTCCGGATGCGCAGAATTATAGTTATGGTAGTTGCGGCTCGTGTGGTAGTTGTGGTACAGGTGATGGAAGTAGTCCGGAAAACTGTATGTCGGAAGATGTGTTTTTTAAGCTTTGTGAACAGGGGGCTTTGAAAACGCCTGTATTTGTATGTGGATGGGGAATGATGTCACCTGATGTTGACATATATGGTTCTCGTAGAGGTTGCGGCTGTGGCTCATGTGGTAGTTGTGGTTGCGGTTCATGTGGTAGTTGTGGCTGTGGCTCTTGTGGTAGTTGTGGTTCATGCGGAAGTTGCGGTTGCGGTTC
>CALUOO010000011.1 GCA_944322345.1 uncultured Bacteroides sp. | reverse complement strand
TAAAAATAATCATTTCCGAAGAAAGAAGAAACACTCTTTCTATATTAAACTTTAAAATTTAAACAGGCTCTAATAAATACTATGCCCTTTTAAGCAATTATCAAGATATGCTTCAAAAACAGGGTGGAGAGTTAGAATTGTGTTTCATGACATAACCTTTAATAGTGTTTTTTATGATTTTCGAGACAAAACTAGTTTATTACTGTTAATAAAATGATTAATTCCCGATTAATTAATCGAAGAATTTTATTAATCCTTCAATTATTATGCTATATAAAACAAGCTATTTTAACATTTCTATTTCATTCAAGAAACTATGTAAAAACAAGCATCAATATCTATCTGAATCTGCATAAATCTCAACTGAATAATTCGAAAGATCAAATGAGAATCATTATCTTATTTCCTTAATAATAAAAAAACCGGAAAGAACTACTATTACGTCCATCCGGTTTTTATTGACAGTAACCAACTGTCTCCTTAACCAACAATGAGAGTTATATTATAGAAAAAGAACCACACCTATTATCATTCATACTGTTCCAATACTTTTAATGTCTGTTCCCGATTATGCTTCATACGCATACGCCATATAAACTCTTGGAGACTAACACATTTAAATTTATCCGGAAGTCTGCGCTGACAGAGATAGGCAGCCCCTGCACCTTTCACATTCTTATTACCTTCAGTTTCTCCTACCTCATCATCTGAAACTCCAATATCAGAGAACGTACTCCAAGCATGAACATCCACCAGACTAAAATCGGGTTGTTCTTCTTCAATCAGTCTTGCAACATATGCAGGAGTTCCTTGACCTCCATTATTATTTTTTCCAAAATTCCATATTGTATAACGAACTGTAATCACCGGAATCTCGATACCTTCACTATTAGTAAACCAATAAGTTTCACCATGTCCACCATTATAAGGATGATATTGTACAGCTATAATACCCTCCAGCCAATTGTTTTCTTTAATAAAGGTTTTATATGCATTCTGAGCCGCCTCGGATTTTACATCATTTGCAAAAAGTCCAAGTACTTTTATTCTATGTTGCCTCATATGAGCAGAAACCTTCTTAGCCAAAGCATTCAGTTCTGACTGCCCATTTGACTTACTCGCAAAATCATCAATATAAATATATCCTCCTCCACAATTCTCAACAAGTGTATTTTCAACAGCCTGATGGTCTACTATATTTTTATATACAGGAGGAGCTATCATACTCAGATTAGTAGAAGGAATACCAAAAGCCATTTTTACATTCTGAGCATGTTTATGCTTAAACCATTCATCGTACCAGATAAAAAACACCCATTGAACATTATCTCCATCAGACAAGTAATAGCTTACATATTTTTTATCATCGTCTTCAGGATATATTCTATTAGCTGGATTAAGTACATTAACCAAAAGATCATCTTGCTTTTGAGAGTAATTGATAGAAGTTAACGGCATATTCATATAATAGTTACAAGGAACCATCAAATGACCATTCTCAGTAACCCGCTGCACAAATGAATGCTCATCGAAACTCTCCCAACCATATACAGGAGAACAGGGAGCTAACCAATCCAAAACCTCTTCCATCACTTCCCAGTTATTACCGTTATTATTTTTGAGATTTAATATAAAAAGGTTATTGGCAATTGCAAAATCCCTCAGCTCATGAGCATCTGTTCCACTGATAACCAATGCTTTGTTGCTACATTTGTCTTTAAATTCATTCCATGCTTCTTTCGTTGTTTTCAAACGGGCATCATACACCATTTCAAATCCCATATCTTCATAAACTTCCCTATCACGTTCATCAACAATAATTGCACTATAAACATGAGAAGCAATTGTTGCGACATTAGCACTTTCTGGATTATTATCTATGTCTGTCAAAACAAATCCTTTAATCAAATTTGAAAAACGGCCTGACCGTAATAAAGTAACTCCGTCCTCTACAGCCAATTCCTCGGCCCCCTGTTTTTGTAAGTCTTGCTTGCACAATGTATAAGAATAGCGGTTGTTAGGGTCTTCCAACCAAATGGCATAGTCAAATCCTTCATTTTCAACAGCACGATTAACTATCCCCGCCAAAGATTCACACATATTCGTGTAATAACGTCCTTTTTTTAATTCTGGATATTCTAAATCAGGTTCAATATTACCTCCCATCGGACATATATAATATCCTTTAGGAACGACATGAGGTTCTAACGACCAATACTGACCGCAATCTTTCGGTTCATCTATTTGAGAAAAATAATCAATTCCCGTTTCTTCTTTCTTTTCATCACCTCCTTCGTGTCCTTCTACTTTGCTGTCATTGCAACTCAATAAAGTCAGAAAAGAAAATACATACAGAATGTGTTTCATAATGGTTAATTTAAATTTATAGTTATTTTTAAAAAAGAACCTGCCTACTTAAAAGCAGGTTCTCTCATCTCATCATTTACAATCCCCATTTCTTGTATGGAGCTTCATCCGTTACATATTCAATTGTTCCACCTTTAGAAATTTCCGACCAGTCTATCCAAGTCGTTTTCTGTTTCTTCCCATTCAATTTACATTGACGAATATATGGACGAGATAGGCTACCACCATCTATCATAAGATCTCCCTCAGGAAGATGCAATACTATATCCTCAAAATACGGAGCACTGACAGAGAAACCACCAACGCCCGGAATCATCGGATAAAGTCCGATAGAAGCAAAAACATACCACGCCCCCATAGAACCACAATCGTCGTTACCCGGCATACCATTAGGTTTAGAAGTATACATCTCGTTCAATATGCGATGTACTGTTTCAGAAGTTTTATAAGGACGGTCTGTCCAATTATAAATCCAGGGTACCTGAAAATCGGGCTCATTACCTGCAGCAAAATGATGATCATCATAACCGGCATCCAAACGAACAAACAAACTATCCAAACGTAAAGCTGCCGCTTTTTTACCACCAATTGTATCTATCAGTGTCTCCAGATCATGAGGAACCATCCAAAAATAGTTTTCTTTAGTTGCCTCTCTCCAATCATGGTTGGGATCTTTCCAGCTCATGTCATGATTATGACGTGAACGTAGCCATTTCGTAGAAGGATCATACAGATTTTTCCAGTTTAATGACCGCTGCATAAAATATTTTGCATCATCTTCCTGATTCATCGCTTGTAATGCAAACTGCCCGATAGCATAATCAGAAGATGCATATTCCAAACACAAAGAAGCATTTTCTATTCCTTTCTCCATGTACACAGAAAGTCCCGGGCGCACTTCTACATCTTGGGAGAAAGTACCTGGGATACAAGCACCACGTTTCATATGTTTATACGCCATCTGAACATCAAAATCACGACCGCCCAAAGCATATGTATTAGAAATAATAATTGGAATTGGGTCACCGTGCATCACACCTGTTTCAATATTGACTGCAACCCATCTGCCGTATCCACCACTTTGCTCTGCAAAATCAATGGCCGACTGCATCATATCTGACGATTCTTTAGGATAAAACATCGCTAAAAGCTGGCATTGTGTCCGATAAGTATCCCAACCACTGAAAGTAGTATAATAGTCTCTGCCGGCAGCAGTTTTATGAACAGCAAAATCAGAACCTATGTATTCTCCATTTACGTCATTAAATATATTCGGATGAATTAATGTATGATACCAATGAGTATAAAACTGAACCAGCTTATCCCTATTAGTACACTTAACTTCAATTTTACCCAATTGTCTATTCCACTCACAACGGGTATCATTTAAAACCTGCTGATAATTTCTGCCTTTGTTATCCTGGCGAAGATTCTCCTTCGCATTTTCTATTGAGACATAAGAAATGGCTACCTTGTATTCAATAGTGTTACCCTGTTCCGTATCAAATGTAAAATATCCACCGGAGTTTGTTCCCCCAACCTGCAAACGGTCTTTTTTCAAATTATTACCTTTCCATGTACCATATTCCTTTGCACGGCAATTAAACTCTGCTGCAAAAAATACACGATAATCTGTCCTGTAACCACAGAAATCACCACCCTCTGCATAACCTTCGCATGAAGAAGGAGAGGTTATCCGAATAAATGCATTAGATAATTTGGTAGAACTAACTCCTGAGCCAATAATTAACGTACCCTCTTTACTACCAGATGGAAAAACAAATTGGGCAATACCGCTACGTTTAGAAGCTGTAATATTGCAAACAACTCCATCTTTCATCTCCAGAGATAAGCAACCGGCCGTTGACTCCTTTATAGATTGGTAACGGGGATAATCATCCATATCATTAGGAGACTTTTGTAACATACCATTCAATGGCAATATCGGGAAATTACCCATATGAGAACAACCGGATCCAGACATCTGATTTACTACAATGCCCCTCTGAGGAGAGGAGAAAAGAAAGAGGGAGTAAACTGAATCATACCAAACGGATAACTTGCACCAACATAAGTATAACCGCAAGCCAGACCTGTCCCTTCTGTACCTATACGAGTATCAACCAACCTTGCATAATCTTCCGGTTGCTGCCACTGAGCTCCTTGCATCATTTCACTTTTACCACTCAGCAATAAAAAAAACAATGCACAAAAACATTTAAAATAGTGTTTCTCTTTCATCTAAACTTTTTTAAGGAATTAATTTATTGCAAAATAAAGAGACACCTATTAACCTATGGATTAAAATCCGATTAATTAATCATAGAAATCTTTTAATTTTCTTGATAGATACACTATCTTTGTCCTCAAAATAGATCTGAATAGCATGGCAAATAACACTTACTATAAATTTTTACTTATAAATCTTATAACTATTTTCTCTGTATTTTCTCATATCCACGCACAAGGATTACAGTTCTACGGGAATCAGAATTCTATAGAACAGAGAACTACATACATCCCTTTTAATGACAAAGAGCAGTTACCGGTTTTTTATGACTGTATTGATATAGAATTCGATTTAAGAATTTCTCAAGAAAACACTTTCGGTTATTTACTTCATATGAGTAATTCTGAAGACCCAAGCACAACTTATATCCTAACTTATAGTTATGCAAAAGATAATGAAAGCGTTTTCAGATTCAACACTGAAGGACAAATTAACCACACTTCCATTTCTCTATCTAACGATTCTATCCTGTCGCACTGGTTACCGGTTAAATTGCATATTGATTTTTCCCTAGGTGAAAGTATCATGAGTATAGGGAATCATACAGTTAAAGGGAATATTAAAACTATTAAACAATCACATAAATTCCATCCTTTTCTTGTATTTGGTCGTCGGGAGCATCTAGTAGATGTACCAGAATTTGCCATCAGGAAATTGAAGATATCAGACAAAAAACAAAATTATACATTCTTATTGAATGAAAGTAACGGCAATGACGTACATGATACTAAAGAGAAAATACAAGGAAAGGTAATTAATCCATATTGGCTAATCAACGACTCATACCATTGGCAAAAAGTTGCAACTTTTAGTTCTCAAGGCTGTATGGGTACAAATTTCAACGAACAACAACAAAAAATACAATTTATAACCCCTGATTCACTCTTTACATATAATGTAAGCTCAAAGAAGATTGAAAAAGGACTATATGCCAATCCCATACCTGTAAGTATGCGATTAGGGACAAATTTCATCAATAAAAAGAATGATAATATTTATGCCTATGAGGTTAATAACCTTCCTAAAGGGAGTGTGACGATTGCGGCATTAAATACATCGACATTAACGTGGACTCCAATAGGTAAAGCATTTACAAAAGTACAATTACATCACCATAACGGATTTTGGAACTTCCAGAACGGTCAATATACAATATTTGGAGGGTTTGGTAACAAACGTTATAATAACACTTTTCTAACATATAACGAACTCACCGACCAATGGGATACTCTACAATTCAAAGGAGATAGAATTCCACCCCGCTTCTACTCATCTACAGCTTCTTCCCTTGAAGGAAATGATTTGTATATCTACGGAGGAGTGGGTAATGAATCAGGAGAGCAAGAAATAGGTCATTACTATTACAACGATCTTTATAAAGTCGATTTAACTCACCAGACTGTCAAAAAATGCTGGAGTCACGCAACGAAAGAAAATCAAGTTTCATCCAGACAAATGATTCTGTCAAAAGATGAAAAATCACTTTATGTAATTCGATATGCAGAATATATAAAAAAAACATATTTACAATTATACAGTATTTCTATCAAGGATGGGAACATGGAGCAATTAGGTGACTCTATACCATTTACTTCTGGTTCAATCGCTTCTACTGTATCCTTATTTCACAATCCTAAATTGAACGAATTCTATTGTGTCATCCAAGAATTCAACGAACAAGCCAAACAGGTAAATGCAGCAATTTATACACTAAATACGCCTCCTGTTAGCAAAGCTGATATAGAATACTATTCACATAACAATCAAAGGAATAACAATCTATTTAAATGGACTGTATTCTTTTTAGTTCTGCTGATAATTGTTTTTGTCGTATTTATCTTTATACATAAAAAAAGGAAAAACAAAAATATTACATCAACATCACCTGTTCCCGCCATTAACACGCAAAGTATAGAACAGCAGCAAGACTCTGTCGAACTTACTAAAAATAGTGATTCGTCATCCATACAAAGTAAACGTAACATAATTTACATCTATGGAACATTTACAATCTATAACCGCAACGGACGTGATATCAGTTACTTATTTAGCAAGAAATTAAAGCATTTATTTCTGTATCTTCTATTAAACAGTTCAAATAAAGAAGAAGGAGTAAATTCCTCATCATTAAATGAAATCTTTTGGCCAGATAAACCAGAAGATAAAGCTAAGAATCTTAAAGGAGTCACAATCAGCAATCTTCGTAAAATACTTCTAGAATTAGATGGAATCAAACTAGTATACAACAAAGGAGTCTTCAGAATTGAAACAGATCCCAGTATTTGCTATTGCGATTATTTTGAGTTGTGTAACTATTTGTCAGAACACCCGCAAGAAAACGAGACTCTTTTAAAAATATGGGAAAGAGGAAAACTGTTGGAACACGAAGAGAACCCATTGTATGACAAGTACAAGCAAAAATCAGAAAATGCAATCTTCTCTTTACTCTCCAAAGAGATGCCTTCTTATTATCAACAAAACGATTATTCACATGTATTACGCATTTGCCACATCATTCTCAAAAGAGATCCTTTGAATGAGCAGGCACTGCAATACTGCATTCATACATATAAAAAGATAAACGACCTAGAAAGTATCTACAAGGTATACTCCACATTTATTATAGAATATAGAAAATGCATGGGACAAAACTATGCCTACACGATTGAAGAATTACTCGAAAAGGAAGTAGACAGCTTCTCTGTTTAGTACCATCTATTTTTAGCTGATAGCAGCCCAATTAATATTTGTCTTACGAAGCAATTTAAGCTGTTTCCACAAAATACTGTTCTCTGGATTTTGTGCCATCGGATCATTATCCACTATCTCTTCGGCAATCGAACGTACGTATTGTAGCAATTGACCATCGCGGGCAATATCTGCAATTTTCAGATCAAAAGCGACTCCACTCTGTTGAGTACCCTCCAGATCGCCTGGCCCACGTAATTTCAAATCTGCCTCTGCTATTTCAAAGCCATCATTGGTACGTACCATAATCTCAAGCCTTTTTCTCGTTTCCTCTGTCAATTTATAATTTGTGACCAGGATACAATATGATTGATCAGCACCACGGCCTACACGCCCTCGTAATTGATGCAACTGGGAAAGTCCAAAACGCTCGGCATTTTCAATAATCATCACTGAAGCATTGGGTACATTAACCCCAACTTCAATAACTGTAGTAGCCACCATAATCTGTGCTTCGCCCGAAACAAACAGCTGCATTTGCTCATCCTTCTCGGCTGGTTTCATTTTACCATGTACCTTACAGACTTTGCAATCAGGAAATTCTTCCAAAATATGCAGATATCCCTCCTCCAGATTTTTTAAATCAATTTTCTCACTTTCTTTTATCAAAGGATAAACTATATACACCTGGCGCCCTTCATCTATTTGCTTACGAACAGAACGATAGAGACTCTCTCTACGATTGTCAAACTGATGTATCGTTTGTATAGGCTTTCTTCCCGGAGGAAGTTCATCAATAACAGATACATCAAGATCGCCATACAAAGTCATAGCCAAAGTACGCGGAATGGGAGTGGCAGTCATTACCAAAACATGAGGTGGCTGGACATTTTTACTCCAGAGCCGTGCACGTTGAGCAACTCCAAAACGGTGCTGCTCATCAATCACTGCAAAACCTAAAGATGAGAAATGGACAGTATCTTCAATCACCGCATGCGTACCTACCAATATCTGCACTTCTCCAGTAATCAGTCCAGAAAGAATGCTTTCTCTTTTCTTCCCTTTGACAGAACCGGTCAGTAATTCCACCCGGACATCCATGCCGAAGAGAAATTTCTTAATAGTTTCATAATGCTGATTTGCCAATATTTCAGTAGGAGCCATCATACAAGCTTGGTAACCATTGTCAAGTGCCAGTAACATGCTCATCAAAGCCACCAAAGTCTTTCCACTACCAACATCACCTTGTAAAAGCCTATTCATTTGTCTTCCGCTTCCCACATCAACTCTTATTTCCTTTAAAACTCTTTTCTGAGCTCCGGTCAGTTGAAACGGAAGATTTTGGCTATAAAAGGTATTAAAGATATTGCCTACTTTCGCAAATACATATCCACGATAGCGCTTTTGTCTGTCTTTAGCATAACGAAGAATGTTCAACTGGATATAAAACAGCTCTTCAAATTTAAGTCTGTATTGAGCCCTTCTAAGTAAGTCTGGAGTTGCTGGAAAGTGTATATTCCTTAATGCATCTGTCAAAGGCATTAAATGATAATCAATCAGCAATTTCGGAGAAAGAGTTTCCGGCAGTGGTTCCTGTATCTGCTGAATCACCGTCGACATCATTTTTTCAATGGCATGAGAATTAAGGAAACTTCTCTTCATTTTCTCTGTCGTACTATAATAAGGCTGTAAACCTATAGAAGAGAGTTTCAACTCATCTGATTTATCAATGTCCGGATGTGCTACATTAATACGGCCATTGAAAACAGTTGGTTTTCCAAAAACAATATATTCCTCCCGAAGTTTGTATTTCTCCAATATATATTTAATTCCCTGGAACCATATCAGATCTACAATCCCCGTATTGTCCGAAAAATGAGCAATCAGACGGCGTTGGCGTCCTTCGCCTATTGTTTCAAATCCTAAAATACGTCCTTTCAGTTGAATATAGGGCATATTCCCATCTATTTCAGAAATATGATAGATGCGGCTTCTGTCTACATACTTATAAGGGAAATAATAAATCAGATCGTGTAAAGTATAGACTCCCAATTCCTTATTCAGTACCGCCGCTTTTTGAGGGCCGACCCCTGAAATATATTTTATATCACGTGTAGTTAAATCGAACATGCTAAAAGAGCACTGCCCACCTTTAAGTCAAAAGGAGTTGTTATTTTTATGTTTTCACGATTACCAGCCACTAAACGGATAGAAATATCCATAGCCTCCACGACTGAAGCGTCATCCGTAAAAGATGGCTCAAAATCACAATCATACGCATTCTTAAGCAATTCTGCATCAAACACTTGTGGAGTCTGAACTAATTTATAAAAATCACGACTGACAGTTTCACTGCCATTATCAGTTAAATGGCGCAATGTTTCTACAACATCTATAACAGGAATTACTGCCTTATAAAGCTTTGCCTGCTCATAGCAGTTACGGATCACATCCACCGATACAAAAGGACGGACTCCATCATGCACTCCGACCAATCCGGGCTGTCGTACTTCTTTTAACCCATTTTTCACAGAATGGAAACGAGTTTCACCCCCATCTACTACCACATGTTCTATATCAAACGAGTGCTCTAAACACAATTGTCTCCAGAGTTCCTGTTGGTCAGGAGGAAGCACCAAAACTATTTTCAAATCAGCCCTATATCTTCGAAAGACTTCCAGCGTATGCATCAATATGGGTTTGCCTCCAAGAAGAAGGAACTGTTTGGGAAGTTCGCTTCCCATACGTGTTCCTTTTCCACCCGCGACAATAATCACATATTGAGTCATAAATGCATTAATCAATGTTTCACGCACATTGCCTCTGCCAGCTCATCTGCTTTTTCTTGGCCAGCCAGCAATTCAGCTACTTTCAATGCAAACTCCATAGAAGCACCGGGGCCTTTGCCTGTAACAATGTTTCCATCACGAACAGCCTGTTCACCAGTACACTCAGCGCCTTCCAAAAATTGTTCAAAACCGGGATAACAAGTAGCTTTCTTACCTTTTAGCAATCCCAATTTTCCAAGCACCATCGGTGCAGCACAAATTGCAGCAATAGGTTTATTCTTAGCAGCAAAATCTATCAGAAGCTTGCGCAATCCTTCATGCTCACTCAGGGTAGCAGCTCCGGGCATTCCTCCGGGCAGCAGCAACAGTTCTGCATCAAAGAAATCACAATTATTGAAATTTACATCACAAAATAAAGAAACATTGTGCGCTCCCACTACAATTTCATCTGGAGTCACAGATACAATCTTCACATTCCGTCCTGCACGACGTAACACATCTACCGCAGTAAGAGCTTCTATTTCCTCAAAGCCATCTGCAAAAAAAGCATACACAGTTCCCATAATTCTATCTACATTAATTGAATGAGGAACAGCTCCTCATTAAAACTTATTTTACTTCAGATTAAAATAATAAGTAATAGTCCCAGTCTGGTTATTCACTCCTTCTACCGTATTAAAACGGGCTTTCTTTGCTGCATCCTCTGCCGCTTTCCGAAGAACAGAATTTACCGTATTCGTTTTAGGATTAATACTTGTTGCTATTACTACTCCAGAAGGATTCACTGTAATATTCACTACCACCCTTCCTTCTTCCGGAACTTCATAAGCTGGTTTTGGAAGTCCAGACGCTCCTAACGATCGCCCACCAAGGTCAAAAGTTCCATAACCACCTACACCAGTTTTAGCTCCTGAAGAGGAATTTCCATCTTTACTCCCTTCTACACCTGTTCCGGAAGTAGAAGTACCTTTATTTCCTCCCATCTGCGCTCCTTTACCAAAGGCATTTGCCACCTTTTTCTTAGCAGTTTCGGCTGCAGCCTTTCGTTCACGTTCGGCCTTTTCTTCTGCAAGTCTCTTTGCTTCAGCAGCTTTTTCAGCCGCAGTCTTTTCTGGTTTGGGTTCTTCTTTCTTTGGTTTCTTGTTTTTCTCTTCCGATTCTGTTTTTGGTTTGATTGCTACACTTTCCTCTTCAGTCTGTGTCAGCAGATCTTGTTCTGAAGGGACATCTGCAATTTCCGGTTCTGGCACCTCAACAGGTTCTTCTAAAACATCCACGTCTACCAACGAAGGATCGTCGAATCCATATGCTTCTTCGACATTTCCCATCATTACAGGAATCCCACCCGCATCTTCATCCGGCTGAGGAATCGCAAAGCGTATCAGAATCAAAAGAGCGATCACTGCCACGTGCACCAGAAGTGCACCCAACACACCTATATATTCACCCTTTTTCCTTCCGTCCATGATTCTTTATTTTCGTTCAGGCGGACGAGTTGCCAACACCATTTTAAAATGATTCTCGTTCGCGATGTTCAATATCCGTACAACCTCCCGATAAGGCACTGTCTCGTCAGCATATAGTGCAACATACATTTCAGGCTCCTTCTCCGCACAGCTCTTCAGAAAGGGAGTCAGTTCCTCCAACTCAATCTGCCGTTCTTTCTCATTGCCAAAAGCAGCATAGAAATTTAGATCCTTATCTATGATAACTCTAGTCAGCGGCTTTGCCGAAGTCTGCTGTTTTCCTTGTGGCAGCAATACCTTGATGGCATTGGGCGATACCACAGTAGAAGTTATCATAAAAAAGATAAGCAGCAAAAAGATAACGTCTGTCATAGACGCCATACTAAAGTTGGGCGATATTTTATTTCTTCTTTTTAATCCCATAATTATTTTGCAGGCTCATTCAACAAGTCCATGAACTCCATCGTACGAGACTCCATCTTATTCACGACACGGTCTACCAACATCACCAGATAGTTATATGCAAACATTGCAATAATACCTACAATCAGTCCGCCGACTGTAGTGATCATTGCTTCATAAATACCTCCGGAAAGTAACGTGATATCAACATTGCCACTTCCGGCATTTGCCATTTCATAAAAAGCACGAACCATACCAGTCACCGTACCCAAGAAGCCCAGCATCGGAGCACCTCCAGAAATGGTAGCCATTACAGTCAGCCCTTTTTCCAACTTAGCAACTTCAATGTTTCCCACGTTTTCAATAGCAGCCTGTACATCATTGATAGGACGTCCCAAACGGCTGATTCCTTTTTCGATCATACGTGCCGAAGGCGTATTGATGGTACGGCAATAATTAATGGCTGCTTTTATTTCACCGCTATGAATATAGTCCTTTATACGATCCATAAACATCGGATCTTCTTTGCCTGCATTACGAATGACGTAATTACGCTCAAACAAAATATAGAAACAAACCACAGACAGTACTCCCAGTACTATCATAATCCAGCCGCCCTTGACAGCCATATCAAACATGTTCATTTCCGGGGCACTGACCGGAGTCAAGACCGGATTAGCCGTTGATAACGAATCGGCCAAACTCATAGCCCCTTGGGCTAACAACATAAATCCATTCATTAGCGTAGACAATTTTTATATTCCTGAATGGTACGTTCCAATCCCAAATACAGCGCATCACTGATTAACGCATGTCCTATGGAAACTTCGTCCAACCACGGAATGTTTGTATAAAAATAATGTAAATTCACAAGACTCAAATCGTGTCCGGCATTCAACCCCAACCCTAATTTACGGGCAGTCTGAGCAGCCTCAACGAAAGGTGCAACAGCCTTTTCCTGATCTTTCGGATAAAGGGAAGCATACGGTTCTGTATAAAGTTCCACACGGTCTGCTCCCGCTTTTGCCGCAAATTCTACCATTTCCGAATCTGCCGCAACAAATACAGACGTACGAATGCCTGCGCTATTAAATTCATCAAGAACTTCGGTCAAAAACGTCAGATTTGCCTTCGTATCCCAACCGGAATTGGAAGTAATCTGTGAAGGAGCATCCGGAACCAAAGTAACCTGATGAGGTTTTACTTTTAATACTAAATCTATAAATTCGGGTGAAGGATATCCTTCAATATTAAACTCAGTCCGCAACAAGGGACGTAAATCATATACATCTTTCCTCCGGATATGACGTTCGTCTGGACGAGGATGTACGGTTATCCCATCTGCACCAAAAGCTTCACAATCTAGCGCTACCTTCACCACATTAGGGACATCCCCTCCACGCGCATTTCTCAATGTAGCCACTTTATTGATGTTTACGCTCAATTTTGTCATAGTTCCACGTAATATTTTCCGCAAAAATACAAATATTATTATTAGTCCCCTAATATTAGGAAAGTCATTCTTGATTATTTTTTATTTATTTTAATAGGCCACTAATTGCGAATACATCGCCTTTTCAGAATTTTTATTCCCCATTTTATTGTTACACGGCGATAAAACGTTTGGAAAGCGGTAAAGAAGAAATCCTCAAATTATTCATTAATCAGACGGCTGTAAGTAAGAAAATGCCAACTGTTTCCACGAAATCCAAGAAAAAACGCCAAATTTGCAGAATCATTAAAAAACACAGAATATGAAATTTGCCATTTTCGGAAATACGTATCAGGCCAAAAAATCGTCTCATGCATCTGCCCTTTTGCAATTATTAGAGAAGAAGGGAGCAGAAGTCTGCATCTGCAGAGAATTTTATCAGTTCCTGACTTCCGATCTGCATATGAATATACATACCGACCATCTGTTTGACGGAGACGACTTTTCTGCAGACATGGTAATAAGCATCGGAGGAGACGGAACCTTTCTGAAAGCAGCCAGCCGGGTGGGCAGAAAAGGAATTCCAATCCTTGGCATCAACACAGGACGGTTAGGATTTCTTGCCGACATTTCTCCCCAAGAAATAGAAGAGACATTCGATGAAATTTATTCAGGCAGATACAGTGTGGAAGAACGCAGTGTCTTGCAATTGCTGTGCCGAGGCAAGCAGTTACAAGCATCTCCTTATGCTCTCAACGAGATAGCAGTGCTCAAGCGCGACAGTTCCTCGATGATCAGCATTCATACAGCCATCAACGGTGCTTACCTGAATACTTATCAGGCCGACGGCCTGGTAATAGCGACTCCAACCGGCTCCACTGCCTATTCATTAAGTGTGGGAGGTCCTATCATTGTTCCACATTCCAACACAATAGCTATTACTCCTGTAGCTCCACACAGTTTAAACGTACGTCCCATCGTAATCCGCGACGATTGGGAGATAACCTTGGATGTGGAAAGCCGGAGTCACAGTTTTCTGGTAGCCATTGACGGAAGAAGCGAAAGTTGTCAGGAGAACACCCAGCTCACAATTCGGAAAGCCGACTACAACATTAAAGTAGTAAAACGATTCAACCATATCTTTTTTGAGACATTGCGCAGCAAAATGATGTGGGGTGCCGATGGCAGAACAAATCAATAAAAAGAGAAGACGGCGTTTTGATATTCCTATCAAACGCCGTCTTTAATATATTCATCTGTTCTTTTCTACAACTGCCTTACTTCAAAGTGAAGCTCTGCGAACCAATCAGGTTTCCACCTTCAAAGATATCTACCCGATAATTTCCGGCATACAGGAATTCCTCCACATTCCAGAACACTTCTACTTTTTGTTCTTCACCGTTGTAATCGATGTATTTCTTAATTGAATAAGTCAGCGTACGATTCTCATAAGGGAATGTATTCGCCTCGCTCTTAGTCAGCACACTGTTGTCTGGTTTGGTGATACGCAGATACAGCGTACGCTCGCCATTCTCAGCCGTAATGTTCTTCGAGATGGAGAAGCTGATTGCCAGTTTCACGATGCTCTTCACTTTGTTCGTTTCCTTACCGCGTTTATTCCGGGGTTCTATACGAATGTTTGTTGCATCAAGCTGTGCTGCCAGTGTCACCTTCTTGTTCAGGCTTTCTTTTTCTTCAGAGAGTGTATTGATTTGCTGCGAAGCTCTGTTATATTTTCGGGTTACCTCGGTGATTACCTGCTGTTGCTGAGTAGTCAGCTTGTTCAGCGAATCAATCTGAGCCAGATAAGTTCTCATCACTGCACGCAAAGTAGCCAGCTCTTTCTTCAAGCGGCGTATTTCCGTGGCATTAGTGCTTTTCACGGTACGAAGTTCTTCCAGCAAACGCTGTGTCTTCAGCTGCTCCTGTTCCAACTGCTGTGCCAATGAGTCGTTGGTTACAACCATCTTCAGCTCATCATATTGCTGTACAAAGCGGGTATATTCGTTCTCCATATCCTCTTTGTCCAGATTGAACTCTTCTACCAGCTCACGATTGGCTTTTTTCTCGCGCACTAATAGAAAAGTGATGCCGATCATTGCAATAACCAAAACAGATACAGCAGCAATAAGCAGATTTTTTTTGTCCATTGTTCTATACGTAATTTTAATAATGGCGCAAAAATAATCATTTCACCATAGAGTCGGGTAAGAATAAACGTTTTTTTTCACTACTTGCCAGACTCCGGAGAAAAATGTCAAAGCCAAAGATACTGTCAGTTTCCCTGATGTACGGTAAGTTGCGGGAATGGGAAATTGATGCCTTTCTCGTTGAATGTTTGATAAATAGCCTTATTGATATCAAAATAAACATCCCAGTAGTCTTTGGTAGGTACCCATACTCGGGCTACTACATTGACACTGCTTGCATCCAAAGCATGAAGGGCAACAAAAGGAGCCGGGTCTTTCAATATGCGGCTATCGGCTGCCAGTATTTCATTTACGATGCGTTCTACCTTTGCAAAGTCCTCTCCGTAGTCAATCCCGACAATCCATTCTACACGACGGCTGACCTGAGCACTGTAATTGGTAACCACCCCACTGCTCATGGAAGCATTCGGCACATAAATCATCTTGTTGTCTGCCGTAGTCAGAATGGTATGGAATATCTGGATTTCCTTCACCGTACCTGCCACATTCTGTCCCGGACATTCTATCCAATCGCCTACCTTATAGGGCTTGAACAACAGAATGACCAGTCCGCCTGCAAAGTTCTGAAGATTACCGGAAAGCGCCATACCGATGGCAACACCGGCCGATGCCAGCAAAGCGGCAAACGAAGTTGTCTCCACTCCCAAAGCTCCGACAACAGAAACAACCAATAATATATTCAACAGAATATTGACCAGACTTCTTATGAATGTCTTGATGCTGACATCCACTTTACGCCTTTCCATCAGACGCATGATGAACTTCTTGAACATCGAAATCAAGAAGCGTCCGGCAATGAAGACAATGGCGGCAATCAGAATACGTTCGCCGGCATGTATTCCGAAATCTATCAGTTTCTGAGTGATAATCGACAGTTTATCCAATCCGTCGGCATTGGCCAATTCCTGTTTCAGCAATTCCTTGCCTGCTACCTGAAGCGAATCTGCCGCTTGTGCAACCTGTAATAACAGCATAGTTTATGTGGTTTATAAAATGAATATTTATTTTTATCAAATACTTTAACAAGCAACAAAGTTACATTGTTTCGGGCAATTGCGAAAACTTTTCGCACTCTCTTCGTGTCTTCCATTTTCTTCTTTTTACCAAACCTAAATATCTATCTAATAATCAACAAATTGACAAATTTAGCCAGCTATCAGTTTTTGCCGTTTGTCAGCTAACCTTTCCCAACGTGTCAGCTAACCTTTCCCAACGCGAGCCGTGACCTTTCCCAACACGTCAGCTAACCTTTGCCAACAAATGCCGCAAGGGGTACCCAAGAAAATGCCCTCTAACAAGAAGTAACAGAGAAAATAATTCCTTACTTTTGTATCCAGTAACATGCATCAAAAAGCAATGGCAAAAGAGAAAACCGTATATGTATGCAGCAACTGCGGACAGGAGTCTCCCAAATGGGTGGGCAAATGCCCGTCGTGTGGAGAATGGAACACGTATGTGGAAGAAATCGTACGAAAAGAGCCTGCACGTCAACGCCCCGTATCGGGGATAGAAGCACAAAAGCCAAAGCCTCAGTTGCTGAGCGAGATAGTGGCAGACGACGAACCGCGCATTGACATGCACGACGACGAGCTGAACCGTGTGTTGGGCGGCGGACTTGTACCGGGATCGCTGGTGCTGATTGGCGGAGAACCGGGCATCGGGAAATCGACACTGGTGATGCAGACCGTGCTGCGCATGCCCGAAAAAAAGATTCTCTACGTATCGGGCGAAGAGAGTGCACGGCAACTGAAACTGCGTGCCGACCGTCTGTCGCAGGTATCGAGCGACTGTCTCATAGTCTGCGAAACTTCGTTGGAACAGATTTATGTACACATCAAGAACACCCGGCCAGACATTGTCATCATCGACTCTATACAGACCATCTCGACCGAAAGCATCGAGTCGTCGCCCGGCAGCATCTCGCAGGTGCGCGAATGTTCCGCCTCCATCCTGCGTTTTGCCAAAGAGACGCACACTCCGGTACTGCTCATCGGCCATATCAATAAAGAAGGAAGCATTGCCGGACCCAAAGTATTGGAACACATTGTAGATACGGTGCTCCAGTTCGAGGGCGACCAGCACTATATGTACCGCATCCTGCGCAGCATCAAAAACCGCTTTGGCAGCACTGCCGAACTGGGCATTTATGAGATGCGTCAGGACGGACTTCGGCAGGTGAGCAATCCGTCGGAGCTGCTGCTCAGCCAAGACCACGAGGGAATGAGCGGTGTAGCCATCGCCTCCGCTATCGAAGGGGTACGCCCGTTCCTCATCGAGACACAGGCGCTGGTCAGCTCGGCTGTCTACGGAAACCCGCAACGCTCGGCAACCGGCTTCGACATACGACGGATGAACATGCTGCTTGCCGTGCTCGAAAAACGGGTAGGGTTCAAACTGGCACAGAAAGATGTTTTCCTCAACATTGCAGGCGGGCTGAAGGTGAACGACCCCGCCATCGACTTGGCGGTCATCAGCGCCATTCTCTCCAGCAATATGGATGCAGCCATCGAACCGGAGGTCTGCATGGCAGGAGAAATAGGTCTGTCGGGAGAGATACGTCCCGTCAACCGTATTGAGCAACGCATTGGCGAAGCCGAGAAACTGGGATTTAAGCGTTTCGTGTTGCCAAAGTATAATCTGCAAGGCATCGATACAAAGAAACTGAAGATAGAGCTGGTGCCGGTAAGAAAGGTGGAAGAGGCATTCCGGGTGCTGTTTGGGTGAGTTTCACCACAGAGGACACAGAGTTCCACAGAGGAATAAGGAAGTAGAATCTTATAGAGTTCCACAATTGAAAATAGATAATGAATAAAACAAATACTATAAATGATTTGACCGGATTGATACTAAGCAAAGCTTATGAGGTACATTCGGTTTTAGGTCCCGGACTCTTGGAAAGTGCTTACGAAGAATGTCTCTGTTTCGAACTGGCTGAATGTGGATTGAAAGTAGAAAGGCAAAAGCCCCTACCTGTTGTCTACAAAAGCATACGGATGGATGCCGGATACAGATTGGATATCTTGGTAAACGATATGGTCATTGTTGAACTGAAGGCAGTTGAAGCCCTGTCTCCTATACACACTGCCCAGTTGTTGACTTATATGAAACTGGCACATAAACGTTACGGCTTGTTGATTAACTTCAACGTTAAAAGCCTGAGAGAAGGAATCAGACGCTATATATTATAAACCAAACCTCTGTGAAACTCTGTGTCCTCTGTGGTGAAAAAACAAAATTATTAACTTTTAAACTCTGTGGGACTCCGTGTCCTCTGTGGTGAAACTATGATACAAGAATACAACATAAGAGTACTACCCGAGACAGCAGCCAACGAGCAGCAGCTCAAAGCCTACCTTGTCCGGGAAAAAGGACTGGATGCAAAGACCATCAACGCCACCCGCATCCTGAAACGAAGCATCGACGCCCGTCAGCGCACCGTTTTTGTCAACCTGAAAGTACGTGCCTACATCAACGAACTCCCCTCGAAAGAGGAATACGAACCTACCATATATAATAATGTGGAAGGACGTCCGCAGGTCATCGTAGTGGGTGCCGGTCCCGGAGGATTGTTTGCAGCGCTCCGCCTCATCGAGTTGGGACTACGTCCCGTCGTTGTGGAACGTGGCAAAAACGTGCGCGACCGCAAAAAGGACCTGGCACAAATCAGCCGTGAACATACAGTCGATCCCGAATCGAACTACAGCTTCGGCGAAGGAGGAGCCGGCGCCTATTCGGACGGCAAGCTTTATACCCGCAGCAAGAAACGAGGCAATGTAGACAAGATTCTGAACGTTTTCTGCCAGCACGGCGCCTCTACCTCCATCTTGGTCGATGCCCATCCACACATCGGTACAGACAAACTTCCACGAGTGATAGAGAACATGCGCAACACCATTATCAGCTGTGGCGGTGAAGTGCATTTCCAGACACGTATGGACGAACTGATTATCGAGAACAACGAAGTGAAAGGTATCCGTACCCACACGGGCGAAATATTTCTCGGTGCGGTAATTCTCGCCACCGGACATTCGGCGCGCGATGTCTACCGCTGGCTTGCCGCCCGGCAGATTCCAATAGAGTCTAAAGGAATTGCAGTAGGCGTGCGCTTGGAGCATCCCGTCCACCTGATAGACCAGATACAGTATCACAACCGTAACGGCCGTGGCAAGTATCTGCCTGCAGCCGAATATAGTTTTGTTACCCAAGCCGAAGGAAGAGGTGTCTACAGTTTTTGCATGTGTCCCGGCGGATTTGTTGTCCCCGCCGCCAGCGGTGCAGAGCAGGTAGTGGTGAACGGCATGTCGCCTTCAAACCGGGGTTCGCGTTGGAGCAACAGCGGTATGGTGGTCGAAGTGCGTCCGGAAGACTGGGGAGATGAAGAATTAAAGATAAAGAACGAAGAATCTGTAGCACACTGGGAAGAGGAATTGCTCAAGCTCAATCCGTCGCTCGGAAAAGAAGAGATGGAAAAGATAAACAACGGACTGCTGGCGGGCATGCGCTTTCAGGAAGAACTGGAACGGCAATGCTGGCTGCAAGGTGGCAGGCGTCAGACAGCCCCCGCTCAACGGATGATGGACTTCACCCGAAGGAAGTTGAGTTACGATCTGCCGGAATCGTCCTACAGTCCGGGACTGGTCGCCTCACCGCTTCACTTCTGGATGCCTCCGTTCATCAGCCGACGGCTGTCAATGGGCTTCCAGCAGTTCGGAAAAAGCAGTCACGGTTTCCTGACCAACGATGCGGTGATGATTGGAGTAGAGACACGTACCTCATCGCCCGTACGCATCGTAAGAGACAACGAATCGCTGCAACACGTCACCCTGCGCGGGCTCTTCCCTTGTGGCGAAGGAGCCGGATATGCAGGTGGCATCGTATCGGCAGGCATCGACGGCGAACGGTGTGCGGAAGCAGTAGCAAATTATTATGGAACTAACTAAAGACATAACTGAAATGAAAAACATTACCTTATTTATGATAGTGGCAATGGGACTATCATGCGGAGCAGGCTCCTGTACATCCAAGCCCTCCTCCGGACAACAGGCTACAGACAACGACAGCCTGAAGAATACTGTTATAGCATCTACTCAAGCTGTCACCACAGCAGCAACACCTAAAAAGTTGCCCTATGAGAAGAAAGGAATGTTTGTGGAAAACGACACAACATTCCTCTACCGGTATGCCAAGCTGGATACTTTTAATAATCATGTTTCCTATGACTATACAGATGCTTATATCGAGACAAACAGGGAATCAAAAGACTGGCAAACAGTGAAGCAGTGGTGGAGTAATTTCATCTACAACGAATACGATCAAGATAGTTACAATAAGTGGTTGGAATACCTACATAAAGAGTTCGAAACACCGCTGCCCACCCACAACTGCGATGAAATCAAGACAACATGGGTGCCGTTCCGTTCCTATCGTGGAAAATATTATGCAGAGTTCCTTGGTGCCTATTACAATACCTTCATCAACGACTCCCTTTATGTACACATAGATATGGACGGACCTTATCCTTACTCCATCCGGTCTGCCGAGAAAATCAGCCCGACACATTTCCGGCTACAGTTGGGAAGCCGGTTAGGGAAAACGGTACAAAAAGACCTTTACATCATCGATCCGGAACGCAAGATAGCCATCTTCTCCTCTGCCGACCCGGAAAACGAGAACAGACGATACAACTATTTGCAAATGCCCAAAGAATCAGCCGAACAACTCGACCTGATTACATGGCGAAGTACATCAGAGCCAGACATATCAGTCGTCGGTTTCGACGAGATGAATGCCGACTCCCTTTTACAGAACTATCTAAAACAACATCCCGATGAGCCCTAACCCCGAAATAGCCATTGTTGAGCCCAATACACTCGCTTGCCTGGGTCTGAAGGGAATACTGGAAGAGATTATCCCGATGGCAACCATCCGCATCTTTCCCCGCTTCTGCGACCTGACAGACGACACACCGGACATGTATGCCCACTACTTCGTTGCTGCGCAGGTGTATGTGGAACACAATGCCTTCTTCCTTCCCCGACGGCGTAAGACGATTGTGCTGGCAGGCAACAGCCCGCAGTTTCCGCTGTCGGGCGTAGCTGTGCTGAACATCTACGAACCGGAGAAGGAACTGATAGGAAATCTGCTCCGCCTGCACCAGCATGCTCATCACAACGGATACCCAGTCAAGGGCATGCCTCCTATACCTGCCGTAGAGCCGCATCAGGAGATACTCTCCACACGCGAGATAGAGGTACTGGTACTTATCGCTCAAGGTCTTATCAACAAAGAAATTGCCGACCGCTTGGGCATCAGTCTGACCACTGTTATCAGCCACCGGAAGAACATCACGGAAAAGCTGGGCATCCGGTCGGTATCGGGACTGACCATCTATGCAGTGATGAACGGATACGTCAGCCTGTAGGAAAACCCTCATAAATGAGGATTGCCCGTCTCGCCGATTTGCCGTTACTTTGCAGCCCGTAAACGAAAAGCAGATGAAGAAGTATTTATTGGCAATCATGGCAGCCCTGACTGTAGGGGCAACGGCAAACGGCGAGGAAGGTCCAAAAGACTCGCTGAAAGTAGTAGACATAGAGGAGGTAATGGTAATCGCCACACCGAAAGAGAACAACCGGCTCCGGCAGCAGCCACTCTCGTCCACATCGCTCTCGCAAACGGACATGCGCAACAATGCCGTCAGTTCCATCAAAGGGCTTTCGTCGCTGGTGCCCAACCTGTTCATTCCCGAATACGGTTCGAAGCTCACCACGTCGGTCTACGTGCGAGGAATCGGTTCGCGCATTAATACGCCAGCCGTCGGACTATATGTAGACAACATACCTTTCATCGATAAATCGGCGTTCGACTTCAACTACTCCGACATCGAGCGCATCGACGTGATGCGGGGGCCGCAAGGCACTCTCTACGGGCGTAACACCATGGGCGGACTCATCCGTATCTTCACCAAATCGCCCTTCACCTATCAGGGGACCGATCTGACACTGGGCGCTGCCACCTACAACAACTACAAGGCATCCGTCAGCCATTACCATCGCATCAGCCCTCGGTTTGCTTTTTCTGCCAACTTCTTCTACGAGCATAAGGGAGGATTTTTCAAAAACACCACCCGCAACAACGAGCGCGTGGACTACGGCGACGAGTTCGGCGGACGCATGCGTGCCATCTACCTGCCACATGAGAATCTGAAGCTGGACTTCACGTTGAATTATGAATATACCAACCAGGGAGGATATCCTTACGAATATACCGGTGTCACCGAAGGCGAAGAAGACCGCCCGGACCACATCGGGCACATCGCCTACAACCGCGAAAGCGGCTACAAACGCAATCTGTTGAACGCCGGACTGAACATAGAACGCCAGACAGACAACGTAATCCTGAGCAGCGTCACCGGATTCCAGTTCCTCGACGACCGGATGGATCTGGATCAGGACTTCACCGAACGCGACATCTACACCATGACACAGAAGCAGAACTCAAAGACTATCAGCCAAGAGCTGGTGTTGAAGTCAAAACCCGGACGCCGATGGCAATGGACAACAGGTGCCAGCGCCTTCTACCAATGGCTGGACACCGAAGCACCTGTCACCTTCGAACAGGAAGGGGTAAAATCGGTTATCGAAGACAACGTGAATAGTGCCTTTCCGAGTGGAAATCCGATGGCACCCGAATTGAAATTCAGTGTCAACAACCAGACACTGCCTGTGCCGGGCAACTTCGATACTCCCCTGCTGAACACTGCTATTTATCACCAGACCACCATCAACGACCTCTTCGTCGAAGGACTGTCATTCACCGCTGGCCTACGTCTCGACTATGAGAAAATCCGGATGGACTACCACACGGGATGCGACATGAACTTCAACTTCAGCATGAAGATGCAGATGCCCGGCATGCCTTTCCCCATCACGGCAGAAGCTCTCAACAAAGATGCCTCATCGCTGTTCAAGGGTAAGGAGAGTACCGACTACCTGCAACTGCTTCCCAAGTTCTCGCTACAGTATGCCATCGACCAACGGAACAACATCTACGCATCCGTCACCAAAGGATACCGTTCGGGAGGATACAACATACAAATGTTTTCGGAAATCATAAGCGGCTCGCTGATGAGCACCACGATGGATGTACTTGCCCAAGACGAACAGTTCAAAAAATACGCCTCAATGTTCGAGCAGTTCAAGAAAGAACCACAGAACATCAAGGATGCCACCCTCTACCGCCCCGAATATTCGTGGAACTACGAGGTAGGCTCTCACCTCACCCTCTTCGACGGAAGCCTGCAGGCCGACATCGCCGCATTCTACATGGACACACACGACCAACAGATATCGCGCTTCGCCACCAGCGGACTGGGACGCATCACCGTCAATGCAGGAAAAAGCCGAAGTATCGGTGCTGAAGCATCGCTTCGTGCACAACTGACCAACGCTCTGAGCCTGAACGGAAGCTACGGTTACACCTACGCCACGTTTACCGACTATGTAGTAGACGACGAGACAGACTACAATGGCAACTACGTTCCTTTCGTACCCAAGCACACGTTCAATATCGGTGCCCAGTACACCTTCGACCTATCCCGCGGCGCATGGCTGGACAACATAGTCATCGACACACAATACAAAGCTACCGGACGCATCTACTGGACGGAACAAAATGACATGAGTCAGGCGCTCTATGGTACACTGCACGGACGTCTCAGTCTGAACAAAGGCAACGGACAGATAGCCCTTTGGGTGGACAACGCACTGAACACCAGCTACCACGCCTTCTGGTTCGAGACCATGGGACGAGGATTCTGTCAGCAAGGACGCCCCCTTCAGGCGGGTATCGAGCTAAGGTGCAGGTTCTGACACATCAAACATTCTACACAGTCCTCTCAGTGTACAACCCAGAAAGAGTTTAGAGGAAATTATCCAGCTCAACACACGCTCATGCCTTGCCAACCCGTTGGAAAAACGGTATGATGTCGCCCCAGGTGCTCACCGCGGCATGATGAAACGCAAGTATGGTGCCTCTACAGCAAAAGATGTAGGGCACTAGAGCGTGCTGAACTACGACTATCAACACACAATGGACCCGTTGCCGGACAAACAAAACATACCGTACAGTAATATCTTGTCTAAATGCTATCGTAATTGGCACGCGCCACCCAATGTACAGGAGGAAAAAACAAAACATCAGCAAGAGCAACTGAAGATTCCGGTTTATTGCTAACTTTGCTGTACAAAACCGATAAACGGAAACAACAATGAAATGCATATCCACCCTTCGCCAGCATTGGAACAGATTCCTACATAACGATGAACTGAAACAACGAATCTACACCATTGTCTTCGAATCAGACACTCCGAAAGGAAAACTTTTCGACATTATACTGATCGGAAGCATTGTACTCAGCGTACTGCTTGTCATTCTGGAAAGTATGCACATCTTTCCACACTCGGCGTATCTGGTATTACGTATCCTCGAATATCTGCTGACGGTGATTTTCACCATCGAATACCTGGCACGCATCTATTGCCTGAAACAACCCCGCAAGTATATATTCAGTTTCTTTGGCATCATAGACCTCCTGGCAACCCTGCCGGTCTACCTCAGTTTTTTCCTGCACGGTTCACACTATCTGCTGGTCATCCGCGCTTTCCGCCTCATCCGTATTTTCCGTATCTTCAAGCTGTTCACCTTCATCAACGAAGGCAACCTTCTCTTACGTTCTTTATGGATAAGTGCCCCTAAGATACTTATATTCTTTTTCTTCGTACTGATACTTGTCACCTCAATGGGAACAGTCATGTATATGATTGAAGGAGATTATCCGGGATCGGGTTTCAACAACATTCCGAACAGCATTTACTGGGCTATCGTCACCATGACCACCGTAGGCTATGGCGATATTACCCCCATCACGCCGGTAGGACGCTTTCTGTCTGCCATTATCATGTTGATAGGTTACACCATCATCGCCGTACCTACAGGAATCGTATCGGCAACCATGGTCAGCGAGCATAAGAGACAGGAAAAGCGAAAATGCCCGCGCTGCAACCGCGAAGGACATGATTTCGAAGCCGTCTACTGCAAATATTGTGGTGCCAAGCTAAGAAAAGAAAAAACAGACAGTCCGGATAAGGAACGTTCAAATGACGAACGTTTCTAACGGACAAGAATCAATCAGGACATTAACCAATAACATAAACATATGAAAGGGAAACTGATTTTTATCACCGGAGCCACCAGTGGCATCGGAGAAGGCTGTGCACGTAAGTTTGCAGCAATGGGAAGCAATCTGATACTGAACGGGCGCAACACAGAAAAGCTGGAAAGCCTGAAACAGGAGCTGACAGCCACAGGTATCGAAGTGCTCACATTACCCTTCGACGTACGCGACCGCGAGGCAATGCATCGCGCGATAGAATCTCTATCCGGTAAATGGCGTAACATCGATGTACTGATCAACAATGCCGGACTGGTGATCGGAATGGACAAAGAATACGAAGGCTCGCTTGACGAATGGGACATCGTGATTGACACCAATATCAAGGCACTGCTTGCCATGACGCGGACAATAGTACCGGGCATGGTGGAACGCGGCTGTGGACACATCATCAACATCGGTTCCATTGCCGGCGATGCAGCATACGCGGGAGGTAGTGTTTATTGTGCAACCAAGGCAGCTGTGAAAGCTCTGTCTGATGGCCTGCGTATCGACTTGGTAGATACTCCACTACGTGTGACGAACATCAAACCGGGTATGGTAGAGACAAACTTTTCCGTCATCCGCTTCCGGGGCGATAAAGACAAGGCAGATGCTGTATATGACGGTATCCGTCCGTTGACAGGCGACGACATTGCCGATGTAGTATATTATGCCGCCTCAGCTCCCGCCCACGTACAGATAGCCGAAGTACTGGTAATGCCTACCTATCAGGCAACAGGCACAGTCTGTCATCGGCAAAAAAGTCTCTAAACATTTCAGGTCGTCCATCAGACCATATCCTCACCTGTATGGATGACCGGCACACGTACCGTCTTGTGGAACGGAATGAACCGTGACACAACAGCAATCACCAGAGTCACTGCAAAGAGCCAGCCCAGAATGTGTTTCAGTGCCAGCAATGTGCCTTGCTGCTGCAAGACTGTGTAGAGCGTATTGGTGGCCAGCTGGGTTGCCTCATCAATGCCATGCCCTTGCGCCAGACTACTGTTCAGGGTAGACTGCCAGCGTGCAGCAGCCAACGGATCGGTAGCACTAAGAGTTTCGGACAGTTCCACCATATACTTCTGCTGTAAACGATAGAGCGTATTGCTGTAAAAAGCAGAAGCAATGACCGGTGTCAGCACCGAACGGAATGTGATAAGAAAAAATGCATTCGACAACAGATATTTCGGGGGCAAGTCCTCTACGGCAAAAAGTGCGAAAGCAATGATAAGCGTCATCATGCCCAATCCACGCAGAAACATAGGCAGATAGAGCATCTCGTACGTACTATCGGGAGAAACACCAAAATAAAGAATACCAAAGAAAAGAACAAAGCAGCCCATTCCCCCAGCTATCAGGAAACGGAAACGCCACCGCTGCCACCGGAACCACCAGAAGCAGATGAAAGCCCCAACGGCATAGCCGGGAAGCAACCAGATATAAAGTGTGTAACTATGAGTATTGTCTACGCGCAGAATGGTAGTCAGATAGCTGGTGAGCAGACTGGTAGACGAACTGAAGAACATCACCAGCATCATATAGAAGTATCCTACAATGGCTTTCCACTGGAACAACGGTTTCAAACTCACAAAAGGATGGGGAGAGTGGAACTGTTCCCACAAGAAAAGTGCTACAAGCAGCGGAGCAATGACAATATAAATGCAGATACGCGAAGAAGCCATCCAGTCGAGTGCCTTTCCGTAAGTTATGACATAAATGAGCATCAGTACCCCCGTAGCTATAATCAACATCTCACGAGGATGGAGTTCACTCCATGGAATTGGCTTGGAAGGCCGGTCGTGGCGGAAAAACAGAATAACTGCCAAAATCGCGATCAACAGAAGAAGCATCATGAAATAATACATGTACTTCCAGTCGTAATGGTAAGCCAACAAAGCTGTAATGACCATTGACAGCTGTCCTCCACCAAATACCAACGGATAGAAATAGGCATAGAACTCGCTCCGGACATCTTTCGGACTGAAAATAAACTTGATACGACGGATTATCCAAAGCATAAGAAATCCCTTCAGAAAGCCAATGATGAAACTGGCGGCAATAAGCAGGTCAATATCAGCCTGACGCGCACAGAACCAACTGAGGAAAAATTGAAGAGTAAGATTGATCAGCAACAACGATTTACTGGAGAACGAATTAAGTATCTTAGGCACGATAGGATAGGATACGGCCATACCAGCCGAAGCAGCATAATAACCGATGGTGATGTCTTCGGTATATACTCCCAGTGTATTCGATACCTCTACCATACTGCCCGTATAGGTTCCGTTCAGCATGGCAATAGGGAGCATAATCAGAAAAACCGTTGCGACAGCCAACAAGTCAGGCACCCACGGACGGGCTGGGATATCAAGTTCACGGGCTGTCTTCATTTCTTTCTCAGAGCTTCGGTGATTACCATCATACCAGCACGCAGCTGATTCATGATTTCATCGTCCACTTCATCCAGATCAATACGTACCGGAATACGTTGCTGGACTTTCACAAAGTTTCCTGCCGAGTTGTCTGTAGGAACAAGCGAATATTTCGACCCGGTAGCTTCGGAAATGGCAGTCACGTGCCCGTGAAGCACTTTTCCCGGCAATCCATCCACCTTGATACGTACAGGCTGTCCGATATAGATATTGGCTATCTGTGTCTCCCGATAGTTTGCCGTAATCCATTTGCCGGACTGACGGACAATGTACGAAAGTGTCTGACCAGCACCCACATACTGCCCCGGTTCCAATGTCCGGCGTCCCATGTATCCACTGTATGGTGCCGTCACCACTGTATATGAAAGGTTCAAGTTTGCCAGATCAAGGGCAGCCTCGGCGCGAAGTATTCCGGCTTCTACATTCACCTGCTTCTTACTTGCTTCGTCATATTGCGAACGGGCAGCATCCTTTTGTTTCAAAAGCGCATCATAACGGGCACGGGCAGCCTCATAATTAGCTTTAGCCTGTTCAAACTGCTGTTCGGGAACAGACTCCTGCTCCAATAATCTTTCATAACGGTGAAAATCCTGTTCTGCCTGCCACAGTTTAGCCTGTGCTTCCGCCAAATTGGCATCCTGTTCGGCAATACGGGTATGCGAAGTGCGTATTCCTGAGGCTAACACGTCGCGCGAACCTTGTGCATCGAGTAAGGCAGCATGAGCCTCTTTCTGGCGAATGAGATATTCACGGTTATCAAGTACTACAAGCGTATCGCCGGCATTCACGTATTGGTGTTCCCGGAATCGTACATCCTGAATATACCCGCCTACACGTATGTTTACCGGAGCAATGTACTGGTCTATAAAAGCATCATTCGTAATTTCATAGTTGATATACCGCCAAAAATAATGGGCAGTCCACGTCAGTCCGGAACCGGCTATAAGAATACATACAATGTTGAGAATAATATTTCGACGTTTCCGGCGTTTCAGTCTATTGTATTTCAGTTGATGTGACATGATCTCTTTTATTTATAGAGCTCCAATTGCTCTCTGTAATTCGTAATAGGTATAAATCACTTGAGTCCGGGCAGTAGTCAATTGCAATTCAGCATTAAGCCTTAAGTTGTCGGCATCAAGCAAGTCGGTCAGGATAGCAAGTTGACTCATATACCGGTTTTGCATAATACGGTAATTTTCTTCCGCCTGCTTTACCGACAGTTTCAATGCTTCCACACGATCGGCAGCCACACGGTGCTTCAACAAAGCAGCCTGTATATTCATGCGGATGTTCTGCTGTTTCTGCTCTTCGGCATTGCGCATTAACTGTACATTCTGTCGGGCTTCTTTCATACGGTGCCGGTTTCGGTAGAACGACGAAATCGGATAAGAAAACGACAGTCCGATATTCCAACTGTTATTATACATATCTGCCAACGTACGCGACACGGGGCGCGCCAACGTATTCGAAGCCGTGAGTGACAGGCGGGGCAACTGCTCGGCACGTGTCAACCGGATGCTGTTTTCTGCCAGTTCCGTCTGTTTCCTACTCAGGAGCAAGGCAGGATCGGTCAAGAAAGCACGGTTCACATATTCATCATAAGTAGCCGTAGCATATTCCAAATTGAGTAAGGCAGTGTCGGGAACAAGCAGCAGATGCTCATCCAACCCTATCAGAATATCCAGTTGCTGCGATACGATACGGATGTTGTTTTCTGTTTCATTTCTCGACAGGCGGTCGTTGGTCAATTGCATTTCACTGCGCAGCACATCATTGTTTGTAATCAATCCCTCAGTCTTCATCTGCCGGATATCCTTCAGCCGCCGTTCAGACTCATCGATTTTCCGGCTCAGAACGATATGCTGTTTGTAAAGGCTGAACAGGTTAAGATATTGTTCCAACAAAAGCAACTTGATATCAGCCCGGTCGGTAGCCGTTTGCAGACGTGCTATTTCCCGTTCCAAATCTGCCTGCCGGATAGCATATCGGATTTTTCCTCCCTGATAAATAGGTTGTGTGAAATCGATGGCATAATTCTGTTGCCAGTCGGGTGAATCGGGATATGTGGGATTGCTCATGCCATTTTGCCAAACGACAGGTTGCCCAAGAAAGCCACCTTTGAGACCGACATTCAGTTCCGGCAAACGATTGGTTCGCGCAGTAGCCGAGCGTTCACGTGCCATCTCTTCCTTTAGCCGGTCGGCAGCCAGTTGCAGATGCTGTTCACTTCCACGTTCAAACAACTGTTGCAGGCTGAGATGTAACGTGTCCTGCTGGGCATACATGCCAATAGAAAAGACAAAATACCAACCGATTGCCATTAATCGTTTAATAAGTTTCGATGGCATGTTGTAGTTTTTTTAGTAAATCTTCTGTCTGTTGCAAATTATCTGTTCCCAGTATATCTTCCAAACGCTTATAATAAGCAGCCAAGGTAGGAGCTATCCATTGACGAAACGCTTCGCCCTGGTCGGTAAGATAAACCAGCTTATTCCGCCTGTCTTTTGGATCTTCACGGCGACATACATATCCTTTACGCTCGAGGTTTGTCATCAGACTTGTAAGGCAGGCCTTGTCTTTAGATGTACGCTCTGCCAGCTTCTGTTGGCTGATTCCTTGTTCGTTCCACAGACAACTCATTATCTGCAACATTTCAAAAGTGATTCCGGCATTGGAGTTTTTTAATAATCGCTGCATAGCCTGCCGAGAAGCCATACGGGTACGTATCAATTGCAAAATACAGTCTCTCGACGTAATGCGTTCTTGCTTTTCTGTCATCATAATATTGAAGTGTTATCCTTTCGAGGCGCAAAGATAGAACTTTTTCATCAAATAGTCAAATATTTGACTATTTACAAAAAATCTCTATTTGCTTTAAGTTTCTATTTGCAGCCATCCAGCCGTCTCCTTACCTACATTCTTCTAAAAGTTTCCCGACATCCGGATGTCGCCATTCCCAACATCCCCATCTCAGTATTCCCGACACCCGGGTGTAGAGATGACCAAGATCCGGGTGCCGGGAAATGCGCAATTAAAAAGGCATCTGTGGAAAAAGAGGAATAAAATGAAAATGATTTCAACCGGAATAAATATCTTTGCATAACATCATACCTCCAAAAACCATGCACAGCAACTATCTTGAAACAGAACGCCTCATCCTTCGTCCTTGGCACGAAGACGATGCACCCGCCCTCTACAAGTATGCCAGCCATCCGATTATCGGACAAAATGGCGGATGGCCTCCACATGCCTCTGTAGAAGAGAGCCGTGAAGTAATCCGTACCATCTTCTCCGCACCGGAGACATACGCCGTTGTGCTGAAAACTACCAACGAACCGGTGGGCAGCGCCGGCATCCTGTTCGGCGATGGAATGCATAGCGCAGAGATGGGCAGACATGACGCAGAAATAGGCTATTGGATTGGAGTACCCTACTGGGGACAGGGACTGATTCCCGAAGCCGTCCGCCGCCTGCTGCACCGTTGTTTTGAGGAACTGGACATACAGGCTGTATGGTGCGGATATTATGATGGAAACCTGCGCTCCCGCCGGGTGATGGACAAGTGCGGTTTCAGATTCCACCATATAGAGACGGGAAAAGAATCTCCGTTGGGCGATGTCCGTACCGAACACTTTATGCGAATGACAATACAAGAATGGAAAGAATTAAATCAATAACCTACCATGAGCGAACTTAGAACCATCCCCAACGTAGGCACACGAACAGAGCAGGACCTCTTGGCTATGGGCTACACCACCATCGCTTCCCTAAAGGGTAAAAGCGCAGAAGAACTCTACAGGGAAGAATGCAGCCTGCGCGGCTATACCATCGACCGTTGCCAGCTCTATCTCTACCGTGCTGTGGTCTATTTTGTAAACACCGAGAATCCCAACCCGGCGAAATGCCAATGGTGGTTGTGGAAAGACGACTTTGTCAAGCCCTCCCCCTGCGGTGCGGTCTGCATAGAGTGCGGTCATTTCCCCACCCATTGCGGCGGTTGCCGAAAGATTCACGGGAAAGCATTCTGGCTTCGTTTTACAGGCGATGATATATGCCCCATCTATCAATGCTGCAACAAACAGAAGAAAACAAACTGCAAAGGGTGTCCACATCTGCCTTGCGAGCGTTTCACCAAAGACCCCACCATCTCTGACAAAGAGAATCAGGACAATCTGCAAAAGATGCTGAACAGGTTGGAACAGGAAGGAGGATAACAGCATGATTGTTTCAAACATAACATCCATTCTCAAAGCCGACATCCGGACAATATGGCAAGCGGTCACTTCGCCCGACGACTACGCATGGCGAAGCGATATCCATAGGATTGAAGTGACAGGCACAAACCACTTTACAGAATATACCACCGGCGGGACAGCCACCCGCTTCACCGTCACTGCCTGCGAACCCTGCCGACGCTACGAACTCGACATGGAAAACGAGAACATCAGTGGACACTGGACTGGCATTTTTCGAGAAAATGCACAAGGGACTGAGGTAGAATTTACAGAATACATCACCGTCAGAAAATGGTGGATGCGTCCGTTCGCAAGAATCTATTTAAGGATGCAGCAACAAAGATATCTGAGAGACTTAAAAAGAAGAAGCCTATGAGAACCAATTACGAGAACTTCCTGTCGGGAGCATACTGCAACCGGCTCGATGCAGAAGTACTGGAGATGATTGCTCGCACCGAGAAACTGCTGACTCGATTCAACACCGGCGGCATTCCGGAAGGCGAGAAACACAAGCTGTTGGAGCAAATGCTCGGAAGCATCGGCAGGCACACCAGCATTGGCAAAAACTTTACCTGCCAGTGTGGTAAACACATCTTTCTTGGCGAACAGACCATCGTCAACATGAACTGTACGATGATGGACGAAAACTTTATCCGAATCGGCAGTCGGGTACTCATCGCCCCCAACGTGCAGTTCTATACCGCCACCCATCCTGTGGACGCCTGCGAACGGTTTGTCAAAGAGTGGGACGAAGCTGCCGGAGAACTGTTCTTCCGTACCCGTTCCCAGCCTATCAACATTGGCAATGATGTGTGGATTGGTGGAGGAGCGATTATTTTACCCGGGGTTAACATCGGCAATAACTGTGTAATTGGTGCAGGCAGTATCGTCAACAAATCCATCCCATCCAATAGCGTAGCTGTGGGTAATCCGTGTCGGATTATTCGCCGGTTACAACCTGCCATCACTTTCCGCTCTGTCACCACGACTGATATACCAGAGCTGAAAAAGCTCTTCTGCAATACCGTACTGACAGTCAATGCCCGCGACTATACTGCCGAAGAAGTGGCGGACTGGGCTTCTTGTGGCAACCGTCCGGGTCATTGGGAGGAACTGCTTGCAACCTTGCATTTCATTGCTGCCTGCAATGTAGAGGGGCACATCGTTGGCTTTACCTCTATCCGCAACGACGGATACCTGCATTCCATGTTTATCCATAAAGATCACCAAGGGCAAGGCATCGCTACCGCCTTACTGCAACAGATTGAGACATACGCCATAAAACAAGGTATCCATGAAATCACCTCGGAAGTGAGCATCACAGCCCGTCCTTTCTTTGAGCACCATGGATATGTAGTAAAACAGGAGCAACGTGAACAAGCCAATCGCTTGCAACTGACCAACTATAAAATGAAAAAACTTATATAATACTAAAGATTCTGAGAAAATAATATTATCACACACCATGATTATGAATAAATGTTCTTTCCGGTTGCGCAGTTGGCAAATGTCGGATGTATCGCCGCTGGCTCACTACTTAAACAATAAGAAGATTTGGGACAACTGCCGTGACCGACTTCCGTATCCTTATACAGAAAAGGATGCCCGCACCTTTATCGACTACGCAATAAACCGCCAGGAATCCGGCGAATATTGTATCGAGATAAACGACGAGGCTGTCGGTAATATCAGTTTCATACGTGGAACAGATGTAGAGCGGTTTAATGCCGAAGTAGGTTACTGGTTAGCAGAACCTTTTTGGAATCGCAATATTATGAGCAAAGCCCTACACAAAGCTTTACAATTATACTTGGCCCAAACAGACGTTATCCGCATATTTGCTAATGTCTATGAAGACAATATTGCTTCCATGCACGTACTCGAGAAAACCGGATTCCGGAAAGTTAGCATCCTGCGGAAAGCCTGTTTCAAGAACAGCCGTTTTGTGAATGTACACTATTTTGAACTGCTGAAAGAAGAATTTGTATGAAAATAAAAGCCATCACCGACCACAAGAAACGTTTCCTCCCCCTCCTTCTCCTTGCCGATGAACAGGAGTCGATGATAGATCGCTATCTGGAGCGGGGAGAGATGTTTGTGATGTATGAATCTGAAGCAGAAACAGTACCTATTACCGTAGCCGTCGTGACTGACGAAGGAAATGGCGTACGTGAACTGAAGAATCTGGCTGTTGCCCCTGAATATCAACGCAAAGGGTATGGGAAGCAAATGGTAGAATACCTCTGCCGGCACTATGCCGACGTGTGCCACACCCTGATGGTAGGCACAGGCGACAGCACACAAACGGTCTCCTTTTATAAAAGTTGCGGTTTTACTTATTCACATACTGTCCCCGACTTCTTTACCCTCCACTACGACCATCCCATCGTAGAGGAAGGCAAGGTGCTGAGGGACATGATTTATTTCCGCAGAATTCTTGCCACTCCCCGCGTCGTCCCGCCGTCGGAACGGACGGAGGCGCTCATCCATGTGCTAACCGAAGTGTGGAATGTCTCCGTACACGCCAGCCATCACTTCCTGACAGAAGAAGACATCCGTCGTCTGACTCCATTTGTAAGAGAAGCCATCCAAGCAATCGAAACATTACTGGTGCTCTATCAGGGCAAAATGCCCATTGCATTTATGGGAATCGAGGGAGAGAAGATTGAAATGCTGTTTGTCTCGCCCCGGTGTTTCGGCTACGGATTCGGTAAACTGCTTATCCGCCTAGCCATTACAGATTATCATGCCAGCTATGTAGACGTAAACGAACAGAATCCGAAAGCTGAAGGATTCTACCGCCATCTAGGCTTCCGTACATTTGAACGGACAGAAACCGACGAACAAGGCAATCCGTTTCCCATCCTGAAGATGAAGTTTGAAAACAAAAACGAATAAACGGCTTTCAAATAAATAGTTCAATCATACTCCTTTTTCTCTTACCAATTTTCTTCTTCATCCACGAACTGGAAGAAATCTTTATGATATGTCCATGGATTAAAAGAAACAGAACCATACTGTATAGACGTTTTCCGAAATTGAGACGTATCATCCGAAAAATGGAACAAATGACTACACGGAGATTTGTAACAATTGCTGTTGAGGAATTTTTGATAGTTATCACCTGTACATTCATAAGTGTACAAACAAGCAATTTAATACCATGGTACTGCTGTCTGGCTGCGTTTGGGCTTCACCTTATCGTTCATTTCGTCCAGTTTATCGTATGGAGCGGATATATTCCAACAATTGTTTCCACAGTATTATGCCTACCTTACTGCGTTTGGGCCATACATGACACATTCCAATTTTTTCCCCTACATGAACTATTTCTCTACACACTACTGGGAACACTTCTTTGTATCCTAAACCTGATAGTAATGCATAAAATAACATATTGGTTGTCTAAAAGTGCAGAACCTAACTCTTACAAATAATTGTTCAAAAAGTTCTTTCCGCCTAGTATCAACCAACACTTATACCTTCTATTTTAATGATCCAACCTCCGTATTGTCAATCCTCGGCGAAAGGCTGCCGAATATGTACGAGATGGGCATGTCATGCAATACGAGATGCACATCTCGTGCATACACCTTCTTCTTTATGCGGAAATAAACAAAGCTGTTCCCTGCAGAACCTCTCGGTTCATTCTCTTGTATTCAAAAAACAACTAATACAACTGTTTCTCCTGTCCAATATAAGACAGATTCTGAATGTCACTTACCCAAAGAATTTTCTTACATTTGCCCAACGGAAGAAATAATTCATCCATAACATAATAAACTTAAAACGAAAGCTAAAGGATATAGAAACAATCAGCATACAATAGCAATATGAACAGAATTATCGTCGTAACAGGAGGAGCCGCAGGCATCGGCCGCTGCATTGTGGAACATTTTGCCTCGCAGGGAGATACAGTATACTTTATCGACAGTAACCAGACAGACACACTGGCAGAGGTGGAACGGATGCGCAAACTACAATACAAGGTGACAGGCCATGTTGGCGACATCGCAGAGAAACAGACGTTGGAAGAGTTTGCCGCATTGGTGCTCGGCGAGCATCCCGAAGGAATACATTGCCTTGTCAACAATGCCTGCCTGATGCACGGAGGCATTTTGGAAGGATGCGACTACGAGGACTTTCTTTATGTCCAGCGTGTAGGCGTGGCAGCCCCCTATCTGCTAGCCAAGCTCTTCAAAGAGCATTTTCAAGGGATTGGTTCCATCGTCAACATTTCATCTACCCGCGCCTTCCAATCACAGCCCAACACCGAAAGCTACACCGCCGCCAAAGGGGGAATAACAGCACTTACCCATGCACTTGCCGTCAGTCTGACAGGCGTGGCACGTGTAAACTCCATTGCTCCCGGATGGATAGATACAGGAAGCTATCATAACGATTCATATACACCAGAATACAGTCAGGGAGACACCGATCAGCACCCGTCCGGCAGAGTAGGCACGCCTGACGACATTGCCCGTGCAGTAGAGTTTCTGTGCGACGAGCGCAATTCATTCATCAACGGAGAAAACATAACCGTAGACGGAGGCATAAGCCGGCTGATGGTGTATCACAATGACTGCGGCTGGAGCTATAATCCATAAATCAAACTCAGAAAGATGAAGAAAATCAAAATTACGGTCATGCGGAAAGCATGTTACACCGACTTGATAGAAAAGTATGAGAATCCCATCGAACACGCCTGCGACATGCAGGAAGGAGAAGTGTTCATCGCCGATGGCTGGCAAAAGCCCGACGGTCTGTGCGAAAGTGCATGGCAAAGCATGTCACCCTTCGTCATGGCACTGACATACGGTGCAAGCAACCTCTACGACGGCTGGATGAAGAACAGACATTCGGCAATGATTTCATGTAACGATGGTTTCCGCCCCGTAAGTTTTCTGATAGAAGTTATTGAATAAACGATTAAAAAACATCATGTTAGCATACACATACATCAAGAAAGGGCATTTCGCCCTTACAGAAAAAGAAAAGCCCACCCTGAAAGACCCCAGTGACGCATTGGTACGTGTCACCCTCGGCAGTATTTGTACCAGCGACCTGCATATCAAACATGGCAGTGTCCCACGTGCCGTACCGGGCATCACCGTGGGACACGAAATGGTAGGAGTCGTGGAACAGGTGGGAACACAAGTTACCTCCGTCAAGCCGGGCGACCGGGTAACGGTCAACGTCGAAACCTTCTGCGGAGAATGCTTCTTCTGCCAACACGGATATGTGAACAACTGCGAAGACCCCGACGGCGGATGGGCATTGGGATGCCGCATCGACGGAGGGCAGGCAGAATACGTGCGTGTACCGCACGCCAATCAGGGGCTGAACCGCATCCCCGACAATGTGACCGACGAACAGGCACTCTTCGTAGGCGATATTCTTGCCACAGGATTCTGGGCGGCACGCATCTCCGAAATAACGGAAGACGACACGGTACTGATTATTGGCGCCGGACCTACCGGCATCTGCACACTGCTCTGCACCATGCTGAAACGTCCGCGCCGCATCATTGTATGTGAAAAGTCGGACGAACGTGCCCGCTTTGTCCGCGAGCATTATCCGGACGTGCTGCTGACGACTCCCGAAGAGTGTAAAGAGTTCGTTAAGAAGCAAAGCGAACATGGAGGAGCAGACGTCGTGATCGAAGTGGCAGGTGCCGACGATACCTTCCGCCTTGCATGGGAATGTGCACGTCCCAACGCCATTGTCACAGTTGTGGCTCTTTACGACCGTCCGCAGCAGCTCCCGCTGCCCGATATGTATGGCAAGAACCTCACGTTCAAGACCGGAGGTGTAGACGGATGCGATTGTGCCGAGATACTCCGCCTCATCGCCGACGGACAGATAGACACCACTCCACTCATCACCCACCGCTTTCCGCTTTGCGAAATAGAAGAGGCCTACCGGATTTTCGAGAACCGGCTTGACGGAGTCATCAAGGTTGCCATTAAAAACTGATTATGATAGAAAATACAAATCCCGCTATCAACTGCTTCAAGAAGGAGCCACGTTGATTAGCGGGATTTGCTGTCAGCCTTTTAACTTCTCAGATTCCGACCATTTCCAAGTTTAAGGATTAGCTGCTTAATAGCTCATCTTCACTCCCGCAAAGAAGCTACGGGGCAGTGAAGGACCGTAGATATATCCGGAATCACGGTTCGGTCCCTTATCAAAATCGTCCTGATAGGCATTGAACATATTCTGTACACCGGCATTCAACTGAATTCCTACCGATTTATAAATATTGAAATCGTAAGATACTTTCAGTCCTATATCAAAAAAGTCGGGAGTAGTCACAGCCTTCGGCGTCTCCAGATATCCGGGCACAGCCTCGTGCGGTACAAGCATCGACCCCGTATATGTACCAGAAAGGGCAATAGACAAAGGCTTGACAGGAGTATATGTTGCTGTGAAATAACCATAAGTATTCGGAGTACGCATCATCTTTCTCACAGCAGGTGCATCCGGATTCCACACATGTGCCTCATCATAATGGCTCTGCTGAAGAGTTGCTCCTGCCTGAAGTTGGAACAGGTTCCGGTATGCCATCTTTCCCTCCAACGTCAGTCCCATCACTCGGGCTCCCGGAGCATTAAAACGGGTACGGGTCAGAATTCCGTCCACCACTTCACCGTCGGTCAACGCAAAGACATCAGAAAGCTTGGTAAAGAATCCCTCAATCAGGAAGTTAACCTGAACACTGCCGAAACTGTGATACATGTCAGCCGAAGCACTCAGGCTATGCGATTTTTCTTCTTTCAGATTATCGGCAAGCTTTATCATAGCTACATTGCCACCAACATTCTCAATATGCAAGTCCTCATCGAACGCCTGCGGAGCACGGAATCCGGAAGAATAGCTCAGACGCAGATTGATGTCTTTCGACGGATTGAAACGCAGATTGGCACGTGGACTGAAAATGAGATGGTCAATAAGATTATGCTTGTCGAAACGTCCGCCCAGTAGAAATCCCCAGCGATCGTTCTTCCATTCGTTCTGCAGAAAAGCGCTGTAGATGTTCACTGTCTGGTCTACCTGCCGGTTGTATCCCCACATATTGTCTTCCAGCTGGTCTTGGTTGAATTCTACACCCACAGTCAGATCGGAAGGCATAAACAGACAGCGGTCGAAAGCATAGACATACTGCGAACCAGCCATCCAGTTCAGGTCGGTTGTCTTGCCATACGCATTCAGGTCTTGCCCCCCACCGTAGTAACTGCTACGGTCGATGTGCTGGGCAGAAGCAAACACACTGAACCGGTGATGCTCGTCGGGGGTGAACTGCTCGTACTTCATTCCTCCTCCGTTGATGGAGTGCTCCGTCTGTTCCGCCACGTTTGCCTCGTGAGGAGGAAGATTCAGCAGGTCGCCTCCACGCCGGAACTCCTCCATGTGATGATATTCAAACGTAAGTTTAGAGTAAGCAGTGGGCTTCAGATATGAGCGGAATCCCACCGTCTGCCCGTGCAGTTTGGGTATTTCCGAATAGCCGTCGCCGTCGTGGTCGTATGCCGAACGGTGACGGTTCTGTCCGAATACATACAGCCCGGCACGCTGATCGTCCGTCACCAGCGAAGCATTCAATGCTGTACTGTTGTCAAAGGCATCACCGTCGCCAATGCCGGTAATAGTATGTGACAGCATACCTGAATTGCGTACCGGCTCTTTGGTGATAATGTTGATGGTCCCTGCAATTGCTGACGATCCGAACAATGCCGATCCTCCACCACGCATCACCTCTACCCGCTCAATCATGCTTGCCGGAATCTGCTCGATACCATACACTCCAGACAGAGCACTGAAAATGGGACGGGAATCAAGCAGAATTTGCGTATAAGGGCCATCCAAACCGTTGATACGCACCTGCTGGAAACCACAGTTCTGACAATTATTCTCCACACGGACACCCGGCTGGAAGCAGAGCCCTTGCGACAAAGTAGTTGAATTAGTCAATTCAAAAAGTTTTATGTCTGTCACATTTACTAATGTCGGAGCCAGCCTGCGGGTTGTTTCACTACGGTTAGCCGAAACCACCACCCCATCCAGCGCTACTGCATCCTCTTCTATCTCAAAATCTTCCTCAAGCGTATGGCCTTTCTTCAGAACTACCTTACGGCTCTGGGTTTTATAACCTACGGAGCTGACCTCAAGCGTAAACTCCCCTTCCGGAAGATTTTTCAGGAAATAATGCCCTGTGGCATCCGTCACCGTACCGATAGTTGTCCCCTTCAAGGCCACTGTGATATAAGCCAAATGTTCTTTAGTATTCTTGTCTAATATATGACCGATTATGTTAGCGTCCGATTTACGTAATTCCGGATGTTCGCCGGAAGGGCATGACTGCCCATCAGCTTGTCCGGCAGTGATACACACACATGCACACCACAGACAGACAAGCGAAAACAAATATTTTTTCATTGTCTCGTTTGTTATTCGTTGATTATAAAAAATGAATATAGTTTATGCCATGTAAGGCACACAACACCTCTCCTTTTGTCTGTAAGCAGACAAAAGGATTATAAAAAGTATATATCAACGAAACATAGGAGGAGCCCTTAATGCCACCACACCATGATAAGGAGGACGGCAATGTGCTGTTTGCCGGCTGACAAACAACAGGCAAAGCAACAAAGGTATAAATAAGGGAAGCAGAAGAACTGTACCGGCCCCGTCTGTCACCACATGTGACAAAAGAGAGACGGTCTGTAATTCTACAGACGAGTGTTCATGCGTTTTACCGAATGGGTGGGAATGGACAATTGTCACCCCATTTACTACATGAACGTGGTAAAAGCAGGAAATCCCTGCCAGATACGTCAAGAACAGTATCGGCAGGAAGAAACGCATCATATGTAGCAGCAACAGCCACATCCAGTCTATTTTGTTTGCGAGGCAAAGATAGTAAAATAGCCATCATCCACAGAAAGACCTCCAGACAAAAAAGATTCTGTCACACGAAAATAACTACTTTATGCTACTAACATATTTCAAAATGCCCTACAAATAGGGATTACATATCCCGCAACGGATTATCTTTCCGGTTGATGCATCATCAAAGTTTCAATCTCTGCAGTCACCTGTTCTACCGGCATCTTGAACACAAGATAACCATGCTGCCCATCGGGATTTTTCTGCCAACTATTACTCCCATCATCATTCACAACCATCGTCCCACGTTCTACGTCAAAGTAGCAAGATGCTCCTCTTACGGCTGCCAGTACAGCAGTCTGATCCCAACTCTCACGCCCGGCTGGATTATCCTGTTGCAGGCACATTGTATAAGCATCTACAATCGGATTGCCTTGTATGCCGCTTTCAGCCAGCTTTTTCCCGGTAAGAACCTGTGAACCTATCTCAAATCCACTGAAAAGAATCGGGGTTGGCCACTCTGCAACTACAAATTGGGCAGCCTTCACGTCAACATATACATTGAATTCCCTACCTCCCGGAAAAGCTCCTGCCATCGAAACTAATTGTTTCACTTTCTTTTGTACCAATTCCCGACCTGAAAGAGGAGATATCCGGTCGGGCTGCGAACGCAATAAGTTCTGCAAATTAGAAAAAAAGCCGACCGTAACAATCGTTACACTCTGATCGGGCTGTTCGCTAAGTATCCGGCGATAAAGCGCTAATGCATCTTCGCTGTCGGCCGTAGTTTTGATTCGATGAGGATATCTCTTGGGCAATTCTTCTGTCCACCGGGGTTCCTTGTGCCATGTACCACGGTCTGGTGCTTCACCTCTTACTGCTCCAACAGGAATGTCCGGACGTCCGAAATAAGTATTGATTACCTCGATACAAGGTACAGCAGTGCTACATTTGTTAGAAGATATCGTAGCCAAAATGTTTACCTCACCAGAATCGGCCAATGCATGTAACAACGCCAAAGCTCCCACATCATCATAATCCGGAGCCATATCGGTATCAAAAATCAGATTAACTTGTCCTTCCGTTCTCTCAGCCTTACAACAGGAAAAACATAATATTATCCCCAGCAGAAAAATATATTTCATATTCATTATTCTTTTATAAAACGTTCTATAAATTTTATTCTCCCAGTCGTTATCTTGCCTCTTTCATCACAGCTTCCGTCCTGTCTTCGCCCGTGCGGAAATCAATATTTGCCGAGTGGCACAGGTATTTCCAGAAATAAAGAGTCAGGAACATCTGTACATCCCTGTCGGACTTAAAATCGGATAGGACATTGGCACGGTTGGATTCTATATATCGCAATATTGCCTCAGACGACAAAGCATCACCACCCATAGTCATTTCCTCTGTTGTCTCTTTCAACGCCTGATGAGAAGATCTAGACAACTCTTTCCGATAGTAGGAAACGCCGTTTTTAGGATACATAATCATATAGAAAGCAATGTTTTCCATACGCTGGTGGAGAGGTCTCCACTTTTCGTATTCCAATGAGTCACGATAGAAATTAATTTGTTCCGTACTGTCTATCCCCTTCTTTTTCAAATCTTGCAGAAACCTTGCAGAATTGCGATATTCACGTATCGTCATTCCTTTAGGAACAACCATCAGAGCAGAATCATTCATATGCTTGGCATCAAAAAAGTAAGAGGCAAACCAGCCGTCGCCATACAGCTTCCGGTTAATTTCCTTCAAACGCTGCTTGTCTACATCCAGCACATAGTTGTAATCGTATTTACGCAGTCCTTTAATCAGCAGTTCCACTGCATAACGGTCTCCATAGTTTTTTTCCAGCGTCGACTGGAAGAAGTCAATCATTTCCCGCTCTAATGTGTCAAGTTGCAATTCCTTACCAACAATATCTGTTGCAACCTTCACTCCTTTACTACCTCCACTGCAGGAAAGTAACAAAAATAACAGGACAAAGCAATACAAGGTATTTTTCATAAGGTAACTATTTAATAATAAAACTTCTTTCGGCTATAAAGATAAGAAAGGAGCACGTCTTATCCCACAAAAAATTCTACAAACTTCTATCGGATTCCTCTTTTTTAACGATTGATAATACGCTGATAGGCAATTCGTTCTGTACCGTTTCTCACCAGGATGATGCCACAACGCTGAAATCCGTGTTTTTCTAAAATATGCTGCATTACCCGATTGTCACGGTGAGTATCCACTCTAAGGTTATTGCAACGTTCTGCACACCAGCAGAGACAGGCTTCTGCCACCCCTTTCTTCCTTCCGGCAGTGGCAAGCCGATGGATCACGCCATAGGGAGCATCGTTCAACCAAGCTCCATCGTAAATCACCCGATAAGTAGGATCTTCTCCCTCGATGAAACAGAAAGTACCTTCCAGCTGCCCACTTTGTTCGTCGACGCAAACAAAGCAATGGCAGGCTTCAATCTCACCAAGTATCAGTTCTTCTGACGGATAACCGTCAATCCACTGGGTAGGATTTCCGGTGGCACACATAAAGCGGCGGGCATGCTCGAAGATTTCCAGTAAAGAGGACAAATCTGCAGGTTCAGCTAATCTTATGTACATGAAATATTGAATTATAAAGTTTCAAAGTTAAGCCATAAGTTTATAGATTCTTTGCTCCACAACGGGGACAAACACCTATTTCTTTCATTTTTTCTCCACACTGTCCACAACGGTATTTGTAGCTTACACTCCGCAATACTTTTTTAGCAAAAAGCCATGCGAAGACTGCAAGAAACAGGTAACCTATGTAAATGGAAGTGGTCAGGATAAAAAAGAAATAACAGAAAATACAGCACGAAACAAGTCCCAACAGATAACAAATGGCAGCAACTGGGGTCAACTGCCGAAAAAGATCATCAAGCACAGCCAGAAAAACAGCCAAAAACAGCCAGATACTTATCAGAAAAATCGATAAGACAAAAGGAACTTTGAAAGGAGAAAGCGTAGGATTAAAATAGAAATGCTCCCAAGTCTCGGGTACAAACACCTGCATGGACTCATAGACTGTAGCGCTGAATGCCATCAACAGGCAAAGAGACAACGGATAAACACTGTCAATATCATTAAAATAAACCAATTTCAGCTGCTTTCGGTAAAAAGCTCTCAATAAAGATACTGCCACAAATAATGCAAAAACAATGATAAAGTAAGAAGCATGTGTATCACTAAACAGATGAATAGCCTGTGATATGCTGTCAGTCGGAATAAACGACATTTTCAATTCCTTCTCGCGTAGCCATCCCTGCTCCTCCTGCGTATGTGCAAGTTTTACCCAAATACTGTCTACACTGTCTGCAGGATGAACAGCAAATTCTGCAACTACTACACGGTCTCCCTTCCGCAACGTGACATATTCATCCTTAATAGGCAACCGTTCGATCATTGCCGAGTCTGTCGTAACTTCCAGATTGGTGCCCCATGTATAATGCCGTTCGTATAAATACCCTACCGAATCTCTCGTTTTTTGCGGGATTTCTTCCGACGACAGATCCGGAACTGTATAACGGCAGGATGAAACAACCAACAAACCGCACAGCACCACGAGCAATGGCAGCAACCGGAACAGAAAAAGTGAATGGTTCTTACTATTCATTGGCCGCTTTTACTTTCATTTGACAATGTTTACAATCGAATTCCAGTCGGAAGCGACGCCCATCATTGGATACAAGATAGTAAGGTTCACGATAAGGCGAACGTACCCGCTGACGAATAGGACACCATCCCATGCTATAACGCAGACAATGCTTACAGAACATTAGCGTCGCATCTTCCACTGGTACTTTCTCGTAAGCCGGTTCGATGCGCTGCACCCCATGTTCGTGATAAAAAGAAGCAGCACGTTGATTCATAACATTTCCCAGATAGGTCAATCCTGCCGAAGGAAAAGCATGTGCTGTTTGTTTCCATACCATCAACTCACGACGATAATTGATACGACGCAGAACAATCAACTTTTCCACTGCCTGCCGACGGGCTTCTGACAGCACGGAAGAAGGCAGAAACCAGTTGGCTGCAAAGTTTACTTCTACAGCCTCAGCCTCGAAAGGAGTATTGCCCAGTTTGGAAAGTTGAGTTTTCAGATTCTCCACTTGAGGAGTCCTAGCCAATTCTTTCTGTCTAGGTAAAGAGAGAGTAACTCTATTATTGTCCTCGTCGGCAATCTCCAGCGAAAATCCAGAAGGATGATCGTATAGCAGCCAGCTTACCTTTATTTTCCGTTCGGCAGAACGGCGGGCAAGCAGACGTTCAAACTCCTGATCGTAATTACGGTAAAGTTTGGTACGTGGTTTGATATGTGGCATTTCTTGCGGATAGAGTTTGTTCCCATCTACCCGATTGACACGGAAACCTTGCAAACGTCCCTGTTCATCAAGGAAACAGATACCATCACCATTATTGAACGGTTTAACTCCGGCAACCACCAGATAATTTCCACGTATCTCTTTCATTGTACCCATCTCCTCACCCAATGACTTGGGGGTATCGAAAGAGGCGATATCCTGTTCACGCCCGTGCAGGAAATAATTGGTAAATCCACGGCTAAAGCTCTTGTCTAACTGAGGGTGGAACTCCAGATGTGATGTTCCGGAAGAAGCCCTCTTGAACTCAGAACGCCGGGCAAAGATAGCATCCAGTTTCTGGCGATAAGCAGCCGTCACATTTTTCACATAAGACACATCTTTCAACCGTCCTTCTATCTTAAAAGAAGAAGCTCCGGCATCCAGCAACTGTTCCAGCTCATCACTCTGATTCAAATCTTTCAAAGAGAGAAGGTGCTTGTTCCTGACAATCACTTTTCCCTCGGCATCGACCATGCTGAAAGGCAACCGGCAGAACTGTGCACACTCTCCCCGATTGGCACTGCGTCCGAAACATGCCTGACTGACATAGCACTGTCCGCTATAGCTAACACAAAGTGCCCCGTGTACAAAGACTTCTAAAGGAGCTTCCGGACAGGCTTCGTGTATCCGTCGTATCTCTCCCAGCGACAATTCTCGCGCCAATACAATCTGTCGGAATCCGGCTTTCCAAAGGAACTGTACTTTTTCCGGCGTACGGTTATCCATCTGCGTACTGGCATGCAATGGAATAGGTGGCAACTGAAGCCGCGTGATACCCATGTCCTGCACAATCAGTGCATCAACACCAATACGATACAACTCAGCAATCATCCGCTCTGTCTCTTCCAGCTCCTCGTCCTTCAGAATAGTATTGACTGTCACATAGATACGAGCATTGTACAGATGGGCATAACGCACCAGCGTTTCAATATCTTCTAATGAATTGACTGCCGCCGCACGTGCACCGAACTTAGGTGCTCCTATATACACGGCATCGGCTCCGTGATTGATTGCCTCGATACCACATTCCAGATTCTTGGCAGGTGCCAGAAGTTCTATTCTACGAGCTTTCAACGTTGTTGAGTTTTTAGGTTTATAAGTTTTTTAGCAAATTGTGTCTTACCAATATCACATTCTATGCGCCTCTGTGTCCTTTGTGGCAAAGTCACTTCATCTCATTAAGAACTACCCGATTTCATTAATATTATAAGGAGTTTCCTGATAAACGAAATAATTCAGCCAGTTGGAGAATAACAGATTGGCATGGGCCCTCCAGCGTACCAACGGTCCCTTTTCCGGATCATTGTCCACATAGTAATTGCGTGGCATATCGATAGGAAGACCTTTTCCCAAATCGCGCCGATATTCCGTATCCAATGTCAATGGAGAGTATTCCGAATGTCCTGTTACAAAAAATTCACGTCCTCCACGTGCCATAACCATATAGACACCTGCATCATCAGATTCAGACAGCAATGTTAATTCCGGCACTTTCAATATATCCTCCCGACGCACTTCTGTATGGCGGCTATGAGGCACATAAAAGCAATCATCAAATCCACGGAAGATGGGATGTAAAGGCTCAAGCACACGGTGCTCAAAGATTCCGAACATTTTCTTGTCCAAAGGATACTTCGGTATGCCATAATGATAGTACAAACCGGCCTGAGCAGCCCAACAGATATATAGTGTAGATGTCACATGTGTCTGCGCCCAATCGAAAATTTCGGTTATCTCGTTCCAGTAAGTCACCTCTTCAAAATCCATTTGCTCCACAGGCGCCCCCGTAATGATCATACCGTCATATTTCTCACCCCGCATTTGGTCAAAATCAGTATAAAACGCCTTCATGTGCTCAATAGGTGTATTTTTGGAGGTATGACTTTTTATTTTCATAAACGAAATCTCCACCTGCAAAGGAGTATTCGACAACAACCGTATCAGATCTGTTTCTGTAGTAATCTTCAACGGCATCAGGTTCAAAATGACTATTCTCAGCGGACGAATATCCTGCTGCGTCGCACGAGAAGTGTCTATAACAAATATATTCTCTTTTTTCAGCAGCTCAATAGCAGGTAGTTTATCAGGCAAATTCAGAGGCATATCACTAAATATTTAGTTGTTTAAGTTTACAAGTTTATCAGTTTGTAAGTTATTGCTTTATCTCAACTCAAAGACCTACCAATCCAAAGACTCACTCACTTATATGTTAATAATTTGAGTGCAAAAATACGAAAAATATAGCAGAAACCGGAGCTCAAAATTATTTAGAAGAAGTACAAATTAAACCATTTTAATTAAGAAGCAGAACAAGTAATTAAGAAAACAATTAACTTTGCCACGATCAAAATTAGTACTAATAATTTAATTCTTAAACAAAATGGCTTACGTAATTAGTGACGATTGTATTGCTTGCGGTACTTGTATCGACGAGTGTCCGGTAGGAGCTATCTCTGAAGGTGATATCTACTCTATCAATCCTGATATGTGTACTGAGTGTGGAACTTGCGCAGATGTTTGTCCGTCTGAAGCTATCCACCCAGCTGAATAATACAATCTATTAAAAAAATAAAGGCTGCTTTCCGATGGGAAGCAGCCTTTTTTATGTCAGGCTATTGTCTCGCCTTCAATGTATTCTTCCAAGAACATATTTTCTCCGTCGAACACGGCATACGAAAAGTAATTGATCCAGTCGCCCAAAATCAGTACACGCGACGTTGCACTCAGCATCAGATCAAGTTCTATATGCCGATGCCCATAAATGAAATAGTTGATTGTCGGATGGCTTTTCAAATACTCTTTGGTATACAGAACCAGATGCTCCTGATTCTCGCCCAAATACTCCGGATCTTTCCCGTCTACCCGTTTCTCACGACTATGCTTGGCCCATGAAAGCCCAAGCTCTACGCTCCAACGGGGATGAATGGCAGAGAATAGTTTCTGCAATGTCCGACTATGAAACACCCACCGAAGCATCTTGAACTTCTTATCCGGATCACCCAGCCCATCTCCATGAGCCAGATAAAACTCTTTTCCGCATATTTCCACTGTCAGAGGTCTACGGTGTATCACCACTCCACACTCTTTAGTCAAATAGTCGCCGCACCAGATATCATGGTTGCCAATAAAGAAATGCACCTCGACTCCCATATCGGTCAGTTCGGAGAGCTTGCCTAGGAAACGGGTGTATCCTTTAGGGACTACCAAGCGGAACTCATACCAAAAATCGAACATGTCACCCAGCAAATAAATGGCAGAAGCCTTATGCTTGATACTGTCCAGAAAATTGACGAGTCTACGTTCATGGGTTCGCCCATGCGGAATGGCACGCGAACCCAAATGAGCATCTGATAGGAAATATACGTTCTTCATCGGCTATTTCAACAGATCATCCAGATAAGTATAGAACTCAGGATCTTCACCTACAATTACTTTCTGTATCTTTCCTTCCGGATCAATCAATATCTTGGTCGGATAACCACTTACTGCATACAGGATAGAGACATCCGGATCCCCCGCATTACGTACATTGATCCAAGGGAGCTGATGCTCTTCTACTGCTTTTTTCCATTTCTCTTCGGTATCACCACAGTCGACGCCGACAATTTCCATTTTTGCTTTATATTTCTCGTATGCTTTCTTCATGTCAGGCATACCTTTGATACACCATCCACACCAGCTTCCCCAGAAATCGAGCACAACATATTTGCCTTTCAGCGAAGCGAGGCTGAAGTCTTTTCCTTCCAGATCTTTCAGTGTAAAGGCAGGGGCTTCCTTGCCTGGCTGAATGTTTTCTGCCGCAGCTTCGCGGGCTTTCTGTTGTTCTATTGCTTTTACTTTTCCTTGATAAAGAGAAGCCAACTGGCATTTTTCTGCTTTACCCTTCAACACAGGCAATACCTTCATCAATTCATCTCCCGGCAATTGAGAAGCCAAATAAGCAGCCAGTTCACTCTCCGGATGCTTCTGGATATATTCACTCTTGACAGCTGCGATATCCAATGCCAGCTGTTTAGCAGGTTCAAATGCTTTACGGATAGAATCTTCCGGAACTTTCTGCTGGGCCAATCCCATGCAGTATTTATTCAGCGAATCCAGCTTATCAGCATACGGCTTCACAGCTTCGTTAATCTTATTCAGACCTTCATAGAACTCGCCACCCTTAATTTGATAACTATCAAAACTTCCCGTCACGCGAACAGGTTGTCCGGGCAGTACAATCAGCTGAATAGGCTGCATGGAAAATGCTGCAATGCTTCCATCCTTATTTGGTTTTGACGAAGGCTTTGCAAACAGAAAATATTGCATTGCCACACTGTCATTGCCTGCCAATTCAAATTTGCCCTGCTTCATAGGCACTGTATCCTGTGTACGTGCATCACGATTGCCTATTGGGCAAGACATAACCAATAGTGTATCACTTTCAACTCCTTCCAACTGACCGCTGACAGCCGATTGGTTGCTCTGCCCGCATGCCCCAAGCAACAACGGAGCAGCAAGTAAAATCAAACTTTTTCTCATGTTATTCAATAAAATTAATTACAAAAATCCCAATTCCAACTTTGCTTCCTCGCTCATCATATCCTTATCCCACTCTGGCTCGAACACCAGATTGATGGTTGCAGAGCTTACGCCCTCTACCGATTCTATCTTCTGACGGATATCTTCCATGATAAAATCGGCGGCCGGACAATTGGGAGCAGTCAAAGTCATGTCAATGGAAACATCGAAACTGTCCGACACGTCTATCTTATAAATCAATCCAAGATCGTATACGTTGACAGGAATCTCCGGGTCGTATACAGTCTTCAGCATAGCCACTATTTTCTCTTCTATTTCAAACTTGCCCATAATACATCTGCATTGATAACGCCACAAAGATAAACGAGAAATTCCACATTCGGACACAAAGCAGGAAAAAACTGCCTGCCAGACCCTGCAAAACGAACCTCCACCGGTTATTTCAACAGATCATCCAAGTAGGTATAGAACTCAGACTTCTCACCAACAATAATTTTTAGGATTTTTCCTTCCGAATCAATCAGTACTTTAGTCGGATAGCCACTTACTGCATACATGGCTGTGACGTCTGGATCCCCCGCATTACGTACATTGATCCAAGGAAGCTGATGCTCTTCTACTGCCTGTTTCCATTTCTCTTCAGTATCACCACAGTCGATACCGACTATCTCCAATTTTGTTTTATACTTCTCGTAGACTTTCTTCAGATCGGGCATGCCTTTGATGCACCATCCACACCAGCTTCCCCAGAAATCCAGTAACACATATTTACCTTTCAGCGAAGCAAGGCTGAAGTCTTTTCCTTCCAGATCTTTCAGTGTGAAAGCAGGAGCGTCTTGTCCCAAAAGATTCTTGTGCTTTTCTTCACGTGTCTTTTTCAGTTCCATTGCCTCAATTCTTTCTTTATAAAGAGGAGCCAACTGGCATTTTTCTGCTTTACCCTTCAACAAAGGCAACACCTTCTGCAATTCATTTTCGGGCAATTGAGAAGCCAAATAAGCAGCCAGTTCACTCTCCGGATGCTCCTTGATATATTCACTCTTGGCAGCAGCGATATTCAATGCCAACTGCACAGCCGGTTCAAATGCTCTACGGATGGAGTCTTCCGGAACTTTCTGCTGAGCCAATCCCATGCAGTATTTATTCAGCGAGTCCAGTTTATCAGCATACGTTTTCACTGTTTCGTTAATCTTATTCAGATCTTCATAGAACTCTCCACCTTTGATTTGATACCTATCAAAACTTCCCGTCACACGAACAGGTTGTCCGGGCAATACAATCAGCTGAATAGGCTGCATGGCAAATGCTCCTATGTTCCCATCCTTATTTGACTTTGACGAAGGTTTTGCAAACAGAGTATATTGCATTGCCACACTGTCATTGCCTGCCAGTTCAAACTTGCCCTGTTTCATGGCCACTATTTCCTGTTTACGTGCATCACGATTGCCTATTGGGTTAGACATAACCAATAGTGTATCACTCTCAACTCCTTCCAGCTGACCGCTGACAGCCGATTGGTTGTTCTGTCCGCATGCTCCCAGCAGCAACGGAGCAACAAGTAAAATCAAACTTTTTCTCATGTTATTCAATAAAATTAATTACAAAAATTCCAATACCAACTTTGCTTCGCTGTTCATCATATCCTTGTTCCATCCCGATTCGGACATCTGATGGACAACAGACACACCGAAATTGTCCGGCACATCTATCTTATATAATACATCTGCTTTGATAACGCCACAAAGATAAATGAGAAATTTCACATTCGGACACAAAGTGAGAAAAACTACCAACCGGATTCTGCTGGACAAAGCTGAATGATTTTCACGCTCCATCCCCCCTTTTCAAAAGGCATCAGGAAGCCGGTTATTGGGAAAGGTTAGCTATCGCGTTGGGAAAGGTTAGTTGACACGTTGGGAAAGGTTACCCAACACATTGGCTAACCTTTGCTGACAAACGGGATATATATAGAAGAAAAAAAGAGGTAAAACAACAGCTCCGGCAATTAGAGCAGCCCCTCGTCGGCAAAGCTGTAATAATCTTCTTCACAGACGATTACATGATCAATCAGACGGATATTCATCGTATCACCAGCCTTCCGGATATGATCGGTCAGCGTACGGTCTGCCTGACTGGGCTGTGTGTTTCCCGACGGATGATTATGAACGACGGCAATCTGTGTCGCCCGTTGCAAAAGAGCCTCCCGCAAAATAGTACGGACATCAGCATACGTTCCATCGATTCCCCCAGTGCTGATACGTACCCGGTCTATCACTTTCATAGCCTGATTGAGCAGCAGTACCCAAAATTCCTCGGCAGGGAGGTCGCACATCAAAGGCTGGAAAATCCGGTAAATGTCCATTGAGCAAGAAATCTGCGCACGTTCCTGCACACTTTGCAACTTCCGCCGTTTACCCAGTTCCAAGGCAGCCATCACGGTGACACTTTTGGCCACTCCCATTCCCTTGAATTTCGAGTAGTCTTCTACTCCCCATTTGGCAAGTGTATTCAGATTGTTGTCACAGGCAAGCATAATCCGCCGCATCAGTTCCACAGCACTCTCTTCCTTTGTTCCCGACCCTATCAGGATAGCAAGCAGTTCGGCATCGCTCAATGCAGAGGCTCCTTTTTCCATCATTTTCTCACGCGGGCGATCTTCCAACGCCCATTGATTGATAGAAAGTTTAGTATGTTTTGTTTCCATGGAGTAAAGTTTTAAGTGATAAGTTTCTTAATTACAGATTGCGAGCAATAACAAGTGATGAACTACAGGCCACAGACAAGCAAGACTCAAGGCTCATCACTTATCACTCATTTATAGAAGTTTCGTCTAAATGCCTCAAATTCATTTTTCCCAAGCACACAACGTCTCCACCATGCCACCCAAAATCCCATGCCATAACCAATCAACTGAATAAAAGAAGCAGCTATGGAATACAGACCGATCTTCAAACTCTTGTTCTGCAATGCAGAATCAATGCCCACCAAAGCAGCATACAGTAGCAGAGGCAACAGGCTGAACAGGCAGAAAAAAGCTCCCAACAGCAGCAATATCACTCCCAGTGTAAACGCTGCAGGCAACAGATGGACGATTTTCAAGGAATCCGGATATTTCTTATAAAGATTGATGCGGGCAATACCAGAATTATATACCTGCTTGAAAAACTTCTTTAAGTCCGTCCTCCGTTTATGAAATACCCATGCCTCAGGAAAAAGTCTGCACGAATAACCTCCTTTAAAAATACGGATACTGAAATCAATATCCTCGCCAAACCTCATTGCCGAAAATCCTCCCAACGCCTCATATACCTCCCGGCGGACTCCCATATTGAAACTGCGGGGATAGAACTTATCCATCTTTTTCTTTCCTCCACGGATACCTCCGGTGGTAAAAAAAGAGGTCATTGAATAATTGATGGCTTTCTGTATATCCGTAAATGACGAATGTGCACGGTCTGGACCTCCAAAAGCGTCTGCCGGCATTCGCTGAAGCTCATCTTCTACTGCGTTCAGATAGGTAGCTGGCAGAATCACATCCGAATCTAAGATGATGAGATACTCTCCCTGACTGCGTTCCGCTCCATAGTTACGGGTTTGTCCCGGGCCGGAATTAGGCTTGACATAATAACTGACATGTAGCCGGTCGGAATACTTTTCCACTACTTTCTTACAGGGAATAGACGAACCATCCTCCACAATCACCACCTCAAAGTCACGAAACTGCTGTTCTGTAAGACTCTGAAGCAGTTCATCCACCTCGTCGGGACGATTGAATACCGGTATAATGATAGAATAGCGCATAAGGGTTGTTTTTGACGGATAAGTATTCGGTTATTGAGTGTTGAATCAGAATGGACCTATAAACTGCGACCCTTCAGCTTAAGATCCCGGTAAGTTGAAAGCTAAAAAAAGACTGCCTGTCATCCTTACAATCTCGGTTGGGACAACAGACAGTCTTTTCCACAAAAAATATTATTTTCTATTCAGAATATCCACCGTATCGGAAGCAATCAATAATTCCTCATCAGTTGGGATAACCACCACCTTTACCTTTGAGTCGGGAGTAGAAATCACAGCCTCTTCGCCATGTATACGTTCGTTCACTTCCTGATCAATCTTGATACCCATGAACTCCATGTTGGCACAGACTTCACGACGGCACTGTGACTGGTTTTCACCTACACCACCGGTAAACAGAATGATGTCTACACCTCCTAACGCAGCGATATATGCACCAATGTATTTCTTGATACGATAGTAATACATCTTTTCAGCAAGAATAGCTTTCGGATTTCCCGCCTTGCAAGCAGCATCTAGTTCACGCATATCACTTGAAACACCTGATACACCCAACACGCCACTCTTCTTGTTCAACAGGTTTGAGACTCCTGTTGTATTCAGCCCCTCTTTATCCATGATAAAGGTCACTGCACCTGCATCAATATCTCCACTTCGGGTTCCCATCATCAATCCTTCCAACGGAGTCAATCCCATCGTTGTATCCATACACTTGCCATCCTTGATAGCAGAAATAGAGCCACCGTTGCCTATATGGCAAGTAATGATTCTCAATCCTTCCGGTTTTACACCAAGGAATTCACATACACGCTTGGAAACGTAGCGGTGAGATGTTCCGTGAAAGCCATAGCGACGTACGCCATACTTCTCATACAACTCATACGGAATAGCATACATATAAGCGTAGTCCGGCATTGTCTGATGGAAAGCTGTGTCGAACACACCTACCTGAGGAACATCAGGCAAAATGGCAGAAACAGCATTGACACCTTTCAGATTGGCAGGATTGTGTAAAGGAGCCAGATCGTTGCAAGCAACAAATGCATCTAAAACCTCTTTTGTCAGTAAAACTGACTCACTGAAACGTTCTCCTCCATGCACCATACGGTGACCGACTGCATTAATCTCTGTCAAAGCTTTGATTGCTCCGTATTCAGGATGAGTCAGTGTATTCAGAATGAATTCTACACCAACAGTATGTTCCGGAATATCTTTTTCCAGAATCTTCTTCTCACCATTAGGCAATGTCAGTTTCAGGAAAGAACCCTTCAAGCCTATTTTTTCGATACCCCCCTGTGCAATTACCTGCTTGTTGGTCATATCGAACAATTTATATTTAATAGATGAACTTCCGCAGTTCAGTACTAAAATTTTCATACCTACGAGTTTTATTGGTTAATTCTTCTTAGCTGCAATAGCCTGGTTGGCTGTAATAGCAATCATATGATATACATCTTCAATAGAACATCCACGAGACAAGTCGTTCACCGGACGTGCAATACCCTGAAGAATCGGGCCAATGGCATTGGCATGTCCCAAACGCTGAACCAACTTATAGGATATGTTACCAACTTCCAGACTCGGTGCAATCAGCACATTTGCCTGTCCTGCAACATGAGATCCCGGAGCTTTTCCTGCAGCAACCTCAGGAACCAATGCTGCGTCAGCCTGCAGTTCTCCATCCAAATCCAGCGTAGGAGCCATTTCGTGAGCAATCTTAGTAGCTTCCACTACTTTATCTACCACTTCATGAGAAGCAGATCCTTTAGTAGAGAAACTCAGCATAGCCACTTTAGGATTTTCTATGCCGGCTACTGCCTTTGCAGTCTGGGCTGTACAAACGGCAATCTGTGCCAGCTGATTGGCATCTGGAACTGGAGTTACAGCCACATCGCCCATCACCAAAATACCATTTTTACCACATTCAGGTGCATGAGTCAGAAGCAACATGGCACCAGAAACGCAAGTAATCCCTGGAGCAGTCTTTATAATCTGCAAAGCAGGACGTAACACATTACCAGTCGTATTGCGTGCACCGGCCAATTGTCCGTCAGCATCTCCATTCTTAATCATCAAGCAACCAAAATATAAAGGATCATCAGTCAACTTACGCGCTTCTTCGATAGTCATACCTTTTTTCTTGCGAAGCTCACATAACAGCTGTGCATATTCTTCATGTTTGGAAGAAGTCTCCGGATCGATAATAGTAGCTTTACCGATATTGCCTAATCCCCATTTTACAGCCAGCTCATTGATTTCTGCCGGTTTTCCCAATAAAATAAGGTCGGCTACTTCATCGGTCAATATCTGATTGGCAGCTTTTAATGTACGTTCCTCAGTTCCTTCAGGAAGTACAATACGTTGGCGGTCTGCCTTTGCACGCGCCACAATTTGGTTGATTAAATTAAGCATAGAGTAATTATTGTATATGATAAACTTTCAGAATAAATATACTATTCACGGCGCAAAAGTACTTAATTTTGCAATATCCACATTACAAATAGGGGCATATTTCGTTTCTTAATCTAAAATATTATAATATTTAACACTGGACTTCTATTTTTCCTACCTTTGCAGCGTCTTTCAAAATCAATAGGTAAGTAAACAAGTTTATTGGTTTATATATTTGATATTTTAAATCAATGTAAAACAAGAACTTATAAACTGATAAGCTTAAAAACTAAAGAACAAAATACTTATGATACGTCAGTGTGCCATTCTTTTCGGTTGTTTGGCTTTGGGTGAATTAATTGTCTATCTGACAGGGATTAAACTTCCTTCTAGCATTATCGGTATGTTGCTTCTCACCCTTTTCTTGAAATTAGGTTGGATCAAATTGGAGTGGGTACAAGGATTATCCGATTTTCTTGTAGCCAACTTAGGTTTTTTCTTTGTTCCACCCGGCGTGGCTCTCATGCTCTATTTCGATGTCATTTCTGCTGAATTCTGGCCAATTGTCATCGCTACAGTAGTCAGTACCATTCTCGTGTTTTCTGTCACCGGATGGGTACACCAGCTTGTCCGTAAATTCAGTTCATTTGAAAAACAAAAAACAACAAAAAAATAAAGAACAATGAGCTTCTTAGAAAACAACTTCTTTCTACTTGCCATTACGTTCGGCATATTCTTTTTTGCCAAACTTTTACAAAAGAAAACCGGCATTTTATTACTGAACCCTATATTACTAACAATAGCCATCCTTATCCTCTTCCTTAAAATGACAGGTATCTCTTACGAAACCTACAACGAGGGGGGGCACCTTATCGAATTCTGGCTTCGACCTGCAGTCGTAGCATTAGGCGTTCCTCTGTATCTACAATTGGAGATGATAAAAAAACAATTGATTCCTATTCTTCTATCCCAACTAGCCGGATGCCTTGTGGGAGTAATTTCCGTTGTACTGATAGCCAAGCTGATGGGAGCCTCTCAAGAAGTCATTCTGTCGCTAGCGCCCAAATCTGTGACCACCCCGATTGCCATGGAAGTGACCAAAACCATAGGTGGAATCCCCTCGCTTACAGCAGCGGTAGTTGTAGCTGTGGGATTGTTAGGAGCTGTCTGTGGATTCAAGACTATGCGGATTATGCACGTCGGTAGTCCGATAGCTCAAGGGCTATCAATGGGAACGGCTGCACATGCCGTAGGTACTTCCACAGCAATGGAAGTAAGCCGCAAATACGGAGCATATGCCAGTTTGGGACTTACGCTAAATGGAATATTTACAGCCTTACTTACTCCCACAATACTCCATTTTTTAGGAATAGTGTGATTATTTAGCAAACAAAGCTGTCTTATCTTTTGTTAGTAAGATTCAAGACAAAAACGTTATGCTTACATTCAAAGATATTACACCGGCAGACAAAAACCTCATCACATCTTTCACAATGAATAGTAATCGCAGAAATTGCGACCTTTCATTTTCCAATCTATGCAGTTGGAAGTTTCTATATAACACCCAATTTGCAGTAGTAGAAGGCTTTCTTATCTTCAAGTTTTGGGTTGAAGGAAAGCTTGCATACATGATGCCTTTGGGGAATGGCGACTTAAAATCTGTTCTTAAAAAACTAGAGAAAGATGCGAATGAAGAGGGACATCCCTTTTGCATGTTGGGAGTATGCAGTAGCATGCGCACAGAACTTGAGACAATCATGCCGGGGCAATTTGTATTCACAGAAGATCGTGACTACGCCGATTACATCTATCTGCGAAGTGACCTGGCAACACTAAAAGGGAAGAAATTTCAACCCAAACGCAACCACATCAATAAATTTCGCAATACCTATCCCGATTACACCTATATTCCAATCACTCCCGAACGAATCCCTGAATGTCTGGAATTGGAAGCTGAATGGTGTAAAGAAAACAACTGCGACCAGCAAGAAGGTACGGGCAATGAGCGTCGCGCATTGATATATGCCTTGCAACATTTTCAGGAACTAGGACTGACTGGAGGCATCTTACATGCAGGAGACAGAATGGCAGCATTCACATTCGGAATGCCTATCAGCCAAGACACATTTGGAACACATGTCGAGAAAGCTGATACAAGTATAGAGGGTGCTTATGCCATGATTAATTATGAATTTGCCAACCATATTCCCGAGCAGTATCTCTATATCAATCGGGAAGAGGATTTAGGCATCGAAGGGCTGCGCAAGGCTAAACTTTCTTATCAGCCAGTAATCATACTTCCCAAATACATGGCATGCCTGAAAAGCCAACCAATGGAGATGCTAAAATGGTAAGCAGCATGAAAGAAGAGGTAAAAGAGCTATGGAAAGTCTGTTTCACTGATAGCGAAGCATTTACCGACCTATATTTCCGCCTACGCTATACAGACGACATCAACCTTGCCATCCATAAAGGCAACAGACTTATTTCTGCTTTGCAAATGATTCCTTACCCCATGACCTTTTGCGGACATACCGTTCAAACCTCATACATATCCGGTGCTTGTACTCATCCAGAATTTCGAGGACATGGAAGCATGCGAAAGCTTCTCTCGCAAGCCTTCGTAAAAATGTTCAACCAACAGATTTATTTTACAACACTTATTCCAGCCGAGTCATGGTTGTTCGACTATTATGCTCAATCCGGATACGCCTCCGTATTCCAATATGCTGTTAAACACCACATCATCTCAGGTAAATCAGACAAATTTCCGTCTCACATCCAGATTCAACAGACTAAGGATGCTCAAGAAGCCACCTACGAATATTTAAGCCGGAAACTATCTGAAAGAAGATGCTGCATTCAACACACTCTGAAAGATTTTCAAATCATAATGGCCGACCTGAAACTAAGCGACGGAATCTTATTCACAATACGTCAGGACAACATAATAAGAGGAATAGCTATTGTCTATCAAGGAAATCCATATCCCACCATACAGGAACTGCTAGCTGACAACGAAAAGTATAAGCAAATATTATTACAAGCCATCAGCCAGCAAAGCAGCAGCCATCAGTTGAATGAAATCTGCCCTCCCATAAAATCATATCCCCTGCATCCATTGGGAATGGCACGTATCATCCATGCTCACGAAGTTTTAAAATTATATGCTTTATTTTTTCCTGAAAAAGAAAGATGCATTCATCTGACGGACAATGAATTAACAGAGAATAATGGATATTACCATCTATACAGAGGAGATTGCGTACATAGTCAATATCCCCAATCTCTGAAATATCATCCGATGAATATCCGTCAGCTAACAGAACAAACACTTCTACCCTTGCATCCTTATATGAGCTTGATGCTGAACTGACAACCCAAATAGAAAGGTAAGAAACAAAAAAAGAACCGCAATCTGCGATTCTTTTTCCTAGTTGCGGAGGCTCGACTCGAACGAACGACCTTTGGGTTATGAGCCCAACGAGCTACCAACTGCTCCACTCCGCGATGTTTAACGGGTGCAAAAGTATAGACTATTTTTGAGAACTACAAATATTTTGCTCTTTTTTTTCAGTCTAGTTACTCCTATTATTCATAATACATTTATAATCAAGCAGAAAGAAACATAGAAAAAAAAGGCGTATACTAAAGATAATAGGCTCATTTACACAATTAGCCTTAAAAAAATATTAATATCATAGATAAAGATTTGTAGGATGCAACGAATTCACTTAATTTCGAGACATAAATCATTTTTTATCCATTTATGGAATTCTTAATTATTCTTTTTTTAATCGCATTAAATGGCCTCTTTGCCATGTACGAAATCGCACTAGTTTCTTCCAGCAAAACACGTCTTGAGACTCTCGTTAATAAAGGGAACAGGTCAGCAAGAAACGTATTAAAACAATTGGAAGAGCCTGAAAAATTTCTATCTACAATTCAAATTGGTATTACTCTGATTGGCATTGTCTCAGGTGCTTATGGTGGCATTGCCATCGCCGATGATCTTGTACCGTTTTTCTCTATGATTCCCGGAATAGAAGGATATGCCCACAATCTGGCAATGATCACAACGGTGGTAGTCATTACCTATTTATCTTTAATTATCGGTGAGTTGGTTCCTAAATCAATAGCTCTCAGCGACCCGGAACGTTATGCAATTTTGTTTAGTCCGTTTATGATATTGCTAACGAAAGTCTCATATCCATTTGTATGGCTGTTAAGTGTATCCACGCGCTTATTGAGCAATGTAATCGGAGTTAAAAACGAAGATCGTCCCATGACTCAGGAAGAGATAAAGATGATTTTACACGAAAGTTCCGAGCAAGGTGTAATTGATAAAGAAGAGACTGAAATGCTACGTGATGTTTTCCGTTTTTCAGATAAACGTGCCAACGAATTAATGACACACCGGCGAGATATCGTAATACTTCATCCCGATGATACCCAAGAACAGGTAATGAAAATCATAGAAGAAAAGCATTTTAGTAAATATCTGTTAGTGGACGAACGTGAAGATGAAATTATAGGTGTGGTTTCTGTAAAAGACATCATCTTAATGGTTAGCAACAAAACAAAATTCAATCTGCGTGATATTGCCCGTCCCCCACTGTTTATTCCAGAAAGCTTGTATGCCAACAAAATTCTGGAACTGTTCAAAAAAAACAAAAATAAGTTTGGAGTAGTCGTCAATGAGTATGGGAGCACAGAAGGAATAATTACCTTGCATGACCTGACCGAAAGTATTTTCGGGGACATTCTGGAGGAAGGCGAATCAGAAGAAGAAGATATCGTCAAACGTCAGGATGGATCCATGCTGGTAGAAGCTTCTATGAACATCAAAGATTTCATGGAAGAAATGGGTATTTTATCCTATGAGGACTTGGAATCTGAAGACTTCACCACTCTTAGTGGTCTGGCTATGTTCCTGATCGGGCGCATTCCGAAAGCTGGCGATATTTTCGTATATAAAAATTTAAGATTCGAGGTCGTTGATATGGATCGAGGACGTGTAGACAAATTACTGGTCATAAAACAGGAAGATGAACCCAATACATGAGTTTGGGAACTCATACATTTTCTACATACAAAAAGGGAAGAGGACATCCATATAATCCTCTTCCCTTTTGTCAAATCATTATTTTTATACTGGTATCTTACAAGATTTCAATATACCACCTGCTGTGGAGTAGTAGTAGGTCCCTCAACAGTAAGTATTCCGTTTTCATCTACTTTCATTTTATCAATCAATACTACTCGTTCATCCGGATTGGTTGTCATACGTCCGTGATATACACAATACATTGTACTATCTGGCATCGTAAGCACCATATTGTGCCCAGTTCCAACTACAGTCCCTCCTTTAGTCCGGTTCTCCTGAAGCACAGGATTATTAGAAGCTTTCACAAACGGCCCCAGCGGTTTTTTGGAAGTCGCATAGCCCACTGCATAATGAGCTCCTCCATAATGATTTGCCGAATACATTATGTAGTAAGTATCTTTATTTTTAAAAAGGAATGATCCCTCTGTCCAACGGCGATTCACCTCTTTCGAAGTAACCGAACGGCTTTCCCATTCAGCCTGACGATCGTCCAGTTTTGTCGGAGGAGCCAACAACAGAACCGGTTCTCCAATAATACCTGAAAAATCAGGTTTCATTTCCACTCCATACACCCAGCTTTCTTCAATTTCATCATAAACACCTTCCTTCTTCATTTTTTCAGCTATTTCGCTTTCCACCGGATGCTTGTAGCAGCAACGAGAATAATAGAGATACGTCTTTCCCGTAGCATCGTCAAAATATACATTTGCATCAATCACCGGATAGTCAATTTCAAAAACAGGTCGGTTATACAAATCAGTAAATAGACCCGTTGGAGAAGATGCCACTGCTACACCAATCTTGAAGTTTTCACCTTCATTTGTTGGATTATTACGGCTGTTTGCGCTATAGAACATATAATATTTCCCATTCCGTTCATACACTTCAGGAGCCCAGAAACAATCTACGTTCCACTGTTCTTCTGTACCGCCGCGATACACTTGTCCACACGATGTCCATGTTTTCAGGTCAGTAGAGACATACGCCTCAAATCCATCACCTAGCGAAGTACCATACATATAGTATTTACCATCGTTGGCATGTAAGATATAAGGGTCGCCAAACTTAATAGGCAGCGGATTGGTTATCTCCACCACCTTCTGTTCACTATTTTTAGCGGCTTTATTACCGCACGAAGCCATTGTTGCACACAAACAAACAGCTATCATTTTTAAAGAGAAAAATTTCATAGATTACATTTTTCAGCAAAAATAGAGAAATTCTTTTACACCAGCAAATATCGTTTATGCAAGCTGATCCACCTATATTGATTATTGCTTCAAGGAGCTGTTTCCCAGAGGAATCAATCGGTCAAGACAATAATCTCATAACTCTGTCCCGGTTCCATCGAAGGTTCATACCAAAAAAGGAAATTCTCATCCACAACAATGTGCCGTGATTCTCCTTCCGGCAATTTCGGATTCTTCAACCGTTTTGGGAAGAAATAGCTGAATGGGAGATCTAGTACATGCTCTTGCTTGAAACCTGCTCCTTTCATTCTGTCCAGACTAAAATCCGGGTTTGTCTTCACCGTTATCACGCAACGGTGAGCAGGCTGATTTTCTCCTGTATTTGGATTGGGCTCAATACGTGAAGTAACTGTAAAATCCGTCTCACCTGATACTTGTTGCATTCTTACATCCCACTTGGGATCTCCATAGTAAGCCAACACATCCCGATCATGCCAGAATCCTAACCAGAAAATCATTTCATCTGGAGAAAGTTCTCCGGGAGCAGCCATTTCTGTCAATCGTGCCGGCAACTTCCGGAAATAGTCACAGTCGTAATCAAATGGAGCTACGGTCAATGAATCATTCCATTCCGCCATTTGCGCCATCATATCCTGTTGATTAAGATAAAAAGCCTCTGCAACCGAATAGCGTCCTGGATTAGTAATCAAATATTTAAGTCCTCCCCATCCATTTCTGCCGTACCATGTTGTCACCACATACCCAACAAAAGTAGTAGCTTGCTGGCTATTCATCCAAGCTATCGCCATACTATTGCGCGTATTATCAACATTGCCAATCAAACAGTTTCCTATTGGCAGATAAACCATACGGCTATCCCTATCCGGAACAAAGTTCTGCTTTCCGGGATAATCTATATACAATCGTCCGTCACGGCAACGAATATTCCCCACCGAACCCGGCATTTCCAAATTCTTCTCTGTTGCATGTGAAGCTGTAACCACCAGATCAGGTTTATAAGACTCATAATATTCCAAAAACTGACGCAATACATCCGGCACTGTATCTCCGAAATGACGCTGCACAAACCGCCGAATCCGTTCATTCGCACCCGTCATATCCGTTTTATATGAAATCTGACGATGTGTCAGTGTATCTTCTCCATACCGTTTTTCACCGCACAAACCCACCTGATGGTCATCTACATAGGCGTACGCATCAAACCATTTTGCCGATTCAAGTTCTAAAATAGATCCGACACCAGTTCGAATAACCATCGGTTCTTCCGAATGTTCCAGCATACGCATTGCAGCATCCGCATCATATCCGGTAATAATTCCCCACAGAAAGTCCGCATAAGGATCTGAATCCAGCTGTCGGCTCATTTGGTTTAGGGCAATGACATAATCCCGACCAATATGCTCGGGCAAATCTACAATTGCCACATAACGTGGAGAAATCCGACGCAGTTCTTCCAACTGTTCTTGTGGTCTTTCTGCAAAACGTAGTAACTCAGCATTGTGGCGTTTCTGCAAACGAGCCACTACTGCTTCCCAATCAGCCGCTTCCAAAGAGTCTGTTTCCTGATTCACAAAAGACTCTGGAGCCAAAACTACATAAACATCCTCTGTCGGAGATGCACATGAAAGCATAACCGAAGAGACAGCCGCAAGTGTAAGGAAAAAAATTGTTTTCTTCATAATCGGTATGAATTATTCAATGAATACAACTTCTAAATCCGGATCAGGCATATCAGGATCTAAAGGAAAAATAGGCCGTTCCAAGCGTTTGTACGGAAGTAATGTCAATTCCTGATCCACTCCACCACGAGTTTGCGCCATCATCCAGTCAGCCTGCATTTCATACAGTTCTTCTGTCAGATAACCAAGCTTGACCACAATAATATCTGCCTCACGCGGTTTGAGGTTCAGACGGTCGAAATCTCGCTCGTAATGGAATGGCTGACGGGATTCGGTCACAATAACCTGTATTGACCCTACACGCACTACTACCCAATCGTTGTCTCCATTTTCCAGAATTCTTTCTACACGCCCTTTAATACGAACAGGGCCGCAATATCGGTTATCTACCATTGCACCGACCATACCATCCACTTCTCCGCCAATTCCTGCATCTTTTGCCGCAGCCACAACATCTGGTCCCGGAATAGAAGCATAAATCAGACGTTTGCCAGAAGCATTCTGGAACTCCTCACGTTTGAGCAGTTCATTCAGTGTCCACGTAACGTCTCCCGCACCACCAGCTGTCGGATTATCCCCCATATCTGAAATGAAATACGGCTTGACTTTACTTTCCAATGCATGTTTCAGCACTTCGTCCAGTGTAGCTGTAGGAGCTACAAACTCAAAATCATTGCGTACAGACCAGAAATGTTCAGCCAACGACTTGGCACCCGCCTCCACTTGAGCTTTGTCATCACCTGTCACCATAGCAACTCCATGATTACGCGGCTCGTCGGCCCAAGGATAAGACATCCAGATGGCTGCATCGATCACCCCATTCTGTGCTTCGACAGGTTCAATAGCTGCATACAGAGATTTTCCCGGGTCTACACGAGTAGAAGTTTTCTCGCCAGGCAGCAAGATGGGTACTTTCACCCAAGCTTTATAAGCCGGCTTACCCTTGCCACTTTCCAGACGATCAAGCAAATTTACAATCGCCCGTTCGCGGGAAATGTAACGGTCCGTATGAGGAGCCATCCGATATGCTGTAATTAAATCCGTATTTTCTGCCAGACGGTGAGACACGCAACCATGAGGATCCATCGAGGTGGAGATAAGGACATCGTCACCAACCAGTTTGCGGACCTTAATGATGTAGTCTCCCTCGGGATCGTCCAATCCTTCCACACTCATAGCTCCATGAATATCAAAAAAAAGTCCGTCAACGGGCAATTGTTCCTTCAATGCCTGCAACGAGCGATTCACCAAAGTGTCATAACATTCGCGGGTAAGCATTCCACCCGGAGTTGCCCAAGCAAGCATAGCCGGACGCCAATCGGCACGATTCAGCAAAGCGGAGTCTTCCCGAAAGAAAGGATAAGATTTCAAGACATCTTCCCCATAAATTGGCTGGAACATATCCAATGTTGTCCGAGCCGGAGAAAAAGTACTACACTCGATGCCAATCCCAACAATGGCAACTCTAGGCTTACCATCGCGGGCACAAGCCGCAAAAAAGACGGACAGCCCCGACAGCAAAACGAATTTAATCAAACGGTTCATAAAAATTGCATTTTTAATTCTAGCTTATTTTTACCACATCACAGATTAGAATATTAGAACATTAACAATCAGATAGTTATATTACTCATTTATCTAATCAAGAAATACTTTCAATTTGAAATTACAAGAAATCCGAACAAGATTTAAACAGACAGAGTAAAACTACAAATAAAATCCGAAAATTCATCCTATCGAAAGGAATATTTTTCTGATTGAGACTGTTTAGACTATTCTTTCCCAATAATTACCGTTTTCTTACAGCTGTTATCTGACACGTATACAATTCATTTTTCGTTCCACTATAGTTGAACGAAAGATCCACTTAACTGGAACGATCGTCCCACTATAGTGGAACGAAAACAAAACAGACTGCAAAGTTTTTAAACAAAGCGATAGCAAAACACGACATCCGAACAGAAAAAAATCTATACAATCAGCATAAAATCCAACTAAAAAGCAGAAGACACAAAAATTAGACGAAAATAAAGAATCATAATGAATTGACTGAGATTTCTTTTTTTTCTTGTACATCTTAAAGAAAAGAGTTACTTTTGCTCAAAATATCTGATAATGTGCAACTCATAACAGCCTATGCCAGTATCCAAAACAAAAGCCAAATTAGTGGATGTCGCCAGACAGCTTTTCGCTAAAATGGGAGTGGAGAATACGACAATGAACGATATTGCCCTCGCCTCGAAAAAAGGCCGGCGTACGCTCTACACTTACTTCAAAAGCAAGGAAGAGATTTATTTGGCTGTAGTGGAATCGGAGTTGGACAGACTATTGGATATGATGAAACAGGTAGTGGAGAAAGACAGTTCGCCGGACAAGAAAATCATGGAAATGATTTATACACGGCTAGACGCAGTAAAAGAAGTGGTTTATCGTAACGGAACACTGAGAGCCAACTTTTTTCGCGACATCTGGCAGGTAGAAAAAGTCAGGAAGAAATTCGACACAAAAGAAATGATGTACTTCAAGGCTGTATTACAGGAAGGGATGGAAAAAGGAGTGTTTCAGATTGACGATTTGGAAATGACAACCGAATTAATACACTACTGCCTGAAAGGGATTGAGGTACCTTACATTCGTGGACAAATAGGAGCGCATTTGGACGACAATACACGGGACCGTTATGTTTCCCGCATTGTGTTCGGCGCACTGCATAAAACAGAAATCTAAAAATTAAAAACAACTTTAGTATGGGATTATTAAACGGAAAAACAGCTCTCGTAACCGGTGCTGCACGTGGTATCGGTAAAGCGATTGCTCTTAAGTTTGCAGCCGAAGGAGCAAACATCGCATTCACCGATCTTGTAATCGATGAAAATGCAGAAAACACAGTAAAAGAGATTGAAGCATTAGGCGTAAAGGCCAAAGGATATGCATCCAATGCTGCCAATTTTGAAGATACTGCCAAAGTAGTGGAAGAAATTCACAAAGATTTCGGACGTATTGATGTTCTGGTAAACAATGCCGGAATCACTCGTGACGGTCTGATGATGCGTATGAGTGAACAACAATGGGACATGGTGATTAATGTCAACCTGAAATCAGCATTCAACTTTATACATGCCTGCACCCCTATCATGATGCGCCAGAAAGCAGGAAGCATCATCAACATGGCTTCTGTAGTTGGTGTTCATGGAAACGCAGGACAGGCTAACTACGCAGCATCAAAAGCTGGTATGATCGCACTTGCCAAGTCCATTGCACAAGAACTGGGTTCACGCGGTATCCGTGCCAATGCTATCGCTCCGGGATTCATTATGACAGACATGACCGCTGCACTGCCCGACGAAGTGAAAGCTGAATGGGCTAAAAAGATACCTTTGCGCCGTGGTGGTACACCGGAAGACGTGGCAAACATTGCAACCTTCCTTGCATCAGACATGTCGTCTTACGTATCCGGTCAGGTAATTCAGGTTGATGGCGGAATGAACATGTAACAGACGATGACTGTCGTATACGAAGACAATCATATAATCGTGGTCAACAAGACCGCTTCCGAAATTGTTCAGGGAGACAAAACGGGCGATACACCTCTTTCAGAAACTGTCAAAATGTATCTGAAAGAAAAATACCAGAAACCCGGGAATGTCTTTCTCGGTGTGACACACCGACTGGACCGTCCGGTAAGCGGTCTTGTCATTTTTGCCAAAACCAGTAAAGCACTTACACGCCTGAACGATATGTTTCGGACAAGTGATGTGAAAAAGACCTACTGGGCTATAGTCAAAAATGCCCCTGCAATGCCAGAAGGCGAACTGACACACTATCTGGTGCGCAACGAAAAGCAAAACAAGAGTTATGCTTACGACCACGAAGTGCCCAACAGTAAAAAAGCCGTCTTACACTATCGATTGATAGGGCGCTCGGAAAATTACTTTCTTCTGGAAGTCGATCTGAAGACCGGACGCCATCATCAAATACGGTGTCAACTGGCAAAAATGGGATGCCCCATTAAAGGCGACCTGAAATACGGTGCTCCACGTTCCAATCCTGACGGAAGCATTTGCCTTCATGCCAGACGGGTAAAATTCACCCACCCTGTTTCCAAAGAGCTAATAGAACTGGAAGCCCCTCTGCCCGACGGCAATTTATGGAAAGGCTTTAAAGCGACTCAAAATTAAGCAGATTTATCTTTTTTGCCTACCTTTCCTATTACTGAAATTAATATTTCACGACTTGTGTACGATAACATTTTTTAATTATATATTTTATCACATAAAAAGCAAACAAAACTCACCATGAAACGACTTACTTATTTGCTACTGGGATGCCTTATCCCTTTCCAAATGTCAATGGCAAAAGTATACCGTTCGCCGGAGAAAAGCCCGGTAGATTATGTCAATCCATACATTGGGAACATAAGCCATCTGCTGGTTCCCACCTACCCCACCGTCCATTTACCCAACAGCATGTTGCGGGTATATCCTGAACGGGAAAATTTTACAGGAAACACCATCCACGGTCTGCCGCTTATTGTCACCAGCCACCGGGGAAGTTCGGCATTCAATCTGAGTCCATATCAAGGAGAAATTTCAAAGGCAAGAAGCGTCATCTCGTTCGGTTACGACAATGAAGTGACAAAACCCTACTATTACAGCGTCGATCTGGATGATAATGACATTTACGTACAGTATGCACCTTCCCACCAATCGGGAATCTACCAGATTGAATTCTCGCAAACCAACAAACCTGCTTATCTTATCTTCAACACACGCGACGGCGAGTTGAAGACAGATGGAAAATCAATCAGCGGTTATCAGAATCTGGGCAACAACACCAAAGTATATATCTATCTTGAAACAGAACAAGCTCCCTTGAAAATAGGTACACATCAAGGATCCACCATCAACACTTCCGACCGAAGCACCAAAGGAAGTAATGCCTTCTATATGATGGAATATCCTCAAGGTACATCTTCTGTCATGGTGCGATATGGAGTATCTTTCATCTCTGCCGAACAAGCTCAGAAGAATCTGCGCCGCGAAATCAAAAGTTACGACCTTCAAGAAGTTGCCGACAAAGGGCAGAAAATATGGAACGAAACACTGGGTAAAATACAGGTAGACGGAGGAACAGACAATGAAAAAGCTGTATTCTACACCTCACTGTACCGCACCTACGAACGTATGATCTGCATTTCGGAAGACGGAAAATATTTCAGTGCTTACGACGGGCAAGTACATGATGATGAAGGTACGCCGTTCTATGTAGACGATTGGATATGGGATACTTACCGTGCTACTCATCCACTACGCCTCATCATTGAAACAGAGAAAGAGAGCGACATGGTGAATTCATTCATACGAATGGCTTATCAGATGCAACCTAACTGGATGCCAACCTTCCCCGAAATCAACGGAGACAGTCGCCGTATGAACTGCAACCACGGAGTAGCTACTGTGCTCGATGCCTACAACAAAGGAATGCGTTCATTCGATCTGGAAAAAGCATATAAGGTTTGCAAAGCAGCTATTACGGAAAAAACACTGTCACCATGGTCTGCAAAACCGGCAGGAGTACTCGACCAGTTCTATAAAGATCACGGTTATTTCCCCGCACTTGCCAAAGGAGAAAAAGAGACTGCGCCCGAAGTACATTCATGGGAAAAACGTCAACCCATTGCCGTCACGCTGGGAACAGTCTACGATGAATGGTGTCTGGGAAATATAGCCAAAGCATTGGGCAACAAAGAAGAAGCAGATTATTTCCTGAAAAGAGGACTAAACTACCGTACAGTATTCAATAAAGAAACTCTTTTCTTCCACCCCAAAGATTCATTTGGTAACTTTATCCAACCGTTTGACTATAATTTCGACGGTGGAATGGGAGCCCGTAACGCTTACGATGAAAACAACGGTTGGGTCTACCGCTGGGACGTACCTCACAACGTAGGCGATCTTGTGGAACTAATGGGTGGAAAGAAACGTTTCGTTGCAGAACTGGAACGCATGTACAGTGCTTCATTAGGTAAAGCCAGATATGATTTCTACAATCAGCTGCCTGACCATACCGGGAATGTAGGACAGTTCTCAATGGGTAACGAACCTGCCATGCATATTCCTTATCTTTACAACTATGCCGGCGAACCATGGCGTACCCAGAAGCGTATACGCAATCTGCTGACACAATGGTTCCGCAGCGACCTGATGGGTATCCCCGGCGACGAAGACGGCGGTGGTATGACAGCATTCGTAGTATTCTCCATGATGGGATTCTATCCGGTGACTCCAGGTCTGCCTATGTATGTTATCGGTAGCCCGGTATTTGAAGAACAGACTATCCAGTTAGGCAACGGGAAAACATTCCGAGTAGTATGCCACAACTATGCTCCTGAGAACAAGTACATCCAATCGGCCAAACTGAACGGAAAAGAATGGAACAAGTCATGGTTCAGCCATAAAGACCTGATGCAGGGAGGCACACTGGAATTTGTAATGGGCAAACGCCCCAATAAAGCATGGGCTTCAAGTGACGACGCACTGCCACCTTCATTCAAGATGGACTTCTAAATCATCCTTGCATGATTCGTCGTCAGATACACAGATAATTCTCTTCCATAGAGAATGCGGATTAGTTCAGATTGCAAATCTGAACTAATCTATATTAATTTAGACCCTACTTCAACAGGCTTCTAAAATCTAAAATAAAAAAACAAAAAGATGAAAACGTTCAAATTACTGACAGCCGCCCTTTGCTTGCTGGCAATGGCAACAAACGGACTGGCACAAAAAGATTATTCAAAAAGTGAAGGTCTGCTAAAATATGTCGATCCTTTTATTGGATCGGGGTATCACGGACACGTATTTGTCGGCACAAGCGTGCCTTACGGAATGGTACAACTCGGTCCAAGCAACATCCATAAGGGTTGGGACTGGTGTTCGGCATACCATTATTCGGACAGCATTCTCATCGGATTCTCTCATACCCACCTAAGCGGTACAGGATGTGCTGACCTTGGAGATATACTTATTATGCCATTAAACGAAATACGTACTCCCCGGGGCAATCAGGATAATATCAGCGACGGTTATGCCACCAAATATTCGCACGCCAACGAAGTGGCACGTCCCGAGTATTATTCACTGCTGCTTGACAGATATAACATCAAAGCCGAGCTAACAGCCACCGACCGGGTAGGTTTCCATCGGTATACATATCCACAAGGGAAACCGGCATCTATCCTGATAGATCTGCGCGAAGGGAACGGCAGTAACGCATACGACAGCTACATACGTCAAATAGACGACTATACGGTAGAAGGCTATCGGTATGTCAGAGGATGGAGCCCTTCGCGAAAAGTATATTTTGTACTGAAAAGCGACACAAAGATAGAGAAATTCACAGCTTATGACGACAACACTCCCAAACCATGGAAACAGCTGAAAGTGGAATCCGTAAAGAGTGTGCTGACATTCGGCAATGTGAAGGAAGTAAAAATTAAAGTGGCATTATCGTCAGTAAGCTGCGAAAATGCAATGATGAATCTTCAGGCCGAATTACCTCACTGGGATTTTGATAAAGTTGTAAAGATGAGCAGTGACCGCTGGAACGAGCAACTGGCAAAAATGAAAGTGGAATCGGACGACGAAGCTGCCAAACGGGTATTCTACACAGCCCACTATCACACAATGATTGCCCCAACACTCTTCTGCGATGTTAACGGAGAATACAGAGGTATGAACGACATGATCTATACCGCTCCCAATAAAGCCAACTATACCACCCTATCACTATGGGACACTTACCGTGCATTACATCCATTGATGACCATCACACAATCGGAACGGGTAGACGACATTGTCAACTCAATGCTTTCTATCTATCGCCAACAAGACAAATTGCCTATATGGCCATTGATGAGCGGAGAGACGAACTGCATGCCCGGCTACAGTTCTGTTCCGGTAATTGCAGACGCTTACCTGAAAGGATTCTCCGGTTTCGATGCCGAAGAAGCTTTTCAAGCTATGAAAGCAACAGCTACCTATGAGCGCCAGAACGGTGTCCCTTACGTAATGGATCGTGGCTATATTCCGGCTGATAAAATACATGAAGCAACATCCATCGCTATGGAATATGCCGTAGACGACTGGGGAATTGCGGCTATGGCAAAGAAAATGGGAAAAACTGCCGACTATGAGACATTTGCCAAACGTGCAATGTACTATAAAAACTACTTCGACTCCTCCATACACTTCATCCGCCCGAAATTGGAAGACGGTTCATGGCGCACTCCATACGATCCGGCACGTTCCATCCACGGCGTAGGAGATTTCTGTGAAGGAAACGGATGGCAATATACATTCTTTGTTCCACAAGATCCTCACGGTCTGATTGGTCTGTTTGGAGGTAGCAAACCGTTTATTGAAAAGCTAGACAGTTTCTTCACCAACAATGACAGTATGGGCGAAGGGGCATCAAGCGATATTACCGGTCTTATCGGACAATATGCACACGGTAACGAACCGAGTCACCATGTAGCCTATCTTTATGTATATGCAGGAGCCCAATGGAAAACTGCCGAAAAGGTCCGTTTCATTATGGACGAATTCTATACAGACAAGCCGGATGGCATTATCGGTAACGAAGATTGCGGACAAATGTCAGCATGGTACCTGCTATCGGCTATGGGATTTTATCAGGTAAACCCATCAGATGGCATTTTCGTATTCGGAAGCCCTCGCTTCGATAAGGTTACAGCAAAAGTCCGTGGCGGAAAGACATTCACTATAGAGGCAGAAAACAACAGCAAAGAAAATATCTATATTCAGAAAGTCTATCTAAACGGTAAATCTTATCCGAAGACCTATATTACCTACAAGGATATCATAAACGGAGGAACGCTGAAGTTCGTAATGGGCAAACGTCCTAACAAGAAATGGGCATCAAACAAAGAAGCACTTCCGCCTGCATACGAAATGGAGTAAGAAATAATCATTTATAAAATAATTATTATGAAACTATTGAAAGGATTTCTAGGGTGTATTTGCCTATGTACTGCAATTGGGTGTACCACTCCGACAGCACAAAAGGAAAATACATTAAAGAATGAAGACCTTAGCCAGTCCGAAGCAGTCATCAAAACCATCATGGAACGGCGAAGCATACGTAAATACAAGCCGCAACCAGTTGGTCGAGACACCATGCAAACCATTCTGAACTGTGGAATCAATGCCCCTAACGGTATGAATAAACAATCGTGGGAGATACGTATAGTAGACAATCCCAAATTTATCAATGGTGTGACCGCTCTTTACAAAAACAGTAATCCAAAAGTTGCAGAAGACCCATCATTTAAAAACATGTTCCGTAATGCTCCTACAGTAGTATTCATTGCCAACGATCCGTCGTACGATTGTTCGCAAATTGACTGTGGGTTGCTTGGTGGCAATATGGTGCTCACTGCACAATCGATGGGGATAGGTTCATGTTGTTTGGGAAGCCCTGCACGCTTCATGAAATCACCCGAAGCGGCCGAATATCTGAAAAAACTGAACTTCAGTGAAGGATACGAACTGCTTTACTGCATTGCCTTCGGTTATCCTGACGAGACTCCTGCCGCCAAGCCACGTAATGCCGAGAAAATAAAATTCATCGACTAAAGTCTTTTTCATTGTATCATGGCACATCGATAATCCGGTGTGCCATGACAAATCTAATTTCACCATGTCTACAAAAGAATTACTCATCATTATTCTTCTGATGTCGGGTACTGTATTACCTAGCAGTCTCATCCGTGCGCAGGGACAAACGACATTGTCCGAAGCTCTAAAAGACTGTTTTCTAATAGGAACAGCAGTCAACGAACAGCAAATCATCGACAAAGACACATTAGGAGCACAACTGATCAACAGGCAGTTTAACGCAATTGTAGCAGAAAATTGCATGAAAAGCCAGTCGCTCCATCCCGAAGAAAATCGCTATGACTTCGGACTTTCCGATCGCTTTGTAGAGTTTGGCGAAAAGAACGGACAAACCATTATCGGCCATACCCTGATATGGCATTCGCAGCTTCCTAAATGGTTCTGCACGGACGAAGAAGGAAACAACATCTCGCCCGACATACTGAAAAAGCGGATGAAGGAGCACATCACTACCGTCGTAAAGCGCTATAAAGGGCGTGTAAAAGGATGGGATGTTGTGAACGAAGCTATTGAGGACGACGGGTCGTTCCGAAAAAGTAAATTTTATGAGATTCTAGGAGAAGAGTATATTCCGCTTGCCTTCCAATATGCACACGAAGCCGATCCTGAAGCTGAGCTTTACTATAATGACTATTCAATGGCACTTCCAGGTAAAAGAGCTGGAGTAGTAAAACTGGTAAAAGAACTAAAAAGACGCGGATTACGTATTGACGCAGTAGGAATGCAGTCACACTTCAGTATGAATTGGCCATCGGTTGAAGAATTCGAAAAAAGCATAATTGCTTTTGCCGAAGCTGGAGTAAAAGTTATGATTACCGAATTGGACATGACTGTTTTACCTGCTCCAAAGCACAATATAGGAGCCGAAGTCTCTGCTTCTTTTGAATACCAACGTTCCATGAATCCTTATCCTAAAGGACTTCCAGAAAAAATTGCTATGGCGTGGAATAAACGAATGGAAAGTTTCTTTGCATTATTTCTGAAACACAAAGAAATTATTTCAAGAGTAAACCTGTGGGGAGCTACCGACAAGGACTCATGGCGAAACAACTGGCCTATAAAAGGACGGACTGACTACCCACTGCTCTTCGATCGGAATTACCAGCCCAAAGCCGTCGTCGATTTTATTATCCAGAAGGCACAAGAATAAATAAAAAACATAAAAGAAGTCACTAAGGAGTTAAAGAAACCTTTTCTTCACTTTCCTTAGTGACTTCTTCACTATCAAGAATCCCTGCCGACCCCCTCACTTCTCAGCTTACAGCCGGCAAGTATTCCCTTTCAACTAAAAACAACGCCTAATTAATATTTGGGTTCAAAGCATTCCAGTCTTTTATAGCTGGAATAATACCCATTCCGATTACCTCGTCACGCAGTTTGCACAAATGCTCATAACTTTGTTCCAACTCGGCTTGTTCGGCAGGAGTACCGGCTACCTCTTTGCAGCAAATACCATCACGTGTAATAGAGGTCTCCATAGCCATCATAATATGATCAAATTTGTCATTGGATACATATGTACCGGCCGGCCAGCGGAAAGGTTGTCCACCCATAGCAGCAGCAATCATTTCGATTGAAAGATATGCAGGACTTTGGAAAGATGAACGTCCACGTAAATCAATAATATGCTTTCCTCCCTGAATTACCCGTACTTTCATTGCTTCCCAATCTGCCTGAGGCAAACGATCTGTTCCGATCAAGTCTGTCAACGGTTCTCCCTTCACTCTTGTAGTCGAAGCAAACACTGCCATCTGTTCTCCGTGACCACCATAAGTGCGACAGTTCTGAACATCAGCAGCCGGGATATGAAAATACTTCACCAATTCATTTTGCAGACGTGTACTATCCAAGGCTGCCAGCGTAGAAACCTGTGAAGGTTTCAATCCAGAATACAGCAAAGTAATCAATCCTGTAATATCTGCCGGATTGAAGATGACAACTATATGTTTTACATCCGGACAATATTGACGGACATCTTTACCAAATTGGGCAGCAATCTCGGCATTGCCTTTCAACAAATCTTCGCGAGTCATCCCCGCTTTACGTGCAGCACCACCTGAAGATACGATGTACGAAGCGCCTGTCAATGCCTCCTGTATATCGGAAGTATAAGTCAGGTTCATGCCTTCGAACCCACAGTGATACAACTCTTCCGCTACTCCTTCCAATGCTGGTGCAAAAGGATCGTACAAACAAATATTAGGAGTCAATCTCATCATCATGGCAGTCTGTGCCATATTGGAGCCAATCATTCCGGCAGCTCCCACAATCGTAAGTTTTTCGTTAGTTAAAAAGTCCATCATATTTCTTTTTTTAATTGAGTGAATCTATTTTTCTTGTTCACCTGCAAAGATAACACATGAAGTACTCTGATTGTTCATAAAAAAATGTATTGAAAGATAAGGAAAAGTTATAGTTCCAAGAATTTCTATGAATTAAATAGCCTATCTTTGCCTTTATAAATCACTTATAAATTCTGAAAAATGAGCGTCCAACTAGGAAAATTCAATCAACTTACAGTTGTCAAACAAGTGGATTTCGGCATGTACCTTGACGGAGGAGACGAAGGCGAAATCTTGTTACCAACCCGTTATGTGCCTGAAGGCTGTAAAATAGGAGACATACTGAACGTCTTTCTGTATCTAGACATGGACGAAAGGCTAATTGCTACAACACAGACCCCATTAGCACAGGTGGGCCAGTTTGCGTATCTACAAGTGTCATGGGTCAACCAGTTCGGTGCATTTCTACATTGGGGGCTGATGAAAGATCTGTTTGTACCTTTCCGTGAACAAAAGGTAAAAATGCAGATAGGTCAAAAATATATTGTTCATGTCCACATAGACGAAGAGAGTTACCGCATTGTAGCTTCGGCTAAAGTGGAACGCTATCTGTCGAAAGAAAAAGCCAACCTGCAACCGGGTGAAGAGGTAGACATTCTAATCTGGCAAAAAACTAATCTGGGGTATAAAGCCATCATCAACAACCAATATAGCGGATTATTGTATGAAAATGAGGTGTTCCGCACATTGGAACCCGGCATGCAAACGACAGCTTTTATTAAACAAATACGCGAGGATGGGAAAATTGACCTTACGCTCCAACGGGCAGGAATGGAAAGAATTGCCGACTTCTCAAAAACGCTATTAGAATATATCCAAACAAACGGAGGACGTATTCTACTGAATGATAAAAGCCCTGCCGACGAAATCTATGCCACATTCGGAGTCAGCAAAAAGACATTTAAAAAAGGAGTAGGCGACTTGTATAAAAAACGCCTGATTGATTTAGCGGATAATAGCATTGTACTGGTAAAATCCGAAAAGCAATAGGAATTTTCCTATTAACAAATAGAGAAAAAGATAAGGGTGAGGAATTTTCTCACCCTATTTTTGTAATATAAACAAAAAAAATAATAGCCATGCGTACAATTATTTTAGGCATTTGTTTGTTGATTGCCAATCTATCAATAAAAGCTCAGTTAGCAAATGGCATCCGCATAGATGGTGGGAATACCCCAATCCTTGTTTACATGAACGGTAAGCAAATCTGCATACCCACCCATACGTGTTTCATTGCCAATTTGACTCCACAACACTACCTTATCGAAGTATACGAGACACGGATGACACAAAGAGGTCAGCCTTCATGGAAGGGGAAACAGCTATTTCGCGAACGTATTTATTTCAACGGGAATGAGATAAAGGAAATACAAATAAAGGGCAGTCAATCATCCAAACCGCATCCGATACACAATCACCATCACCATGTGATGGATGCAGAGTTATTCAATTCCTTTTATCAAACAGTAAAGGAGGAATCCTTTGAGAACAAAATGATAAAGGCAATTGAAACAGCCTTGATAACAACGGATTTCACATGTGAACAATGTGAAAGGCTACTTGACCTGTTCAACTTTGATTCCAAAAAAGTAGAACTAATGAAACTGATGTATCCGCAAATAGTGGATAAAGAGGCATTTTTCACAGTCATCAATACACTGGATTTTTCGTCCAACAAAGAAGAAATGAAGAAATTCATAAAACAGTATCATAAGTAAGGAACTGATATATTAACCCCATAATAAACGGAGGACTGGTTATGAAACGATTATTTTTCTGGATTTTTACAGCTGGTATGTTAATAAGTACAACCGCTTCAGCAGCTATCAGCCTCAGCAGTGTACGTAAGGAAACGCGATTTCTGACAGATAAAATGGCACATGAACTGCGCTTGACAACCTTGCAATACAATGATGTCTACGAAATCAATTATGACTTCATTTATACCACACGCTATTTACTTGACGGAATGGTGCGTGGAGAAGCAGATGCATTATCACAGTATTACGAAATACTGGACATACGCAACGGTGATCTTCGATGGGTACTTAGCGATTACCAATACCGCAGATTTCTGAAAGCCAGCTATTTCTATCGGCCAATCAAAATAAACGGAAGGAGCTGGACATTTCAGGTCTATATTAACTATCCCAACCGAAATCTTTTCTATTTTGATGTTCCGACACATTATTATACTTACTGTGGAGCACACCATCGCCCCACTCTCCAACATGTGAGTTTTTACCGGGAGAGGTATTGCCATCTGCATCACTATCCAACTGTACACAGAGTTGCACCTCCCATTCATGCAACTCCGCACAGACGTCCGCTCCCGCCACATCCGTCTGCAAACGTCAGGCCTCATTCCCAACCAGAGCATCGCCCATTGCCATCCAACAAACCGGATAAGCCCGTATATCAAAGACAGGAAAAAGCAAAACAGCCATCTCCGGCAAGACGAACAACCCGGCAATCACTAGTACCTGACCGGGGAAACAAACGCCCAGAGAGTTCCTCTAGAAAAAGTCAGCGGAAAGAGACGAACGGTAACAAAACTAAATCTATTCTAAATACTAAAGCCAAAATATATAAAACATTAAATATATAACCTGACGCTTGGAAAAGGGAATAAAGAAAGTTAACTTGCAGAAAATCTTAAAACAAACAATCATGAAACAATGGAACATTGCAGGAATCTGCATTGCCATCGGCATCTTTCTTGCCGGATGGTGTGTAAAAAAAGGGCTGGACAGTTTTGCCGGAAAAGACAGGGTAGTCAGTGTAAAAGGACTTTCGGAACAAGAATTCCCGGCAGATAAGGTAACATGGCCATTAACCTACAAAGAAGTAGGCAACGATCTGATCGCACTGTATGACAAAATCAAAGCAAACAATGCTGTCATCATTGCTTTCCTGAAAGAAAAAGGCATCAGCGATGCCGAAATTACCGTCAATGCTCCTCAGACCCTGGACCTGAAAGCGGACAGGTATGTTCAGCAACAAGGAATTGCCAACCGATATAATATTACATCTGTGATTACCGTTACGTCAAGCCAAGTGGAGCTGGTCCGTTCACTCATGTCCGAACAGGGAGAATTGCTGAAAAAGGGCATTGCACTCAGCGCAGACGACTACCGCTACAATCCGGTCTTCGAATTCACCCGACTGAACGACGTAAAGCCACAGATGATTGAAGAAGCCACCAAGAATGCCCGTTCGGCAGCCCAACAGTTTGCCAAAGATTCACAAAGCGAACTGGGCAAAATCAAGCGTGCTACACAAGGACAATTTTCCATCAGCGACCGCGATGCCAATACACCGTTTGTCAAAAAGGTACGGGTAGTGACGACGGTGGATTATTATCTGGAAGACTGACCTCCTGACGTACATAAAGGATGATATACAAAAAAGACTGCCTCCGATCAATGGAGACAGTCTTTTTATTTGGGATTTGCTCCCGACAACGTCGGGAAGGTTTCCAGCCTTGGGATTTGTTCCCGACAACGTCGGGAAGGTTTCCAGCTTCGGGATTTGCTCCCGACAACGTCGGGAAGGTTTCCAGCCTTGGGATTTGCTCCCGACAACGTCGGGAAGGTTTCCAGCTTCGGGATTTGTTCCCGACAACGTCGGGAAGGTTTCCAGCTTCGGGATTTGTTCCCGACAACGTCGGGAAGGTTTCCAGCTTCGGGATTTGTTCCCGACAACGTCAGGAAAGTTTCCAGCTTCGGGATTTGCTCCCGACGATGGCGGAAAAGATTACCTCTTGTTTGCCTCGCGTGCCAAAGCAAAAAGACGTGGATTGATGTGGCAATACCCTGTAGGATTCTTGTCCAAATAGTCCTGATGATACTCCTCGGCAGGATAAAAGTTTACCAAAGGTTTCAGTTCAATTACAATCGGTCGTTCGTAACGGGTAGCCAAAGCTTCCAGTTCCTGTTTGATGACAGATAAATCGGCCGGATCAGTATAGTAAATCCCTGTACGATACTGGGTACCCTGATCCTCCCCTTGCTGATTCAAACTGGTAGGGTCAATACTTTGGAAATAGAGTTCCAACAACAAGGACAAATCCAATACATCCGACTCATACACCACATGCACCGTTTCTGCAGCTTGTGTCTTTCCCGTGCACACCAGCTTATAGTCAGGATGTTCTACAATACTATTGGCATATCCTGTCTGTGTCGCCTCCACTCCTCTGATTTGCTTCAAGAAATGTTCTGTTCCCCAGAAGCATCCTCCAGCCAAATAAATCTCTTTCTTCATATTTTAGTGGGTTATTTAAGTTTTTAGTTCTGTTATTCTCTCGTCCGAATGGACGACTAAACTCTATTCAATTATTTTTCCTTTATAGAAATCCAAAATCTTTGTACGGAACAGATATTCGTACTTTGCCTGCAATCTGTCTGACAATGCTCTAATCAGATTCAGCTTAGCTTCATTGAATTCTACCGAAGTAGCCTGCCCGTTATTAAACTTTCCGCTCATCAACCGGAAAGACTCTTCGTTCGCCTTTACCGCCAGTTCGCTCGACTTATATTTACTTTCTGCCGCCACAGCATTGTACCATGCCTGCTGTATTTCCTTATAAAGCGTTTTCTTCGCATTGTCCAGTTGCAGGCTCATGCCAATCTGCTGCAAACGTGCGGCACGAACCCGATTGCGTGTGGAGAAACGGTTGAAAATAGGTACACTCAAACTCAATCCCACATACTTGCTCAGATTGTTTTTCAACTGACTGTGAAAACTGCTTGCAGCCTTACCATTCATTGTATAATAACTGCTCCCCATTCCTGCACTCAGCGAAATACGAGGATAAAAAGCTCCCTGAGCAATACGGATACTTTTATCTGCACCTTCCAGCCGGTATTCTGCAGCTTTTATACCCGGCTTATAGATCATCGCCTCTGCATAAATATCATCGGGAGGGGTCAGCGGAACAAATTCCAGACTATCCTCGGGTGACTGCAAAATAAAACCTTCGGGAGTAGGCAGCTCCAGTAGCTGACTAAGATCCAACAACGACAGCTTATAGGTATTGTCCGATTGCACAGCCGTCATCTCATCCTGTGCCACCCGAGCTTCAGCCTCAGCCAATTCAGAAGGAGACGCCTTGCCTACCTTATATAGTCCGGCAATACGCTGCAGCTGTTCTTTGCTCAACTGTACCTGCCGATGTGCCACTTCCGCCAACTCAGAATTGAACAGCACTTGCAGATATGCCGATGTAACACCTATTGCTATATCTTCCTTGGCCTTATTCAAGTCTTCCATCGCAGCTTTCAGATTCAGCTTGGCCAAGGCGTGTTCATTGGGAAGTTGCAGACCGGTAAACACAGGAATACTTGTCCCCAAGCTGAAGCTTGAATTGGCACTGTTGATATTCGTATAAGAATTATCGGCGGGAGAAGCCGAACGTCCCCAGCTCCAGTTCTGCCCTGCGCTTGCATTCAAGTCTGGAAGTCTTGCCCATTTAGCCGTATTCACGTCCAGCTTACTTTGCTCTGCAGTGGTAGCATATTGCTGCACACTGATATTATGTTCAATGGCATAATCAATACACTGGCGCAACGTCCATGGCTGCGATTCTATAGTTTGTGCCTTTCCTACAGAACACACGGTGCAAACCGCACCCGCCAGTAAGATATTTTTATACTTCATCTTCATCATAGCCGGATATTACAATTCACTCTTTTGTGCTCCACGTATATTATCTTTTGCCGTAATGCCTCCCTTGATCTCGATCTTGATACCATCACTCATTCCTGTCACTACCGGTGTCCTCTTGAACTGTTGGGAAGGAAGAGAATCTGTCATCACATAGACAAATGTTGAATCACCACTAAACTCTACGGTACCCTCGGGTACAGCCAACACCTGCTCGGCCCGTTGCAACACGATTTCGGCATTGGCAGAATATCCGGAACGCATCTGCACCGTATCAGGAACAGAAATTGCAGCCTTTATCTCAAACTGATTGGCACCATTGTTTTCCACTCCCTTCGGAGAGATATATTCGAGCGTAGCGTCAAACGTCAAGTTCTGAAGTGCACCGATGGTCAGCTTCACGGGCATCCCTTCATGAATCCTTCCAACTTCTGTTTCATCTATATTTCCACGAAAGATCAGATCATTCATATTAGCCACGGTTGCAATCGTTGTTCCATCGTTGAAAGTATTACTCATAATCACAGAGTTACCCTCTTTGATTGGTATATCCAGTATCAGCCCATCAATTGTAGAGCGGATCATTGTACTACTGAAAGAAGCACTGTTCTTTGTAATTCCTTCTTTTGTAATCTCCAGATTGTCTTTTGCAGCCTGTTTTTCCTCACGTGCCTGCTTCACGGCAACTTCTCCCTTTTCATATTCCTCGCGGCTGATCAGTTTATCCTGAAAGAGCTTTTCAATTCGCGAGAAATCAGTTTCTGCTTGTGCCGCAGTAATCTCGGCAAGCCGCAAACGGCTTTCTGCCGAATTCAGTTGCCCCAGCTCGGGAATCACCTTCACCTTGGCAATCACTTCGCCCTTCTTTACACTCTCCCCGGCTTCTTTATAAACCTTATCTATAATACCAGAAATCTGTGGTTTAATCAGGATCTCGTCTCTCGGTTCCACCTTTCCGGTAGCTACAGTCGTTTTCTGCAGATCTGTAATCTCCGGTCTCAGAACTTCATACACAATCTCCTTCGGACGTGATTTCTGATATAAAAATACAAACGTTCCGACCAGTACAATGGCAACAATTACCAACAATACGATTTTTAAGTATCTTTTCATAATCAATATATATTTCCGTTTTTAATATTCGTTCGGCAACTCTATTCGTCCCTAATGGCATCTATCGGCTTTATCGCCATGGCACGGTATGCAGGAGCAAGCCCCGCCAACATACCTAACACAATCAAAAGTACACATGTACCAACTGCCAGCCCGAAACTGACTTGGAAATGAACATCGTTTCCAGCTGCATTAATGATTGTCTCTGCCAACTGTAGGACCATGACAGCAAACGAAATTCCACACATACCTGCCAGTGTGGTCAGCACCATGCTCTCCGACAGGATCTGCTGCAGTATATCCCGAGGACGTGCACCGATGGCACGCCGGATACCAATCTCGGCAGTACGTTCTTTCACCGTCACCATCATAATATTAGATACACCGATAGCTCCAGCCAACAATGTTCCAAGACCAACCATCCAAATCAGCCAATGTATACCAGTAAACAGATTATCAACCATCGAAAAAGCAGCCTCTGCATTCAACATCATCAATGCCTGCTTGTCATTGGGAGCAATAAGATGTGCAGCCTTAATGATCTGTTCCATCTGTGGCTGGACATCAGAGACCTTCACCCCTCTTTTAACTGTAAAACTGATAAGGTCTATTTTCCCACCCAGATGATACGTATTTTGCATTGTGGTGAAAGGCAAGGTCACTGCTTCGGATGCTTGACCCTGTATATTCATATTGCCTTCCGACGTTGACATCCCCACAATACGGTAATATACGCCATCCACTCTTATATACTTTCCACAAGGATCTCCTCCTGTCTTGAACAAACTTTCGTAAACACGTTTACCTATCACACACACCTTACGCGCCTCCCGTATATCAACATCGTTGATAAAACGGCCGTATTCCAGTTTTTGCGTTTCTATTGACTGATATTCAGGGTATAATCCCTTTACGCTACATTCATATTTCTGATCTCCATAAACAGCTGTAGATCCCCATCGGGCTACATTGGGAGTGATTACCTCAATATCCTTCACCTGCAAGCGCAAACGTTCAATATCGGCAGCCTCCAGATTCCACCATCTGCCTTTAGTAAATCCTTTATATGCTTCTCCGGTAGGTTGGGAAGCAATAAAACCGGAATTGGTAGCAAATCCTTCAAAATTCTTCTGCATCAGCTGCTGCAGTCCCTGACCGCCGCCAATAAGCGCCACCAGCATAAAGATTCCCCAAAAGACTCCAAAAGCAGTCAGCAAGCTCCGCGTCTTGTTGCGGGTTATGGTCAGAAGAATCTCCTCACATGTATCTATATCTATTCTCATGATCTTAGTCTGCTCTTAAAGCCTCAATCGGACGTATACTCACTGCTTTTCGGGCAGGGAACAATCCGGCCAATGTACCGGCTACAATCAAAGTCAATGTAGCCTGTATGGCAATACGAATATCAACGGTTGGATTCAGGAAAACGGTAGCACTCCCAAAACCTACATCCATCGTCTGATTCCCAAACGCATAGTTCATCCATTCAGTAGCTCCAATACCGGCAACCATTCCTATATATCCGAACAAGGTAGTAATAGTAACGCTTTCAATTATAATCAGCCAAAGTATGGAAAGCGGTTTGGCTCCCAATGCTTTTCGGATGCCAAACTCCCGTGTTCTTTCTTTCACTGTAATAAGCATGATATTGGAAACTCCGACAATTCCACTCAACAAGGTAAAGATACCTATCACCCAAATGGCAATCCGCAATATGTTCATTCCTTTCTGCTGCTGCAGATAGCTAGTGAAACGGTTCCACATCCAGATAGCCCCCTTATCCTCAGGATCAAAACGATGATTGACTCCTATCACTTTTCTATATTCACTTTCAAACTTCGCATTTGCCACTTCTGTTGTCAGATTCTTGGTTGTCATAACAAGATTATCTATCTTATTACCTTTGTTATATATAATTTGTAGAGTAGTAAAAGGAATGTATGCAGAGCTGTTTCCACGGTCTCCCCTATCCTTGTAAATACCCACAACCTTATAAACCACACTCCCGGCATTAACATACTGCCCGACAGGCTCTGTATGTGTTTTACCAAACAGGATTTCGGCTGTTTTCTGATGGATTACAATTGTTTTCCTACGCTCTTTTATATCTGTTTCATTGATGAAACGTCCTTTCACCAATTTGATTGCTTCGACCTGTATCTGATTAGGATACACTCCTGAAAGGCTCAGATTGACATATTCACGGCCAAAACTCAAATTGACATTCCACTGTCCAAGAGTAGCTCCGGCAGTAATAATGTTCTCAGAAAAATATTGCCTCGTATCTTCTACATCTTTGTTCTCCAACTCAATACGTCTTCCTCCCTTTAAGCCATCATATGGCAGACTTGTCCATCCCGGATATACAGAAATCGAATTCATAGCCATACCAGAAGAAGACTCTTCAAATGCGTGTATCAGTCCGTTTCCTGCTCCCAGCAGAACAATCAGCATGAATATACCCCATGCCACCGCAAATCCAGTAAGGAATGTCCGAAGTTTGTTACGACTAATCGTACTATAGATTTCTTGCCAAATATCTATCATCTTTCCCTTATTTTATCATTCCATTCTGTCCGAAGGGAGAAACATTATGATTGAGATTTTCTTCTATCCGTTCGATAACCCCATCCTTGATGTGGATAATCTTATCCGTCTGATTTGCCACTCCGCTTTCGTGTGTCACCACTACAATCGTCATGCCTGTCTGATGTAAATCTTTCAGAATCTGCATCACTTCTACCGACGTCTTGCTGTCCAACGCTCCGGTAGGTTCGTCGGCCAGTATTATCCGCGGCTGTCCAATCAGTGCACGGGCAATAGCCACACGCTGTTTCTGCCCTCCACTCATCTCGTTGGGCAAATGATGTGCCCAGTCTTTCAGCCCCAGTCTATCAAGATATTCCAAAGCCAATGCATTCCGTTTTTTACGATTGACTCCCTGATAGAACAAAGGTAAGGCAACATTTTCTACAGCATTTTTGAACGGAATCAGATTAAACGACTGGAAAATGAAACCGATCATACGGTTACGATATTCGGCAGCTTTCGTCTCGCTAAGATTCTTTATCAGCACATTGTTCAGATAATACTCTCCGGTGTCATAATTGTCCAATATGCCCAAAATGTTCAACAATGTAGATTTTCCAGAACCGGAAGCTCCCATAATAGAAACAAATTCACCTTGCTGAATATGGAGATTGATACCTTTCAGTACATGAAGAGGCGCACCATTATGATAGGTTTTATTTACGTCTGTCAAGCGTATCACTGTACTTTTGTATTTAGTTTTTGCTTTTATTTTTTCTTAATTAGACGATTGCAAGGTACGAAAAGTTGCAAACATGTCGCACTTTTTTTGAAAAATATTTTGTAGACTCAATCTTCTTTACGTAATTTGTGTGCATTAACAAATTATCGATTAACTAACTTTTATTTTAAAAATAAGAAGTATCATGAACTCGAACATGGAAAAACCCTACGTTGTAGGTATTGACATAGGCGGAACAAACACCGTCTTTGGTATCGTGGATGCACGTGGAACTATTATCGCAAGTGGCTCAATCAAAACAGCAGGTCACCCTACTGTTGAAGAATATGCAGACGAGGTTTGTAAGAATTTGCTTCCGCTGATTATAGCTAACGGTGGAGTAGAAAAAATCAGAGGTATTGGAATCGGTGCTCCAAACGGAAACTATTATACAGGAACTATCGAATTTGCTCCTAACCTGCCATGGAAAGGAATTCTTCCATTAGCTGCCATGTTTGAGGAAAGATTAGGTATTCCCACAGCTTTAACCAACGACGCTAACGCTGCTGCTATTGGTGAAATGACTTATGGTGCAGCACGTGGTATGAAAGACTTTATCATGATTACACTGGGAACAGGCGTAGGAAGTGGTATCGTTGTCAACGGACAGCTGGTATATGGACACGACGGATTTGCCGGTGAGCTGGGACATGTCATTGCACGTCGCGGAGGCCGAGTTTGCGGTTGTGGCCGTAAAGGATGTCTGGAAGCCTATTGCTCTGCAACAGGTGTAGCCCGTACAGCCCGCGAATTCTTGGCTGCACGTACCGACGAAAGTCTGCTCCGTAACATTCCGGCAGAAAGCATTACATCCAAAGATGTGTATGATGCAGCTGTGAAAGGTGACAAGCTGGCTCAAGAAATATTCGAATATACAGGTACAATTTTAGGTGAAGCATTGGCTGATGCTATTGCATTCTCCAGCCCTGAAGCTATCGTTCTGTTCGGTGGACTTGCAAAATCAGGCGATTACATCATGAAACCTATTCAGAAAGCAATTGATGACAATATTCTGAATATCTACAGAGGAAAAACCAAATTGCTTATTTCTGAGTTGAAAGACTCTGATGCAGCAGTCTTAGGTGCCAGTGCACTGGCTTGGGAGCTGAAAGAGCTGAAAGAATAAGATATCAATTAAAATAATAAAGGTAGAAGAGTCCTCGGGAGTCACAGATTTCCGAGGATTTTCTATTTTTACAGCTATTTATCTCTACAGAAATAGCACGAATAAGCAGCACCCCAACCTCATTTACAACCTTCATAAAGTTTTTTCTTAAACTATGTAGTTTTTGCTGTATACTTTATACAGGCCGCCAATCATAATACAAATAGAAAAGAGCATGATTAAATCTGCTTATTACAGAAGAAACACGTAAAAACCTTTTCCGCCGGCAACACTGACAGGGATGAATACCAAAACAAGCCGGCAACTCAGAAACAGTTATTCACACAAGATGAGAGGAGTTTAACCGAAAGCTCAACAAAAAAGAGATGCCCTTTTGTGGACATCTCTTTTTTATCTCGAACTCGAATATTCGGATTAGTTAGCTCTTTTTTCTTTGATTCTGGCTTTCTTACCAGTAAGAGCACGCAGGTAGTACAATTTAGCGCGACGTACCTTACCTACCTTGTTCACCTCGATGCTATCGATAGCCGGTGATTCGATCGGGAAAATTCTTTCTACGCCAACAGTTCCAGACATTTTACGTACTGTAAAACGTTTCTTTTCTCCGTGACCTGAAATCTTGATAACAACACCACGATACAACTGTACACGTTCCTTGTTACCTTCGATAATACGATATGCTACTGTCACTGTATCACCTGCCTTGAAGCTGGGATGTTGTTTTCCGGTAGCAAATGCTTCTTCTGCAATTTTAATTAAATCCATTTGTTATTCTTATTAAATTGTTTTATCGTTACAACGCAACATACCAAGCAACTCTTCTCTTGACAGCGATTGCGCGAAAGCGGTGCAAAGTAACGAATTATTTGTCAGACAGCCAAATGTTTTCGTAACTTTATAAAGTGTTCCTCCCGACTGCATTCACCGGACACCGATTGCTGACTAAGAAATTTCGCAACGAATTATCCTAATAAACGCTAACAGAAGCACAGGTTCGTCCTTTTTCCCATATATTTGACACATTTTTACGGAACAACAGAACAGAAACTACAACTACCGTCGTGAAAACTCCGCCTGTCCACATGCCATCGGCACGCTCCTTCCTCTGCCGGACGATGCTCCTGCTTACCTTACTGACAGTGGCAACTGGCAGTGCTTGCGCGCAGGATAAGCGAATCACCCATCAAATAGGATTTGACCTGCGCCCTTCCTATGTAGTGCCTACCCACAGCTTTTTCGACGGAAACAACCGCACGGGCGAACCCGTACGCCAGATGAACTCAGTACACCTGAAATATGCTTTCCGCTTCAATCCCAACACCCGGTGGGGCTTGCTCTACCCACATGCCTATCAGGGCATCGGAATATCGTATAACCGCTTTGACAATCCCGGCACAATGGGCAGTCCGGTTGGGGTATATGTTTTTCAAGGATCACGCATTGCACGGCTGACCGATGCACTCTCACTGGATTATGAATGGAATTTCGGAGCATCATTCGGTTGGAAAAAGGGACGGGTGGAAGAGGAAATTGATGCCGGCAACAGGGAAAACATCTATTACAACGAAATCACCGGATCGGCAATCAACGCCTATATCAATGCAAGTTTTCTGCTCAACTGGCAGCTCAGCCCCCATTGGAATCTGGCAGCGGGCATCGACCTGACTCACTATTCGAACGGGAACACCCATTACCCCAATGCAGGAATCAACCTGATTGGAGGGCGGATAGGGCTTGTACATACCTTTGGAAAAGACACTGAAGAATCCACAGCAGCCTCATCATCGCTTGCTCCCAAGTATAGTTCACATTTCTGCTACGATGTTGTTCTATACGGAGCCACCCGCAAGCAGGGATTTACCCAAGACAATGGGCATGCACAGCTGCTCCCCGGCGTATTCGGAGTAGCCGGATTCAACTTTACTCCGCTCTACTCTTTCAACAAATACTTCCGGGCTGGCATATCGCTGGATGCCCAATATGACGAAAGCTCCAATCTGAAAGAATACTATGTAGGAGAAGAAAACAACGGACATCCACACTTCTATCGGCCTCCGTTCTACAAACAATTTGGCATCGGACTTTCAGCACGCGCCGAGCTCTCCATGCCCATCTTCTCCATAGGCATAGGCATCGGGCACAATGTCATTTATCACGGAGCAGACAACGGCGATTTCTACCAGATACTGGCATTGAAGACTTTTCTTACACGGTCGCTCTTCCTGCACGTAGGCTATCAGCTGAACAAGTTCCAGTATCCCAACAACCTGATGCTGGGAGTAGGATGGAGATTTCATGGAAAGAGATAAAGATGAAAAACAGCACATTTTTCCTCTTCCTGAAGCAGAAATCCCGTCCTTCTGAACTGTGAGACCGAAAAAAGCCAAGCATTTGCCGGTTGCAGGAATCACTCGGCACACAGATTTCCATTGTTTGCGACTTTCTGACGGATATATCACGGGAGACTGAGATTCTTTCTACTTTCTCTATAAAAACAGAAGAAAAAAGACACCGTCTCCACTACCAGATACAGCAGCGAACCAGATCTAAAGTACCCAATTTTTCACCCGATTCACCCCAAAAAGTCACTACCGTCGAACCGAAAGGATAGCCATCGCAATCCGAAAGGTTACCCAATCTGTTGGGAAAGGTTAGCTGACACGTTCCGCAACCTTTCCCAATACGCCCGGCAACCCTAACCGACACGTCAAAAACAGTATATAAAATGAATATTCATCTATTTATACGAAAAAGATCCGAATATTCATGCAGACTTTAGAGGCTATTCCCTGCTAAAAGCCATCTCTCCGCACAGAAATTTAGAGGGTAAATCTTAAAAACAGAACATTTCACCACAGATTAACACAGATAGTCACAGATATTTCTTGGATGAAGAGTCGGAAGACATCGCGCAGCCATCCGGCAGCAACCGAGCAGGCGTAAAGCCGACGCCGCCTGTAAGGCACCAGAAAGGCTCAATCCCACTTCACAAGGGGGAAAGGTTTGGGAGAAGCGACTTGGATATTCCGCAGAAATTCCATAAGTTTGCCCAATAAACCAGAAACACCGATGAAAGCGAACAGCATTACCAATATAGCAATCGGACTGCTGGCAGGAGTATCCCTTCTCTCATCCTGCCGCCCGACCCCCAGACAAGATTCTGCCAAATACGAGATTGCACAAATCAGCGGTTCACGAATCTGCATAGACTCCACATGGGAGTCTGTTCCTCACGCCATAGCCGATTCCATTATTGCACCCTATAAAGATACGATAGACCGCGAGATGGGGAAGGTGATTGGCAGCAGCGAAATGACTATGGAAAGCGGACGTCCCGAAAGCCTGCTCTCCAATCTGATAGCAGAAGTACTAAGGCTCTCGGCCACACAGGTGCTGGGACATCCTGCCGATATAGGAGTCATGAACATGGGAGGCATCAGAAACATACTGCCCAAAGGGGACATCACGTTAAGCAACGTCTATGAAATATTGCCTTTTGAAAATTCACTGTGCGTACTGACAATGAAAGGATCGGAAGTCAAGAACCTGTTGACAGTGATGGCCTCTCTGCATGGAGAGGGACTAAGCGGAGCACGTATCAAGATGACCGAACAGGGTGAAATGCTGCAATGCAGCGTACAAGAGGCTCCCATCGACAATCAGAAAGACTACACAATAGCCACCATCGACTATCTGGCAGACGGGAACGACGGCTTCACTCCCTTCCTACGGGCTGAAAAACGGGAATGCCCCCCAAATGCAACCCTGCGAAGCCTCTTTCTCAATTACATCGAACAGCAGACCGCTGAAGGGAAGAAAGTGACCTCCCGCATTGATGGCAGAATCACCATAGTACCCGGTTCAAACTAAAAAATCTACGACAATGAATATCAGACATCTTACCACAGTCTTTTACAGTTGTCTTCTTCTCATCGCCCTGTCGGTCCATACACAGGCATGGGGACAAGAAAAAGAACTGATAATCCTGCAGACCAGCGACGTCCACAGCCGTATAGAGCCCATCAATCAGAAAGGAGATGCCAATTATGGCAAAGGGGGATTTGCACGCAGAAGTGCATTTATCAGCCAATGCCGTTCGGAAAATCCGCAAGTGCTTCTGTTCGACTGCGGCGACATCTCGCAAGGAAGTCCGTACTATAACTTCTTTAAAGGCGAGATTGAAGTGAAACTGATGAACGCCATGAAATATGATGCCATGACCATAGGCAATCACGAATTCGACTTCGGGATGGAGAATATGGCACGCATCTTCCGGATGGCAGAGTTTCCGATAGTGTGTGCCAATTACGATCTGAGTGCCACCATACTGAAGGATATCGTCAAGCCTTATGTAATCCTCGACCGTTATGGCTTGAAAGTCGGTGTATTCGGGCTCGGAGCAAAGCCGGAAGGACTGATACAGGCAGACAAATGCGAAGGAGTTGTCTATCACGACCCCATCGAAGTGTCCAACAAGACAGCACAATTATTGAAAGAACAGGGATGCGACATCGTCGTATGTCTGTCTCATTTAGGCATCAACATGGATAAGCAACTGGCCACCGAAACCCGTCACATCGATGTCATACTGGGAGGCCATTCCCATACATTCATGGAAAAGCCCCAATGGTTTATCAATGCAGACGGACAACAGGTACCCGTAATGCACACCGGTAAAAACGGAATATTTGTAGGACGCATAGACTTGATTTTACACCGAAAATGAAAACACTGATCCATTTATTCATAATGTGCATCTGCCTTCTTCCGGTACATGCGCAAGAAAAAACGGCAAATGAGCCATTGATACTCTCCAAAGTCAGTAAAGACGACCGATGTACGCAATGGGTAGATTCTGTGATGGAGAAACTCACGCTGAAGGAAAAAGTGGGGCAATTGTTTGTCTATACCATTGCTCCGCTGACTACAAAACAAAACCTGTCATTGCTGAAAGAAGCCGTCAACACCCATAAAGTAGGAGGACTCCTGTTCTCGGGAGGAAAAGTGGAAAATCAGGTGGAGCTGACCAATCAGGCACAGCAAATGGCAAAAGTTCCTCTGATGCTCACATTCGACGGTGAATGGGGGCTGGCAATGCGACTGAAAGAGACTCCCGTTTTCCCCCGTAACATGATACTGGGATGCATCCGCGACAACCGGCTCATCTACGAGTATGGCAAAGAGATGGCACGTCAATGCAGACTGATGGGAGTACACGTCAATTTTGCCCCTGTAGCCGATGTCAACATCAATCCCAACAACCCGGTCATCAACACCCGGTCGTTTGGCGAAGATCCCGGACTGGTAGCCGAGAAGGTGATAGCATATGCATCCGGTCTGGAAGAGGGAGGAGTGCTATCAGTATGCAAGCACTTCCCCGGACATGGAGATACGGATACTGACTCACATAAGTCGCTTCCACTCCTGTCCTTCTCTCGCGAACGGCTCGACAGCGTAGAGCTGTATCCTTTCAGCAAAGCCATCCAGGCAGGAATGAGCGGAGTCATGGTGGGACATCTGCAAGTTCCCGCACTCGAACCGGAAAACGGCCTGCCCTCTTCCCTGTCACAGAATATTATCGAAGGTACGCTAAAAGGAGAACTGGGCTTCAAGGGACTTGTATTTACCGACGCACTGGCAATGAAAGGAGTAGCCGGACACCAGCCTCTATGCCTGAAAGCACTTAAAGCCGGCAACGATATGGTATTGTCTCCGCCCAATCTGAAAGCCGAAATCGCAGCAGTCATGAAAGCTATCGGCAAAGGAGAGATCAGCGAAGAAGAGATCGACAGGAAATGCCGCAAAGTATTGACATACAAATATGCATTGGGATTGACAGAAAAACCGTCCATACAACTGTCTGGACTAAAAGAAAGAATCAATACACCGCAGGCATACGAACTGATAAAGCGGCTCAATCTGGCAGCCATTACGGTATTGGGCAATACACGCAATCAGCTCCCCTTAACACCCGATACCTCACACACAACTGCCTTGCTGGAGGTGGGTGAAACCGGTGCGGCTGACACATTAGCCCGACAACTCAGACGCTATACCCAGCTCAGACGTTTTCAGTTGCCCGCCCATCTGTCGGGAGCACAGGCACGTCAGTTGAAAGACTCGCTGGCAGCCTGCGAACGGATTATCGTGGCAGTAACCGCACAACGGCTATCAGCCTACCAGCCTTTTTTCAATGAGTTTACTACAGAGAGCCCGGTTGTATACCTGTTCTTTACGCCCGGGAAAACAATGCTACAGATAGAAAAGAACGTACGGAAAGCCTCAGCCGTTGTCCTGACACACAGCAACGAAAGTTATCTGCAGCGGCAGACTGCCGACATACTGTTTGCCAAAGCCACAGCAGACGGGCGTTTGTCTGCCAGTCTGGGCAAACTGTTCAAAGCAGGCGAAGGAGCTACTATCACTCCACAGACTCCACGTCGTTTTGTTCCACAAGAATATGTGCCATACGACTCCTTTATGCGCCAGATCGACTCCATAGCACTGGAAGGAATCCGACAGAAAGCCTATCCCGGTTGTCAGATCGTGATACTGAAAGACGGAGCCGTCATGCTCGACAAAGCTTATGGAACTCATTCGGGAGAAGGAAGTAGTGCAGTGCAGCCTACCGACATCTACGATCTGGCCTCTCTATCCAAAACGACCGGAACACTGCTTGCACTAATGAAACTCTACGACAAAGGGTTATTCAATCTTTCGGACAAACTATCAGCCTATTTACCCTTCCTTCGGGGAAGTAACAAACAGAACATCACTATCCGTGAAGTACTTTACCACCAGTCCGGATTGCCTTCGGGCATTGCCCTCTATCCGGAGGCTATCGACAATGAGAGCTATACAGGCAGACTGTTCAGTGGACGGAAAGATGCAAGACACACCGTGCGATTGGGAGCTTCCTTCTGGGGAAATCCCAACTTTACATTCAAGAAAGAATATGTTTCCTCCACTCCACAAGAAGGATATTCACTGCAAATAGCCGACCACTTGTGGCTCAGCCCCACATTCCAAAAGGAAATGGAACGTAAGATTGTTGAAGCTCCCATGAAATCGAGGACATACCGTTATAGCGATGTAGGCTTTATCCTACTGCGTCTACTGGCAGAGCAGCTTGCCCAAATGCCCATGGATGTCTACCTGCAACGCGAGTTCTATGAACCAATGGGGCTGTCACGAACAGGTTATCTGCCGCTGACACGCTTTCCCAAATCTGCCATCGTCCCCTCTGCCGTCGACCGTTTCCTACGTAAGACTACCCTGCGAGGCTTTGTCCACGACGAAACAGCCGCCTTTCAGGGAGGAGTTTCCGGAAATGCCGGTCTGTTTTCAAATGCCCGTGAGGTTGCCCAGATTTATCAGATGCTGCTGAATCAGGGAGAGCTGAACGGGAAGCGCTACCTCAGCAAAGAGACCTGCCAGTTATTCACAACCGAAGTATCCCACATCAGCCGCCGAGGACTGGGATTCGACAAACCGGATACTCGGAATCCCTCCAAAAGTCCCTGTTGTACCTGTGCTCCTGCCGATGTATATGGTCATATCGGATTCACCGGAACATGCGCATGGGTAGATCCGGTCAACCGTCTGGTATATGTATTCCTGAGTAACCGTATCTATCCCGATCCTACCAATCTGAAGCTGCAGCAACTGAATATCCGCGAACAAATACAGGAAGTAATCTATCAAGCCATCAATAGCTGACAGCTTGATTCTTTCACATGTTCCCCAATTAACCCGTTCGTGCTCTAAGAATTGTGTATGAGAGCATTCGCAAGTTCCGGAAGCAGGGGAACAGCTTCTAAAAATCTAAAAACAAAGCAAAAATTTATGCCAAAACAGGTTTAAGTAGCCTTTTGCAGTTTCCGAAGTTTGACAAAGTAAAAAATATTTCTTATATTTGGGAAAACAAAGCAGGAGGGAACAATGGCTGAACCAAGACTTCCGGGTATTTCCGAACAAGAGACAGCGTTGTTGTACACCAAACTGAACAAGTACAACCAAGGAAGAGCATCCTTCAAAGAAGCAGGAGCCTATCTGGTTGTGCCTCCACAAGCAGAAAAATCATCCTATACGCTTTGGCTTTACTCTCCGCTGACCGAACGCCAGACCATCCTTTACATTTGTGACCTTTCAACAGACGTACACATCGCCTTGCGCATAGCAAGTACCATGCTCTATTATTCAAGACGCTGCATTTTTATCGTGCCCTATAACGAAAAGCGCATGCGCAGCAATGGAGACGACTTGATATTCTTCGGCAAATACCGGGGACATTTTCTACACGAAATTCTGAAGATTGACCCCGCCTATGTCAGCTGGATAGCTTATAAGTTTACCCCAAGAATCCCCAAACAGGAGCGGTTTGTAAAAATAGCCCAAGCATACCACTCTGTACATCTGGATCTGATGTTGCGCCGTGCCAAAGAGACACCACGCGCCAGCAATTATTTGGGAGAACTGGGTGAGAGAGTAAATAATCTGCAACTGAAGGTACTTCGCATAAGATTGGAAGACGACCCGTACAAGACAAGAGTCAACGGAGGCATTCCACAGTTTTTTGTCAAGCAGATACTGACATTAACAGACATTCACGGGAACTTGGTTGTGATTGTCGTTCCTCCGCAATTTCCAAGCTCTGAATCCGGGAAACTTCCCGGACGGGAACATGCCTACCGCCCGGGAGAAATTGTATATATCGCTTCTGCGCGTGTATCACGCAAATACGAAAGCTATGGCAAACGCTACACACGGCTCAGCCATGTAAAGCTGGCCAATCTGCAACATACCTCTAATCTTTCTTGACAAAGCTGTCCGGATAGGCAACTTTATCGATGACCTCACCTTTCAGGCGGATCCATGAAGTAAATGTCCGCGTACCCTCTTTCAGCTCAATGATACGCGCACCGTTCGGCAAATGATTGTATACAGTATTTCCTCCTGTATAACGTCCATAAGCAAGCAGTATATTCTTCCACATCACTGCATAATCGTTATCATGATCATGGCCGACAAATACTCCCATTACGTCGCCAGATTCTTTCATGGCGGCAAACATTCCTGTATTTATTTTAGGTGCACACGCCTCTTCCATGCGGGTTCCCCGGAAAATAGCATTCTCATCGGCAGAAGCTTCATTGTATTCGGGCAACGGGATGTGGAAAAATGCAAGCGCCGGCAGAGGAGTTCCTCCATTTCGTGCAGTATACTCGGCACTGCGGTCACGATACCACTTCACCTGATCGAACGTGAACCATGCATATCCTTTCACATCCTTCAAAGGAGAATAAGAACGCGAATCCAGACAATAGACCAAGGCTGCTTCCTTGCTGTTGTCAGTAGAAGAGAACACCGGCAGAACATAGTCCGGCGAAGAAGCTTCTCCCCGTTCGGGAGAGAGATTACCGGGAACACTGCGTATCAAATCATACAATTGCTGACGACTCATCTTCTGCTCATCGTCATGATTGCCAAATGTAACAACAAAGGGAATTCCCCGTTTACTGACAGGCTCCAAGACCTTGAGCATTCCAGAGTCGGCCGGAACAGAGAAGACAACATCACCTGTAAAAACCACCAAATCGGGTGATTCTGCATCCAACACTTCGTTTATGCGTTCCAAAGCCACATCCGAAGCAGGATTCTTATACTGAAAATGAACATCGGTAAATTGCACTATCTTAAATTTACCGTCTTTGTTGAATTTCAAACCGCCCTCTTGAGCAAGGCTAAAAGAAGCATTTGTTCCCAACAAGAACATTGCCATACAAAAGCTCAGAAATTTGTTTTTCATCTCTTAAATAATTAGTTATTCAGTTCATAAGTCTTCTTGTTTTGTCTGTCATGGGTCAGCCTCACAAACCGACAAAACCTGCTAACATGTTTTTTCTATCAGCACAGTGGCATATGCCGAAATACCCTCTTCACGTCCGGTAAACCCTAGTCTCTCGGTAGTAGTAGCTTTAATGGACACATCGTCGGCATCAATCCCCATCACTCCGGCAAGCGTCTCCTGCATGGCAGGAATATGCGCTTTCAGTTTAGGTCGCTCGGCACAGACCGTAGCATCAATGTTTCCTACCCTGTATCCTTTTGTAGCAATCAGTTCCACCGTCCGTTTCAACAGAATCTTGCTGTCAATGTTCTTGAACTCGCCTGCCGTATCGGGAAAGTGATAACCTATATCGCGCATATTGGCTGCTCCCAACAGTGCATCACAAATGGCATGAATCAACACATCGGCATCCGAATGCCCCAGCAATCCCTTGCAGTGTTCCAGCTGAATACCTCCCAGCCACAGCTCACGTCCTTCCACCAGACGGTGTACATCGAACCCAAATCCCACTCTGATTTTCATATTGTTCTGTTTATTAGTTGACAAGTCTGCTTACCGGACGTAGAAGTCGAGTAACTTTTCTCCCTCCAGATAACCCTGTAAATGCTGCCCGATGCTGACAGGACCAACTCCCGCAGGTGTCCCTGTAAACAGCAAATCGCCAATTTTCAGCGTCATGAACCGGCTGACATAGGCAATGATGTCATCGACCTTAAACAACATGTCTGCCGTACATCCGCGTTGCACCTCACGCCCGTCTATTTCCAGACCGAAATTCAGGTTTTGAATATCCTTATAACGTTCTATGGGGACAAACGTACCGATGGCTGCCGACGAATCGAAGCTCTTGCAAAGCTCCCACGGATAACCCTGTTCGCGGAACTTACGCTGAAGATCGCGTGCCGTAAAATCAATACCTACGGTGACAGCGTCGTAATAGCGCGAGGCAAAACGAGGAGCAATGTTCTTACCCAATCTGTTGATACGTACCACCAGCTCGGTTTCGTAATGTATCTCATCCGAAAAGTCGGGGATAAAAAACGGCTTTCCGTCTTTCAGTATAGCCGAATCGGGTTTCATAAAGATGACCGGTTCCTGACTGGGTTGACCATGCCCCAACTCCTTGTTGTGCAGGGCATAATTCATTCCTACGGCAATAATTTTCATCGCTATTTTATTTCATTAAAATTCAACCGGTTGAACATAACAGCCAAATGAGCGTACAAAGAAGTATTCTGTACTACAATCGGTTCGGGCACTCGGATACGGAACGGTGTAAAGTTCCACACCGCCTTGATACCGCCTGCCACCATCTTATCTGTAATTTCCTGAGCTATGTTAATAGGTACCGTCAGCACTCCTATGTTCACATCATACTCCTGCATCTTCCGCTCAAAGTCGTCAGAATGGAAAATAGGAATGCCGTTAATGTCCTTTCCTATCAACTGAGGATTTACATCAAAAGCCGCTACTATTTCCAGACCGAAATGATGCAGACCGGAATCGCGCAACAACGCACCTCCCAGACTACCTACTCCAAACAGAAAAGCCTTGTGCATATTGGTGAAGCCCAGAAAAGTCTCCAGCACCTCGATCAATGCATCAATGTTATACCCCACTCTTGTACGTCCAGAAATATTGACGTAAGACAAGTCCTTGGCTATTTGTGACGCATCAATGTTAATCTCTTTTGAGATCTGAGTAGAAGAGACATACCGTTCTCCTCTCTCCTTCATCAGCTTTATGTTCGACAGATACCATGGAAGTCGCCGTAAGGTAGGTTCCGGCACTTTATCCGCCTCTTTCCGTACAGAAGTGCTCATACTGCTTACTAAATTGGTTTTAAGTTCATAAGCTTCCGCCTTTCCGAAAAGAAAAGGAGCCAAGAAACCTACAAACGAAGAAACTCATATACTTATTTTTGCAAAAGTACATTATTTTTTCAGACTGACAATCTCATACCCCAAAACCTTAATAGAGATTAAGAGCCTGTCCCGACACAGTCCGCCTTTTTTTCATAACCATTAGCCAGAATTCCTGCGAAGCGTATTGCCTTTCTGTGTAAAGGACAAACGTTTTTCTTTGCTATTTTATTACGTATCACTTTAGTTATACGTTAGTATCACACTAGTAAAACGTTCGTATTACAATAGTGATACGAAAGGAAAACATAAGTGATACGAAATAAGAGAACGGGAGGAAAGCAATAATCATACTAAAGATTCCCCAAACAGATACCAGCCGCTGATTTTGAACTTTACAACAAGTTTTCTATTTTTGAAGCCCAAACGAAATCATCAATCAGTATGAAAAAGAATGACTGGAAAGAAAGACTGAATATTGTATATTCCACCAACCCAGATTTCAAATACGAAACCGAGGAACAGGCGGAAGAATCTACTCCGGAGAAAAACAAACAGAAGCTAAGAGTATCACTCGACCGTAAAAACCGAGGTGGAAAAGTAGTGACGCTTATCACCGGATTCGCAGGAACAGAAGAAGACCTGAAAACACTCGGCAAACTGCTGAAAAGCAAATGTGGCGTAGGAGGAACGGCAAAAGAGGGAGAAATCATCATACAAGGAGACTTCAAAGCCAAGATTATCGACCTGCTCATCAAAGAAGGGTATACTCAGACCAAAGGAGTAGGAGGATAACCTATAGACAGGCTGCAGAGAAAACAATAAAAATGTCATTTCCATAACAGATATCGGCAAGAAAACAGCTTTTCAGAAAAAACTGTTATAAAGAAGCAAATAATTATTCTTTTTTATTTGCACACTCAAAGAAAAGAATTACTTTTGCCGCCGATAACAAACAAATAAAGCAAAACGTCAGAGATTTATATGAAATCGTTTACTTATGCATATTACTTCTTCTTTTACTTTTACTTTAGCCACAAAGTAGAGCGGGAGTTTGTATGTATCAAGTGACAGTGATGCTTAAGAACTGAAAAAAAAAAATCAATCATATAAAATCCCGCTCCAATATTGGATGCGGGATTTTTTTTATTTACAACAACAATGAAAAAAATAGCTATCCAGGGAACCATCGGTTCATATCACGACATTGCCGCCCACCGATATTTCGAGGGAGAGGAAATAGAACTTATCTGTTGCTCCAGCTTCGAAGATGTATTTGCAGCCATCCACAAAGACAATCAGGTCATCGGAATGCTTGCCATCGAAAATACCATTGCAGGTAGCCTGCTCCACAACAACGAACTGTTGCGGCAAAGCGGCACACAGATTATCGGTGAATACAAACTACGCATCTCACACAGTTTTGTCTGTCTGCCCGACGAAAGCTGGGAAGACCTGAAAGAGGTGAACTCACACCCCATCGCACTGATGCAATGCCGCGATTTTCTGAATCAACACCCACAGCTGAAAGTTGTAGAAGGAGAAGACACAGCACTTAGCGCAGAAATCATCAAACGCGAAAACCTGCGGGGACACGCAGCCATCTGCTCGCGGGCTGCAGCAGAACTGTATGGTATGAAAGTGCTTCAAGAGGGCATAGAGACCAACAAACACAATTTCACCCGTTTTCTTGTCGTTGCCGATCCGTGGCAAGTGGACGAATTAAGACAGAAAAGCAAAATCAACAAAGCAAACATGGTTTTCACACTTCCCCACACCGAAGGAAGTCTGTCGCAAGTACTATCTATTCTCTCATTCTACAAAATCAATCTGACCAAAATACAGTCGTTGCCCATCATCGGGCGTGAATGGGAATATCAATTCTATGTTGACGTAACATTCGACGACTATCTGAGATACAAACAATCCATCACGGCCATCTCGCCGCTAACGAAAGAACTTAAAATATTAGGTGAATATGCAGAAGGAAAATCAAACGTATAAGATAGCTCCGGCCATGAGGTTGGGAGGTGTCAGCGAATACTACTTCTCACGCAAGCTGAAAGAAGTGGCACAGATGAACGCAGAAGGGAAAGACGTCATCAGTCTGGGAATCGGAAGCCCCGACATGCCACCTTCTGAAAAGACAATTGAAACACTATGCAGCAATGCACACAATCCGAACGGACACGGATACCAGCCCTACACCGGCATACCCGAACTGCGCCGCGCCTTCGCTGCATGGTACAAACGGTGGTACGACGTCGATTTGGACGCCAACACCGAGATACAGCCTCTTATCGGCTCGAAAGAGGGTATTCTCCATGTCACACTGGCATTTGTCAATCCCGGTGAACAGATACTGGTGCCCAATCCCGGTTACCCCACCTACACTTCACTGAGCCGTCTGCTCGGTGCAGAAATCGTCAACTACGACCTGAAAGAAGAGAACGGATGGATGCCTGACTTTGAGGCACTGGAGAAACTGGATACCAGCCGTGTCCGGCTGATGTGGACCAACTACCCCAACATGCCGACCGGCGCCAATGCCACGCCGGAATTGTACGAACGCCTTGTCGACTTTGCACGCCGCCGTAACATTGTCATTGTCAACGACAACCCTTACAGCTTCATCCTGAACGACCATCCATTGAGTATCCTCAGCATACCGGGAGCCAAAGAGTGTTGCATCGAATTCAACTCTATGAGCAAAAGCCACAATATGCCCGGATGGCGGATCGGCATGCTTGCCTCGAACGCAGAGTTCGTGCAGTGGGTGCTGAAGGTAAAAAGCAATATCGATAGCGGTATGTTCCGCGCCATGCAGCTGGCAGCAGCCACCGCACTGGAAGCAGATGCCGACTGGTATGAAGGTAATAACCGTAACTACCGCAATCGTCGACACCTTGCCGGTGAAATCATGCAGACATTGGGCTGTACCTACGACGAACATCAGGTAGGAATGTTTCTTTGGGGAAAGATTCCCGATTCATATTCCAACGTGGAAGAGCTGACCGAACAGGTGCTCCACCAAGCCCGCGTCTTCATCACTCCCGGATTTATCTTCGGAAGCAACGGGGCAAGATACATCCGCATCTCACTCTGCTGTAAAGACGAGCGGCTGGACGAAGCGCTGCAAAGAATAAAACAATCTCTTGAAAATAAAAGGGCATGATTGCATAGCCCCTACAATGGCAAACATTTAAACAAAAGAAGATACCCCGGCGGAGCATTGCATCCTCTGTGGTAAACACTAAAAAAGAAAGAATTATGGAACTCGAATCAATTTTACTTCCCGGCATCGAAGAGAAACGACCGATGGTTATAGCCGGACCATGTAGTGCTGAAACTGAAGAACAGGTAATGGAAACCGCCAAACAACTGGCAGGCAAAGGAGTGAAGATATTCCGCGCGGGCATCTGGAAGCCACGCACAAAACCGGGAGGATTCGAAGGAGTCGGAGTGGACGGACTACCGTGGCTGAAAGAGGTGAAGAAAGAAACAGGCATGTACGTCTCAACCGAAGTAGCCACAGCCAAACATGTATACGAAAGCCTGAAAGCCGGGATCGACATTCTGTGGATAGGCGCACGTACCACTGCCAACCCCTTCGCCGTGCAGGAGATAGCCGATGCACTGAAAGGAGTAGACATCCCCGTACTGGTGAAGAACCCCGTCAACCCAGACCTCGAACTGTGGATAGGCGCATTGGAACGTATCAACAATGCCGGTCTGAAGCGGATAGGAGCTATCCATCGTGGATTCTCGTCATACGACAAGAAAATCTACCGCAACCTGCCTCAATGGCATATCCCTATCGAGCTGCGCCGACGCATCCCCAACCTGCCCATTTTGTGCGACCCCAGCCACATCGGAGGGAAACGCGAACTGATTGCACCGCTTTGCCAACAGGCAATGGATTTGGGATTTGACGGGCTGATTGTAGAAAGCCACTGCAATCCGGACTGTGCATGGAGCGACGCCGCCCAACAGGTGACTCCTGACATTCTGGACTATATCCTCAACCTGCTGGTTATCCGCGAAACCAACCAGAGCACCGAAAACTTGAGTGAACTCCGCAAGCAGATAGACGAATGTGACGACAACCTGATTCAGGAACTTGCCAAACGGATGCGCATTGCCCGCGAAATAGGCACTTACAAGAAGGAGCACGGCATGACCATCCTCCAGACAGGACGTTACAACGAGATTCTGGAAAAGCGCGGTTCGCAAGGCGCACTATGCGGCATGGATGCAGAGTTCATCAAAAAAGTGTTCGAAGCCATCCACGAAGAGAGCGTAAGGCAACAGATGGAAATCATCAACAAGTAACCCCCTTCACCAAGCAAAAGGGAGATTGCGAGACTAACAAGAATTATTCACCCTAACCAATAACAATCATCCTCTTACCGAGGGTGTGCCAAAACAATGATTCACCACAGATTACGCAGATTATCACAGATTATTCCAGTTGATTATCTGTACATTACGAACCGTTCTGTGTAAATCTGCGCAATCTGTAGTGAGTTTTGATACACCCTCCGGGGAGGGACTTTATTATGAGAATCCTGATACTCGGAGCCGGGAAAATGGGCTCCTTCTTTACAGACCTGCTGAGCTTTCAGCACGAGACGGCCGTGTTCGACGTCAATCCACACCAGTTGCGTTTCGTCTACAACACCTACCGTTTCACCACGTTGGACGAAATCAAGGAATTCGAGCCGGAGCTGGTAATCAATGCCGCCACGGTGAAATACACACTCGACGCATTCCGCACCGTACTGCCCGTACTTCCCAAAGACTGCATCATCAGCGACATCGCCTCGGTGAAAACCGGGCTGAAACGGTTCTACGAAGAAAGCGGTTTCCGCTATGTCTCCACGCACCCCATGTTCGGCCCCACCTTCGCCAGCCTGAGCAACCTGAGCAACGAAAACGCCATCATCATCAGCGAAGGCGACCATTTGGGAAAAATCTTCTTCAAAGACCTGTACCAGACGTTACACCTGAACATCTTCGAATACACGTTCGACGAGCATGACGACACGGTCGCCTACTCGCTCTCCATCCCCTTCGTGTCCACTTTCGTATTCACGGCGGTGATGAAACATCAGGAAGCGCCGGGCACCACCTTCAAGAAACACATGGCAATCGCCAAAGGACTGCTCAGCGAAGACGACTACCTGCTGCAGGAGATACTGTTCAATCCCCGCACCCCGTCGCAGGTGGCAAACATCCGCACGGAGCTGAAAAACCTGCTCGAAATCATCGAACACCGCGATGCCGAGGGCATGAAGAAATATCTGACCCGAATCAGAGAGAAAATCAAATAATATCCTTACAAACAATAAAAGCCCAGACTTTCACAAGCCCGGGCTTTCTCTGATTTATCCTCCTACAGACATCCTCCCGGCAATCAATCGGGAAAAGTCACCTACTTCTTTCTTCAGTTAATTCTACACAAAACATAGTATATCTGCACGAGATGAGCATGTCGTGCACATTCGGTAACCTCCAGCAGGAAATTGGCAGACCACAAAAATAGTTATTCCAACAGAATACCCGCATGCTAACTAACATCAGCCCTCAAAAAGATTTTCCATCTACAAAATATCCTGTAACTTTGTATCCGCAAAAGCAGAAAAAAGAGGAAGGACAATGATAGACCAAGGAACGATTGACCGGATATTGGATGCAGCCCAGATAATGGATGTTGTGTCAGACTTTGTGACCCTACGCAAGCGGGGAGTGAATTACGTCGGTCTTTGCCCGTTCCACGACGACAAAACTCCGTCGTTTTACGTCTCACCGGCCAAAGGGCTGTGCAAATGCTTCGCCTGTGGGAAAGGAGGGAATGCCGTACACTTCATCATGGAACACGAACAGATGTCCTATCCCGAAGCGTTGCGCTACCTTGCCAAGAAGTATCACATCGAGATCCAGGAACGGGAGTTGAGCAGCGAAGAGAAAGCAGCACAAAGCGAACGGGAGAGCCTCTTCATTGTCAACGGCTTTGCACGCGACTATTTTCAGAACATACTGAAAAACCATACAGAAGGGCGAAGTGTAGGGATGGCCTACTTTCGCAACCGTGGTTTCCGAGACGACATCATCGAGAAATTCCAATTGGGCTATTGTACTGAAAGTCACGATGCTTTTGCACAAGAAGCACTGCGAAAAGGATACAAGCAGGAGTATCTGGTAAAAACAGGTCTGTGTTATGAGACCGACGATCACCGACTACGCGACCGTTTTTGGGGAAGAGTTATTTTCCCCGTACATACCCTGTCGGGCAAAGTGGTAGCCTTCGGAGGTCGTGTACTTGCCAGTGCCACCAAAGGAGTAAAGGTAAAATATGTCAACTCACCCGAATCCGAGATCTATCATAAAAGCAATGAGCTCTACGGCATCTATTTTGCCAAGCAAGCCATTGTAAAACAAGACCGCTGCTTTCTCGTAGAAGGCTATACGGACGTCATCTCCATGCACCAGTCGGGCATCGAGAATGTTGTCGCCTCATCCGGCACCGCGCTTACACCGGGACAGATCCGCATGATCCACCGGTTTACAAACAATATCACCGTACTCTACGACGGCGATATGGCAGGCATCAAAGCCTCCATACGAGGAATCGACATGTTGTTGGAAGAGGGTATGAACATCAAAGTATGCCTGCTGCCCGACGGAGATGATCCCGACTCATTTGCACGTAAGCACAACTCATCGGAATTTCAGGCTTTCATCAAAGAGCATGAAACAGACTTCATACGGTTCAAGACCAACCTGTTGCTCGAAGAGGCGGGGAAAGACCCCATCCGCCGGGCAGAACTGATCGGCAATCTGGTACAAAGCATTTCGGTTATCCCCGAAGCCATTGTAAGGGATGTTTACATCAAAGAATGTGCACAACTGCTGCATGTTGAAGACAGACTGTTAGTGTCGGAAGTAGCCAAACGACGGGAAGCACAAGCACAAAAACGTGCCGAACAGGCCGAACGCGAACGCCGTGCTGCCAACCGGACGCTTACGAATGCTGCCACCGCAGAAGGAACAGCTTCTCCGATATCAGACAACACCGCTCCTCTGCCTACCGAAGAAGAAATCAACAACGGGACAAATCCTCCTGCCGCTCCTCAGGAAGAAGTATACAGTTCCTTTATCCCACAAGAAGGAAAAGAGGGACAGGAGTTCTACAAATTCGAACGTCTGATTCTACAAGCAGTCATCCGTTATGGTGAGAAGGTAATGTGTAACATAGAGGACGAAGAGGGTAATGAAGTTCCACTGACAGTCATCGAATATGTCGTGTCCGACCTGCAGGAAGACGAACTGACCTTCCATAATCCACTACACCGCCAAATGCTTGCCGAGGCTGCAGCTCACTTGCACGACACAGGATTCGTGGCTGAACACTATTTTCTGACACATCCTGATCCTGCAATCAGCAAACTGAGTGTAGATCTGATCAACGTGCGTTATCAGCTAAGTAAATACCACTCCAAATCACAAAAGATAGTTACCGATGAAGAACGGCTCTACGAACTGGTTCCCTTGCTGATGATCAATTTCAAATATGCCATTGTAACAGAAGAGCTGAAGCATATGCTTTATGCCTTACGAGATCCAGCAATAATGCAGGACAATGAGAAATGCAATGACATCATGCAACGCTACAACCAGCTCAGAGGGGTACAAAGCCTCATGGCAAAACGTTTGGGAGACCGGGTAGTACTAAGATAAAAAATGAAGAACCTCAAATGCCGCAGGAAATTCTTCATTCTTCATTATTAAATCTTTATCTATTACGTATCAGGTTCATGAACTCTTCACGTGTCTTCGCCTGATTGAAAGCTCCGGTAAAATCGGAAGTGGTTGTAATGGAGTTCTGTTTTTCTACTCCACGCATCTGCATACACATATGCTTTGCCTCTACCACGACCATGACTCCCAGTGGATTAAGCGTTTCCTGAATACATTCCTTGATCTGCAATGTCATACGCTCCTGCACTTGTAAACGATGCGAGAATATATCCACCACACGGGCAATCTTGCTGAGCCCCGTAATATATCCATTAGGAATATAGGCAACATGTGCCTTCCCATAGAATGGTAACATATGATGCTCACATAACGAAAAGAAATCAATATCCTTCACAATCACCATCTGACTGTATTCTTCCTTAAATTTGGCCGAACGGAGCACCTCGTGGGGATCCATCGTATATCCTTTTGTCAATGTCAACATCGCTTTAGCAACCCGTTCAGGAGTTTTCAATAATCCTTCCCGTTCTACATCCTCTCCTAATAATGAGATAATACTACGATAATGACTTTTCAGTTCCTCCAAATGGGGAGAATGGATTTCTTCCTTTCCTAACATAAATGAATAGTGAATTTTGAATAATGAGCAGTAAACTGTAAGTTTTGAGCAATTAGTTTTAGCGACACTCAGTAGTCCATTCCCTAGCAGTAATTAACCGAAGAATTAGGAATCTCAACACTGAGCTAAAAAGTAAACATTTATAGCTCAATATTAATATTGTCTTTCACAATAGAGACTTCTTTAAATATACCGGTTGCACGCATTTTACGCATGGCAGCATCGGCCTCCTCAATAGTATGGAAATCACCTACGCGGCAAAGCCACCGAGGAGAATTGAAAGTGGTATATACTGGTAAATCAGGGAAATGCTCCTTAATCTTCGCTGCCACTTCGTGAGCCTCATTCATGGCACGACGTGTATTATTACCGGCATATGCCTGTACACGAAAACCTGAAATTTTTATTACCTTCTTTCCTTCCTGTGCGTTTCTTGACACTCCCAACAAAGCCTCAATGGCAGGATCCTGATGAATTGTGACAGTTCCCTGTCCCGGAATCTTTTGCTCAAGACTCTTTATGATATTCTGAGCCTGCAATGTAGCAGTTGCCAAAACAACCGAAAAAATAAATAAACCAAGTTTTCTCATACCTTATAAAGAAAACCTCTCCCCACCTTTCTCTCATAAAAGTGAGGAGAGGATAATATTGAAATAGTCTCTTTTAATTAATTGAAAGCATCAATGATACCTTTGAAATCTGCCACTTTCAATGCCGCACCACCAATCAATCCACCGTCTACATCTGGATTTGCAAACAATTCTTTAGCATTAGAAGGCTTGCAGCTTCCACCATAAAGAATAGAGGTGTTTTCTGCTACTTCTTTACCATATTTATCTGCCACCAATGAACGGATGAAAGCATGGATTTCCTGTGCCTGCTCTGGAGTTGCAGTCTTACCTGTACCAATAGCCCAAACCGGTTCGTAAGCCAAAATAATCTTAGAAAAATCTTCTGCAGACAATGAGAATACAGATTCCAATTGAGCAGCTACTACCTCGTTCTGCTTATTAGCTTCGCGTTCTTCCAAAACCTCGCCAATACAGAAAATAGGAGTCAAACCATTAGCCAAGGCCAATTTCACTTTTTCCTGAAGAATAGCTACAGTTTCACCATAGTAAGCACGACGCTCTGAGTGTCCTAGAATTACATATTTAGCGCCAGTAGAAGCTACCATAGCAGCAGATACCTCTCCTGTATATGCACCAGATTCTTTGTCTGCACAGTTTTCTGCACCTACACCAATCTTTGCAGGATCTACAAAAGGAGTAACAGAAGCCAAATGAATAAACGGAGTACAGATGATTACATCACAATTCGGCTTTTCATTGGTCAATACTTCATTCAACTCTTTTGCTAAAGCAATACCCTCCTGAAGGGTTTTGTTCATTTTCCAGTTTCCTGCAACAATGTTCTTTCTCATTTTTACTTTCTATTTAAAGGGTTAATAAAATTTCTCATTCGTTTACTCTTCCTGTTGAAGCTGCTTCTTTCTAGCCTGTTTACGTTCTAACCGACGAACAATAAAAACATCTATTCCCAATATCAACAGTAAAGGTAGTATAAACCACAAGCATACATATCCAATTGTCCGAGTATCACTCACCTGTTTTTGTTTGCCTAGTGGTAAATTCTCCAATCTATCGGTTAATTCATATTCATCCGGAATTTCTTCATCGCTCCATTTATTCAGAATAGTTCCGCTTTTAATCAACATCAGTCCCGGATTGGAGCGAATAATAGTTTTCAGTGTAATGTCATCCATCTGACAGAATGGATACTCTGCTCCAGTCATATCCTTCCATAATTCTATCTGGTCTTCAGAAGAGGAAGTCAAGCAATAAAATTTATAATTGTTTTCAACCGAGTAATCATACACTTCATTGATCAAATCAATGTTACTATCATCAGCCTCTTCTATTCGATGAGCAATCAACAGAAAAGTATAGCTACTATCTGCCAATATTACTTCTGTGATGTCTTCTCCCGTATGTATATCCGTGATAGAAAAATCCTGAATAGGAGGAGTATACCCTTTTTCTTTCAAAATAGCATGTGATTCAACAAAAGTCCATGTACTATCCGGATAATTATCTAACGTAAACTCTTTCTTTTCTCCGTTTTTTTCTAAAACATAAGTATACTCATATACATCTCGTTTGGCATCCTCAGGTATAAGCATACCTTCCGAAATGTTATTTCCTATTTTATAGGGACGAAAATCCAATACAGGCAAATGATCAAGACAATAAAATGACAGGACAAACACAAAGAACAAAGTATAAAGCGAAACTAACCACTCCATTTTCCGACTGATGAAACGAATCAGCAACCGTCTTTTAATGAAAACGACAATAGATGCTATCAGCAATACAATATTCTTTGCAAAAGTTTCCCAATTAGTCAATACCCAAGCTTCACCAAAACAGCCACAATCAGATACAGGATTGAATAGTGCTAAATATAAAGTTAATGGTGTCATTACAACCATCAGCATTAAAGCCAAAGCTGACGCCAACGATCTTCTCACACCAAAAAGTAAAAATATACCTACAGAGAATTCAATTCCCGATAATATAATTCCTCCTAATAAAGGGAAAAAAGAAGGAATCCATGAAGAAAGCCCAAATGCCGCTAAATAATCCTGTATTTTATACTGAAAGCCTAATGGATCTACGGATTTTACAAAACCAGAAAAGGTAAATGCAACAGCCAACAAGAAACGGCATGCGTTTGCAACAATCTGCTGAATAATATGTAAGTTCTTATTCTCCAAATTCTATCTTGATCAATCCAAAAACAGAGTAATTAATCATATCCATATAGTTAGCATCTATACCCTCTGATACTAACGTATTTCCGGATAAACTTTCAATCTGCTTAGTGCGGTATATCTTCATCAGAATCAAATCTGTATAAGAGCTAACACGCATGCTTCTCCAAGCTTCATCATAGTCATGATTTTTAGCGAGCATGAGTTCCAAGGCTTCTTTAGCATGCTTATCATACAAAGCTAATGCTTCTTCATTACTGATATCTGCAGACTCTGAGTATCCTAATTCCAGTTGAATCAACCCAACAATACCATAGTTGACAATCGCAATAAATTCTGAACGGATTCCCTCATCTATTAAGGAAACTCCTTTTGTCTCAATACTACGAATTCGGTTTGCTTTGATAAAAATCTGATCTGTCACCGAAGTTGGACGCAAAATGCGCCATGCTGGCCCGTAGTCATGCAGCTTCTTAGCAAATAGATCACGGCACAAAGCAATGACATGTTCAAACTGTTGCTTGGTATCCTTCATTTTTCTTTCAAATAGTGCACAAAGGTACACAATAATTAAGTAAAAAGAGCAGAAGGGCACTCTAAATTATATTAAAGCACCCTCCTGAAAGATATATAATGTTCTTAATTGCTTACGAACAACGTAGCACCTGATTTGGCCGTAAAATTGTTCGAGTTGTTATTCCGTTCAATTTACACAACTTAGAAATAGACACTCCCGTTCGTTTAGAAATACGCGATAAAGAGTCTCCCTTCTTCACCTTGTAATATTTAACACTACCATCAGCTACTTCAGCATCATGAGAGCCAGTACGAGTAGATCCCTGATTTTTCCGGAATGTATAAGTATCGGCAACTATATCTTGTTTAGGAAAATCGAACATTAGAGCCGGATTAATAGCAATACCCAAGAAACGAGTTTCAAAATGGAGGTGAGAACCTGTAGAACGTCCCGTATTGCCACCTAAACCTATCACTTCACCCGCCTTGACCAGTTGATTTACTTTTACAAGTTGTTTCGACAAATGTCCATATACTGTTTCCAAGCCATTATCATGACGAATCACAATATATTTCCCATATCCTCTCCGTTCATATTTTACGATACGCACTTTCCCATCAAATGCAGCTACAATTGTATCGCCAATATTTACTTTCAAATCCAATCCGTTATGCATCCGTCGCCACCGAGGGCCAAAAGGAGATGTGATTTTAGTGCTAGGAGTAGGCATATGGAAACCAGTTAGATCAATCGTATAACTATCTGGGACAACGGCCTCCTTTCCATAAGCATGAACATATTCTGTATTCCAGTTGGGATAAAGACTAAATGCCGGATATTCTGATTGCTCAGCACGAATCTGCTTCTGCAATGCCAAAGAGTCTACAGTTTTTAATTTTCTATCAATCGGAGCTTGCCGTGCAATCAGATCTTGTGAAAAAGAATTCAAACTGATCATTGCCGTAACAGCAGCGACTCCCAATTTAACAATATAATTCAAATTCATTTGTTTTATCAAATTTCCTATCAATATTCATCACTCGCATACAAATATGCAAAACTAGCTTGTTTGTATTCGAATAACTCTTCTGGTTTAAAAAATCTCGCTAATTCTATAGCTGCCGTTTCTAAAGAATCGGAAGTGTGAACGATATTCTCCTGAAAACTCATACTATAGTCACCCCGGATTGTCCCCGGAGCCGCCAGCCGGCCGTTTGTAGGACCAGCTAAGGTACGCACCGTTTGCACAGCATCCACTCCTTCCATACAACATACAACGACTGGAGTTACCATCATAGAATCCTTTACCCGTTGGAAAAATGGTTTACTACTCAAATGTGCATAATGCGCATTCAGCATTTCGTCTGTCAACTGTATCATCTTCATACCGGCCAGCCGTAATCCTTTACGTTCGAAGCGATGAATAATCTCCCCTACTAACCCCCGTTGAAGGGTACAAGGTTTCAATATGACCAATGTTTTTTCAAGCATAATATACAATTTTCAGATTACTATATTAGAAACACTTCAAAAATTCTCTCAAAGATAGTCTTTTCTGATGAAAGAGAGTTCATTACATTAATTATTTTTTAGATTACGTATATTTCAAAAAAGGAGAAAAGCCACTTTCCAAAGCTTACAGAAAAGGGATAAAAGCAAAAAATATGTTCTACAACACATTGTCATACAAGAGTCATAATTTAATATTTATTAAGAAACAAAGCCCCATACCTAAAAAGATACGAGGCTTTGTTTCTTATAGCAAGCATGCTGTCTTCTAATATCCTGCAGCTTTTGCAATTCTTTGAGGTATCTCTATATTATCAATCTTTTCACCAAAAAGTTGAGAGCCTGCTCCTATTGCAAAAACAGGAACATACCCCGCAGAATGCCCTCCGCTTGTCCAGCCCACCATGGCTATTTCATCTATAATTTCTTTTGCACAAGCAGCCAATGGTTCAGCTTTAGAGTACATACTTTCAGCATATTTTACTTTGTTTTTCACAAACGATTCTTCAAACTCATCACGCAATTCTCTTTCTTGTTTCCAAGAGATAGGCAGTTCTTTCCAAAATCCCATCTGCTCTCCAAGAAATTCTTTCATTTCTTCCCATGTAACCTTATTATCCTTTTGCTTTCTAAATGCGCTAATTTCTTTTGAGAGCCCATCTACTGAATGTTTTTGATATTGCAGAGCCTTCAAATTCAATGCATACTTTCCAGTCCCCAATACAATTCCTCCAGTTTCATGATCAGCAGTAATAACGATAAGTGTCTCCTTCGGATGTTTCTTATAGAAATCATACGCAACCCGAACCGCATCATCCATGTCTTTCACCTCATGAAATACCGTAGCTGCATCATTGCTATGACAAGCCCAATCTATTTTACCACCTTCTACCATCAGGAAGAACCCTTTATTTTTTCCTTTAGTCAGAAAATCTATAGCACTTTCTGTAATCTGAGCCAGAGTCAAATCCCCCTCTTTACGATCAATTGCATAAGGTAGAGATGAAGGATCTGCACCTTCTTCCTGAATCAGGATCATTTTCTCTGCTTTTTCTGATTTGACTTTATAGTCCGCATAGCCACGTGCTATTGTATAACCTGCTTCCTCGAAAGCAGAATAAATATTTGGCGCATCTTTCTTTTCCGGTTTTAAAAATCCACCACCAGCATAAAAATCAAAGTCAGCTTTAGGAAGGTCCATAGCTATTTCATAATACATATTACGATCTGGCTGATGTGCATAAAAAGCAGCCGGAGTAGCATGATCCACACTGACAGAAGTAGTGACTCCAACTTTCTTACCAGCCTTTTTAGCTTTTTCGGCAATAGATTCGATAGGCGATTTATCCCGACCTACTCCAATTGCGCCATTGTATGTTTTCTGTCCGGTTGCCAAAGCTGTTCCACCCGCAGACGAATCTGTCACTGAATTAGTTGCCGAGAATGTGGTAGCCAGCGATACTACCGGGAATTGTGCAAAAGTCAGCGGTTCTATACCTATTTTTCCACCCTGCACTTCAGCATTATACATTTCAGTTCCGTTCACTTGATTAACTCCCATTCCATCTCCGATGAAATAGAATACATATTTTGCCTGTTGCCCATTAACAGCAATGGATATACAAACAAAAAGTAGCATGTAAATTAGCTTTCTCATTTTCTTCCAATAAATTAAAGTCCGGACAAAAGTAATAAAAAAGAGAGATAAAAATGACAGAAGGATGTTACAAATACAAGAAATGTAACATCCTTCCGACTAAAAACAACAACCTATTGTTGTATTATGCTTTCACACGGCCAACATAAGAACCGTCGCGTGTATCGATTTCAATTGTCTCACCTTCGTTGATAAACAAAGGAACACGTACAGTAGCTCCAGACTCAACAGTAGCAGGCTTCAATGTATTAGTTGCAGTGTCACCTTTCAATCCCGGCTCTGTGTAAGTCACCTTCATTTGAACCTTGATAGGCATATCAGCATAAAGTACAGTTTCTGTAGAAGCATCAGATACCACATCCAGCACCATACCTTCCAACAAGAAATCAACACCGTTAATCAGGTCGTGTGCAATCGGATGCTGATCGAAAGTTTCCTGATTCATAAAGATATAATCATCACCTTCTTTATATAAGAACTGGTATGGGCGACGTTCTACACGTACATCTTCCAATTTTTCACCGATGTTGAAGCGACGTTCAATCACGTAACCACTTACCACATCCTTCAGTTTTGTACGCATAAAAGTATTTCCTTTACCCGGTTTTACATGCAGGAATTCGATACAGAAATAGAGTTTTCCGTCCATACGGATACATGTTCCGTTTTTAATGTCTTGAGCATTAATCATACTGCTATTATTCTTTATATATTATTGTTATTGAGTTATTTCAGCTTGAATTCGGATGCAAAAGTAATCTAAATCAGCAAAAAACACAAAAACTTTAAAGCAAAAATGAATGAACTCTTGGTTAATTTGAAAAAAGTGCCTATTTTTGCAGCCCGAATCCGTAGAATAATAACATAAAACGTCATAAGTAATGAAAAGAACATTTCAACCCTCTAACAGAAAGAGAAAAAACAAACACGGTTTCCGTGAGAGAATGGCAACTGCCAATGGTCGCAGAGTATTAGCAGCCCGCCGTGCTAAAGGCAGAAAGAAATTAACCGTTTCTGACGAATACAACGGTCAGAAAAACTGGCAATAAACAGAATACAAAAAAGGTGAGATCGATAAGGTTTCACCTTTTTTGTATCCTGTTAACTGGCTACATTCCTCTCACTTTTCCCCTCCCCAACTCAAAGAATCTCCATCGCAATCCGCGCACAAGCCTCCGCATCAGCCAGCGCATGATGATGCTGCGTCAGGTCGTATCCACAACGGGCAGCCACAGTGTGTAACTGATGATTGGGCAACTCCTTGCCGAAAACACGGCGCGAAGCACGACAAGTGCAGTAGAACACATAATCGGGATATTCCATACCATATTTCTGAAAGACTGCTTTCAGACAGCCTTCATCAAACGGGCTGTTGTGTGCCACCAGTGGAAGGCCTTCGAGTCGCGGAGCTATACTCCTCCATACCTCCGGAAACAAATCCGCATCCTCTGTATCTTGACGAGTTAGCCCATGCACCTCCGTATTCGTCCGGCTATAGAAATTGGGATAAGGACGTATCAACTGATAGAAACGGTCTACAATCATCCCATCACGCACAATCACAATCCCCACACTACACACACTGGTACGATACCAGTTGGCAGTTTCAAAATCGATGGCGGCAAAATCTTTCATGCTACAAACATTTTTTCCATTCAACGTACAGGTGCAAAAATACAGATAATTGCGGAATACGAACCATACGCCTGGGAGAAAGAAATCATTGGGAAGAATTTAGAAAATGTGCGGACATAGTAGCAAGAAGCAGCAAAGTAACTTCGCCATGCAACCGTACTCTTCCCGACACCCGGGTCTCAGTCATCCTGACACCCCCATCTCGGCAATACCGACACCCGGATCTCAGGCTTCCCGACACCCGGGTGTCGGGAAGACCTCTCCTGCAAATACCGAAATGCCCCACTGAAAGTTGAGTAACTGAATTTTTATCCGTATCTTTGGCACGATTTAAGAGTGATACACTATGACATTCAAGGAATTCTTTTCTTTCAGAGTAAACAAAGCATTCTGGATAAATATTTTGGTTATGGTTGTGCTGGCCATAGCTATTGGTTTCGGAGTTATGAAATGGCTGGACGTCTATACCCATCACGGTGAGGCAGTCGTTGTACCCGACGTCAAAGGCATGACCGTAGACGAAGCTACCCGGTTGTTCCACAACAGCAAGCTTGAATGCGTTGTATCCGACTCCACTTATGTCAAGAAACAGCCGGCCGGCGTTATTCTGGACGTAACCCCCGCCGTAGGGCAGAGAGTAAAAGAAGGACGCACCATTTATCTGACCATCAACACACTAAGCATTCCTCTAAGAACAGTACCCGACGTCGCTGACAACAGTTCGCTACGACAGGCACAAGCCAGAGTCTTAGCTGCAGGATTCAAGCTGAACGAAGAAGAATGGATAAGTGGTGAGAAAGAATGGGTATACGAAGTAAAATATAAAGGCCGCTCGTTAGTTGCCGGAGAAGAAATTCCATTAGGCGCAACACTGACACTTGTAGTAGGCGACGGAACTTCAGAATTGGAAAGCGACTCACTGGGAACCGACAGCCTAGACCTCATTATCCCCGAGACTTCGGCCTCACAGGAAGAAGACAGCTGGTTTTAATCAGATACAACAATTACATGCATCCGCGTATGACAGAGGAAGATTATTCGGACGAACTGGAAGAAGGACTGGAAGACGTTGAACCGGTAGGAGACGAAGCCCAACTCTACGAGCACTTCCGCGTAGTAGTGGACAAAGGACAGGCAATGGTCAGAGTAGACAAATACCTGTTCGAACGCATTGTCAACGCTTCGCGCAACCGTATACAGAAGGCTGCCGAAAACGGTTTTGTCATGGCAAACGGGAAACCGGTAAAAAGCAGCTACAAAGTAAAGCCGCTGGACGTCATTACCGTAATGATGGACCGGCCACGCTACGAAAACGAAATCATCCCCGAAGACATCCCGCTCAACATTGTCTATGAAGACCGCTATGTAATGGTAGTCAACAAACCTGCCGGGCTGGTGGTGCATCCCGGACATGGAAACTATCACGGCACACTGGTCAATGCACTGGCCTGGCACATGAAAGACGTACCGGATTATGACGCTAACGATCCGCACGTAGGACTGGTGCATCGTATAGACAAGGACACCTCCGGACTGCTGGTGATAGCCAAGACTCCGGATGCGAAAACCAACTTGGGATTACAGTTCTACAACAAAACAACCAAACGTAAATACCGTGCGCTGGTCTGGGGTATTGTCGAACAGGACGAAGGGACTATTGAAGGCAACATTGCCCGTAATCCCAAAGACCGTATGCAAATGGCAGTAATGACCGATCCGAACGTCGGCAAACATGCTGTGACACACTATCGGGTATTGGAACGGCTGGGATACGTGACACTGGTGGAATGTGTACTCGAAACCGGACGTACTCACCAGATACGTGTACACATGAAACACATCGGACATACGCTGTTCAACGACGAGCGTTACGGCGGACACGAGATTCTGAAAGGTACTCATTTCAGTAAATACAAACAATTTGTAAACAACTGCTTTGACACTTGCCCCCGACAGGCACTGCATGCCATGACACTGGGCTTTGTCCATCCGGTGACAGGCGAAGAGATGTATTTCACCTCCGAGCTTCCGGACGACATGACGCGACTTATCGAGAAGTGGAGAGGCTATATAAGTAACAGAGATTTAGAATGAAACGCAACATTGCTATCGTAGCAGGAGGAGACACCTCCGAATTTGAAGTTTCCCTGCGCAGCGCACAGGGCATTTATTCCTTTATTGACAAGGAAAAGTATAACTTGTATATTGTTGAAATGGAAGGTCGCCGCTGGGAGGTACAGCTGCCGGACGGGAGAAAGCTTCCGGTAGACCGGAACGACTTCAGCTTCATGAACGGGACAGAAAAGATCACGTTCGACTTTGCCTACATCACCATTCACGGCACTCCGGGTGAGGACGGGCGTCTGCAAGGATACTTCGACATGATGCGTATCCCGTATTCCTGCTGTGGCGTACTGGCAGCAGCCATCACTTACGACAAATTTGCATGCAACCAATACCTGAAAGGCTTCGGCGTCCGGATAGCCGAATCGCTGCTTCTCCGACAAGGACAGTCTATCAGCGACGAAGACGTTATCGAGAAAATCGGACTTCCCTGCTTCATCAAGCCCAGTCTAGGCGGTTCAAGCTTCGGAGTGACCAAAGTAAAAACCCGCGAACAGATACAGCCAGCCATAGCCAAAGCATTCAGTGAAGCACAAGAAGTGCTGGTAGAAGCATACATGGAAGGGACAGAACTGACCTGCGGATGTTACAAGACAAAGGAGAAAACCGTTATCTTCCCACCGACAGAGGTAGTAACCCACAACGAGTTTTTCGACTACGATGCCAAGTACAACGGACAAGTAGATGAAATTACCCCAGCTCGCATATCCGACGAGTTAACCCGCCGCGTACAAACACTGACATCCGCCATCTACGACATATTAGGATGTTCGGGCATTATTCGTGTAGACTACATTGTGACAGCCGGCGAAAAAATCAACCTACTGGAAGTTAATACCACGCCGGGAATGACGGCCACCAGCTTTATTCCCCAGCAGGTACGTGCAGCAGGACTGGACATCAAGGATGTAATGACAGATATCATAGAAAACGCATTTAAGTAATTATGAATAAGTTTAATACATTCGTTATCAACTGGGTAGGTCCTTTTCTAAATATAGAGGAGCTTAAAAAATGGGAAAATAGATATAATATAGATAATTCTTATAACTTCTATATTATCACAGGTAAGCAAACAAACGAACGAAATATTTCTCAATATTGTGGAATAACACAACAAGATAAAATATACTGTCGTTTCTACAAAAAGGATCATCCCATACACCAGTTCATTAGAGAAATTAACATTTGGATTGGAGAACTAATTAATGAACCAAATAAGAATGCTATAAACTACCGTAAGAAGATTGAATTATGTGAAACCATGATTATTTCTTTTTGGCAACCTAAACACAATATAAAAAAGAAGGAATTTTATCCAAACTACCCTGTTGCCTTAATAAATCGTTGGTTCAATTTACACAAAGAAGCAAGAATTAATACAATTTATTCAGCCCAAGAACTTCCTGATGTCATCGTTTATGATGAAATGACAAAAGGTATTTATATAGCAAATCATTTACAAAAGATTGTTTACCTCTCATAAAAAATAAACACCATGATTGAAGAGTTCAACGAAATCCGCCCCTATCACGATGATGAACTTCCTCAGATATTCGAGGAACTGATTGCTGATCCAGCTTTTCAGAAAGTAGCTTGCAGCGTCATCCCCAATATTCCTTTTGAGCTTTTGGCAGAAAAGATGCGCAACTGCAAAACCAAACTGGAATTTCAGAAAACATTCTGCTACGGTATCCTTCAACAGATTATAAAAAAGCATACAGACGGAGTGACTCTAGACCGCAAGTCACAATCTGATGCTCAAAAAGCTTACACTTACATATCCAACCATCGCGACATTATTCTTGACTCCGGTTTCCTTTCTGTGCTGCTGGTAGACGAAGGGATGGAAACAGTAGAGATTGCCATAGGTGACAATCTGCTGATCTACCCGTGGATTAAAAAACTGGTACGTGTCAACAAATCATTTATCGTACAACGTGGATTGAGCATGAGACAACAACTGGAATCGTCAGCACGCATGTCACGCTATATGCACCATACCATCGCAGAAAAACAGCAGTCAATCTGGATAGCCCAACGCGAAGGACGTGCCAAAGACTCCAACGACCGTACACAAGAAAGTATCCTGAAAATGCTGGCTATGGGAGGAGAAGGAGATGTGGTAGACCGCTTGATGGAAATGAACATCATGCCTCTTGCCATCTCGTACGAATATGACCCCTGCGACTTTCTGAAGGCAAAAGAATTTCAGCTTAAGCGAGATGTGGAAGGATACAAAAAAACAACAGCCGACGACCTGATCAACATGCAAATCGGGCTCTTTGGTTATAAAGGCAGAGTGCATTTCCAAATGGGAGGATGTATCAACGACATGCTGTCACAAGTAGACCGTTCGTTACCCAAACAAGAACTATTTACACAAATCGCTTCCTGCATCGATCATCGGATACACTCTAACTATAAACTTTATCCGGGCAACTATGTGGCATACGACTGGCTGAAAGGGACAGACAACTTCAAAAGCCATTATACAGCCGAAGAGAAGAACCGTTTTTCCGATTATATCAGACAACAACTGGAAAAGATTGACATTGATCACAAAGATGAAGATTTCCTTCGCGAGAAATTGCTAATGATGTATGCCAATCCTTTGATCAACTATTTAGCAACCCGTTCATGAGCCGAAACAAAATCCATATTACACGCTACTTATCAGTATTCATTCTACTGTTTCTTTTCTCATGCGATAAAGATAGCGATTACCATTATCCTTCTGTAAAGCTGGAATTTGTTACAATAGAATCTGGCGACGACGGGACACTGCAGTCGCTACTTCCCGACAAAGGAGACAGGCTTACAATAACAAACGATTATACCAATTCAAGCATTACTCCCAACAGCAGCAAACGGGTGTTATCAAATTACGAAATAATAGAAGGCACATCCAATGCCAATATCTATTCACTTCAGGCAGTCATTGTATTAGAGCCCAAGCAAAAAAGCGAAGACAATGAAACAGAAGAGACGTTGGCAAAAGATCCGGTAAGCGTAACCAGTATATGGATGGGACGAGACTATCTGAACATGATACTGAACGTCAAGATCAAAGGAGGGAAGCCACATTCTTTCGAAGTATATGCCGAGGAAGAAAGTACCAACGAAAAGGGAGAAAAGACAGTTGTACTCTCACTATATCACAATGCCAACGGCGACGAAGAATACTATAACCGGAATGCATACATTTCCATTCCTCTGATCAGTCTAGCAGAAGAAAACGATCAAAACATCCGAATAAAATTCAAGTATTACACAACCGGAGAAGATGGACTGGTAGTAGAATCCGATAAATATTGCAACAAAGACTTTGAAGGATTTGAATATATACCCTCCTACAGTTATTAAATAGATAAATGCTTAAGTTTTTTAGTTTATAGGCTTCTGAATTATTCACCTCGAAAAATCAGGAACCTATAAACTTCAATGATAAAATACTAGTTACCAATGACCGCTTTAAATTCACTGACAATGGGTATTATACTTTCGTTAATCACCCTTTTCTCCTGCCAGCAGACAAAAGGAAATTTTACATCTATGAATGTAGAAGAATTTGATTCAATCATCCAAGATAAGAATATCCAACGACTGGATGTACGTACTTTAGCAGAATATACAGAAGGGCATATTGCACAATCGATCAACATCAATGTTTTGGACGAATCGTTTTCTACGATGGCTGATTCCCTTCTTCAAAAAGACCGGCCAGTAGCATTATACTGCCGCAGCGGGAAACGAAGCAGGAAAGCTGCAAAAATACTTAGTGAAAAAGGATACAAAGTATTGGAACTCGACAAAGGTTTCAGTGCATGGAAAGAAGCCGGAAAAGAGATAGAGAAATAACTACATTATTAAAAGAAAAAAGGACGGCAAAGCAACAAATGTGCAATTACCGTCCTTCCTCAATCGTCAAAAGACACCATTTATATATGCCATAAACCTTACTTTTGCCTAATATAAATATTAATTGGAGTTCCCTTCAAGTCCCACTTTTCACGCATTTTATTTTCCAAAAAGCGCTTATAGGGGTCTTTTACATATTGTGGCAAGTTAGCAAAATAAACAAATGAAGGAACTTGAGTATTAGGTAACTGAGTGATATACTTAATTTTTATATACTTACCTTTGATAGAAGGTGGTGGATATGCCTCGATCAAAGGGAGCATCTCCTCATTCAACCGTGCAGTCGGTATTCTTGTCGTCCGATTGTTATATACATTGCGAGCTTCTTCAAGCACTTTTAAAATACGTTGCTTGGTTAGTGCTGATGCGAAAATAATAGGGAAATCAACAAAAGGAGCAAAACGAGACCGAATGGCATCTTCAAAAGTTTTCATTACTTTTACAGTCTTATCCTCTACCAAATCCCATTTATTGACAACCACCACCAATCCTTTCTGATTCTTCTGGATCAACGAGAAAATATTTAAATCCTGGCTTTCAATGCCTCTTGTAGCATCCAGCATCAGTATGCAGACATCAGATCCTTCAATAGAACGTATGGAACGGACTACAGAATAGTACTCCAAATCCTCACTCACTTTGTTTTTTTTCCGAATACCTGCCGTATCTACCAAATAGAAATCAAAGCCAAATTTATTGTATCGTGTATAAATAGAGTCACGTGTTGTACCTGCAATTTCAGTAACAATATTACGGTCTTCACCAATAAATGCATTCACAATAGAAGATTTTCCAGCATTCGGACGTCCAACTACAGCAAAACGAGGTATGTCATCGTCCAGAATTTCTGTAGACTCTTTTTTAAACTTGCTCACAAGCAAATCCAGCAAATCCCCCGTTCCACTACCTGTAACTGCCGAAATACAATAAGGATCACCTAAACCTAATTTATAAAACTCAGGGGCATTATACTGTAACTCATTATTGTCTGTCTTATTAGCAACAACAATCACAGGTCTTTTAGTACGACGCAAAATAGAAGCGACCTGCATATCCAAATCAGTCAGCCCATTCATTACATCAACAACAAACAAAATGACATCGGCTTCGTCTACCGCAAGCAGCACTTGTTTTCTGATTTCCTCCTCAAAGATATCATCAGAATTGACAACCCATCCTCCGGTATCAACCACAGAGAATTCACGCCCCAACCATTCAGATTTACCATACTGTCTATCACGTGTAGTACCAGCTTCCTCATTCACAATCGCTCGACGCGTTTTTGTCAAACGATTAAATAAAGTTGACTTTCCCACATTCGGGCGTCCAACAATTGCAACTAAATTTCCCATAGCTTAATCACTTTTTTGTACGACTATCACAGTCGCATAGTTACTCTTATATTAATCCAACTGATAACCAAAATTACGCAATTCCTTATCCGAATTACGCCAGTCTTTATCGACCTTCACATAAGTTTCAAGGAAAATCGTTTTTCCAAAAAAACGCTCTAAATCTCGTCTCGATTCTGTAGCTACTTTCTTCAATGCCTTTCCCTGATGACCGATAATAATACCTTTCTGTGATTCACGTTCTACATAAATTACAGCCTGAATATGAATCTTTTTTGCATCTTCCTTAAACTGTTCCACCACAACCTCTACAGAATAAGGTATCTCTTTATCATAATACAGCAGAATTTTTTCTCTAATAATCTCATTGACAAAAAAACGCGCAGGCTTATCTGTCCATTGATCTTTTCCAAAATAAGGAGGAGAATCAGGAAGTAGCTCCTTGATACGTTTCATCACATAGTCTACATTAAATTTTGACGCTGCTGAAATAGGAATAATCTCAGCCTGTGGCAATAGGTCCTTCCAATTCTCAACCAATGCGATGAGCTTATTTTGATCTGTAAGATCTATTTTATTAATCAGCAGTAAAACAGGAACTTCCATTTTACATACTTTTTCCATAAACTCACTGTTCTTATCCGGTGTTTCAACCACATCTGTTACATAAAGCAGAATGTCAGCATCCATCAACGCCGAAGTAGAGAAATTCAGCATCGACTCCTGCAGCTTATAATTCGGCTTCAATACGCCTGGAGTATCGGAAAAGACAATCTGCATTTCATCCGTATTATAAATTCCCATAATCCGGTGACGAGTAGTTTGAGCTTTAAATGTAGCAATAGAGATACGTTCGCCAACCAATGCATTCATCAATGTAGATTTACCCACATTAGGATTTCCGACAATATTCACAAAACCAGCTTTATGCATCTTCATTTTTTATTAAATGAGACAAAAAAACGCATCGAATCGAAATAGGATGCGTTTTCAATATATCATAGAAATCAGTATTATACTTCTTTCTTTCCGTCATAACCCCATTTCACATAGACGGCTCCCCAGGTAAATCCTGCGCCAAACGCTGTGAAAATCATGTTATCACCTTTTTTCAATTTATCTTCAAAATCCCAAATACACAATGGAAGCGTACCAGCACTAGTATTCCCATAATGTTGTATGTTCACCAGTACTTTATCCATTGGCACTTCTAAACGATGTGCCACAGCCTCTATAATACGTACATTAGCCTGATGAGGAACAATCCAATCAATATTATCCTTCGTCAATCTATTTTTCTCTGCGATAGCAGCCGAAACATCAGACATACTTGACACTGCATATTTAAAGACTGTACGTCCCTCCTGATGCAAATAATGCATCTTATTATCAACAGTAAAGTAAGAAGGAGGACAAACCGATCCACCAGCCTTCATATGCAAAAAAGGTAACCCTTTGCCATCTGTTCTCAAAATAGAATCCATAATACCGACATCCTCAGTAGTAGGCTCTACCATAAAAGCTGCTGCTCCATCTCCAAAAATAGGACATGTAGCACGATCTGTATAATTAACCATTGACGACATCTTATCAGCACCGACAATGATTATTTTTTTATATCTTCCCGAGCGAATAAAATTCGCAGCAACCTCCATTAGATACAGAAAGCCACTACAAGCAGCCTGTAGATCGAAGGCAAAAGCATTCTTCAGCCCAAGCTTATCGCAAAGAATAGAAGCTGTAGAAGGGAAATGATAGTCCGGAGTAGTAGTAGCGACAACAACTAAATCTATATCATCAGGATTAGAGTTGGTTTTCTTCATCAGTTGCTTAGCTGCCTTACGCGCCATATATGAACTACCCAATCCCTCTTCATTTAATATATGTCTCTCTTTTACTCCAATACGAGTCATAATCCATTCGTCATTGGTATCAACCATCTTAGATATCTCATCATTTGTCAAGATATAATCCGGAACATACCCACCGACTCCTGTGATTACCGCATTTATTTTTTCCATCAAACCTAATTTTAATCAGCAATACTATAATACTTAAAGCAGCCGGAGAGAATCTCTCTGGCTGTCTTGAGTATAACTGTACCTAAATTTATACAGCTGCTTCTTTTTCAATAGCTAACTTACCTCTATAGTAGCCACAGGCACCACATACAGTGTGATAAACGTGCCATTCACCGCAATTTGGACAGATAGCTAATGTCGGAGCTACTGCCTTATCATGAGTTCTTCTCTTCGCAGTTCTCGTTTTTGATTGTCTTCTTTTAGGATGTGCCATTTTCTTAAAACTTTAATTATTATCTAATATTTTCTTTAATTCATTCCAACGAGGATCTATTTTTTCTTCCAAATCTTCTTCAGACGTATTATCATCTATTTCTACGTCAAAAAAATCATCATCACCCATTTCAGCATCGACCCTCAAATGCTTACTCAATTTACTGGTCATCGCTTTATTACACTTACCAGGAGCATGTACATGCTTCATCGGAATTGCCAAAGAGATAAACTCATACATAAACCATGCAACATTAATTACCCCTTCTTCCTCAGGTATTATAATCAAGTTATCTCCCTCTTCAGCATACTCACGGCCAAACTTAACCAATAATTTATCTGAAGAAGTCACAGAAAGTTCAACATCATCCAAACATCTGTCACATGGGACAAACACAACTCCATTTATCTGGAAATCCAATTCAAAAGCATGTAAACTTCTCTTAACAGACAATTCTACGTTCACTTTTCCCTTTTGAACTTCTGGTCCATCAATATTGGCGAAATAAAGATTATCCAGAACAAACTCATATTTAGCTGAGTCTGCCTGCATACTCTTCAAATCAATGTTATATTTATCAAACTTTCCCAATTCTTCTATTTTTAATATCTATCTAAATCTCGGTAATCTCCAATCAACTATGGAAAAATCAGATAGACATAATTCGGGCGACAAAGATACAAATAAATATCTGTATTACATACACCTGCTACAAAAAAAACATAATTAAAGTCACACAAAAGCTATTCTTAAAAGAAAAACCACCTTTTACATCAGTTCCTCTATACAAAGAGAACAGCAATAATATCAGCACACAAAAAGTCTAAGCGAACAAATTGTCCACTTCTAATATTTAATCTATACTAAGATGTAGATAATTCATGCAGCAGATTAGAAAGATGATGTACAAACGATATACAAGCCACATCGTTTTTATTATTTTCAATCCCCCAAATTTTCATACTTCGATTCAGTACATACAAAAAAAGTCCTCCGGAAGTTTTCACCTCCGGAGGACTCACTGAAAACGGCGGCGACCTACTCTCCCACT